>NZ_JADZAJ010000025.1 GCF_020852615.1 Nitrosomonas sp. | reverse complement strand
CCCACAATATGGCAAAAACGGGGTCAGTTCCGGTGAGCGACAGCTGGCTGAAATCAGTCTGTTTTCCAAGGAACGGCCAGCTGCCGGCAATTAATGCGACCAGTACGATCAGAAACAGTTGCGGCTGCAGGCGGTGTGTGCCAAAAAATTCTTCCAGCCGGCGTGCCCATCGCCACGAAAGCGTAACCAGCATCTTGTCAAAAATATGCTGACCTTTGAGGTGGCGTATGCCGGGCGGGCCATCTTCGCAGCGGGCCAGATAATTTCCCAGGATCAGGTAGAGCAATACTCCGCTGATGAGTGCAATCGTACTCATGATCAGCGGAGTATTGACACCGTGCCATATTGCCAGGCTGTATTGCGGTGTGCGCTCACCCAGGACAGAGGTGACGGCAGTATGCAGGTAGGGGCCAATGGTCATGCCGGGAATCATGCCGACGATGAGGCAGGCCAGTACCAGAAATTCAATCGGCAGCCGCATCCAGTGAGGAGGTTCATGGGGTGTACGAGGGAGCGCCTGTGGTTCGGGACCAAAAAAAACAGTATGAATGAACCGCACAGAATAGGTTACGGCAAAAGCACCGGCGATTGTGGCGACGTAGGGAAGCGCGCCATCCAGCACCGAACCGGAGTGCTGCTCAAGTGTTTCGGCAAAAAACATTTCTTTCGATAAAAATCCGTTGAGAAGCGGTACGCCTGCCATAGCGGCACTGGCGACCATAGCAAGTGTTGCCGTGACGGGCATATAGCTGAACAGCCCGCTCAGCTTGCGCATATCGCGTGTCCCGGCTTCATGATCGATGATACCGGCAGCCATGAACAAAGATGCCTTGAAGGTGGCGTGATTCATCATGTGAAAAATCGCTGCAACAGCAGCCAGCGGACTGCCCAGGCTCAGCAGTGTGGTGATCAGACCGAGATGGCTGATGGTTGAATAGGCAAGCAGTCCTTTGAGATCTTGCTGGAAGATGGCGAAACAGGCACCGAGCAGCAGTGTGCTCATACCTGCCAGCCCGAGTATGAAAAACCATTCGTCAGTGCCGGACAATACCGGCCACAGCCGGGTGAGCAGAAACACACCTGCCTTTACCATTGTGGCTGAATGCAGATAGGCCGATACCGGTGTGGGTGCAGACATGGCGTTGGGCAGCCAGAAATGGAACGGAAACTGCGCGCTTTTGGTCAGTGCACCCAGCAGGATGAGTACCAGCATGGGGACGTAGAGCTCATGCTCCCGGATTGTGTCGCCTGCAGCCAGAACACGGTCGAGATCATAACTGCCGACGATGTAACCGGTGAGAATCAGCCCGACAAGCAGGCAGAGTCCACCGGCTCCCGTGATGATCAGCGACATGCGTGCACCTTCGCGTGCTGCCGCGTTATGGTGCCAGTAGCCGATCAGCAGGAATGACAGGATACTGGTGAGTTCCCAGAAAATGGCCAGCAGAATCAGGTTGCCCGAAATGACTACACCCTGCATGGCACCGGCAAACGCCAGCAGAAAGGAAAAGAAACGTGGCACCGGATCTTGCGGGGACATGTAATAACGGGCGTAAAGCACCACGAGAAACCCGATACCGGTGATCAGCATCGAAAACATCCACGCAAAACCATCCATCCTGAGGGTGAAATCCAGACCGGACGCGGGCAGCCATTCAATCCCGTAACGCAGGATATTTCCTGCAGAGACAGGGGCATAAAGACCGGCAACAATGGCAAACGAGCTCAGCATGATAATGCCGGACAGCCAGGCTTCCATGTTACGGGCATTGGCTGGCAGCAGGGCTGCCAGGATGCTTCCGGCAAAAGGCAATGCTATCAGGAGAAGAAGGAGATTCTCGCTGTTCATCTTCGGGTAACAGTAACAGTTAAAAAATGATGTGGCCGGGAGTTCCAGCCAGGTTAGATCAGACGGCTGATACCGGATAATTATTCCGGATAAATACGCAGGCAGGCAAACTTCAGCAGATTGCTTTTATTGGGTCTTATCCTGTTAATTATACTGTTGATCACCAGTTGGTACTTATATGATTAGCAATGATTTTTTGATTCAGTTTGTTTTTATCCGGCCAATATTGCCAATATTACAAATTATCCGGCAGGTTTTAACCACGCCTTTGCCGTTATGTATCACGGTCTTGCCGCATGTCAATTCAGCACCCCTGACGTGTAATCTCACTGCTGCCATCAGCCGCATGCCAGACAGGCGGTTGATGGCCGGTGACATTATCGTATCTGCCCGCGGGAATTGTCCTGTTCACGATGTTATTTATGATTAAATACAGATCAGTAACTGATTTAGCATTGAAGTTGTACAGCATCAGCCCCGGAATTATTAAACAAAATGTCATATACATATACGTTACGTTAGATCATGAATCCCATGCTCTATTACGTGCTCAAAGTTATCATCTCGGCGTTGGTTATAGTGGCGGTTTCCGAGGTCGCTAAACGCTCCACAGGTTTTGCGGCGTTAATCGCATCGCTTCCGCTAACCTCGTTACTCGCCTTTATCTGGCTGCATATGGAGGCTTCTCCTTCCAGCCAGATTGCTCAACTTTCCAGCCAGATATTCTGGCTTGTCCTTCCCTCGCTCGTGTTTTTCCTGCTGTTGCCGCTCCTGCTCAGGTACGGTATGGGCTTCTGGCTCAGCCTTGTTTTTTCCTCTGCTGCCACAGCAATATGCTATCTGGCTCTCTTGCCGCTGCTTCGTCGCGTCGGGGTCGAGTTATGACATCATTGCGGCTCCTGACTTTCGGTCAACCGGACCCGCCTGCAAGCGGCATTTACAGATCTCCTTCGCGATTTTGCCACTACGGCGATTTCTTACATTAAATGTCATGCACAATGGAGGATACCCATGCCATTCCCACCGGAAAAACATAAGGTTTTGCCGGGTATAAAGGGTGCCGGCCCTACTGTAGTGGCTCGACTTGCTGAAAGAACAGTCCGCAGGCATGCACTGCCATTCAGGCGGCAATTGCACTGGCACAATCGCATCATGCAACAGGTCTGCCAGCCGGACTGCTGAAAAGCTGCACTTTGTCGCCCGGTGATTTTTGACGTCGGGCCGCAGTACCGCGCTATTGCATCTAACTCATTTACAGGAGTACTTTCCCATGATCATGAACAGAAACAGCTGCCTCATGCTTCTTTCCCGACGGGCAGTTGTTACAGTTACCGTTGTGGTTTCGCTACTGGCCGCGTCCGTGGCCGAGGCCTGCACTCGTGCTGTCTACCTGGGCCCGGAGGGCCGTATCCTTACCGGCCGGAGCATGGACTGGAAGTTACCTATGGTCAGCAACCTCTGGGTCTTTCCGCGCGGGATGGCGCGAGAGGGGGTGGCCGGCGCACGTTCGGTGAAATGGACGTCGCAATATGGCAGTCTGATCGTCTCGGGCTATGATATTTCCACTGCTGACGGGATGAATGAAGCAGGTCTTGCAGTAAACCTGCTGTGGGAGGTGGAAGCCACCTATCCTGAAGAGGATGGCAAGACACCACGCATCTCGGTATCGATCTTTCCACAGTATCTGCTTGATCGCCATGCGACCGTAGCCGGGGCGGTGGCGGAGCTGCGCTCCAGCCCTGTCCTTGTCGTCAGCGGCGAGGTGCCGGTAGGTCCTCCCGGGCGAGGCGCAACAGTACATGTCTCGATGTCTGACGCCAGTGGTGATAGTGCTGTGATTGAGTTTGTCGCCGGTCAGATGGTGATCCACCACGATCGCCAGTACCAGGTTATGACGAACGAGCCGACATATGAACGCCAGCTTGCCGTTCTTGAGTACTGGCAGCGTGTGAATCCGCGCGAGTTTTTACCCGGTACGGTACGTGCCGCCGACCGTTTTGTGCGGGCGCATCACTACATCAATTCGGTTGTGCAGAGTGCTGACCCGCGCATTGCCGCGGCCGCCGTATTCAGCGTAATTCGTCAGACTTCAGTTCCCTGGGGTGTCAGCATCGCTGATCAGCCCAACCTCTCGACCACCCGCTGGCGGGTCGTAGCTGACCACAAGGATCGCCGTTATTATGTGGAGTCAGTGCTCTCACCCAGCGTGTTCTGGATCGACATGGCAAAGCTCAACCTGTCAAAGGGAGCGCCGGTGCGGAAACTTGAGCTTGGAGAGGACATGACACGCATCCTCTCGGGTGAGGTTTCGGATTATTTTGTGCGAGCCGATCCATTCGAGTTCCAGCCGGCACGCTGAGCATGGTCGGTACAGCGTTCGCCACTGCCGGAATCCGGGCCAATTCCACTGGTCTGCTATAAGTGCTTTCAGTCAGTATGGTGGAAAGTCCGGGTGGCGGGGTCCGCCCTGTTATTCCACCGGACCTGTGAGAAGCCGTACCTGTCGATTAGCCCTGTTCAGATATCATTTATGGATGCACAGACACTCACTACCCTTGGTACTTCTCTGATTGTTGCGCTGGCGACGGTTATTGGCTCAGCCATCACTGCATATTTTGGTTATAAAAGCGTCAAAGCTACTGCTGATATGGCAAAAACCAAAGAGGAAATGGCGTCAGTAAAAAGAGAGTTAATTGCTGCCTATCGGCAAATTAGTGCCTACTATCAGCTTGAACAGGAATTTATCGAAGCAGTCAAATCAGCGAATGGCGGAACAGAGAAATCACTGAAAATCAGCCATCGGGACAAGGTGGTTGAAAAAGGCTTTGAAAGACCGAAAATCACGCATAACCAGGCAGAGAAACGTATTCGTGAACTTGAAATCTGATTGTTCGCCGCAGCCGGCCGTCTGCTGCCACGGCTGAACTCAGGGTGCTGGATGCTGTTACAGGCGTTTATCAGAGCTCCGGATACTAATGAGCATGTTGCGGGGGTATGCAGTATTCCTTTATTTCTTTTCTTCAGCCGCCACAAGCTCTTTGATCTGCCGCAAACGGGCTTCTACACTGGATAACTGGTAAAAATCATCATGTTTGTGGCGCAGGGCAACCTGGAGCTGTTCGACAGCAGCCCGGAGGTTGCCCTCGCGGATCAGTGCCTCAGCTTCAGCCTGATGTTGCAACAGGGCGTTACCCAGTGCGGCATGGCATTGTGCGGTAAGCCGGTAGAGCCGGATATCGTCATGAATGAACCGGGACTGGCTGTTGATGAAATCCAGTGCGGCTTGCGGATTTTTGTGTTTCAGCAATGCATCGGTGTAATCGTAAACCAGGGCGCGATAATGCGGGAAAGAGCGCAGTGCGGCCTGATACAGCCGGAAGGCATCATCGGTTTGTCCATTATCCAGTTTGACGCGGGCGGCCAGTGTTTCAATCATCGCGGCGGATTGCAGATAATCGCCTTCTACCCGAATGGATTTTCCCAGCTGGTGATTTTTAAGCGGTTGTGCTGAGGTATCGGATTGAATGACCCGGTACAGCGTATTTAACGCTTCATCAGCCTGTTTGAATTGTCTTCCTCGCAGCAGGGCGTGAATCAGCCCGTAACGTTCAGCAACTTCGTTGATATAACGTTTATCCTGCAGGCGTGCCTTGAATTCATTGATGACAGAAACCGGGTTACCCTGGGAAGCACGAATTTTGGCACGAACGAGATGAAACTCCAGGCTGTCCGGAACCTGCCGGTAACCCAGTTCTCGGGTACGGTTCTGGATGTCGGCAATCCGTTCATGCGTGACCGGATGGGTCATGAGGTAGGATGGAATTCCATTTTCATAGTACCGGCTGGCATGTTGCATGTGTTCGAAGAAGGATGACATGCCGTGCGGGTCAAACCCCGCCCTGACGAGCATGTTGAATCCGACACGGTCAGCTTCTTTTTCATGTTTGCGTGTGAAATTCAACTGGGATTGGATGTACCCCGCCTGAGCGGTTGCCAGAACTGCCTGGCCGGCGTTGGGGTTGGAGCGGGAGGCAAGAATGGCGATCGCCAGTGCAGCAATCGATCCGAGTATGCCAAGATAAGGGGTACCGGAAATCATGCGGGCGAGGTGCTTCTGCGTGACGTGGGCAATTTCGTGCGCCAGGACGCCTGCCAGTTCTGATTCATTTTGTGCTGCGGTAATCAGGCCGCTATGAACTCCGACAAAAGCTCCCGGGAGAGCAAAGGCGTTGATTGAAGAATCGTTGATGGCAAAAAATTCAAACGGGTTATCGTGGCTGATCTGGCCGGCGGCGGAAATCAGGCGGCTGCCGAGCCGTGTCAGATAATCGGCAATTTCAGGATCATCCAGATAACTGGAATCTGCGTGGATTTCGCGCATGATCTGTATGCCGATTTGCCGTTCCTGGCGGGGAGTGACGCTGGCCTGGGAAACGTCGCCCAGATCAGGCAATTCCTGTCCAAAAATATGGGCGGGAAACAGCAGGGGCACAATGATGAAAAGGTAGTGGAATTTCATGTTGCATTTGATAGTTGGCTGTAAATTGAGTTCCACCGTATCAGTAATCAGCAGATCGGCAGCCGGTACCGTGAATGTTGGAAGGTATGCGGGTTATTCAGCCCGGAAATTTGCAGGTGAGTGGAAATCGCCATGATCGGCCGAAATCACGCCGGGTGATCCGGATACCTGGCGCGGCCTGGCGGCGCTTGTATTCACAGGAGTGGATCATGCGCAGTACGCGCCGGACAGTTTCTGCGGGATATCCCTGTGCAATGATTTCATCCGCTGACAGGGTGTTTTCCACGTATGCCCCGATGATTGCATCCAGTATTTCGTAAGGCGGGAGGCTGTCCTGATCAGTCTGATCAGGCCGCAATTCAGCGGAAGGCGGGCGCTGCAGGATACGTTCCGGGATGACAGGTGAAATCCGGTTGCGATAATTGCAAAGCTGATAAACCCGTGTTTTGCTGACATCCTTGAGAATCGAGAATCCACCGGCCATGTCTCCGTATAACGTGCTGTAGCCTACGGCAGTTTCGGATTTGTTGCTGGTGGTCAGCACCAGTCTGCCGGTCTGATTGGACAGCGCCATCAGCAGTGTTCCGCGGATACGTGCCTGCAGATTCTCCAGTGTGGTTTGGGGGCCGGAAGATGAGGGGATCTTCAGCCCGGCTTGCAATGTTCGCTGAAACTGGTCAAACAACGGCGTAATCGGCAGGCTGATATGGTGTACACCCAGATTGTCTGCCATGGCTCGTGCGTCCTGGATACTGATGTCAGCCGTGTAGGGAGAGGGCATCATTACGGTACTGACATTTTCAGTGCCGAGCGTATCTGCCGCAATTGCCAGTACCAGCGCGGAATCAACGCCTCCCGACAGGCCGACCAATACGCCGGGGAATCCGTTTTTAGTAATGAAATCATGTAATCCCAGCTTTAATGTGGTGTAAATTCCTTCGACCTGGTTCGGCAAGGGGAGGCACTGGCCGGAAATCGATCCGTTGCCGTGAATTTCGATCAGACCGAATGCTTCTTCGGAAACAGGCAACTGGCAGGCGAGTTTGCCGCAACGATCCATTGCGAATGATGCGCCATCGAAAACCAGTTCATCCTGTCCGCCTGCCTGGTTGATATAAATCGTTGGCAAGCCGGTTTGTGCGATCCCTGCACGCACGATCCGGTAGCGATCGGCCTGACCGCCAATAGTGTAGGGGGAGGCATCCGTAACCAGCAGAATCTGCGCACCAGCGGAATGAAGTGACTGCAGGTGTACCGGGTGCTGGTAATCGGAGAAGGTCGTTAACCCGAAGCGGGTGCCATGGTATGCAAATATGCAGGGCTGGCTGCCGGCGGTGAAATAGCGTGGTTCATCCAGCAGCAAACCGGAGGACAGGTGTTGTTTGTAGTGGGTGGCCAGCAGGCGACCATCCCGGATGACGGAAACAGCATTGAACAGATGGCCGTCCATGCTGTATGGATGACCGGTTGTCAGCACGACATCCTGTATTTGTGCAGTAAGATCAGCCAGTGCCTGGTGGCAGGCGGATATAAATTCCCTGCGCAGCAGCCAGTCTTCCGGGGGGTAGCCGCACAGTGCCATTTCCGGGGCGATGACCAGATCTGCTCCGGCTGTTTTGGCCTGGTGACAGGCATGCCGCAGTCGGGATAAATTTCCGCTCAGATCGCCTGCTGTACAGTTGATCTGAGCAAGCGCGATTTTCACGGCAGGAAAAACAGTTGTACGAGTGATGCCGAATCAGAAAGGCAGGCTGGCATCCGGCTTTGTGTGCAGAATAACCCGGCGGAAATCCTGCTGGATACGCTCCAGTGCTGCCTGATTATCTGCCTCAAAGCGCAGTACCGCGACCGGGGTGGTGTTGGATGCCCGGATCAGGCCAAATCCGTCGTTGTATTCCACCCGCAGGCCATCAATCGTAATCACCTGATCGGCTTCGGGAAAATCAGCTTCCTGCTGAAGCTGAGCGATCAGAGCATGATTTTCCCCTTCGTTGAGTTTAATCTGCAGTTCCGGTGTGTTAACCGTATCAGGCAGGGCGTGCAATATTGCAGCCGGATCAGTCTGTTTGCTTAGCAGCTCCAGCAGACGTGCACCTGCGTACAGGCCATCGTCAAATCCGTACCAGCGTTCTTTGAAGAAAATATGACCGCTCATTTCGCCGGCCAGCAATGCGCCAGTTTCTTTCAGCTTGGCTTTGATAAAGGAATGCCCTGTTTTCCACATGACCGGTTTACCACCGTGTTGCGTAATCCATGGAGCCAGCGTGCGTGTGCATTTGACATCGTAAATGATCTGGCCGCCGGGATTTCTGGATAACACATCGGCTGCAAACAGCATAAGCTGCCGATCCGGAAAAATGATGCTGCCATCTTTGGTGACAACGCCCAGGCGATCCCCGTCACCATCGAAGGCAAAGCCGATTTCAGTATCAGTGGTGGCTAGTGTGCGAATAACGTCCTGCAGATTTTCCGGTACGGAGGGGTCGGGGTGATGGTTGGGGAAGGTGCCATCAACGTCACAAAACAGTTCAGTCACCTCACAGCCAAGCCGGCGATACAGTTCGGGCGCCAGCGCGCCAGTTACTCCATTGCCGCTGTCCACCACGATCCTGAGCGGGCGGGCGAGTTTAACATCATCCACAATGCGCTGCAGATAGGCAGGCACGATGTCATGCTGACGATAACCGCCCTGGCCGTGCCGGAGGTTGTTTTGTTCAATGCGCAGACGCAGTGACTGAATGGTTTCCGCTGCCAGTGTTTCTCCCCCCAGTACGATCTTGAGCCCGTTGTATTCCGGCGGGTTGTGGCTGCCGGTTACCATCACTCCCGAGTAGCTGCACAGTTCATGTGCGGCGTAATACAGTACGGGGGTGGCAACCATACCTGTATCAATGACGTCAGTTCCGCTTTTGCGGATACCGTTCGTCAGCGCCTGTGCCAGTTTTGGCCCGGACAGGCGGCCGTCTCGACCGATTGCAATGGCGGTAAGTCCGCGCTCACGTGCTTCGGAACCAATAGCATGGCCGATATGTTCCACCACTTCCGGGGTCAGCGCAGTGTCTACGACGCCGCGAATATCATAAGCCTTGAAAATTTCGCGCGGGAGTATGCTCATGCGTGGTGATGATCCGGATTGGGAGTGCCTTTCAGAACATAATGTGTGCCGCAATATGGGCACATGGCTTCACCGGTGACCTCAATTTCAAGAAAAACCCGGGGGTGCCAGCTTCTGGTATCCATGGAAGGATTCGGGCAATGCAGCGGCAGGTCATCCGGACTGATTTCGACTTGTTGCGGATAAGCTGGTGTAGCAGATGTATTCATGGGTGATTCCATCAGATTCAACAGTGATTAAACATAATGCAGCCAATCAGCATGCCTGTCGGATTTGCCGTTGACGCAGTCAAAAAATGCGGTTTGCAGCTGTTCGGTGATCGGGCCGCGTTTGCCGCTGCCAATTTCACGGCAGTCCAGCTCGCGAATCGGGGTGATTTCCGCTGCCGTACCGGTAAAGAAAGCTTCATCTGCACAATAGACTTCATCACGGGTAATCCGTTTCTGGATGACTTCGATACCGGCCTCCTGTGCCAGCTGGATTACAGAGGCGCGTGTGATGCCTTCCAGGCAGGCAGTCAGGTCTGGCGTATAAATTTTGCCTTTTTTGATGATAAAAATATTTTCACCGGAACCTTCTGCGACATAGCCGTCCACATCCAGCAGCAGGGCTTCCTGGTAACCATCCTGTGCAACTTCCTGGTGTGCCAGGATTGAATTGGTATAGGTGGCTACTGATTTGGCGCGGCACATGTTGATGTTGACATGGTGGCGGGTGAATGAGGAGGTTTTTACGCGAATGCCGTTTTCCAGCGCATCTGCACCCAGGTAAGTTCCCCACGGCCAGGCGGCAACTGCGACATGAACCGACAGTGTTTTGGCGGATAATCCCATGGCTTCCGGGCCGTAAAAGACGATCGGGCGGATATAGCCGGAGGTAAGCCCGTTCTCACGAATGACATCCCGCTGTGCCTGCATCAGCGCAGCCTGATCAAAAGGAATTTTCATTCTGAAAACATGTGCTGAATAAAACAGGCGTTCAGTGTGCTCGGGCAAACGGAAAATGGCAGCACCGCGAGGTGTCTGATAGGCGCGCACCCCTTCAAAAACCCCCATTCCATAATGCAGGGTGTGGGTGAGTACGTGGGTCGTGGCGTTGCGCCAGGGAACCAGTTTCCCGTCATACCAGATAAACCCGTCACGGTCCGCCATCGACATGCTGAAACTCTCCTGTGTTAGATCTGTAAATTGAATAACGGGAAGTGTCATTGGCCGGATCACCCGGCACTTCCCTGAAAAACCTGCTGTATTCTAGCGTATTTTTGCCTGTGGCAATGCCGACACCGTTCGATGGATTCGAAACCGTAACGAAAAATGTGATAATTCCGGGAACCCGGTTTATTCTTCCTTAATTTCCGAGTTTCTACTGTTACCTATGCAACCACTTCGTTTTGATGCGTTAATCATTGGCAGCGGCCTGGCCGGGCTGACACTTGCTCTGAATCTGGCAGAAACCCGGAAGGTTGCACTGGTGACCAAGCGGACATTGCACGACAGCTCCAGCGCCTGGGCCCAGGGAGGAATTGCTGCTGTATTGTCGATTGAAGATTCTCCGGAAACGCATATCCGCGATACGCTGGTTGCCGGTGCAGGGTTGTGCAACGAAGCCATGACTCGCCATATTGTTGAGCATGGCCCGCAGGCTGTCAGATGGCTGATAGACCGAGGTGTCAGTTTTACGCGCGATAATCACAATGAAACCGGTTATCACCTGACCCGTGAGGGTGGCCATAGCGTGCGCCGCATCATTCATTCGGATGATGCCACGGGCAAGGTGGTGCAACTGACACTGACTAAACAGGCGGCAGCGCATCCCAATATCACCATACTGGAGCGCCATATTGCCGTAGATTTGATCACCAGTGAGAAGCTGCTTCATGCTGAAGAGGGCAATCGCTGTTATGGTGCTTATGTGCTTGATATCCGCGCCGGTAAAGTGCGCACGATTGCAGCACATAACACAATTCTGGCTACCGGCGGCGCGGGCAAGGTCTATCTCTATACAACCAATCCGGATGTGGCGACCGGGGATGGTATTGCCATGGGATGGCGCGCAGGATGCCGTGTCGCCAACATGGAGTTCATTCAGTTCCACCCTACCTGTCTGTATCATCCGCATGCCAAATCCTTTCTGATCACTGAAGCGGTAAGGGGAGAGGGAGGCATACTGAAACTGCCTGACGGCGAACGTTTTATGCCCCGGCATGATAAGCGTGCCGAGCTTGCGCCGCGTGACATCGTGGCACGTGCAATTGATTTCGAAATGAAAAAACGCGGGCTGGATTGTGTGTTCCTGGATATTTCCCATCAGCCGGCCGATTTCCTGGTACAGCATTTTCCGACCATTTACAAACGCTGTCTGGAGCTGGGTATTGATATCACGCGCGAACCCATTCCTGTCGTTCCGGCAGCGCATTACACCTGTGGCGGAATCGTGACCGATCAGCGCGGGCGGACAGATCTCGATAATCTGTATGCCATCGGTGAAACTGCTCATACCGGGCTGCATGGCGCCAATCGTCTGGCCAGCAATTCTTTGCTGGAATGTCTGGTAACCGGGCTTTCAGCCGTCGAGGATATTCTGGCACGCTCTCCTGCGCCGGATCTGCCATTACCCGGCTGGGATGAAAGCCGTGTAACTGATGCCGATGAAGAAGTGGTGATTTCCCATAATTGGGATGAGTTGCGTCGTTTTATGTGGAATTACGTGGGGATTGTGCGTACCAGCAAACGGTTGCAGCGGGCACAGCACCGTATCAGGCTGCTGAGTGAGGAAATCGATGAATATTATTCGAATTTCCGGGTGACCAGCGATCTGCTCGAACTGCGCAATCTCGTATGCACCTCTGATCTGATCGTTCGCAGTGCCATGCTGCGACATGAGAGCCGCGGCCTGCATTTCAGCCGGGATTATCCTGAGACCCTGCCGCAAGCCACTGATACAATTCTGTCGCGTTAAATGATGGATAGCGAACTGAAATCGCTGGAAGATAAAATTGATCAGCTGATCAGGCTGTATCAGGGTACGTGCGAGGAGAATGTCAGATTACACCTGCAGCTGGAAAATGCTGAAATCGAGAAACAGCAGCTTACCGAGCGGATGCGTATCGCAGCCGAGCGTCTTGAGATTTTACTGAATAATCTGCCCGGAAACCGAGATGAATAAAGAGGCTGTTCTGAATGTGACCGTAATGGGGCGGGAATTTCGTATCCATTGTTCTGGTGAAGAGCGTGATGACTTGCTGCTTGCAGTTTCTTACCTTGACAGAAAAATGCGGGAAATAAAATCTGCGGGAAAAATCATGGGAACAGAGCAGATAGCTATTGCTGCTGCTATCAGTATTACGCATGAACTGCTCGATACCCGCTCCCGCTGTGATTTTGACATGCCTGAATTTAAGCGTAGAATCGAATCGCTTGAATCCAGACTGGGTAGCGTACTTCCCGGTGAGGGTACTTTCGAAAACAAAGTCGGATAACTGGCTGTGTTATTCGCGCTGTAGCAGTTACGCAGCTGCAACAGGTTTAATCCCTGCGGTGTTTGTTAAGGTCTGTATTCTTTGAACCAATTCGTTGTAACTGGCTGCTGGTCAATGGTTGCTGTTGTGCGCGCTCTTTCGCGGGGCGTGCCTGATGTAACCGACAGGCGGCCACTCTTGAACCTGTGGTTCAAGATAACGATCTGACGGCATTTGCGGGGATCCCCTTTTTAATCAGTATTTTCCTGGTTTCCTGCCAGGATACTTCTAAAAATTTTGTCTGAAAATGCGTTATTGGCTGATGAAATCCGAACCGACGGAAGTCAGTATTGATGATCTGGCCGCCCGGCCGGGGCAGATCATACCCTGGGACGGGGTGCGCAACTATCAGGCACGTAATTTCATGCGTAACCAGATGCAGCTGGGAGATCTGGCTTTTTTCTACCATTCCAGCTGTGCCGAGCCGGGGATCGCCGGTATCGTGGAAGTTTCACGGCTTGCTTATCCGGATGAAACGCAATTCAACGCAGCCAGCAAATACTTTGATCCGAAATCGACACGCGAGAATCCGCGCTGGTTTAATGTCGAAGTCCGGTTTATCCGTAAAACCCGGCTGCTTTCCATCAGAGCGTTACGCAGTTACCCTGAACTGGCCGGCATGCGCGTACTGCAAAAAGGCAACCGGCTTTCCATTACACCTGTTGATCCGTCAGAGTGGAAATTCATCGAAGCGAAACTGTAGCAACGGTACCGTCGTACATTCCTTTTTTATCCCGGTTTCACATATACCCGCCAAACAGCTGACATTAGCAGAGAGGTAATCCAAACATGGAAGCATGGCCGATCTACCTGCTGACTGGGGGCATAGTCGGTTTTCTTGCGGGGTTGCTGGGGATTGGCGGAGGATTGCTGATGGTACCGGTCCTGGCTGCAATTTTTGCATCACTGGGTTTTCCGTCTGATCGTATCCTGCATAGCGCACTGGGGACGACAACAGCAATTATTACACTGACCGCTGTTGCCAGTCTGCGTGCACATCATTCACGCGGGGCGGTGAACTGGCGGATTGTACGTTACATTACGCCGGGAATCATTGCGGGTGCGCTGACCGGTTCCACACTGGCCGGCCAGTTGTCGAGCCGGGTACTGGGCATGATCTTTGTCCTGTTTATTTATTTGGCAGCCACTCAAATGTGGCTCAACCTCAAACCGGGCGCCGGCCACGTTTTACCGGGAAAAACAGGGTTGTTCGTGGCAGGTGGTGTGATCGGTGCACTTTCCAGCCTGGTGGCAATTGGTGGCGGGTTGCTGACAGTACCATTTCTTACAGCTTGCCAGATCAGGGTGCACCATGCCATTGGTACGGCCGCTGCCATCGGATTTCCGGTTGCGCTGGCCAGTGCGGCCGGCTACGCCATCAATGGCTTGCTGCAAACACAACCACTGCCGGATTACTCATTGGGATATATTTATCTGCCTGCGCTGGTGATGGTGGCAATGACAAGTACAGTAACAGCGCCATTTGGAGCCAAAACGGCCCATATCCTGCCGGCAGCCACACTCAGAAAAATTTTTGCGGGTTTGCTTTATCTGCTGGGAACCAGACTGTTACTGGATTTTCAGGGTTGATGTCAGATTTTTTCTAAAAATTTATCCGGATCATGACTGACAACGTATTAAAAAATGGAGTATTGGAGCTTCCGGAATTTTCCGAGCGGCAGATGTTGCACGCCGAGCTGAACGCGGATGTCTATGAACTGATTAACATTCCGTCACAGCTTTCGCAGCTGGTACTGCTGTCTGATCGACAGAAAACAAACCGGGAACGCGAGCTGGTTATCCAGCTTTGCGAACATTTTGGTGTCCGGATTCTTAATGGTACTTTTGATCAGCTGAGTGTTGAACTGGGGGATTTCCGGCTGCGCTGGGAACGGCATACGGAATATTCCACTTATATCTTCTACAGGGATGGCTCATTCGATGAACCGTTTGCCAAACCGGCCATCACTTATGTGCCTGCAGAATGGCTGAAAAAACTGCCTGGAGAGATTCTGGTTGCCACCCATATTGAACTGGAAGATCGCAGACGCCCCAGCCACAGCCTGCGCGAACTGGCTGCCCTGTTTGCTTCGAATGCAGTGATCGGTTCCAGGGTTTCAGCGGGAAGCGCCAGTGTCTGGAGCGATAATCATATTCATCCGGACGGATTTACCCGTTTCCTGGTACACGATGACAATCTGCGCAGCCGTCAGGTGGGCCGGCTGGTGCAGCGCCTGCTGGAAATCGAAACCTATCGCATGCTGACCATTCTTCCGCTGGCCATGACACGCGATATCATCCCTCAGCTGGAACAATATGAAGATCAGCTGGCGGAGCTGATGACGGCCAATACGGCACTTAACACAATCGATGATGAGCAGCAGCTGCTGGTAAAACTGACTGCGCTGGCTTCGGAAATCGAAAGGATTTCAGCGCTTTCCAGCCACCGTTTCGGTGCCTCACAAACCTATCACGCCATCATGCAGCAGCGTGTGACTGAATTGCGTGAAGGGCGGATTGAAGGGCTGCAAATGCTGTACGAATACAGGAAACAGCGCGTGACTTCAGCTATGGGGACTTTCGAGCTGGTACGGACGAGGCTTGAAACATTGTCATTGCGTGTGGAGCGGGCGACTTCGATGCTGCGCACCCGGGTGGATATTTCGATGGAATCACAGATCCGGGATCTGCTCAAATCAATGGATGCACGGGCACACCTGCAACTGCGTCTGCAGGAAACAGTGGAAGGACTGTCAGTTGTCGTGCTGAGCTATTATCTGCTTGGAATCACCGGTTACGGCCTCAAGGCGATCAAGGCAGCGGGACTGGATATCGACATTGAGCTGATGACCGGTATTGCAATACCGGTCATCATCACCATTGTATTTTTTGCCATTCGTAAATTTCGCCGAATAGTGAGTAAATCCGCTTTCAGCGAAGGGAAAAGAAGCAAATAAACCAGTTGTCCGAAACTTGAGCATGCATGACAGCAGGATGGAGCCGGCTAGTGCCTGATTGCCAGGGTTAATACACCGGTAGCGACCAGGGCGATACCCAGCCATTCATTCCAGGATGGTCGTTCACCGAGAAATGCAAAAGCAAAAACAGCCACCAGGACAAGGCTGAATTTATCAACGGGTGCCACTTTGGAGGCATCGCCAATTTGCAGTGCGCGGAAGTAGCATACCCAGGATGCTCCAGTCGCCAGGGCGGACAGACCGAGAAACAACCATGTTTTGGCAGGGAGCTCAAACGGATTGCTCCATTTTCCGGTGACCCAGATAAATCCGGAGAGAATAAACAGAATAATAACGGTACGAACCAGTGTGGCCAGATCAGAATCAACCCCCTGAACACCAATTTTGGCAAAAATTGCGGTCAATGCCGCAAAAACGGCTGACAGCAGCGCCCAGAAAAACCAGCTTTCCGGTGTCATCATGATTTGAAGTATGTATTGACTAATTGCATATCAGCCTGTTTTTCATCAGGGTAAGCGCCACAGCCAGAGAGCCAGTGCCAGTACCAGCCCGAGCAGGGCAACCGTCAGGTTAACCATCAGCCCCCATTTTGCGGCATAACCGGGCGGAAACTCATCCGGCGTCAGTGTCCGCAGAACAGCCGCATACTGGCGGGCGGAATAGATTGAAGTCATTGCGCCCAGAATAATAAAGGCCACGCCCAGCCAGAACATAACTGTCAGCTGATTCAGGTTGATTGCTTCAGGTGCAATGGCTCGCGCAAGCCTGCCCGAGCGCTCCACCACGAATCCGAATGCAATGAGAGACAGACTGGTACGGTTCCAGGCGAGCAGGGTCCGTTCGGCAGCAAACAGCACTCTCGGATCTTTCAAATCTGACACGCCACCCTCCTGCCCGTCCAACTGAGGTTTTTAGGATCATGCATGTTTCGCTGATCCGGGATCTACCCGATTCCATTCAATTGCCCGGCTGCGCCAGTGATCTTCGATTGCCTGGACAAATTCCCGGTTGACCAGTTTTGCCCGGTTTTCGCACCAGAGCGGTGAATCACAGCGAATGACGATACCTTCAACCTTGCCGTTGCGGTAGTGGCTTTGGGCTTCATCGAGCAGCTGAACAAGCCGGTTTCGCGTTATCTTCGTTCGCCTGAGCAGGGGCACTGTGGTGAAATTCAGTTCCCGGGCGAGTCGGTTGCGCCGCTCAACACTCCAGAATTTTCCTGCTTGCCGATCGTAAACATCAAACAGCAAAAACCAGTCAGGCAGTCTGCTGTAATCAAGTGAATGTCTCGCAGCGCACCATTCACCAAACAGGATCAGCTCTGGTGTCAGGGCTCGCCTGAGGATTTCCCTGTGCTGACCCAGCCAGCTGTTCAGACGGGAAAACTGGCCGGAAAAAGGTTGCGGCAGATACTGGCCACGATTTTGCACGCGCAATTCGCCTTGTGTGTCCAGCGAAATACCCAGATTGGCACCATCCAGCTTTTCTTCGATGAGTACTTCATCCTGCAGCAAGGCGGCTATCTCTGCATCAGACAGGATTTTGTCATCTCTGGGCTGACCCTGCCCCAGCCAGAGCAGGTGAGGTGTATTAGGGAAACGGAAGAATTCAGTCATGGTTATCTGTTTGCTTTTTCTGCATGTTTTGCGCGTGACCATTCCTCAATAATGGGTTCCAGTGATAATCCCGCCTGTATCAGTGCCTGCTCCCAGTCATGCCAGTCGGTATCGCCGGCAAAGGCAATTACGCTTTCTCCAAAATATTTTGTTGCTTCCAGCGCGGCGGCGACCATTTTCCGGTCAGCCAGATCGTGTACCACCGAATTCAGTGGAGGCGGTAACAGAGCATGGCCGTTGGCATCATACTGTACATCGACATTATCCACTGCCGCCGTGCTCCATTTGTGGATCACCACCTGAATCCCGTAATCGTTGAACCCGAGTTTACGGTCATACTCTTCCTTGATTTTACCGGCAGAATCGAGCACCAGTCTGGCCGGGCTGTTTTCAAATTCAACCAGCCACTGCCATACCCGGAAGCGCAGCGCCGGATCCCGGGGAGTGACATCAATATCTCTGGGGGCTGTCGGGCTGGCTGCACTGGCCGTAATCAGCACATTGGTATCCACCACATAACGTTGCTTCATTTCCTGTGCTGTTCCTGATGATGGATGTGCATCAATCGTGCCTGTTCACGTGTTTCACCCAGTGCATCTCCGAAAAAGTATTCGGGCCAGTTGCTTACCCGGCCGAATGTATCGACTTCCAGTTTTCGCAATACTGCGTTATTTGCTTCTCTTTCCACGAAAAACATGGCGACCTGTTCAGCTGAGGTTTCTTTTCGTGCGATCAGGGTTTGCATGCGGCGGAACAGATGCTCCGAGTGCGTTTCCACAATAAACTGGATGTGACGCGACCGGCTCTGTGCAACAAAGAATTCTGCCAGCACGGCTTGTGCCAGCGGGTGCAGGTGCACTTCGGGCTCTTCCAGAATCACGGTACTGCCAGGTGGAGCAAAACAGGCTGCAGTCAGTACGGGCAGTACCAGCGATACACCAATACCGACGTCGCGCAGATTGGAGATAATGCCATCCTTATGCACCAGAATTTCGTAGCGGCCGGAGCGGCCCGGCTGTTTGATTTCCAGTCTATCTGCCACTTTCATTCTGTTCAGCCAGAATGAAACTTCATTCAGCAGCAGATGCTGTTCCTGATTCCGGGATAATGCACTGGCAAGCAGTATGTCGATAGTGCGATGGCCATCACTTTCAATCTGACCAGGTGTTGTATTGTTCCAGACATAATCCCGTTCCGGTTTACGCCGCAGCGGGCCAAGGTAGCTGATATTTTCCAGTGTGCGGCGAATGGCCAGGCTAAGATCTTCCGCCAGCGCACCTTCATTTCCCAGTGTGGCAATCGCTTCTGCCGGAAACGCGATGGAGCGTTCTGGTGCCAGATGACAGCCTTTGGCACGCGGGCGTGGTTCATCATTCACCAGGATTGCGTAGTTTTCCTTTTCCCGGCGGATCGCCTGAAAGCAGTGCTTTCCGGTGGCCAGCACCATTTTCCGGATAACAGTATTGCCTTTTACTGTCTGGTAACTGCAGGAAAACCGGCCGCTATGCACTCGTGAGTGTGTCTGTGAGGACGGGTCGGTATTCCGGAAAGTGAATGCGATGGAAAATTCATGAGGTGAGGGGGCGCCACGTTTCAATACATCGCTAAAGCTGCCAAAGTTAAAAAAATCACTGGCTTCATTACCGCCCAGATTAAGGTGAGTGGTGCGATCTGGAGATTGCACCGTCTGTTTCAGCAACAGCAGGCTCTGGATGAGTGAAGATTTACCGGATGAATTGGTGCCCAGCAGCATGGTCACGGGTTCGAGTGCAATCGTACCGGTATCTTGCCAGGCTTTGAACTGGATCAGTTGCAGGGAAGTGAGCATGATTCGATTAATGTTTTGTTATAACCGGCCTGGATCCGGAACGGGTACAGCCAGCCAGCGTTATAATAACGCTGTAAATAACCTGATTATCAGGAAGACCTTATATTTAGTGTACAGGCAGATAAAAATGGAACGTGAGAAACTGGAGTTGCCGGAGAATGGCAAAAAATTACTGCTGCATTCCTGCTGTGCGCCCTGTTCGGGTGAAGTGATGGAGGCGATCATGGCTTCCGGGATTGATTTTTCCATCTTTTTTTACAATCCGAATATCCATCCGCGCAAGGAATACGATTTGCGCAAGGAGGAAAATGTCCGTTTTGCCGAGAAGCATGGCATCCCCTTTATCGATGCAGATTATGACATGGATAACTGGTTTGATCGGGCCAGGGGGATGGAAATGGAACCTGAACGCGGAATCCGCTGCACCATGTGCTTTGATATGCGATTTGAACGTACAGCGTTGTATGCCTATGAAAACGGATTTGATGTTATTTCCAGCTCACTGGGTATTTCCCGCTGGAAAAACATGGAGCAGATCAACGACAGCGGTGTGAGAGCCGCCGCGCCATATCCGGGGATCATCTACTGGACGTATAACTGGCGCAAGAAGGGTGGCTCTGCACGCATGCTGGAAATCAGCAAACAGGAAAAGTTTTACATGCAGGAATACTGTGGCTGCGCTTATTCATTCCGCGATACCAATAAATGGCGGGAAGCAAACGGCAGAGAGCGTATCCGGATAGGGGAAAAATACTATGGGAGCGACCCGGCTGAATGAGGCGGGGAGAGGTACTGTAAGAAACGGGTTACCGGATAGCGGCAGATGGCTGGCGTGATCCGTTGGACTGTCCGGTAACGCTTGGTCAGGGAATAACCGTGTTGGAATGGAAATGTGCCTATTTTTTGCCGGAGCCGCTTTTCTGGCGCATTTTCTTGTCCAGTTTCTGCATCTGTTCAGGAGTGAGCACTGATTTCAGGCTGGTGTGAGTTTCTTCCTGAATTGCCTGTAACTTCATTTTTTCCTCATTGAATACTGCTTCAACTTTCGTTTTTTCATCGTTGAGGATAGCTTCAACCTGAGAGCGCTGTGAATCATTGAGCCCCAGTTCTTTTGCCATACGATTGACTACTGTACGGCTGTCAGCAGGCTGGGCCGGTTTTTGTGCAAATGTAACGGTAGATGACAGCAGCAATGCTGAAACCAGGGTGACAATCATGGTGTTTACGGTCATGTAAATCTCCTGAATGTTTGGGATTGTGGCTGGTGCGCCACCCGGGTTTCAGGCCGGGTGGCAGGCAGGCTATTGGATTAGAACAGTCCGGAAATGGAGCGAGTCAGTCCGTTGGTTAATTCGGGGGCCGCTTCTTCGTACTGAAGATTGACTTTGTTGGCTGTGCTGACGACGCGAGTGCGATATTTGTTCATTTCGCTGACTTTGGAGGAAGTCTGTCTTCTGGAGCCGCCTACGCCCTGTTTGGCATCCTGCTGACGATCTTCACGCACAATGACACCGCCTTCTGCCCGTTCAGCGATTTCCACGTCAGTAATCGCCATAAAAGTGACATCTTTTACTGCAGCGCTGGCAATGGTGTCAGCAATACCGAATGCCGCAGCACCGGCAAGACTGCCAATTCCGGCACCACCCCAGCCGCCAATGGCCGCTCCTGTCGCTGCACCTACTGCGGTACCCAGTGCAGCACTGCCCAAGCCACCGTAGCCCGCCTTCAGTGCGGCTTCGGCTGCAGTCGGGCTGGCTTTTTCAACACTTAATACATTGACCTGCAGCCAGTAATGTGCTTCTTTGGGGTTGCTGGTGACGCGATAGCCTCTGGTCTGCAATGCCTGGGCAACGCTGGGGGCAATATCAAAATTGGTTTTGTCGGAGGTATTGCGAATGTTGATATAGATAACTTTTTTACTTGGCTCAACCGGGTCAAGAAAAATGGTATCGCTCATTTTGGTTTGTACATCCAGATCTTTCTTCGCAATGGAGGTATGCACCGCTGCACAACCACCCAAAGTTAAAGAAAGCGCCAGAATGCCTGACAGAACCCAGTTTGATTTATTCACGGAAACCCCCATTTCATCTCCTGACATTGATATCGAAAATTAAAGAATAAAAAATTGTTGCCAATATGACTCTGCTGCCCGCAAATTTTAAACCGGTGACTTACCAGCCATAGTAATAGGGGAGGTAACTGCCGAGACCATAGTAACCGCCATAGTATGGCCGGGCGTAGCCCCCAAAATAACTGCCATAACCGTAATTTCTGCCTGAGACGCACCCCAGGCCAATACAGGCGGGAGCAGGGCTTGGCGCTGCTATCTGTGACACCCCTTTCCGGGTTGCTTCTTTCAGCGCAGAAGTCAGCTCTGCGTCACTGGGAACATTAAATGGCCTGTTGAGGGTTTCGGCATTGAGTCGCCGTTGAATTTCACTGATGTCCTGAGCCCATGCTGCTGTGCTGCCAGCCAGAAAAAATAACAGGCCGGCGTAAATCATCAGGTTGGGTTGTTTTGCGCTCATGTTACTGCCTCCTTGCTATAAAGTGACATTCATAACGGAATACTGCATTAATTATTAACCGCCCATATTACCGGAATACAGAAAAACAGCCTGTTTTTTTACGAAGATTCATCCGGTTCGGGATCTTCCGCCCGGGGGGCACCGGCCTGCATCTCTGCTGGATGTATCTGGCTTGTGGTGCTTCCGGGAACCCTGGGTGTGGCGCAGACAACGTCCGCATTTTGTGCACGGTGACGCAAGGCGTGATCCATCAGTACGATGGCCAGCATAGCCTCCACGATGGGGGTTGCGCGGATACCGACACAGGGATCATGTCTGCCGTGAGTTTCCACCAGTGCGGGGTTACCCGCTTTATCAACTGATTGTCGCGCCAGGCGGATGCTGGAAGTGGGTTTGATCGCGATACTGACAGTGATTGGCTGGCCGCTGGAGATTCCGCCTAAAATCCCGCCAGCATTATTGCTCAGGAATCCTTCGGGCGTGATTTCATCTGAATGTTCGGTTCCTTTCTGGGTAACGCTATTGAACCCTGCGCCGATTTCAACCCCCTTGACGGCATTGATATTCATCATGGCGTGCGCAATATCAGCATCCAGCCGGTCATAAACCGGTTCACCCCAGCCAACAGGCACACCTTCTGCCACCACGTTGATTCTGGCACCGGCTGAATCACCCGATTTGCGCAGGCTGTCCATGAATGTTTCCAGCTTTGGTGCATAGTCACTGTCTGCCACAAAAAATGGATTCCGGCCAACGTCATCCCAGTTTTTGAAAGGAATAGCAATCGGGCCAAGTTGCGCCATATAACCCCGGATAACAATACCAAAACGCGCTTTCAGCCACTTTCTGGCAATGGCGCCAGCCGCCACACGCACCGCTGTCTCCCGGGCGGATGAACGACCTCCTCCGCGATAATCACGAATACCGTATTTTTGCCAGTAGGTGTAATCCGCATGACCGGGACGAAACACATCCATGATTTTGCTGTAATCCTTGCTGCGCTGATCTTCATTACGGATCAGCAGAGCGATCGGTGTACCTGTCGTTGTGTTTTCAAATACACCGGAGAGAATTTCCACCCGGTCTGCTTCACGCCGTTGCGTAACGTGCCGGGAAGTGCCGGGTTTACGCCGATCCAGCTCTTGCTGGATATCCTCGGTTGATAAGGTTAATCCGGGCGGGCATCCGTCCACGATACAACCAATCGCCGGACCGTGAGATTCACCGAATGAAGTAACACAAAACAGCTTTCCGATGCTATTGCCAGACATGACAAATCCTTGGTTAAACGGGGAAACGCAAAGTCTAACATAAGCCCGGATGCGCAGATTGGCCGGAAGCCACCTGTCAGCACGGTTTCAGCGTGCCAATTCAGGGTTGTGCAGGTAGAATTGACCGGAAAAACCGATTGGCGAACAGCAGCATCATACGGGAGGTGTTATGAATTTTTCACAAGTCAAAGATTACCTGACTGATTTACAGAACAGAATCGTAGCAGGGCTGGAACAGGCCGATGGCCAGGCTTTCCGCCGTGATACCTGGGACCGCCCGGAAGGCGGGGGAGGGACCAGTTGTGTGATCGAGGAAGGCAATGTGCTGGAGCGTGGAGGGGTCAATTTTTCGCATGTGTTTGGCAAGGGACTGCCTGCCTCGGCCACTGCAGCCCGGCCCGAGCTGGCCGGCAGGGCATTTGAAGCGGCAGGTGTTTCGCTGGTGCTGCACCCGCGCAATCCTTACGCCCCTACCGTTCACATGAATGTCCGCTTTTTTGCAGCGACCAGAGAAGGGGCGGAACCAGTGTGGTGGTTTGGCGGCGGGATGGATCTCACGCCTTATTACGGCTTTGAAGAAGACGCCATCCATTTTCATCAGACCTGCAAAGATGCACTGCAGCCTTCCGGCAGCGAATACTATCCGCGTTTCAAGAAATGGTGTGATGAATACTTTTACCTGAAACACCGTAAGGAGCCGCGCGGGATAGGCGGGGTATTTTTTGATGACTTCAACCAACCGGATTTTGCCACCTGTTTCAACCTGACCAGAAGTGTCGGGGATCATTTTCTGGCGGCGTATGTGCCAGTTCTGCAAAGGCGTTGTGATCTGCCTTATGGCGAGCGTGAGCGGGATTTCCAAGCTTATCGGCGTGGCCGTTATGTGGAATTCAATCTGGTATGGGATCGCGGAACGCTGTTTGGCCTGCAGACAGGAGGGCGGACCGAATCTATCCTGATGTCACTGCCGCCAATCGTTAAATGGCGTTATGACTGGTCACCCGTGGCGGGCAGCCCGGAAGCGAAACTTTATACCGATTTCCTTACGGGTAGAGACTGGCTGTCGCCTGGCTGACAGCACAGTGCTGCAGGATGATGTTTTTCAGGACATGCAGCTTGCCGTGGAAGAAATGTTCAGCACCGGGGATAACTGTCACTGGCAGTATTTGCGGCGTTGCCCAGTGCAGGACACTCTGAAGCGGCACAATCGTGTCCTGATCGCCCTGAATAACCAGAATATGTTGCGCGTGATCAGCTACAGGCGGGGCGTGTAAACGCTCGACTGATGGTGCGACCAGCACCAGCCGGTGTGGCTTCAGCTGCTGTGCGGCATGTGCCTGAACCCCGCCTCCGAATGAAAATCCGGCCAGTATCAGCGGCAGCGGTTCCGGCCCGGTGTCGTATTGCTCGCGCATGGCCCGGGTGACCGCAATAACATCCTCGACTTCCCCTTTGCCATCCGCATAACTGCCTTCACTGGCCCCTACGCCACGGAAGTTGAACTTTACCGTGATGTACTGCTGTTCGATGAAAGCCCGGCTGAGGATGTAGACGATCTTGTTGTCCATGCTGCCCTGATAAAGCGGGTGTGGATGCGCCACAACAGCAAGGCCGCATGGCGGACCTTCCGGCAGCATGATGACCGTTTCCAGCCGGCCGGCCGGACCGGTAACAAAGCATTTCTGTTCATTCAGCATGGATGATAAATCCTGTAACAGGTGACTGTTTTATGACGGGTAATTATAGTGCAGGGTGCTTTACCGCAGAATACTTTACCGGATAGTGAATCTGTATCCGCCTGATCCTCCTGGTGCCTGATATTCCCGGATCAGATCAGCGGCCGCAACGGAAAACCAAACCGAATAAAATCTGACAAAACCTGATCGTCGGACTGAGTGAACTCAAACACAGTGACCGACCGAATATAGGCGAATCTGGTGGCTGCATACCAGCAGTTACTGATAATCGGGGAAGAGATTGCCGGGACGGAAACCAGGCACAATGAATTTCTGCGGGAGCCGGATCTGCCGCTGCTGCCATGAGGTTGCCTGATTTTTTGTATTCCCCCGCATTTATCAGACAGGGAATAATCAGATCTTCAGCCGTTCGACGATCTGCCCGTTTTTGAGATGGGATTCAATGATCTCATCAATATCTTCCTGATCAACGTAGGTGTACCAGACTTCTTCCGGGTAAACGACAATAACCGGACCTTCACTGCAGCGGTCCAGGCAACCGGCACTGTTGATGCGGACTTTTCCTTTGCCGGCCAGCCCGAGTGCCTTGATGCGTGCTTTGGCGTAGTCGCGTATTTCCCGGGCGTGGTGATCGTTGCAGCAGCGTTCGCCGTTGGCACGCTGGTTGGTGCAGAAAAAAACATGGTGCTGGTAATAGGTCATGTGTTTTATCTCAGTTTGATTTCAGTCCATATCCGGCTGAGCAGCCGGCGCCGGGTGTGGTCAATATCTTCCAGCATTTCCAGCCGGGCAAATTGTGCTGCTTCCGGAAAAATGGCGGTATTGGCGATGATTTCGGGTTGAATATACGGTCTGGCAGCCAGATTGGGATTGCCGGAACCGGTCAGGTTGGTCAGTTCGGCGGAATTTCCGCCTTCCAGCATGAAATTGATGAAGCGGTGAGCCAGATCGGGGCGATGTCCGCTATGGTGGAGCACCATGCTGTCGAGTGACAGCACGGCACCTTCCCTGGGGATGGCAAAATCGATACTGAACCGGCGCCCAGTTTTTTTTGCATCCTGTGCAGCCTGAAACATATCGTTGGAATAACCGTGGGTGACCCACAAATTACCGACTGCCAGTTCACGAATATAACTGGTATTGCTGAAAGCAGCCCAGTAGGGTTTGGCGCGGATAATCAGGGCTTTAGCCTGCTGCCAGTGATTTTCATCGGTATCGTTGGCGGAATAACCCAGATATTTGAGCGCGGCTGCCATCAGTTCGCGCTGGCTATCGAGCACGGTGACGCGCCCTTTGATTTTCTCCAGGTATCTGGGTTCAAAAATGATTGCCCAGCTGTCAGTTGGCAGCCCCAGTTCCGCCAGTTTTTCATGGTTGAATCCCAGCAGGGTCATGGTATAGGCATAAGGGACGGAATAGCGGTTGGCCGGATCAAATACGGTCCCAAGGTAATGGGGATCAATATTTTTCAGGTTGGGAAGCTGTGATTTGTCCAGTTCACGCAGGGCGTGCTGATGGATCAGCGTATCCATGGCATTGCCCGTGGGCACCAGTATGTCATACCCGCTTGCACCGGCTGCCAGTTTAGCGAGCAGTTCCTCGTTGTCGGAGTAATAATCCTGCGTTACCCGGCACTGACATTCCTGTTCAAAATGTTCAATCGTCTCCTGGCTGATGTAGTTGTTCCAGTTGAACAGCCGCAGGATGTTATCGTGTTTGCCGGCGGTGTTTTCTGTAACGTGATCCCGGGAGGTGCAGCCAGCCAGCATGACAAGCAGGCAGAGCAGATAGAGCAGACAGGCCAGAGCGTGGCGGATACTCACGATTTTTTTTCTCCCTGCAGCATGCCGGAATCCAGGCGATTGGCAATGATGATCAGCACCAGCGTCAGCAGCATGAACAGCGTGGAAATGGCGTTGACCTCCGGCGTGACAGCAATCTTGATCATGGTATAGATCTGGATGGGCAGAATCGGTTCGCCTACTCCCTTGGTGAAGAAGGTGATAACAAAATCGTCGATCGACAGCGTGAACGACATCAGCGCCCCGGCGACCACCGCAGGCATGATCAGTGGCAGGGTAATCAGCCGGAATGTCTGCCAGGGAGTCGCACCCAGATCGCGGGCTGCTTCAAAAATACTCTCGTCCATGCCTTGCAGACGGGCGCGCACGATGATGGCAACAAAACCGATACAAAAAGTGGTATGGGCAATGATGATCGAAATCATCCCCAGCGTCAGGTTCAGCACCTGTAGAAAGAACAGCAGCAGCGAAACACCCAGCAGGATTTCCGGCATGGCTACAGGGGTGAAGGCGAGTACCGGCAGGAATCTGAGACGGAAGCGGTGAATCGCCAGTCCTGCCATGGTTCCCAGGATGGTGGCGAGCAGGCTGGCGCTGACGGCAATGATCAGCGAATTACGCGCGGCCAGCAGCATTTCTTCGTTTCTGAACAGCTTGTAGTACCAGTCCAGGGTAAAACCGACCCATTCCGCGTTCAGGCGGGAATCATTGAACGAATACACCACCACAATGACCAGCGGAATATAGAGGAAGGTGTAAACCAGACTGGCAGTAAGCCATAAGGTCAGATTGGGACGTTTCATGGCAACTCTTTATCTGGAAACGCGTGGACGGGCCAGCAGGGTGGATAATCCGGCGACACACAGCACGGCCAGCATCAGCATGATGGAAAGCGTGGAACCGAACGGCCAGTCGCGCGTGCCCAGAAACTGGTCCTTGATCAGGTTACCGATCAGAATATCGCCGGTGCCGCCCAGAATATCCGGTACGGCAAACATGCCCAGTACCGGGATAAATACCAGCGCGGAGCCGGAAAACACGCCCGGCAGCGATTGTGGCCAGGTGACCAGCCAGAACCGCTGCCAGCGGTTTGCACCGAGATCCTGTGCGGCATCGAGTAATACCGGGTCATGTTTTTCCAGATTGGTGTAGAGCGGCAGGATCATGAATGGCAGATGGACATAAACCATGCCGACGATCACCGCAAATGGTGAAAACAGCAGCATGACCGGTCCGAACCCCAAAGCCTGGAGGAGATGGTTAACAAAATGGCTGAATGCTGATTCCGGGCCAAGAATGATCATCCAGGCATAAATACGGATGAGAAAATTGCTGGCGAAAGGCAATACAACCAGCAATATCATCAGGTTGCGGTATTTTTTGGCACTTTGTGCAATCAGCATGGCAACCGGATAAGCCATGGCCAGGCAAATCAGGGTGGTGGCTGTTGCGACAGCAAACGACTTCAGGAAAATTTCCGCGTACAGGACATCGCTGAAAAAGAAACGATACGTTTCCAGTGTCATCCCGTACAGACCGGAATCTCCCTCGGCGGTTGCCGTTTCCGGTGCGGAGAGTGGTGCCAGCCCGCCAAATTCCCCCGGATAGCGGAAGGAAGTTACGATCATGAGCAGGCTGGGTGCTGCAAAAAACAGCAGCAGGAACAAAGTGGGTGGCAGGCTCACCAGCCAGCGTGTCAGACGGAGTTTATTCATTGTTAATCCATCAGAAAATGGGCAGCTTCCGGTAGCCAGCTTACGACTACCGGATCATTCACTTCAAAGAAACGCGCCCGCCCGGGGGAGGAATTTGCCAGCAGCGCTTCCATGCGAATGCCGCAATCCAGCTCGACGATGTAGGTGGTGACATCGCCAACATAAAGAAAATCAAGCACTTTTCCGGTATAGGCATGGGTAAGCTCTGCCTGACTGGCTAAAGCATGTACCCCTACCTGTTCCGGGCGAATCGCCACCACGCCCTGATCGCCGGTTTTGATACCGGGCTTGAATGGAAGCGTGGTGGTGCCGAGCTTGTCAATTTCCAGTGTCATGTTCTGACCGGAAATCTGTGTGACATGCGCTTCCATCAGATTGATCTTGCCGATGAAGTCGGCAATGAAGCGGTTGGCCGGAGAGCCGTAAATCACGGAAGGATCTCCAATCTGCTCAATCTGCCCCTGATTCATGACAGCAATCCGCTGCGACAGTGCCAGCGCCTCGTCTTGCGAGTGGGTGACAAAGATAAACGTGATGCCGACTTCTTTTTGCAGGTGAATCAGCTCACGCTGCATATCTTCCCGCAACTTGGCATCGAGTGCGCCAAGCGGCTCATCCATCAGCAGCAATCGTGGCCGGTTGATCAGTCCGCGTGCAAACGCCACCCGCTGTTTCTGCCCGCCGGACAATTCGTGTGGAAAGCGTTGTGAAAACCGGGATAACTGCACTTCTTCCAGTGCTTTTTTTACGCTTTCTTTAATTTCATCCGGCATTTTCCCTGACATTTTCAGTGGAAAAGCGATGTTATCCGCCACGGTCATATGCGGAAACAGGGCGTAACTCTGAAAGACGGTATGGATGGGACGTTTTTCGGGGGGGGTGCCGGCAATATCCTGGCCGTCAAGCAGTATCTGCCCGGAATCGGGCACGTCGAATCCGGCAATCATGCGCAGCAACGTTGTTTTTCCGCAACCGGACGGCCCCAGCAGGGTAAAGAATTCACCTGCCTCGATTGACAGGGTGACAGCATCTACCGCAGTGAAGTCGCCAAAGCGCCGGGTGACGTCGCGTAACTCAAGTAACGCCATGACTTTATTCCAAAAAGCCGGATTCTAGCAAAATTGATTCAGTCAGGTTAGGGATCCTCTGAAAAACGTTGGCGCAGCAGTCAGCACAAGATAAAAACAGGTGAGAAAACGCAGTTTACAGAGTGTAAATGTGCATTTTGAAATGGTTTTTAACGTGGTGATGAATGCAGATTGTTTTTCAGAGGATCTCAGGGGTTTAGAGGTAAATCCGGACAAGCAGCAACCCTGCCAGCAGTAATGCAAGCAGCGCCAGTAACCGGCTTTGCCGTTTTTGCTGTGTGACCAGTTCAGCCAGCCTGTCTTCCAGATTCTGAGTGCGTTCCTGGCTCAGGTTGTAGTGCACCAGGCGGGGGAATTGCGGCAGAATAACCGCCCAGTTGGTAGCTTCTTTCTGAAGATGTGTAACCAGCCCGCGTATTCCAACCTGCTCTGCCATCCAGTTTTCCAGAAAAGGTTTGGCCGTTTTCCAGAGATCGAGATCCGGATCGAGATCCCGGCCGAGCCCTTCAATATTGAGCAGGGTCTTTTGCAGCAGAACCAGCTGTGGCTGGATTTCAACATTGAACTGGCGTGAAGCCTGGAACAGGCGCAACAGCACACGGCCGAAGTAGATTTCTTTCAGCGGCCGGTCAAAAATCGGTTCGCACACGGCACGAATAGCAGATTCAAAATCGTCTACACGTGTGTTTCTCGGTGCCCAGCCGGCTTCAATATGGGTTTGTGCCACACGGCGATAATCGCGGCGGAAAAAAGCCAGAAAATTCTGTGCCAGATAGTTTTTATCCTGATCGCTTAGTGAGCCCATAATGCCGAAATCCACGGCAATATAGCGGCCATCATCTCCCACAAAGATATTGCCGGGGTGCATATCAGCATGGAAATAACCATCCCTGAACACCTGGGTAAAAAATATTTCCACTCCCATGCGGGCAAGCTGCGGAATATCAATTCCTTTGGCGCGCAGTTTATCCACATGGCTGATGGGCGTGCCGATTACCCGTTCCATCACCATGACTTCCGGATGGCAGTAATCCCAGTACACCTCTGGAACCAGCAGCAGAGAGGAATTCAGGAAATTACGCCGTAACTGGCTGCAGTTGGCTGCTTCCCGAATCAGATCGAGCTCATCTCCCAGATGGCGGGCAAATTCCGCCACCACCTCGCGCAGCTTCAGCCGTTTCCCATCCGGCCAGATGGATTCAAGCAGCCAGGCGCCGGTTTCCATCAGTGCCACATCATGCGCGATTACCGGTGCGATGGTGGGTCGCAGAATCTTGACAGCGGCTGGTGTGCCATCCTGCAGCACGGCAAAATGCACCTGGGCAACCGAGGCGCTGGCGACAGGTTCATTGCTGAATTCAAGAAAGACTTCATGAACCGGTTTACCGTAAACGGTTTCCAGAATTCTGATTGCCTGTTCCGAAGGAAAAGGGGGTACCCGATCCTGCAGTAACGCCAGCTCCACCGCAAAATCATCGGCAAGCAGATCGCGACGGGTGGACAGCATTTGCCCGAATTTGATGAAAATAGGGCCCAGTGCTTCCAGTGCCAGGCGCAACCTGACTGCACGCGGTAATTTGAGCCGGGAGCGAAACGGCAGCAAAGCGGAAACCAGTTTGAGCGGGCGCAGGCGAATCCGGGAGAGCAGGATCTCATCCAGACCGAAACGGAACGCAATCAGGATGATTTTGAACAGGCGGAAAAAACGCATGGAATAAGTTGACCGATTGAGTGAAATTACCGGCAGATCAGGCCGGTATCGTCGCAGTACACAGAGTGATACAGTGTTGCGGGAATCCCGGTCATTGATCTGCTCCGGGTAGATGACCGGTTACTGCGGGAAAAGATGTAACCAGCCTGCCAATTCGTTCTTCCAGCCGCGACAGTTGCTGCTGCAGGGAAGAAGTTTCAGATACCAGCTGATGAAACCGTGCCCGATTGACAATGGCCGGTCGTTCTTCGCTGAGAAACTCGCCCAGCGACCGTGAAACAGCATGAATGCCATCCAGATGCCAGCGCACCAGCTCCTGACCGGTTAAGGTTACTCTCCGTGCGAATACATCGCCGATGACCGAGCTCAGGTTTTCTTCGATTTCAGCCTGAAAAATTTTACCCGTATAAATCAGGGTATCAGCCAGTACCGGATCACCGTGTGCAATGATTTTTCCAAAAGCTTCCCTGTCACCGGAAGCAATGCGTGCAGGAAGTCCGGCAGGGATATCGAGTGTCACCGTTACCGCCCTTGTTTGCGCATCGTTACCGGCGGCCGTGAATTGTCCTGCCTGCGTAATCGCAACGTACAGATCTGCAAAAGCATCAATGCGGAAACAGACTGTTTCGCCGGCATGTGCCTGCAACCGCTGCCTTATTTGCCCTGATCTGCCGGTCAGGCGATTCAGGCAACTGATCAGAGGGCGGGTAAAAATGGATGAAACAGATGACTGGGCAGATGGCAGAGTGATCATTACCGGGAGCAGGTTATCAGCGTAACCACCGTTTGGGCGAGTGTTATGGGTGTTACCGGACAGATCAGGCGCGTATCCGGTAACAGGTCAGTTCGCCAGATTATAACGCGATTTGGCAGATGAACTGATCGTGGTCGTGGTGATGGTGTTTTTACCCAGCCGATTGACGATAACTTCGGATAAGGAAAGCTGATCTTTCAGTGCGAGTTCGGTCAGGATTTTCCAAGCTTCGTTTGTCACGCTGATGGTTTTATTCGGTTCAATATACCTCAGTCTTTTTTCCTGTCTTCCTCTGGCGACACAGATGGCCTGTTTGATTTCTATCCATTGATTTTCATTCAGCCATTTATGGCACCACGCATTGAAGCTGTCCGGATCGGTTCGTGCCTGCTGGTACTCCTGTCTGGCCATAGCCCGCCGGGATTCGATTTCACTGAGCCAGTCGGGCTGAGTGTCCAGCTGATGATCAATAAAACTGACTGCCGCATTTCTGTCCTGCTGCCGGATGATGTAAGTCTGATTAGTCATTTTTTTATTGTTATTTAACTTGTCGTCTGGATTACCGAAATAAGACTGGTGAGCTGTGGATGAAATACTACAAGGGAATACGACCTGTTTGCAACGAAATACGACGAAAATTCCTGTTGTATCAGGCTTCTACAGTAATTGTAACCCATTGCGGATGTCTCCTTTTGCCGACAATTTATGACGATGAGAAAGTAAGTGCCGATATAACCAAGTACTGGTGACAGTTTAGGGGGCAACAGAAATGAAGCCGGTTTATCAATTTATTCGAAACTACATATTTATTCTGCAGCAGTAATCTGTTGCAAATTTCAGACAGGAGTCCGCATGAGTACTGATCTCGAGCAGTTTTATCAGATATTTTTTGAAGAAGCAGGTGAGCTGCTGGCAGAGATGGAAACACGCCTGCTCAGGCTGGATATTCAGTCACCTGACCCGGAAGATTTGAATGCGATCTTTCGTGTGGCGCACTCCATCAAAGGGGGCGCGGGTACGTTCGGCTTTACTGATATGGCGGGGCTGACTCATGTGCTGGAATCGCTGCTGGACCGGCTGCGCAAAAATGAGCTCGTCCTGCGTGCTGAAATGGTGGATGCTTTTCTGCATGCCAGAGATGTACTGAGACATCAGCTTGATGGACATAAAGGCAGTGGTTCGGCTGATCCGGCAGAAGTGGAAGCGGTTAACCGGGAATTGAAAGAGCTGGAAATGGATACCGGCAGCAGTCATACAGCAGCACAATCCGCGCCAGCCGAACCATCTGTCCCGGTTGCGGCAGAACAAATGCCGGTTTCGGCCCTGGTTTCTGCTGCTGAAGCATCTGCATCGGTTCCAGCGGTAAAAGGGGGAATTACCTACCGGATCGAATTTGACTGTACCAATCTGGCTCAGCCGGTGATGGATAAGCTGATGCTCGATCTGGAGCGGCTTGGGGAGGTGGAAAATTTATCCGATCCGGCCAACGTGGCGATTTGTACCTTGCAGCTTTCCACGCCGATGAGTGAAGAAGATGTGTGGGAAACGCTGGCTTTTCTGGTTGATCCTGCCAGTCTGCTCATCAGAGAAGCTGAAAAAACAGCAGGCAGCTCGCCATTGGCCGCCGTTACACCTGAGACACCTGAACCCGTTATCGAAAGCGCGCCTGAGCAATCGCCCGTGATGGCGCGTACCCAGCCTGTCTTATCTGAACAGACTGAGCCACAGGCCAGGATCGCAACACCGGCAGCATCCGGTGTTATCAGCTCAGACAGTCCGGAAAACACGGCGAAATCCGAAGTAAAACAGGTGGCCGAAGTTATTGGTGCGCCACGCGCGAAACAGAAACCTTCAGCAGATCAGGCCAATGCAAACAGCGAATCTTCCTCGATTCGTGTCAGCGTTGAAAAAGTGGATCAAATGATCAATCTGGTCGGGGAACTGGTGATTACCCAGGCCATGCTGGCTCAAACCGCGAGCCAGATTGACCCGGTCATTTTTGAAAAACTGCTCAACGGTCTCAATCAGCTGGAACGCAATACCCGTGACCTGCAGGAAGCGGTCATGTCGATCCGCATGATGCCCATCAGTTTTGTATTCAGTCGGTTCCCGCGAGTCGTCAGAGATGTTGCTTCCAAGCTTAACAAGCAGGTTGAGCTTAAAACGGTGGGTGAAGGTACCGAGCTGGATAAAGGGCTGATTGAAAAAATTACCGATCCGCTGACGCATCTGATTCGCAACAGTCTGGATCATGGCATTGAAGCACCGGAAAAAAGAAAGGTCGCGGGCAAACCTGAACGCGGCACGATTACGCTGCGGGCATCGCATCAGGGCGGCAGCGTTGTGATTGAAGTATCAGATGACGGTGGCGGGCTCAATCGCGAAAAAATCCTGGCCAAAGCGTGTGATCGCGGCCTGTCTGTGAATGAACACATGAGTGATCAGGAAGTGTGGATGCTGATTTTCGAGGCCGGTTTTTCCACTGCCGATGTGGTGACAGATGTCTCCGGTCGTGGTGTAGGCATGGATGTGGTCAGACGCAATATCGAGGGACTCGGCGGACGGGTGGAAATCGACTCGGTTACCGGGAAGGGAACGAAGATTTCGATCCGCCTGCCGCTGACGCTCGCCATACTGGATGGCCTGTCGGTTGCCGTGGGGGATCAGATGTTCATCATCCCGCTGGCCTATATCACTGAATCACTTAAGCCTGCTGCGGAGGACATCCGCACCATACAAGGCCAGGGGCGTGTGGTACAGGTGCGCGGAGAATACCTGCCGGTGATTGCCCTGCATGAAATTTTCAGTCTGGAACCGGCTGTCAAAAACATCCATGAGGGCATTCTGGTGATCCTCGATGCCGAAGGTAGCAAAGCCGCCATGTTTGTCGATACGCTGGTCGGCCAGCATCAGGTGGTGATCAAGAGTCTGGAAAGCAATTATCGCCGGGTGGCCGGGGTGTCGGGTGCCACCATCATGGGGGATGGCAGCGTTGCCCTGATCCTCGACGCCGTGGGGCTGGTCAACGTCACGAAACAGAGAATGGTCCATGCCGCGTAATAAATGGATCAAATTTCTGTGGGAACAGCCGTTAAAACAGCTACCCAATTCGTGCACTTTACTGAGGAGCAAACCATGTTGTTGACCCAAGCCGCAGCTGCTAATACAGGCGAATCACTTAATCCGGTCAGAAATCTTGCCAGCAGCGAATTCCTGATTTTCCGGCTGGGAAAAGAGGAATACGGTATCGAGATCCTCAAGGTCCAGGAAATTCGCGGGTATGACGCTATTACCCGCATCGCCAATGCCCCCGAATTTATCAAGGGGGTCATCAATCTGCGCGGTGTCATCGTGCCGATCGTTGATATGCGTATCAAGTTCAACCTCGGTGAAGCGCTCTACGGCCAGTTCACCGTAGTCATCATCCTGAACCTGTCCGGACGCGTCATTGGCATCGTGGTGGATGGTGTTTCCGATGTCATCAATCTGGATACCGAACAGCTGCGCCCTGCCCCGGAGTTTGGCGGAGTGATTGATACCGAATACATCATCGGACTGGGTACCGTGGAAGCGCGCATGCTGATTCTGGTGGATATCGAGAGGCTTATGAGCAGCCCGGATATGGGCATTCTGGAACAGGCAGCAAAATAACCGGATGGATCAGCTCCCCGGAACAAAATATTAATCATTTTCAAGGCAAGTCACTTAAATCGGGAGAAAAAATGTTGCAGAACATGACGATCAAATCACGGCTGATTCTTATGATTGGTCTGCTGTCCATCGCGCTGGTCAGTATGGGGGCGATAGGGCTGTACGGTTCGTATCAGTCTAAAGCAAAACTGGAATCGATCTATGAAGACCGGGTGATAGCTCTTGAGCATTTTTCAAGCATTATGGTCGCGCTGCAGCGGATACGCGTTAGTGCACTGCTGGCAGCCAATCTGCGCGATAGCGATGGTGCACGGCAGCGGGCAACACAAATTATCAGTGATGATGCCGAGCTTGGGGAGCACTGGCGGCAATACAATCTCACAAAAATTGTTCCGGAAGAACAGATACTTGCCAATCGTTTTGTTGAGCTGTGGAAGTCTTATCAGGTTGCACGCAACGTGACTCTTGATCTGGCAATCAAGGGTGATTTTGATAGAGCCATGACTCACGCGACTACAGATGTTGTACCTAAATATGATGTGCTTTTTACTGCGTTATTGAAGCTGGTAAAAATGCAGGAGGACATGGTTTCGCAGGAATATGAAGCATCACAGGCCAATGCTACCCAGATGATTTTTACCACCATCATTCTGGTTACGCTGGGCATTCTGCTGGCGGGCGGGATGGGTTTTGTGCTGATCCGTGGTATCAGCCGTTCGATCAGTCAGGCTGTGCAGGTCGCGGATGGCATTGCCAACGGGCATCTGGATCAGCACATTGAAATAACCGGGCACGATGAAATTTCCGTGCTGTTGAGATCAATGCACAAGATGGTGGATGTCTTGAACAGCTTTACCGCTGCCCAGAAGAAAATGCAGCAGCAACACGAAGCAGGTGTAATCAGTTATCGGATTCCTGCCAGTAAATTTCCAGGCAGCTACGGTGAAATTGCCAGCACCGTCAATGATCTGGTGGCAGCCCATATTGCCGTCAAAATGCGGATAGTCGAAATTGTTACACGTTATGCACAGGGGGATCTGTCAGTAGATATGGATCGCCTGCCCGGTGAGAAAGCAAAAGTGACTGAAGCAATGGACAAGGTCAAGGCCGGTATGCAGGCGGTTAATAACGAAATCAAATATCTGGTGGAAGGGGCAGTGGCAGGTGATTTCTCCCGCCGGGGCGATGCCGGCAAATACCAGTATGAGTTCCATGCCATGGTAAGCAATCTCAATCAGTTGATGCAAACCTGTGAAACCAGCCTGGAGGATGTCATCCGCATTATGGATGCGCTGGCGGAGGGGGATCTGACCCAGAAGATCACGCGGGAATACCAGGGTATGTTTGCCACCATGAAGGATGATGCAAATGTGACGGTGGGACAGCTGTCCAATATCGTCCGGCAGATCAAGGATGCCACCGGGCTGATTACCACTGCTTCAAAAGAAATTGCTGACGGCAATTCGGATTTGTCACAACGTACTGAAGAGCAGGCGGCCAATCTGGAAGAAACCGCCGCCAGCATGGAGGAACTGACCTCGACGGTGAAGCAGAATGCTGACAATGCCCGTCAGGCCAATCAGCTGGCAGCTTCGGCTTCCGATGTGGCGGTGAAAGGCGGTGAGGTCGTCAGTCAGGTGGTACAGACCATGAGTGCGATCAATGACAGTTCGAAGAAGATTGTCGACATTATCAGCGTAATTGACGGCATTGCCTTCCAGACCAATATCCTTGCGCTGAATGCGGCGGTGGAAGCGGCACGTGCCGGTGAACAGGGGCGCGGATTTGCCGTGGTGGCAACGGAAGTGCGCACACTGGCACAGCGTTCGGCAGCCGCCGCCCGGGAAATCAAGGAGCTGATCAGCAATTCAGTGCACAAGGTGGAAGATGGCACCCAGCTGGTCGATCAGGCCGGCAGGACGATGGAGGAAGTGGTGATGTCGGTCAAGCGTGTGACCGACATCATGGGCGAGATTTCGGCCGCTTCACAGGAACAGAGCCAGGGGATCGAACAGGTCAATCAGGCGATTACGCAGATGGACGAGATCACGCAACAGAATGCGGCGCTGGTGGAAGAAGCGGCAGCCGCTTCCGAATCCATGCGCGAACAGGCAGAACAGCTGTCCCGTGCGGTGGCAGCATTCAAGCTGGAACAGGGCATGACATTGGCGCAGACGGCCGGCTCACCGCTGGTTGAACGGCGCGGCCCCAACCGGGCGACCAACGTTGAGCGCCTGCCGCAAGCAAGGAGCCACCGAAAAGCCGCTTCCTCCGGGACATCCTCCTCTGTTCCAACCGGAACGGATGGCGACTGGGAAGAGTTCTGACATGAAACAGGATGCATGCCTTCCTTTACCTGAATAAACAGGAAGGGGTTTATGGATTACCACGCCGCTTCACTGCCCGCGAAGACGAGAGGGTGATTCCTGCCCGTGAAAAAGAAGAGGGTGGTTGCGGTTCGCGAAAGCGGAGCAGTGTTTCAACGAATAATATAATTTACTGAGGAAGGATTATGCGGGTCAATATGCCGGTGACCAACGTGGAGCATGAGATGCGGGATGGAGAATTTCTCGTTTCCAGGACTACGGCCAAAGGGGTCATTACCTATATCAACGAGCCATTTGTCAGAATGAGTGGTTTCACTGAGCAGGAACTGATTGGACAGGCGCATAACATCATCCGCCATCCGGATATGCCACAGGAGGCGTTTGCTGATTTCTGGCAGACGATCAGACAGGGCAAGCCGTGGAGCGGGATGGTCAAAAACCGTTCCAAAGATGGCAGCTGTTACTGGGTATATGCCAATGTAACGCCCGTCAGGGAACAGGGCAAGGTGACCGGACATATGTCCGTGCGCAGTAAGCCGTCGCGTGAGCAGATTCAGGCGGCCGAGATGCTCTATCGCCAGATGCGTGAGGGTACGGCAAAGGTGCGCATTGTCGCCGGAGAGGTGGTGGCGGATAGCTGGCTGGGATCATTGCGCGGGAAATTCCGCCATCTCGGCCTGAAAACACGGATCGCCGGATTGGGCACGGTACCGTTGCTGGTTATGGCGGGTTCCGCCTGGCTGATGATGCAGGGCCAGCCGGATCTGGCATTTGCCGGGATGGGGTTGAGTACCTGTCTGGCAGCTGTGCTGGGCGGGCTGTTGTATCACGCCATTCATCGGCCGGTGAATGCCATGATTCATCATCTGGACAAAATGGCGCAGGGGGATTACACCAGCCAGATTACCATCCATCGTCATGATGAGATCGGGCGGCTGACCGAGGCACTCAAGTCCATGCAGATTCGGGCGGGGATCGATTTTACCGAAACCAAACGCATGAACATGGAAAACCTGCGGGTACGTAACGCGCTGGATATTGCCACTTCCGCCGTCATGATTGCGGACAATACCGGAACAATTATTTTCATGAACCGGATGGTGCGGGAAATTCTGGTGAATGAAGCGGCTGAACAGAAAATACGTCAATCATTACAGAATCACCTGCGAGATCTGACCGGACAGCAGCAGATTGATAATGTCAGGGTTGGAGAGCGGACCTATTCGCTGACTCTGATACCGGTGACCAGTGAATCGGGAGAACAGGCGGGATCAGTAATCGAATGGCGTGACCGCACGCAGGAGCTGACGGTTGAAAAGGAAGTCATGGAGATTGTCCAGGCAGGCGTGACAGGGGATTTCAGCAAACGCCTGACGCTGGCCGGCAAGGAAGGATTTTTGCGGCAACTGGCGGAAGAAATCAACCGGCTGATGGAAAGCATTTCCCAGGGGCTGGAGGATGTCATCCGCATTATGGATGCGCTGGCGGAGGGAGACCTGACTCAGAAAATCATGCATGAATATCAGGGTATGTTCGCCACCATGAAGGATGATGCCAATATCACCGTGGGGCAGCTGGCCAATATTGTCCGGCAGATCAAGGATGCCACCGGGCTGATTACCACCGCTTCGAAAGAGATTGCCGATGGCAATACCGATCTTTCCCACCGGACTGAGCAACAGGCGGCCAATCTGGAGAAAACTGCCGCCAGCATGGAGGAACTGACCTCGACGGTGAAGCAGAATGCGGACAATGCCCGTCAGGCCAATCAGCTGGCCGCTTCGGCTTCTGATGTGGCGGTGAAAGGTGGCGAGGTCGTCAGTCAGGTGGTACAGACCATGAGTGCGATCAATGATAGTTCGAAGAAGATTGTCGACATTATCAGCGTAATTGACGGCATTGCCTTCCAGACCAACATTCTGGCGCTGAATGCGGCGGTGGAAGCGGCACGTGCCGGTGAACAGGGGCGCGGATTTGCCGTGGTGGCAACGGAAGTGCGCACGCTGGCACAGCGTTCGGCAGCTGCCGCTAAAGAAATCAAGGAATTGATCAATAACTCGGTGCACAAGGTGGAAGATGGCACCCAGCTGGTCGATCAGGCCGGCAGGACGATGGAGGAAGTGGTGCTGTCAGTCAAGCGCGTGACCGACATCATGGGCGAGATTTCCGCTGCTTCACAGGAACAGAGTCTGGGGATCGAGCAGGTCAATCAGGCGATTACGCAGATGGACGAGATCACGCAACAGAATGCGGCGCTGGTGGAAGAAGCGGCAGCCGCTTCTGAATCCATGCGCGAACAGGCAGACCAGCTGTCCCGTGCGGTGGCGGCATTCAAACTGGAGCACGGGGTGGCTGTGGCTTATACGGACAGCCAGCCATTCGTCGAGCGGCGCGGTCCCAACCGGGCAACCAACGTTGAACGCCTGCCACAAGCCCAAAGCCGGAAAAAAGCAGTTGCCAGGAGCGCTGTTGCATCGGCTTCTGCCGGCACCAGAGAAGAATGGGAAGAGTTCTGACGCTGAATATGATGAATACACGTGCTCCTGGTGAACAAAGTACCCGTGAATATGCGTTTTCTTCACAGGATTTTGATTGTGTGAAGAAAATGATTTACGCGCGGGCCGGTATCGCACTGGCCGAGAATCGCCAGGAGATGGTGTATACCCGCCTGTCACGGCGTTTGCGTGCCACCGGCGCGCGAGGATTTGGTGAATATCTGGCACGTCTGGAGAGGGATAACCGGGATACGGAATGGGAGTCTTTCGTCAATGCACTGACTACCAATCTGACTTCTTTTTTTCGGGAGGAACATCATTTCCCGATACTGGCTGAACATGTCAGAAAGCGGCAGCCCGGACAGACTGTAAAACTCTGGTGCAGTGCGGCTTCTACCGGGGAAGAACCCTATTCAATGGCGATGACGATGGTGGAGACATTTAATTCACTGAAACCACCGGTACGGATTCTCGCAACTGATATTGATACCGAAGTGCTGGCAGTGGCGCGCGAGGGGGTTTATTCCCTCGACAAGCTGGAATCCATGTCGCCCGAAAGAATCCGGCGATTCTTCCTTAAAGGAAAGAACGGTACCGCCGGCTATGTCCGGGTGCGACAGGAGCTGCGCGATCTGGTCGCATTCAGGCCGCTCAATCTGCTGGATCCCAGATATCCGATGCGCGGGCCTTTCGATGCAATTTTCTGCCGTAATGTCATGATTTATTTTGATAAGCCGACGCAATACCGGATCCTGCAAAAATTCGTACCACTGCTGAATCGCGACGGATTGCTGTTTATGGGCCATTCGGAAGTGTTTCAGCATGCCTCTGATCTGATCAGACTCATCGACCGGACGGTTTACAGGCCGGTGGTGAAATAGGAACGGCGGAGCCAGGGACATGCGTACATACCAGCGCCAAATTCGACAAACTACCGGGTAATTCCATCCTGCCATGATTGATCCTCAATTTGCTTCAAGTTTTTATTTTGATCAGCGTTTGAATATTGATGCGGTCAAGCTGCTGCCGGGAGAATATTTTGTAACCACCCGGGATATGGTGCTGAGCACGGTACTGGGTTCCTGTGTTTCAGCCTGTATTTACGACAGTCAGAGCGGGGTGGGCGGAATGAACCATTTTATGCTGCCCAAAGGGGAGAATGACCAGGGGCTTCAGGTGGAATGTGCGCGTTTTGGCAGCTATGCGATGGATATCCTGATTCGTGAGCTGCTTGGAAACGGTGCACGCAAGGAAAATCTGGTTGCCAAGGTGTTTGGAGGCGGTAACGTGCAGCGTGCCATGGTGTCCTCAATGATCGGTTCGCAGAATACCCGGTTTGTCAAAAAATATCTGGCAGAGCGGGGGATTCCGATTCTGGCGGCAGACCTGGAAGGCAGCCATCCGCGCAAGATCCATTTCTTTCCCAGAAGCGGCCGGGTATTGCAGAAGAAATTATATGTATCGCGTAACGATACCATCGTCGAGCGTGAGCAGAATTACAGCCGGTTACTGTTGTCCGAGGCGCAGCCAGGAACGCAGCCGGGTACTTGTGAAAATTGAGAGGAAACTCATGAAGAAGATCAGTGTACTCGTCATCGATGATTCAGCCCTGATTCGAAAATTATTGACCGAGATCATTAATACCCGGCCGGATATGGAGGTGATTGGTGCAGCACCTGATCCACTGGTGGCGCGTGAAATGATTCGCACACTGAATCCGGATGTACTGACACTGGATGTGGAAATGCCAAAAATGGACGGGCTGGAGTTTCTGGAGAAACTGATGCGATTGCGGCCGATGCCGGTGGTAATGGTATCGACGCTGACCGAGCGGGGATCGGAAGCAACCTTCCGGGCGCTGGAACTGGGGGCAATCGATTTCGTTGCGAAACCCAAGATGGATATCCGCCATGGTCTGGAAGCCTATGCAGATGAAATTGCCGGCAAGATCCGTACCGCCAGCATGGCGCATGTCCGTCGCCTGGCACCGGTTACCGCCGGTAATGATGCTGCGAATGGCAATATTGTGCAGATGCCGCAGCATCACGGTATTTCCACTGAGAAACTGATCATTATCGGCGCATCCACCGGGGGTACTGAAGCCATCAAGGATGTGCTGGTTCATCTGCCGCCGGATTGTCCGGGAATTCTGATTGCCCAGCATATGCCCCCGGGATTTACCCGCTCCTTTGCCGAGCGGCTCGACCGGCTCTGCAAAATCCGGGTTACGGAAGCGGAGGGGGGTGAGCGGGTGCTGCCGGGGCATGCGTATATCGCACCGGGTCATTCCCATCTCCTGCTGAAAAAGAACGGTGCCAATTACGTGACTGAACTGAGCCAGGCAGATCCGGTCAATCGCCATCGCCCCTCAGTGGATGTGCTGTTCCAGTCCGCTGCACAGTGCGCGGGGAAAAATGCGGTTGGTGTGATTCTGACGGGGATGGGCAGGGATGGGGCGGCGGGAATGCTCGATATGCATCATGCGGGTGCCTATAACCTGGCGCAGGATGAAACCAGTTGCGTGGTGTTCGGCATGCCCAGAGAAGCGATTGCCATTGGTGCTGTCGATGAAATTGTTCCGCTGCAGGATATGGCCAAACGGATTCTGGCCAGGCTGGCCGGTTCAGTCAGACAGGCTGTGCGTATCTGAAAACATACCCTGATCGGGGCTTGTTTTCAGCAGTTTCATTTTCAGCCGTGTCAGTAATCTTCGGTATCAGCGTCAGTCATATCAGCCGTGGGCGTGTACCAGTATTTTGGCGTCATCCGGCGTGATACGCAGCAGTTCACCGATTGCAGCATAATCATCCGGCAGGGCGGCATCATTCCAGCCGTGGGTGCTGTGTCTGGCCAGATTGACTGCCAGCACGACATTGCGTACCCGTGGATGGGCAGTATGCGCTTCATCCATCAGCATGATCAGCAGCCCGGGAAGTGCCCAGGCTTCTACCAGCACGTCCTGTAAATCATATACGGTGAAGCCCAGTACGGTTTTCTGGGCTGCGGCACTGCGCAGCGATTTATCCTGTTGCTGCATGGTGTCGATTTCGAGCATTTTGTCCGGGACGAAGCAGCGCAGCAGCATTTCGGTGATGTCATACAGCAGTGCGGCGGTGCGAATTTCCTCAAAATGGGTGTCGTGCAGGCGCACGGCCCATTCGAACGCATAGTTGGAGGCGATATGCGCACGGTGTATCCGCTGCAGCAGGTGAACCAGTGCTGCGGTATGGTGTTGCAGTAAATTTTCCACAAGCGGTTCCGCAGGTACCTGATCCAGCGTGTTTTCCACACCCAGCATGATCAGTACCTGTTCAACCTGCATGATTTCCTGTTGTTGCCGCTTGTTCTTATGTTTTTGCAGATGGCGCAGCAGCTTGACTGTCATGAGTGGATCGCGCCTGATGATTTGGGCAACACTGCGGGCACCGGGGCTGGATTCCAGTTTTCTTAATGTGGCCAGATCATTTGCGGTTTTGCGCAGTACGGGAATTTCCACTTCCCCGAGAAACCGGGCCCATTCGCCTAGTGTGCGAAAATTTTCCGGCTGTATCGTCATGTCGTATTTTTCTCCGTTGATAGCTGATTCAGTAATGTCCCGGAACGGGTGTTCCGGATGGGACTACTGTTATTTCTTCGGCAATCTGACGGGATAGTTTAGGTCTTGCGCGCCTTGTGTTCCCTGCGCAATACCGCCATCACTTCAACATGCGGCGTATGCGGAAACAGATCAACCAGCTGGATATTGCTGAACTGCCATCCCTGCCTGCAGAATGCCCTGGTATCGTGTGCGAAAGTGGCAGGATCGCAGGAGATGTAACAGATGGTTTCAAGTGAAGTAAAGGCTTCGAAGAAACCCTGCAGGGTTTTCAGGCCGGAGCGGGGCGGATCGAGTATCAGCGTGTCCGCATCTTTTACCCTTTTTCTGAGGGTTTTCCAGATGAAGGGGTGGTAAAGATCGGCTGTTCTGGCGGTTACGCCGGGAAAATGTTTCTGCTGCAGAACGGCAATGGCCCGGGGATCCGCTTCATAAGCCAGGATTTCCGGGCAACCGGTGTGTGCGATGACCTCGGTAAAATTACCCGATCCGCAAAATAATTCGACGATCTGGCGCAAGTTACCGTGTTGTCCGAGTGTGTGTTTCAGCCATGCCTTCATCCACTGATTCTGTGCATCGTTCCCTTGCCGGAAAGGCTGCCTGCAGTTGAGTGACACGGGCTCTACCGGAGACTGATCATCCAGATCAATGAAATTCCAGTCATGTCCGGGTGCCGGTGTCCATTCGGGATTGGGCAGGTGCCTGCGCAGGGTGTGCAGCTGTTGCCGGCAGGTGTCATTAAGAACCAGGCAATCCTCGATCGGGACGATATGGTGCGATCCTTCAGCAACGAAACCCAGTTTTTCACCATCTGTTTTGACCTGAAAACGGTTGCGATAGCCCAGCAGACCGGGGGAAGGCTGTACCGGGCCAACCTTCAGTCTATCGGGGTCAAAACCGGTGCGGTGCATGGCATACAGAAACCGGTTCCTTTTCTGATCCAGCTGGCTGTTGTAGTCGGCGATCATCCACGGGCAGCCGGAGCAGTCGTTGCCGCTGAAACCCAGAAACCGGCATTCGGGTGTTTTACGCTGAGGGGAAGGCTGAGTGAGGCGGATTAGCCGGGCGTAGCCGTATTTTTTGTTGTTCAGCGGGCGATCGGTGATTGCAAATTCGCCAATGTCACCCGGCCAGGTGCCGGCAACAAAATAGGAAAGCCCGTTTTCCGGGTGGTGCACGACCCCCAGCCCTTTTTGCGACAGATGGGTGATTTTGCCCTGGAATGATGACATAGTTCATCAAAAAATAACCCTCTGCCTTTGTGTTTCAGGTGGCAGAGGGTGTGGCTGACAAATGGATCAGTCAGTCAATCAGGCCTGTTCAGCTGCCAACGGTTTCTGTTCCGATTCCAGTTCCGGTTCTTTGTGGCCGGATGGATCGGTGAACTGATCGTTCAGCATCTGGATGTAATCATTGGCTTCTTCCTTAACTTCAGCGAGGATGCGGCGGTTTGTCATATTCCAGCCAGCCGGTCCTGTCAGGAAGATGGGACGGTAACCGGCAGTACTTTTGCTGAAGGCGCGGCTGAATTGTCTGGCAGCGTTGTGATCGTGTCCGAATTCTTTTGGAATCTGTTTGAGGATATTACGTGCGGCCGTTTTACGGACAGCAAAATGAATATAACCGATAACGCCAAACAGCAGTACAACGGCCATGATCGGCAACACCCCGCCGTTAGAAATACCGACGATACATTCTTTGGCCAGATGCCAGCTTTCGGTAACCGTCAATCCCACACCGGCCAGTACGGTCAGTAAGCCGATCAGGATGCCATCCAGTGTGAATACCTGGCTTCTCCATTGATCGATGGTGGCTTCCAGCTTGCCAATGGTCTGATTTTCAATGTTGCTGGCGGTCTGTTCGAGCATGGCGGCAATGCGATAAGAGCGTTCGATTTCGATTTGCTGCATACGTGCGGTAATGTCTGTCAGGTCTTCCTCACGTTTTTGTTCGAAGCGTTCACGGATTTGCGGGTTTTCGATAGGGGTGGCCGCATTCTTGTCATAAATCCGGTAAAAACGGCCGGCCAGTAGTCCGCCTTGCGCCAGTGAACGCTGCCAGGCGGAGATGACTTCCTCCGGGTTGTCTTCTTTTGCCGTCACGTCGATCTGGTTGAGGATGTAAAGGAACTTGTTGGCATCCGGGCGGTTGATGGTTGAGGCAACCAGATATTCGAGCGTGTCTTTCATCGCACCGGGTTCCGGGTGGCGTGCATCAAAGAAAACCAGCACCAGATCGGACAGGTCAATGATGTGCTGGGTGATGCGCAGGGTGGAAGTACGCTGGCTATCCGCATCGAACCCCGGGGAATCAATCAGGATTTTGCCGCGGATTTTTTCCGAAGGACAGGTTTTGAGCTGGATATAGGCATCAATACGCTGTGGTCCGGCTTCGGCAATTTCATCAATATTCTGGCTGATCTGGTAGAACGGGAAGCGCGGATCAGCGTCCAGTGCCACACCGGGCAGGGTTTTGACTTCATCGTGGCGGCTGTAGCAGATCACGGTGAATTTGTCATCGACTGCCTGATTACCGGTGCGCTGCAGCGGCAGGTTCAGATAGGAGTTGATGAAAGTGGATTTGCCTGATGAGAATGTTCCCAGCACGGCGATCATCGGCCACCAGGTGACGTAGGTGGCGTATGACTCGTTCAGATCCAGCAGCCCGAGTGCCTGGGCGACCCCGTCCAGTTTTCTGAAACTGTGGACAGCCCGGGTCAGGACCGGGTTGTCCGGATGTTCTTCGGCAAGATGTTTTTCCAGATTGGCAAGATGTTTGAGGATATTGGTCGTGCTCATATTTGATGATCCTTGTTTGATGTATCGGCGTTGTTTATGGCTTATACGGCCTGATCATAACGGATTGCGGCAATGGAAATGCCGGTAAAATGCGGGTTGGTGACAGCGACCTCCTTTCCTGTTATGCAGTCCAATTTTATTGTGCCTGTCGCAGCTTGACAATGAAAGCTGTGAGATGGATGAGTTTTTTCGGGATTTTTTGTATTAACCAAGTTCGGCCAGCAGTCCTTTTATGATCAGTTCCGCCTGGCCCAGGTATTGCGGCCCGAACAGATTGAGATGATTGAGGATATGATAAAGGTTATAGAGCTGCCTGCGGGTGGCATAGCCGGCTTCTACCGGCCAGGTGTCGCGATAGGCGGCATAAAAATCCGGAGGAAATCCACCGAACAGTTCTGTCATTGCCAGATCGGTTTCCCGGTCGCCATAGTAAACAGCCGGATCAAAAATGACAGGCTGTCCGCCGGTATCGAAAGCATGATTGCCACCCCACAGGTCGCCATGCAACAGTGATGGCAGCGGCATGGTATCGGTGAAGAAGTGCTGGAACTCTGACAGAAGCTGCTCCCCAAGTGACTGGAGCGATCCGGTGTAGCCATTTTTTCGAGCGAGATTTAACTGGTAACCCAGCCGGTGTTCACGCCAGAACGATATCCAGCAGCCGGTGGCCGTATTTTTTTGCGGTGTTGAGCCGATGGTGTTATCACGTATCCAGCCGAATGTTTCTGCCGTATGGTGATGCATATTTGCCAGTCCGGCTCCCAGTGCAGCCGCATCTCCATGATTCTGCAAATCAATGAATTCCAGCACCAGCCAGGCGTGATCATGATCGTTGCCGCTGCACAGCGGCTGTGGTGCGCGCAGGCTGGCGGAGTTGAGTATGGCTTCCAGCCCGGCTGCTTCAGCTTCGAACATGGGCAGATACCTGGCTTTGTTCAGTTTGATGAAGAATTGCTGATTGTGGCTGCGAATACAGAAAGTCTGGCTGATGCAGCCTCCCCCCACCGGGGAGAGGCTTTGTGGCACAAATGCCTGCCGGATATGTTGCGAAATCTGTGCGGCAATGATCGGCCACGGCGGAGAAGTTATCTGCAGAGGTTCCCGTTTCATCCCGTGTTCCGTTGCCAGGTCTGGTTGAATCACTTAACCGGGCAGCTGTGAACGGGCCTGGCAGATGGCTTCCCGCACCTGTTCCGGCGCCGTGCCGCCAGGATGATTACGGCTCCGGACGGAGCCTTCCAGTGTGAGTACTTCGAACACATCTTCGCTGATGACGGCAGAGAATTGCTGCAGATCTGCCAGCGGAAGCTCACTTAAATCACATGCTTTATTTTCGGCAAAGCGGACAGCCTGGGCAACTGCTTCATGCGCATCACGGAAAGGAGTTCCCTTTTTAACCAGATAATCGGCCAGATCGGTGGCGGTTGAATAGCCGCGCAATGCCGCCTGACGCATGGCTTCCGGGTTGACATGCAGACCGGCCAGCATGTCGGCATAAATGGTCAGTGTGTCTTTTAGCGTGTCAACCGTGTCGAACAGGGGTTCCTTGTCTTCCTGGTTATCTTTGTTGTAGGCCAGCGGTTGCGATTTCATCAGGGTCAGCAATGCGACCAGATGGCCGTTGATGCGCCCGGTTTTCCCGCGTACCAGTTCGGGAACATCAGGGTTTTTCTTTTGCGGCATGATAGATGAGCCGGTACAGAAACGGTCTGCCAGCCGAATAAAACCGAATGCCGGATTCATCCACAGGATAAGTTCTTCTGACAGGCGGGAAAGGTGCATCATGATGAGTGCGGCACCGGCACAGAATTCAATTGCAAAATCACGATCCGATACGGCATCGAGTGAATTGTGGCAGATATCGTCAAACCCCAGTTCACGCGCAACCATGGCGCGATCGACAGGATAGCCGGTGCCGGCCAGTGCAGCAGCCCCCAGCGGCAGCTGATTGACACGCTTCCGGCAATCCTGCAGGCGCTGCCCGTCACGCTGCAGCATTTCGTAATAGGCGAGTAAATGATGTCCGAATGAAACGGGCTGAGCGACCTGTAAATGAGTGAATCCGGGCATGATGGTGGCGGCGTGCTGTTCTGCCAGATCCAGCAGCACATGCTGCAGGCCGTGGATGAGGCCGATAATATCGTCGATCGCGGCGCGCAGGTAGAGCCGGATATCAGTGGCAACCTGATCGTTACGTGAGCGGGCGGTATGCAGTTTTTTACCGGCATCACCCACCAGTGCGGTCAGGCGGCGTTCGATGTTCAGGTGGACGTCTTCCTGTTCGAGCTGCCACTCAAACTTACCATTGCGAATGTCTTCGCGGATTTGCGCCAGCCCTTTTTCAATGGCTGCCAGATCGTCTGTCTGGATGATGCCGGTGGCGGCCAGCATACGTGCATGGGCGATCGAGCCCCGGATGTCGTGTTCGGCCAGGCGGTAATCAAATTCGACTGATGCCGTGTAGCGCTGCACAAGTTGCGCAACCGGCTCGCTGAAGCGCCCTGACCAGGTTTTATTATTTTCTTCCACGGAAATGTCTGTTGTTTGTTGAAACCTGCATTTTACCCGCAACCTGACAAGAATCGACTGGCAGATTTTGCAACACGTATGCATAATATGGGCCGGTTATTGACAGCGCCGCTTTCCCTGGAAAGGGGAATGATGGATAATTATCGCCTTTCATTTGAGTCATTTATTAACGAAGGAGCAATTCATGTCGGATCAATACACGCAAAACGGGGACAATCAGTCCAAAGATAAGATTGAATGGACCAGGCCCGCGTCATTATTCAATATTCTGGGCAATAAGTTTGCGCCGATTGCTGATCTCCAGCATAAACAGCTGCCTTCCTGGACATTACTGGTTTTTCTGGGAGTGTTGCTGCTGGTGTTCATCTGGAAGCAGATTGCTGTCAATCAGGCTGAATCACGGCTGGAAAAAGGTCAGGCAGAGTTGGCTCTGAAGCTCGAACAGGAAAGTGAATCGCTGGTTAAAAAAGCGCGTGAATATGCGGACAGCCAATATAACAGGGAAGAAGAGCGTTATGGTCAGGTGCTGGCATGGGCCGTGCGCGGTGAGCTGATCCGTAACAATCTTGACCAGATTGATCAGTATCTGTCCGAACTGGTCAAGATGAAAGATACCGAGCGTGTCATACTGGTCAGTGACGAGGGCAAATTACTGGTATCCACCGATAAAAGATTAATCACTGAAGAAGCATCCAACCTTTACCCTAAAGAGATTCTTGATCTGCAAACGATTACTGTTAAGTCGGATGTGGCTGGTAAAAAACTGCTGGTTGTACCTGTTATGGGTTTGAACAAACGTCTGGCCACCATCATAATCAGCTACAACCCGCCATCCCTGCTGAAAAACTGATCAGACAGCAGATATTCAGTTAAAAACCCCCTGCAGCACGGGGGTTTTTAACTGGTGCGCCAGATTTTTGCACCCGCCTTTGCCAGTTTCTGCTCAATCTGCTCATAGCCCCGATCGAGGTGATAGATCCGATCGACGACCGTTTCACCCTGCGCAACCAGGCCGGCAATAATCAGGCAGGCGGAAGCGCGCAGATCAGTTGCCATCACGCTGGCCCCATCGAGCAGCGGAATGCCGTGCACAATTGCGGTATTGCCTTCAACCTGGATATCCGCATTCAGACGTTTGAGTTCCTGTACATGCATGAAACGGTTCTCGAAAATTGTTTCCGTCATGACAGCAGTACCGTCAGCGATGCTGTTCAGTGCCATGAATTGTGCCTGCATGTCGGTGGGGAAAGCGGGGTAGGGTGCAGTACGCAGGCTGACTGCTTGCGGCCGCTGCGGCATGTGCAAATGAATCCAGTCTGCGCCTGTATCAATTTCCGCACCGGTTTCGGCGAGTTTGCCGAGGACAACATCAAGCGTATCTGCTCGTGCCCGGGTCAGGGTGATATCCCCGCCACAGGCTGCAGCAGCAGTCAGAAAGGTACCGGTTTCAATACGATCCGGCATGACAGTGTGGGAACAGCCGTGCAGACGATCCACGCCTTCAATGGTAATAACATCACTGCCCGCGCCTTCGATTTTGGCTCCCATGCTGATAAGGCAATTTGCCAGATCGATGACTTCAGGTTCACGGGCGGCATTTTCCAGAACAGTGGTACCGGAGGCGAGGGTGGCGGCCATCATCAGGTTTTCAGTACCGGTGACTGTGACGAGATCCATGACGATACGAGCCCCCGAAAGGCGGCCGGCCTGGGCGCGGATATAGCCCTGTTCAATACTGATTTCCGCTCCCATGGCCTGTAGCCCTTTGATGTGCTGATCGACCGGGCGCATACCGATTGCGCAGCCACCCGGCAGGGAGATGTGTGCCTGCCCGGTTCGTGCCAGCAGCGGGCCCAGCACCAGGATGGCAGCCCGCATGGTCTTAACCATGTCGTAAGAGGCAGTCGGGTTGGTGATGCCGGCTGCAGACAGTTCTGCTGTGCCGGCGTCATTTGTTAGAATGCGCACACCAATTTGTTCGAGCAGCGCCAGCATGGTAGTCACATCCTTAAGACGCGGGGTGTTGTGTATGGCAAAGGTATCGGCAGTCAGCAGTGATGCACACAGTAAGGGTAACGCTGCATTTTTGGCGCCGGAAATACTGATTTCACCCTGGAGCTTTGATCCGCCGTGAATGACGAGTTTTTGCATGAATTTATGTTTGATTGAAAGTTGAGGCTGCCGCCCGGTTAGACCAGCGGCAGGTATTTTATCCTATCGTACTATTCGGGGAGTCAGAATGAGCAAATCTATCATCCGCACCGATAAAGCCCCGCAGGCAATCGGTACCTATTCACAAGCGGTTCGCGTAACAGGTGGGGAAACCGTTTATCTTTCCGGCCAGATCGGACTGGATCCGGTCAGTATGGAAATGGTGCAGGGAATTGACGCACAGATTGAACAGGTCATTGCCAACCTCAAGGCGGTGATCGCTGCCGGCGGCGGCAGCCTGGGGGATGTCGTCAAGCTGAACGTTTATCTGACTGATCTGGGTAATTTTGCAAAAGTCAATGAGATCATGGGTAACCATTTCAGCCAGCCCTACCCTGCACGTGCCGCCATTGGTGTATCAGCGCTGCCGCGTGGTGCACTGGTGGAAATGGATGCAGTCGTGGTGCTGAGTAGCGCCGGATAAACCGTCTGCTTTCCATTTACATCAATTTTTCCATTGGCGGTTCGTACTTTGGGTCCACTGGATGAATCCTTACGCAAAAAGCTTGAAAAGCTGGGCCTGTTCAGTGATTTTGATCTGGTTTTACACCTGCCGCTGCGTTATGAGGATGAAACCCGGCTGACGCCCGTCAGCGAAGCTGTTCCCGGAAATACAGTGCAGATAGAAGGGGTGGTCGCTGAGCAGGAAGTGCTGGTCCGCCCGCGGCGACAGCTCGTTTGTCGGGTGGAGGATGTCAGTGGTTCGCTTTATCTGCGGTTTTTCAGTTTTTATGCCAGTCAGGCAGCTGCCTGGTCTCCGGGGGTGCGTGTACGCGCGCTGGGTGAGGTGCGTACCGGATTTCATGGAACAGTCGAGATGGTGCACCCGAAATGTCGGGTGGTACGTCACGATATGGGGCTGGCAAATACCCTGACACCAGTTTACCCGGTCACAGCCGGGTTGCCGCAACGCACGCTTGCCAAACTGATTCTACAGGCGTTTGAGCGGCTGCAGAAAAAACGGCTGCTGCAGGAAATCCTGCCTGCAGCAATCCTGTCTGCTTACCCGCTTCCAGCGTTTGCGGACAGTCTGTCCATCCTGCATTGTCCCCCTGCCGGGGTATCAATTGCTTCCCTGCAGCAACGTTCCCATCCGGCCTGGTATCGGATCAAATTTGATGAACTGCTGGCACAGCAGCTCTCCATGCGCAGTCACTATCGCCAGCGGCACAGCCAGAGGGCGCCTGTGTTGCTGCAACAGGCCGGTTTGCGGCAGACACTGTTGAAAGTGCTGCCGTTCGGTCTGACGGATGCACAACACAGGGTGGTGGCCGAAATCAGCAGGGATCTTGCCCGGCCTTATCCCATGCAGCGCCTGTTGCAGGGAGATGTGGGCAGTGGCAAAACAGTTGTGGCGGCGCTGGCTGCGTTGCAGTCAATTGGCAGTGGCTACCAGGTTGCTGTCATGGCACCAACCGAAATTCTGGCCGAACAGCATTTGCGCAAATTGTCCGAATGGCTGACTCCTTTGGGTATCGGTATCGGCTGGCTGTCCGGTAATCAGAAAAAAAACAGGCGTAACGAGGCGCTGGAAAAAGTGGCGAGCGGTGCTGCTATGCTTGTTATCGGGACGCATGCGTTATTTCAGGAAACAGTTCAGTTCAGGCGGCTCGGGCTGGTGATCATCGATGAGCAGCACCGTTTTGGAGTGGGCCAGCGGCTGGCGCTGCGCATGAAGGGAGGGAGTGAGAATGTCATCCCGCATCAGCTGATGATGAGTGCCACACCGATTCCGCGGACACTTTCCATGAGTTATTTTGCTGATCTGGATGTTTCCGTCATCAATCAGCTGCCACCCGGCCGATCGCCGGTTGTGACTAGGCTGATCGACAGCACCCGGCGTGAGGAGATCATTACGCGTATCCGCGAGGCCTGTCTGGCCGGGCGTCAGGCTTACTGGGTCTGCCCGCTGATCGAGGAATCCGAGGTGCTGCAGCTGAAAACGGCGGTGGAAACCTGTGAAACACTGAGCCGGATTTTCCCTGATCTCAGTATTGCTCTCATTCATGGTCGACTGAACAGTGAAGAAAAATCTGCAGTTATGGCGGAATTCAGCCGGGGACAGGTGCAATTGCTGGTTGCCACGACGGTGATCGAGGTGGGTGTGGATGTACCCAATGCTTCGCTGATGGTGATTGAACACGCTGAACGTATGGGGTTGTCGCAGCTGCACCAGCTGCGCGGGCGGATCGGTCGCGGATCGGCAACAGGTGTGTGTATCCTGATGTATCAGCAGCCATTGTCCGAAGTGGCGCGCAAACGCCTGCAGATTATTTTTGAACATAATGATGGATTTGAGATTGCGCGTCAGGATCTGCTGCTGCGCGGGCCGGGGGAATTTCTCGGCACTCGCCAGAGTGGTGTGCCCCTGCTGCGATTTGCCGATCTGGAAGAAGATACCGCTTTGCTTGAAATGGCGCGTAATGCGGCGGAAGAGATGTTGCGTAATTATCCGGATGAAGCACAGCGGCACATGCAGCGCTGGCTGGGAAGAAAAGAGGATTACCTGCGTGCGTAGTTATTTAATCCCTGATGGTTATATTCCGCCAGACCGCGATGGCGCACCAGCACATGTGCTTCGTTGCGAAAATGTAATGCGAGTTTTTCTGCAAAATAAACCGAGCGATGCTGTCCGCCGGTACAGCCAATGGCGACTGTAAGATAAGCCCGGTTATCCCGTATGTAGGCAGGCAGCCAGGCATTGAGGAAACTGCTGATGTCTTTCAGCATTTTTGCGGCATCCGACTGGGATTCCATGAAGCGGATGACTTCAGGATCGTGACCGGTCAGTTCCTTCAGCTGCGGATCATAGAAAGGGTTGGGCAGGCAGCGTATGTCAAACACCAGATCAGCGTCCAGTGGAATACCGTGTTTGTAGCCAAATGACTGGAACAGCAGGGTCAGCTGGGGCAGATTGCGGCTGTCGGCAATGAAATCCTTGATGAAAGCGCGCAGTGCGTTGGGCCGCAGTGAGCTGGTGTCGATATGATGTCCAAGCTCGATCAGCGTGGCCAGTGTTTCACGTTCACGCCGGATCGCTTCTGCCAGTGTGATATTTTTGTCACTCAGGGGATGCCTGCGGCGCGTTTCGGAAAAACGCTGCATCAATGTCTCAGTGCGCGCATCCAGAAAGATGAACTTCATCCGGATGCTTTTATCGATCATTTTAAGCTGCCATGGCAGGACAGTGATGTTCTCACCGCTACGCATATCGATGGCGACTGCGGCATGCGTGTGGTGCTGTGTTTGCAGATAGTTGATGAGAACGACGAGTAGCGATGCGGGAAGGTTATCGACACAGTAATAGCCCGAATCTTCCAGAACATTGAGCGCGATGGATTTTCCCGAACCGGACAACCCGCTGATGATGATGACTTGCATGTCCCGAGTATAGCAAAGTGTCTTATCCGGAAATACACTAATCCGGTACCGCCGGCCCCAGGGCAGCAGTAAAGTTTGGGGTATGTGCTGCTTGTTCGAAGCCCATACTCCCAGTCAGGTACGTTTTGTTACAAAAAGTGCAAATAAAATTCCTGCTGATAACCTGCATCTCTGTAAACAGCATCACCGATAACCGGCAAGCGCTTATCCGGAGTCTGGATCCGGTTTAGAGTAAAAGCTATCCAGACTCTGTTGTTTATGCTTTTTTACCGGATGTTTGCATGATCATGCAAATGCTGCACTGGCTTTCTCTCGGGGTTGCTTTCTCAGACACCACCAGCCAAGCCCCAAACCGGTCAGCAGTAACACCAGGGTTCCGGGTTCGGGTACGGCGCTGGCAGAGGAGCTGACTATCCCGACCAGATTCAATGTCAGCGTTTGATTCAGCCGGGTATTGCTGGCGCCGATAGGGGTATCCGACAGATTAAGCAGGTAAGACGCGCTGAATGATCCCAATGTACCGGTCAGCATGGAAGCGGTGAAGCTTGAGTTTCCGCCCTGCGCCAGACTGGAAAAAGCCGTCAGGCCGGTACTGAAAATGCTGGTATCCCCGGAATCGGAGAATGTATCCAGATCAAGACCTGTACGGTTATCGTCCGCCAGATTGAAGATATCGAAACTCAGAGTGGGTGCCGTACTGAATTGTGGAATCACACCAAAATCAAGCGTCAGACTGTCCTGTGCGGAAGAGCCGTCAAACGAAGCGGCAGCGTGCAGCATGTAACTGTAGATGGCTTCCAGGGTACCCTCCCATGCCATTGAGTAATTGACGGTCGAGCCGCTTGGCTGGCCCATGGTGGCTGTCAGTGTGGCGGTTGCTGAGAGTACGGGAGCGCTCAGCGCGGCGTTGACGACACCGGTGCCGACATAGTCGTTCAGATTACTCGAAGCGACATTACCAATCGTATTGGTGGCAGTTACTGCAGAAGTTTGCGGTCCCCAGCCGCATGAGATATTTCCGGTCATACCCATCCCCAATCCACAATTGGCACCCGCCTGGGTAAGGTTGGGTGCAAATACGGTATTGAACCCTGGTGTGCTGAGCAATGCTGAACTGGTACCACTGCCACTTGCGGTGCGCCCGGGGCCGTTATTTTTGAAACCGGTACCACTGATGGTTTGTGTCCGGCCGGAATTCAGCTGCAGTTCCACGCCGGTCAGCACGCCGAACGATGAATCGAACTGTCCCAGTGAAACTGTTGCTACAGACGCATTGCTATTCGTGTTTGTGGCGTTTGTGAGCGAGCTGTTCATGCCGCCACTTGACGTACCTGCAGCGGTGACAGCAGCGCTGCCGGAGAAGTTTTGCACACCGGAGCTGGTGGTCAGAGCGGCGTGGGAAAGGCTGCTTAGTCCTGTCAGTAAGGTGACTGCTGTGAACTGATAAACGTATTTCATGGTAAACCTCAAGTTGTGGATTAATCCTGTTATTTGCGGCCTGTCAGACATTCAGCGTGCCGGTTCTGCAAGACGTGGCAATCATCGGATTGACAGGCGCGCATGTTTGAATGATGTTTTCTGAAGCAGGCAGTCAGAACGTTCTGACAGACGGTGTTGCCACATGTCGGTATTTCAGAAGTTCCCCACTGCTTCAGGGCAGGCAACCCGGCTATCTGCAAATATTGGACAGAGCTGGCAATAAGCAGTCTGTAAACAGCTTTGAGATCCATGGGTTTTCCGGACTCGTTTCGCAACGAGGGTGGCTTTTTTGCTGGCGCAATTATGGCGAAAAAATCATGAGAGACAATGCGACATAATGCCGCAGTGCGCACGACCCGGTTATGGTGCAAAATCCAAATTTAATTTGCTTCAGTTTGCGGAATATGGCGGTGATGCGGAACAGATAGCGGAAATAAGTTTTCCAGCAGTTTCATGGTGTTTCTGACAGTCCGGTAATTTTTATTGATGATTTGTAACTATGAATAAGGCATTTATCAGGGAAAGCGACGACGATGAAGAAGTCGACGATGTGCCACAACCACTGCAGGGGGTAAAAAACTACATTACGCCAAAGGGGTATCAGCGGTTGAAGGATGAGTTTGACCAGTTATGGAAGGTGGATCGACCGGAAGTGGTCAAAATCGTTTCCTGGGCAGCATCAAATGGCGATCGCTCGGAAAATGGTGATTACATCTATGGCAAACGGCGCTTACGCGAAATTGACCGCCGTTTACGGTTTTTATCCAGGCGTCTGGATAGTGCCGAGGTTATCGATCCGGAGCAGCGTGGTGAATGTGACCAGGTATTTTTTGGCGCCACAGTAACAGTTTGTAGTTCGCGTGGCGAGGAGCAGACTTACAGCATCGTCGGTATGGATGAAGCCGAGCCGGGCCGGGGCCGGATCAGCTGGATTTCGCCGCTGGCCAGAGCTTTGCTGAAAGCGCGCGCGGGAGATGTGGTGTCATTGCAGACGCCGGGTGGTCTGGAGGAGCTGGAAGTGGTGGAAATCCGTTATGAAGCACTTTGACGCAAATATAAGCGTGTCTCTTGCTGCTGCTGTGAAACGGGCGGCGTTTTTAGATCAGACTATATACAATCATGATAAGCAAGATCAATCCATCGCGGATGGAGCTGGAATATCGTATAAAAGGGGCTGACTGGCTGTCTGTACATAGCGGACTGCCTGTTTGTTGCGCTTTCCTTTCAGTTTAAGCTGAAATGTCTTGCTGAATCTGATTTCAGGGTAATCTCCCCGGGCGATAGCCTTAAACAACGTATCACTGATCAGTATTCCGCCCGGACAGCAACTTTTTTCAAGCCGTGCAGCAGTGTTGACGACATCTCCGATTGTTGTCCAGTCCAGTCTGTCTGAGGAGCCGACATTGCCAATCACCACGTTTCCCCAGTGAATGCCGATACGCAGAAGCAGCAGATCTTTGCCGGCACGCATACGCAAATTATTGAAATCGTAGGAGTGTTTGTGAATTTCCAGTGCGGCCAGTACGGCGTTGTGTGGTGCCTTGAATAAAGCCATAACACAATCACCCATGAATTTGTCGATGATGCCGTCATACTGTCTGACAGCCTTCGTGATTCTGCCGAGTATCAGATTAAGCGTGTGAATGACAGATTCTTCTTTTTCGTTGTTTTCCACGTAACTGGTAAAACCGGCAATATCACAAAACAGGACAGCTAACTGGCATTCTTCGTTGGGGAGTGCGTTACCTCCCAGTCGGACAATTTCTCTGGCCTTCTGTTCGACCAGCTGGGGCACATAATTGCGAGTGATATTGTGAACCCGGGCTTCATTGAGCATGGAGCCTTCGGTCAGTGTGTGCGTGGTCTTGTGATCCAGCGATACGATCTGCCACAGCGTATGGATGGTCATGTCGTTATGGCGGTAGCCGCTGACATTGAAAAGTACCGACAGACTGTCGTCATGCGGTACCCTGATGCGAATGCGATAGTTTTCAAACAGACCATCCTCTGATTCCAGTATAAGCCCCCACAGTACATCGTTATAAAAGTGGCCAGGAATAATGTTTGTAAGTATCTGTACCGAAACCGGGGATATTTCCAGTTTCAGGTTGTTGAGAATCGCGGGGGAGATGGACAGGATGTCACCCGCGCTGGAAAAAACCATGACGCCGTGACTCAATTTGCTGAATATGGCTATGGTTTTGTCTGATTCCTCTGTGTGGGACAGTAATTGGGAATGATTGGCTGATGTTTGAGGGGAATATTGTTCTGCGAAATTACGTATGATTCTGGCGGTACGATATGCCTGTGCATTTTCACCTGGAATCTGTTTTTCCTGTTTTATAAGCGAGAATCCGATTGCTCTGGCAAGTTTGCTGTCCAGGTAGGTGCTGCTGTCACAATTTTTCGGGTAATCAATCTGTATCAGCGTGTCCTTTTCCTCGGGAAAGGTCAGCGTAATCCGGAAATGGTTTTTTTTGCAGAACTGTTCGATATTCCGATCACCATGCGTGGTTAACTCATTTTGTAACAGTTCATCGAATACACCATCTTTATCGGTAATATCAATATTCAGGCCGCTCTCGATCGCCTGCTGAAATGCCTGGCGGTGCATGGTCCTGATCATGTTCGTAATCAGTTTGTGCAGCAGGAGGATAATCGAATCCCGCAGGCGCAGGCACTGCAACCGCTCCAGTGTGCGTGCAATTTCCTGTTCCAGTATCTGCCAGACGTTATGCTCAAGCGATGTAATGACGATCGGATGGCCGGATCCGGAGTTTACGTGTTTGGCGGCGTCTGGAGGTGTATTAGTTATGATCATTGGCGCAGAACTGGTACATGTCATCATTGAGCAGTTTCTGAAAAAAAGTGTCATCAAGCAGATGATCAGAAATTGCTTCGCTTAAGCCATAAGACATCAGTTTTTCCTTGCGAACGGTGGGATCATCAGGGTTGGCACCGATTCCGGCGCCTCTGACCAGGCTGTTGGCGATAGCCAGCCAGAGCAGGATTCTGTTTTCAGTCCGCTCGGGCAATAACTGATCCAGATCGGTGCCAACATACAGTTGAAACTGTGACGGGAGCTTCCATTCTCTGACTGCCTCCTTTCCGATCTGGTAATGATCTGTTCCCATAAATTTCTGCTCTGCTTCTTTGCTGGAACAGTTGTTTTCAAGTGCGTACGTGAGAGCATCCATGTATTCCTTGCGCGCGTGGGTAAAAAGCAGCACTTTGCCGATATCGTGGACCAGCCCGGCAACAAAGGCTTCTTCGCAATCTTCTGATTTTCCGAATTCCAGGCAGATGTTGTAGCTTGCAATTGCGGTCAGTAAAGAGTGGTGCCAGATGTGCCTGCGTACCAGTACATTTTTGCTTTTGGAAAATACAGAGCGTGAGAAGGCCAGTATAACCAGAGAACGGATGATATTGATTCCCAGCAGGCTGGTGGCGATCGGTAATGTTCTGATCGGCTGGCTGCGGTTATAAATGGGTGAATTGGCTACCCTGAGAATGAATGAGGCTACTACCTGATCGGCACGCAGCAGGCGATCCATTTCCCTGAAACAATTCGGAGATTCCTCATCAATTTCGATAATTCTGGAAATAATCTCCGGCTGTGTGGCTTTTATTATTTTGTAGTCAATAACACATTGGTTCATGGCGCATAAATGCCGGAATACGGCAGTAAGAATTTTCAATTGTTGCTACAGGTTAAAACAACGGCATTTATAAAGCGGGCTTGATAACAGCTGAGAAAATCTGTGAAATTTGTTCGAATTTCCCGATTAGTATCCGGGTATGAATTGCCCGGGATTGGGCGCAATCAGGTTATTTTCGGGCTGCTGCGGGAGAACCGGTTCAGATTTCTGTCCGGCAAAGGTTCCGGGAAGATGGCTGGGAACAAAAAAGCCCCACCCCGGGTACGGGTGAGGCTTTTTTGCAAGGTGTTCTGGCGGAGAAGGCGGGATTCGAACCCGCGGTACGGTATTACCGTACACACGCTTTCCAGGCGTGCACCTTCAACCACTCGGTCACTTCTCCTGTTATTTCCCCTGTTCAGGGCAGCCGCAAAGGATAAACCAGATTCGCAGCAGGAGCAATACATAGAACAATTATGCTGACTGCAAATACGGAAACCCTGCCGGTGCTGTTATTTTGTCGTCGGCAGCATCTGGTCTGAGCGTGTTTGTGGCTTTCGGGCTCAACAGGCCGTTGCTATTACCCGACGAGCATTCCGGGGTGGTTCAGTAACTGCCATATTATTTTTTCGGGTGTTTACTAATATTCATAATGTGGCGAGAATGGCATATTTCCAGCCGGTTCCCAAAAATGAAGGAGGTTGATTTGAAGAAAATTCTTGCAGTTACTCTGGGTTTTATTGCAGCTGCTGTGATGGCCGGCGGCGTTGATCAGCGCCAGGTTCTGTCTGTGAATGAGATGCAGCGCCATCACCTTCTGGGCGAAATGCGCATGCTGCTAACCGGAACCAGTGCCATTCTGGAGGCGCTTGCAAAAGAGGATATGACGGCAGTGGCGCGTCACGCGCGTTCACTTGGAATGGCGATGCCCCATAAAATGGAAGGGCATATGGATAACTTCCTGCCCGAGCAGTTTATGCAGATGGGGATGGGCATGCATCAGGCGTTTGACAGGATAGCCGACGAGGCGGAATCCGGAAAGGATCCCAAACATACACTGCAGCAGCTGAGTGAGGCACTGGGGCGTTGCACCGCCTGCCATGCGACTTATCAGGTTGGCTTAAATCAGCAGTCTGGCGGGGATGATCAGAGCAGGGGTCAGGGGAAACAGGGTGCGCATTCACACGCACATTAAACTTCCGGGGTGGGATGCTTCTTGTAATGGTCATCAGGTGGTCAGAATGGCAGTTTTTGCCAAAGGTGGTCGATTCTGGTTTTGACGGTTGCATCCATTTCAATGGTACGACCCCATTCGCGCGTTGTTTCACCCGGCCATTTATTGGTGGCATCCAGTCCCATTTTGCTGCCAAGTCCGGAAACGGGGCTGGCAAAATCGAGGTAGTCGATTGGTGTGTTTTCTGCGATCAGGGTATCGCGCACCGGATCAACCCGGGTGGTCATCGCCCAGATGACTTCTTTCCAGTCGCGGATATTAACGTCATCATCCGTTACGATGATAAATTTGGTATACATGAACTGGCGCAGAAAGCTCCAGATACCGAACATGACACGTTTGGCATGGCCGGGGTACTGCTTTTTCATGCTGACCACGGCAAGACGGTAAGAGCAGCCTTCCGGTGGAAGGTAGAAATCAGTAATTTCAGTAAATTGTTTCTGCAACAGCGGTACGAATACTTCATTGAGGGCAACGCCAAGAATGGCGGGTTCATCCGGTGGTTTGCCGGTATAGGTGGAGTGGTAAATCGGATCACGGCGCATGGTGATTCGCTCAATCGTGAAAACCGGGAAAGTTTCCTGTTCGTTGTAGTAGCCGGTGTGATCGCCGTAAGGTCCCTCTACTGCTGTTTCATCCGGATAAATATAGCCTTCCAGCACAATTTCCGCGCTGGCAGGTACCTGCAGGTCATGCGTCAGACATTTGACGACTTCTGTTTTTGCCCCGCGTAACAGACCGGCAAACTGGTATTCACTCAGGCTGTCCGGAACCGGAGTGACTGCACCGAGAATCGTCGCCGGATCCGCACCCAGTGCAACCGCGACAGGGTAGGGCTGCCCCGGGCTGGTTTGACAGAAATCACGGTAGTCCAGTGCGCCGCCGCGATGCGCCAGCCAGCGCATAATCACTTTGTTCGGGGCAATTACCTGCTGCCGGTAAATGCCCAGGTTCTGTCTTGATTTATACGGGCCGCGTGTGACGGTAAGTCCCCAGGTAATCAGGGGGGCCACGTCCCCCGGCCAGCAAGTCTGGATTGGCAGTTTTCCCAGATCCACCTCAGTACCTTCCCATACGATTTCCTGGCAGGGAGCATTGGACAGCTGTCTGGGGGCCATGTTGAGTACCTGTTTTAATACCGGCAGCTTTTCCCAGGCATCGCGCAACCCTTTGGGAGGATCGGGCTCCTTGAGGTAGGCGAGTAGTTTGCCCACTTCACGCAGGGCGGAAACCGATGTCTGGCCCATACCCAGCGCGACCCGTTCCGGTGTGCCGAACAGGTTGCCCAGTACCGGAATGGTGTGTCCGGCGGGTCGTTCAAACAGTACCGCCGGACCTGCCTGTTTGAGCAGGCGATCGCAGATCTCTGTCATTTCCAGGCGGGGGTCAACTTCGATACCGACACGTTTTAAATCACCGCGTTGTTCAAGCTGAGCGAGAAAGTCGCGCAAATCCTTGTATTTCATAAGTCTGATCCGGTAGCAGTGAATAAACTCAACAGGAAATGATGAGAGCGTTGCTGAATTTTCCTGAATTTACCCGCCAGTTCTGAACAGCGTATCCAGTAAGATTCCGGCAAATATGGCAGCACCGATCCAGTTGTTGTGCAGAAATGCCCGAAAGCAGCGGGAAGGCTCTCGTCTGCGGATCATGGTGTATTGAAAAGCAGCCAGCCCCAGCGCAATCAGCAGAGAAGCATAAAACAGGATACCGCGCTGCAGAAGCATTCCGGCATAAGCCAATATACCCAGAAATGTGATATGGCACAGCATAATGCCTGCGATATCAAACCGGCCGAGTGTGATGGCGGAAGTCTTGATACCGATTTTCAGATCATCTTCACGGTCCACCAGCGCATATTCAGTATCGTAAGCAATGACCCAGAACAGATTGGCCAGTACCAGCAGCCATGCAAGCGGAGGAACAGCACCCGTCTGCGCCGCAAATGCCATGGGAATGCCAAAGCTGAAGGCAATGCCCAGATAGGCTTGCGGCATGACAAAAAAACGTTTGGTAAACGGATAAGAGGCTGCAAGAAACAGAGCGGGTACGGACAGCTGGATTGTCAGCAGGTTGAGCGGCAGGATCAGTAAAAATGCGCATAAACTTAACCCGGCCGCTACCAGTAATGCTTCTCGCGGGGTGATAATACCGGTTGCCAGCGGACGGTTGCGGGTGCGAAAAACATGAGGATCAATGCGCCGATCGGCGAAATCGTTAACGGCACAGCCGGCAGAGCGCATCAGGATTGTGCCCAGTACAAAAATCACCAGAATCATCGGATCGGGCATACCATCCGCTGCCAGCCATAATCCCCATAATGTCGGCCACAGTAATAACAGGATGCCGATAGGTTTATCCAGTCGGATCAGTCTGGTGTATGCGGAGAGCCGATCCGTGAAAGTGATGTTTACAGAAGTCATAAAAATCAGATCAGTAAAATAGCCGGGAATTTGATTGAACCGGCCAGGATAAGGAATACGGTATTTTACCGGTTTATAGTGTGTGGATTGCAGGCAGAAATACTTCTGTGACAAGTATTGGCTGGTGACGCAGGATGAATAGCGAACGTCTCGCCCAGAGATGGTTCGGGTGGATCCGCAGTCGTGTGCAGGCACGTCTGAACAGGGGATGGCGTGGTTTGAGTTTTTTGAAGGCAAGCGGCGCGCGCTGTATTAGCGGGTTGGTAAACAGCATGGTACCCAGCGACCGGCTGCCCAGATGACCCAGGTCGCGCCATGCTCCCTGCAGGTGTTCCTTCCTGACAACGGAATGCGCAAACACAACCGGTATTTCATTGCTGCGCAGATACACTTCCCGTACCAGTGCGCGCGTTTGTCTGTTTAGATTCATGATTTCCAGTTCATCGATACAGGCGGTTGCCAGCGCCTGAAAAACAGGTTCAACACGAAAATGTTCGCTGCGCGCCTGGATCAGGCGAGTAAGGGATCCCCGGTGAGTTAGCCACCAGCGGAGATCGACAGGAGCAGAAACAGGTACAGGGTGCCACGCCAAAGGCGGGTTGGCTTTCATTACGGCCGGGGCGGGTGAACAGGGTAGTCAGCCATGGTGTAAACCGGTAAGAGCCATTCGGGATCAGGCCGGTATCCTGTTTGGTGAAGTGTGTTTGCGAACCGTATCAAGCAGGGCTTCTTTGGTAAATGGCTTGGTGAGGTATTCGTCAGAGCCGACCATCCTGCCGCGTGCACGGTCAAACAGCCCGCTTTTGCTGGAGAGCATGATGACCGGTACGGAATGGTATTTCGGATTTTTTTTGATCAGCATGCAGGCCTGATACCCGTCCAGCCGTGGCATGACAATATCCAGAAAAATAATGTCCGGCTGGCAGTCGATGATTTTGGCCATGGCGTCAAATCCATCTGTTGCCAAGATGACCTCACAGCCGGAGTGAGCGAGAAAGATTTCTGCACTGCGCCGGATGGTGTTGCTGTCATCCACTACCATTACCTTGATGCCCGTTAAATCATTTTCTGTTTCAGTCACAATTTCCCCTTATATCCAAGGTTTTCCGCAAGGCTGTGCAAGAACCGTTTTGTGTGGATTGTGTCCGCTTCGCAGGTTGTTTCTTGCACGGTAAGCTGATTTTTGCCCACTATAATAACGTATTATCGGTTTGTTCGATTCGATCTGAATATCTGCCGGCGCTATCGTCGCCAGAAAGCCGGAGTGAAAACAATCATCAGGGTATAAAACTCCAGTCTTCCCAGGAACATGGCAAAACTGCACAGCCAGATCTGGAAATCGTTGAGTGTTGCATAGTTCGCAGACGGACCGATGCCTCCCAGGCCTGTTCCCAGGTTATTCAGGCAGGCGACAGCAGCTGAAAAGGCTGTGATCTCATCCATTCCGCTCAGTGTTAATGCCAACGTCATCAAAACGATACTGGTCAGGTAAACGAACAGAAATGCCAGAATGGCAAAAATGATTTCGTTGGGGACAATACTCCTGCCGATCTTGACCAGAGAGACTGCGCGGGGATGCATGATGATAGTCATTTCACGAAAGAACTGCTGAAACAGGATGCGTGCCCGAATCATTTTGATGCCACCGCCGGTTGAACCCGATGATGAGCAGAATCCTGATAAAAACAGCATCCAGAGCGGAGCGAAAATCGGCCAGAGTGCGTAGTCGGTATTGCTGTAACCGGTAGTCGAAGCAACCGACACCACATTGAAAGCCGCATAACGCAAGGCAGTCACGGGATCTGTATAAATTCCTTTGACCCAGAGAAAGGCGGCTATGCCAAGACAACTGCCCAGTGTGATCAGGATGTACAGCCTGGCTTCCGGATCAGAGCGGTATGCGGAAAAACTTTTAGCGCGCCAGGCAACGAAGTGCGCTGAAAAATTGATACCGGCAATCAGCATGAACAGGATTGTAATTGCCTCGATCAATGGAGAATCCCAGTACCCGTAACTGGCATCATGTGTGGAAACGCCCGCCAGACCGAGTGTGCTCAGTGCGTGCGCAATTGCATCGAACACGGTCATCCCGGCCAGCCAGTAAGCAACTGTACAGGCGAGCGTCAATGTGACGTAGATCAGCCATAACCGTTTGGCGGTTTCCGCAATGCGTGGAGTCAGTCTGGATTCTTTTATCGGTCCGGGGACTTCGGCACCGAGAAGCTGCCTTCCTCCGACACCCAGCATGGGCAGAATGGCCACGGCCAGCACGATTAACCCCATGCCACCCAGCCAGACCATAAGACAGCGCCACAGGTTGATGGCGTAAGGCAGCTCGTCGAGACCCGTCAGTACGGTTGCTCCGGTTGAAGTCAGGCCGGAGGCTGCTTCAAAATATGACTTGGCAAAACCAAGTTCCGGAAAATAGTGGAATAGGGGCAGCATTCCAAACAGGGGGAGTGACAGCCAGACCAGCACGACCAGCAGAAATCCATCGCGAATTTGCAATTCCCGTTTGAAGCGGGATGTCAGCAGCCATATTGCCGCACCACAGCCCAGTGTCGTCGATAGGGCTTTGAGAAAGACGGGCAGAGATCCATCTGCCATCCAGTAGGCAACACTGCAGGGGATCAGCAATACCAATCCGAACATCAGTATCATTTTGCCCAGTATGTTGGCGACGGCAAGGAAATGACTCAGGGCGTGACCCATAGCTGCCTAATTACAGAAATCCCACGTTCACCTGAAACAGCTTTTCCACCTGTCGCACCATTTTTTTATTGACGACGAACAGAATGACATGGTCATTCTGTTCGATCACCGTATCATGGTGGGCGATGATGACCTGCGCCTGCCTCCACTGATCCGTGAGACTGTCTTCTTCCAGTTCGGACAGGTTTCTGCGGTAAAACTCTCCCGGGGGTAATCCGCGTACGATGGCGCCGATGGTGGTTCCCCTTGGCAGTCTGATTTCCTCGATTTTGCGGCCAACCACCCGGGAAGCGCTGGCATCGCCGTGTGCAACCAGTTCCAGTGCTTCGGCTGCGCCACGCCGCAGGCTGTGCACTACTGCCACATCACCCTGACGGACATAAGCCAGCAGTGAGCCGATTGTGACTTGTGCCGGTGAAATAGCGATATCAATGCCGCTGCCCTGCATCAGATCCACGTACATGCTGCGGTGAATCAGCGCAATCACTTTGCGTGCACCCATGCGTTTGGCCATCAGTGCGGCCATGATGTTGTTTTCCTCGTTGTCGGTCAGAGCGCAGAAGGTATCCATTTCGCTGATGTTTTCACTTTCCAGCAGCTCTTCATCGGTAACATCACCGTGCAGAACCAGCACGTTATGCAGGCTTTGTGTCAATGATTCGCATACCTTGATATCCCGTTCGATGATCCGTACCTGATGGGTTTGCTGCAATACCTCCGCCAGCCTGCGGCCAATCCTGCCGCCACCGGCAATCATTACCCGCCTGACGGGTTTGTCCATGCGGCGCAATTCACTCATGACTGCACGGATATCACTGGAAGCAGCGATGAAAAACACTTCATCGCCTTCTTCGACAACTGTGCTGCCCTCGGGAATGATTGGATGGTTATGCCGAAAAATGGCAGCGACGCGGGTTTCCAGATTGGGAACGTGCTGGCGTAATTCTTTTAGCTGACGCCCGATCAGCGGACCGCCGTGAATGGCTTTTACTGCCACCAGGCTGACTTTACCGGAGGCGAAATCGAGTACTTGCAGTGCTCCCGGAAACTCGATCAGTTTTTCTATGTATTTGGTCAGTATTCGTTCCGGGCAAATGGCAAAATCGACACAAAAATTTTCTTTCGAAAAAATGGCCGGATGGTCCAGATAATCCACGGTACGGATACGGGCGATTCGGGTGGGAGTATTGAACACGCTTGCTGCCAGCTTGCATGCGACCAGATTGGTTTCATCATTTCCGGTCAGGGCCAGTACCATGTCGGCATCCTCCATCCCTGCCTGGGTCATGATGTCAGGATGAGAGGCACTGCCAACGACCGTACGTAAGTCCAGCCGCTCCTGCAATGGGGTGAGGCTGCTCCTGGTCAGATCAACGACAGTAATATCATTGGATTCACTGACCAGGCTTTCCGCTACGGTTGAGCCAACTCGCCCTGCGCCCAGGATAACGATTTTCACTAAAAGGTACTCGTTTTACAGATTAATAATAAATGATGCAGTCTGTACCTCACTGATCAGGCCGGGAGAACGATTGAACGGGTTAGACAGGTTGCATATAAGGTGGGATATTTTACGCTTTTTGACCTGTATCTGTCCTGATCTGGCGGATTGTGTTGCGCTGGCTGCAGCACTTATAGATGTGTCGGATTTTTTTACATACCGGTACGGCTGATTTCGGCCAATTTAGACTGATACCCAATTGTCATATTTAACTAATTGATTTAATGATACATTTTGTTTGTGTTCGAAAACTGGTATGATTATTGCATATTTGATCTGTAGGTTCCTTCCGGAGTCCGAGCTGGAACCTGAATTGGCACCTTGGTACAAAATTGTGAATCATCTAACAGGGAGTAAAAAATAATGAAGAAAATCCTCGCTACCGCAATCCTGGCGGCGGCAGCTGCAACCAGCCATGCCGCGACCCTATCGTACGATTTCAACAATGCTCTGCAAACGACTGAGATTGGCCAGACCGGTTCGCTGGGCCTGTTCGATTCGTCCCTGGGCACGCTGACTGGTGCCATGATCACTGTCAGCGGTCAGGCCGTCATGAGTTTCACTGGTAACAACACAGCAGCACAAACACAGACAGCCACTCTGACATCAGAAGTTGAACTGGCGTGGACGACTACGCTGAGCGCACTGAGCTCCTACCTCACCGACACAGTCCTGCTGAGTGCCACGTCGGGCTCGCAGTCGTACGCCGTCGGTGAAACGAAGGCGTTCGGCCCGTTCAGCAGGAGTAACTTCAATGACGACGATCTGAGCGCTATCCTGGCTTCGCTGCAAGCCGTAGGCGGTGGCGCGTTCAATGTGTCGTGCGATTCATCATCCCCTATAACGAAAGGCCTCAGGATCCCCCGGTAAGTGAGGCACCCGAGCCCGGCTCACTGGCCCTGATGGGACTGGCGCTGGCTGGCCTGGCTGTGACCCGTCGCCGCAAGGTCTGATCATCCTGTTACTGCCTGCCGCCAGGTGGCGGGCAGTCTGCCTGCAAAAAACCCGGTTCGCCGGGTTCTTTTTTGGTGTATTAACATAAACTGCCAAAAAACGGCGAGCACTTGCGCAATATCCGCCTGTGATGCCTGTAATTTACCCGCCGTTTATTTTTTGGTCAGGGTAAACCGGTTTTCCTGGCCGTATTCTGTTCAAAAGATTTTGTAAAAGGCCTGGAATACATTCTTATTAGTAACGCTGCCACTTCAGGGAAGCGACGCGTCGTTCGATTTTATCCATCATTTTCTGGTACCGGGGGCTGCTGGTATCGCCAAAATGGGCTTTGAAGGCATTTTCTGACAGGTGTTCGGGGAGGTCTGTCCATTGTGGAATGAGATCGGTGTCGCGTATACCGGCCAGAATAATGTTCCGCATTCTGCGTGCGGAATCCTGATTGGCCATGGCTTTTTCGGCAAAACGGGTGCCTGAGCGATCCGCGATGAGATCGTTGAAGGAAAATCCGCTGCCGGAACGGGAATCTTCCAGTTCTTTGTACAGCCCGATTGCATTGGATAACACCGTGTCTGAATAAGCGGTAATGGCGGCAGAAGCCATGAAATGCATGGCCAGATCGTTGCGGCCATCCAGTGTGACATTGATTTTAACCGGATCCGGCCAGTTGGCTGCTTCCGGGATAACCAGCCTGAGTGGAATCTGAACGACATGAAATGCGGTTATCAGTATGGCAGCACGGAATTCTTCCAATGCATCTTTTTGTACCGAATGACGAACAGTTTCCTGCATGATTTGTGTCAGTATTTCTGACAGTGGGATGGTTGCCGAGGCATGTTCCCGGTTTTGTTCGTTGAGAAAATGATGGTAGTGCGACAGTTTTTCCAGTGCCAGCTGATCCAGAAAAGGCAGGCTGACAGGTGAGTAACTGACTTTATCAATTTCCCATCCTTTCCAGAAATAGGAAACTACCGCTTCATGGCGGGAGAACTGCAGTTTTCTGAATGCATCAAGACCGGTGTGTGCATCCGGGCTGGCGGTTTGCAGCCATGCCAGTAATTTTTCAATCAGCCGGTTGGCAAACCTGTCCGGGACTGGCAGGCTCCCGATGCTGACTGATCTGAATTCAGGAAATCGTCCATTCTCGATTAAAGTGGCTTGCAGATTGATATATCCGTTAATGATATTTGCGGGTATCGGCAGGCTGAGCAACACCTCTGCGCTTTTATCATGCAGGGTAACCCTGGCATACCCTTTGCCGAAATGATGTGCCAGATAATTCAGAGCATTATCAGCATCATCTGCCCGGATTCTGATGGTAGCCAATGTGCCGGGGTATACCTGATAACGATGCGTATCGAGAATACTTTTGGCACGAGCAATTTGTTCCGGTGTGATGAAAATTTCCCGTTTAACCCGGGACTGACTGTCGATTGCCAGGCAGATCATGACTGTTAAAGTGACAATCATGATAAAGAGGCTGATTCCTGCCAGATTAAGTAGTTTTCGCATCGGATAGGTGTTGTGGCAATCCACTCCTTCGAAGCAGCAGATTGCTTTATGGTTATGGTGTTAACGGGCGGAGTATCGATGGTTTCAGCTACTTTCTGCTACCACCAGAACCGATAGGGCCGATAATAGCCATTGTAGAAAAACGGGTATCCGTAATAGCCGGGATAGGGTGCGTAACGGTAGCAACTGTTCCAGTATGCGCTGTCTTCCCGGTAATTCCGTGGCCAGAGATGGATGATTTTTGCAGAGATCAGTGGAATACGGATCGTTTTGTTTCCGACCGTGCGTTCGATATCCCCCCTGATTGTGCCGGTAACAGTAATTTCTGTGCCTTTGGTATAGATTGCCGGATCAAGAAATTCGTTAATTTCAACGGCGAAGCGCCCTTCCCCGGATTTATCCGTTTCAGGATAACCGTTGCGATCGAGTGTATAGAAAAGCACCTGCATCAGGCTGGAATCGGCTTCATTTGCTACCTCAATGACAGTCCCTCCCCAGCGGACCGGTGCATCTTTATAGGCTTCAGCGTTGTGATTGACCGATTGATAGGGAATATCTGCTGCTGAAAAATTCCTGATATCCGGCGGCATGCTGGTGCATGCACCGAGGAGGAGTACGCTGCAAAGCAGGAGGCAAGGTGGGATCCAGGATTTCATGTTTTCCTCGGTTGATGGGTATGGGGTGGGACTGAGCAAGTTTGAAACCTTAAGTTAGACAAATACTTTACCGCAAGATTCATATGAAGTGATCTGCCTGCTTGATAACCTCCTCAGAATTTCGTGCTGAAGGTTGCCCTGACAGGCTGATCAAAGAGGCGGGAGCCAGACTGGCCATTGCGGGAGATACCGAGGGTTGCCGGTACAGGTTTGCGGGAAACGGGAATACGAAAGAGATGAATATTGTCCCGGGGCCTGTCGTGACGGCGAGCTATACAGGTAGAGTGCGGGAATGAATTGGCTGCAGTTGTTCCATTCGGGTAACGGGCAGTTTGCCGGGTTTTTGATCAAATCCGTTTATTCCGTTTGATTGAAAGGTATAATAGCCTCTCTTATTTTTGCATCTTGTTTCGATTAGCCTTGTTTACCTTGTCCAGTTCCGTTTTTTGCACATCTTCATCTGATCGGTTCTGTATAAGACCGGAAAATTTCTGACATGGATCAACCTTCCATCCTGGATTTCAGGAGTGGTACTTCTTTTGCGCCAGTCCTGGTCCTCCACAGCAATGATCTGGAAAAAATTGAGCAGCAACTGGTGGAGAAAATTGCCAGTGCGCCTGGATTTTTTGAAAATTCTCCTGTGTTGTTTGACTTGAGCGAGTTAAACGAAAACGGTAGTAAGACTGATGTTGGAGCGCTTGTATCCCTTTTTCGAAAATTAAGCCTGTTTCCTGTCGGTATGAGAGGGGGGGATACCTCTCAGGAAAAGCGGGCACTGGAGTTATTCATTCCGATTGATTCCGGGCGCAGCCGAAATGATGCTCTCCTGCCTGGAATACACAAAGAAGATAAAGCGTCATCATTAGAGATTCCGACTGTCATCAGGGAGGCCGTGCGTGTACCGGCGATGGTGATTACTCAGCCGGTGCGCTCGGGTCAGCGTATTTATGCCTCCGGTGATCTGATAATTATGACCCAGGTCAGTGCTGGAGCGGAAATTATGGCCGAGGGCAATATCCATGTTTACAACACAATGAGAGGGCGTGCGCTGGCCGGCGTGCAGGGAGATACGGCTACCCGGTTTTTTTGCCTGGATCTGCAGGCAGAGCTGGTTTCAATTGCGGGCATTTATAAAACCAGTGAAGACTTGAAGGGTACTCCCAGGAAAAAACCGGTGCAGGTCTGTTTGCGAGATCAGGCATTAATTGTTGAAGAGCTGAGCTAAAAATATTTCTGGAAAGGAGATTTAATTGGCAAGAATTATTGTTGTGACGTCAGGGAAAGGGGGGGTGGGTAAAACCACGACCAGCGCCGCTATTGCCATGGGACTGGCAAAAAGAGGCCATAAAACAGCAGTCATTGATTTTGATGTGGGCCTTCGTAATCTGGATTTAATCATGGGGTGTGAACGTCGTGTAGTATACGACTTCGTTAATGTTATTAATGGTGAAGCAAACCTCAATCAGGCGCTGATCCGGGATAAGAACTGCAATCAGCTCTACATTCTGCCTGCATCACAGACACGTGATAAAGATGCACTGAATCTGGAAGGGGTTGGCAGGGTACTGGAGGAGCTTTCCAAAGATTTCAAGTATATAGTTTGCGACTCACCGGCAGGTATTGAGAGGGGTGCCTACCTCGCCATGTATTATGCAGATGATGCTTTTGTCGTAACCAATCCGGAGGTTTCATCCGTGCGGGATTCGGATCGTATGCTGGGGATACTGGCGAGTAAATCGCGTCGTGCTGAATTAAACATGGAACCAATCAAGGAATATCTGTTGCTGACACGTTATGATCCAAACCGGGTTGAGTCTGGTGAAATGCTGAGTCTGGGTGATGTGCAGGAGATTCTGTCGTTGCATCTGCTTGGTGTTATTCCGGAATCCAAGTCAGTGTTAAATGCTTCAAATTCAGGTATTCCGGTGATTCTGGATGAGAAAAGTGACGCGGGGCAGGCTTACGCGGATGTGGTGGCGCGCTATCTTGGGGAGAAAAGGCCGCTTCGTTTCATTGATAGCAAGAAAGGTTTTCTCAGAAAGCTGTTTGGAGGTAAATAATGAGCCTACTGGATTATTTCAGATCATCTAAATCTAAAACAGCTTCGGTTGCCAAGGAAAGGTTACAGATTCTTGTTGCACATGAGCGTTATTACCGTAACAAACCATCGTATCTGCCTCAGTTGCAGGAAGAGTTGATGCAGGTTATCCGCAAGTATGTGCATGTGGATCAGGATGCTATTTCTGTCAAATTTGAACAGGATGAAAATCAGGAAACACTCGAATTGAATATCGTTCTGCCAGATTCACAGGGTGTGCGGGATACACAGCAGGACACTGTGCGTGCACTTTAAAAATTGTTTGGGATCGTGAATTACCTGAGGAGGGCGCTCTGCCAGGTCTCCTGAAATGAAATATGTCATGTTTTTCTGCTTTCCCGGTATAAATACCAAAGAGGTGGCATACAGGAGCTGGCTATTGGGTGTTTTTCTGATTTTGGCCGGGTGTGCCGGACCGGAAGTGCACCATGAAGAAGTGACAACAATCACTATTCAACCGGTACACGAACAGACCGGTGCTGTTAATAAACCTTTTGTACTTTCCGGCAGACTGGCGGTAAATGCCGGACGGCATCGATTTTCGGGAGGGATTCGCTGGCAGCATACCGGGAACAGTGATGAAATTTATCTGTTTTCTCCGTTAGGGCAGGTTGTTGCGAAGATTTTCAAGGATCAGGCAGGGGTTAGGCTGATCACTTCTGAGCCGGCCACTTATCAGGCACAAGATGTGGAATACCTTACCCGCCAGGTTCTGGGTTGGGAGTTGCCACTTGAGGGTATGCAGTTTTGGGTGCGTGGAACACATTTCCCGGGCACGGTAGCCGAAAAAGATCTGGATAGAAATAAACATACAACTGCCATTCGCCAGGATGGCTGGCAGGTTATTTATCAAAACTATTATCCTGCTGAAGGAGGTATACCTGCTTTGCCACGGCTGGTGGAATTCAACCGCGTAGATGTGAAAATGAAGCTGGTGATTGATCAGTGGCAGGATGAGGCAGGAAACAGTGCTGTAACAGGTGAAGAGTTGCCGCAATAATTTTCTTATTCTGATATGAACGTGTTTCCGGCCCCGGCCAAGCTCAACCTGTTTCTGCATGTGGTTGGACAGCGAGAAGATGGCTATCATTTGCTGCAGACAGTTTTTCGTTTTATAGATTATCTGGATCAGCTGAGCTTTAACATCACTCATGATGGCGTCATCAGGCACGTTAGCCCGATCCCTGGATTGACCGGGACCGATGATTTATGTGTTCAAGCGGCAAAATTGTTGCGGCAGCGATCTGGAAAGGCATCACTCGGTGTGGAAATTTACCTGGAGAAAAAAATTCCACTGGGAGGCGGTCTGGGTGGGGGCAGCTCTGATGCGGCTACAACGCTGATTGTTCTGAACCGGTTGTGGGACATCAACTGGGAAAGAGATCGTCTGATGGCATTGGGGCTGGAATTGGGAGCGGATGTGCCGGTATTTATTTATGGCAGGAATGCGTTTGCTGAGGGAGTAGGTGAGCAGTTACTGGCGGTTGATTTACCCCCATCCTGGTATGTTGTTCTGGTACCGCCCGTGCAGATTTCAACTGCGACCGTCTTCACCAGCAAAGAGTTGACACGAAATACAATTCCTATCAAAATGGCGGCCTTTTCCACGGTGCAGGGGCATAATGACCTTGAGCCCGTTGCAGTGCGCTTGCAGCCCGTGATTGCTGAATGGTTGGGATGGTTGAGACAGCAGCGTGGTGCAACAAAAGTGGCAATGAGTGGTTCCGGGTCATGTGTATTTGCAGAGTTCCCTTCTGAATCAGCCGCGCGCCAGGTGTTCGCGCAGCTGCCTGGCAACATGAACGGATTTGTTGTATCAGGGCTGGCAAAGCATCCTTTATTGGATTTTTAGAATATTTTTTTGGGGAGTCGCCAAGTGGTAAGGCACCGGATTTTGATTCCGGCATTCGTAGGTTCGATCCCTACCTCCCCAGCCAGATCTCAATGAATCTGCCAATATCATGCCAAATATTGTGCAAATGGTCGAAAGCAGCCTGTCCTGTTCCTAAACCAAAGGTGAGTGCTATACATGTCTTATGACAGCCTGATGGTTTTTACCGGAACGGCTAACCCAAAACTGGCGCATGACGTAGTCAAGTATCTGAACATTAATCTTGGGCGTGCAAACGTCGGTCGTTTCAGTGACGGTGAGATTATGGTAGAGGTGCTCGAGAATGTCAGGGGTAATGATGTCTTTGTGTTGCAGTCTACCTGCGCGCCGACAAATGACAGCCTGATGGAAATTCTGGTAATTGTCGATGCACTAAAACGTGCTTCTGCCAGTCGTGTTACTGCAGCGATCCCTTACTTCGGCTATGCACGACAGGATAGAAGAGCGCGATCCGCTCGCGTGCCCATTACTGCCAAAGTCGTAGCAAATATGCTAACCAGCGTTGGTGTGGATAGAGTGCTGACCATGGATTTGCATTCCGATCAGATACAGGGTTTTTTTGATATCCCGGTCGATAATATTTATGGCATGCCCATATTGCTGGGGGATATCTGGAAACATGACTACCAGAGTCTAATTGTCGTTTCACCCGATGTTGGCGGCGTGGTACGTGCACGTCACCTTGCCAAACGTCTGGAATGTGACCTGGCTATTATAGATAAACGGCGCCCCAAGCCGAATGAGTCCAAGGTCATGAATATTATTGGTGATGTCAGAGGGCGCACCTGTGTGATCATTGACGATATGGTAGATACGGCTAACACATTGTGTGAAGCGGCTTCAGCACTGAAACGGGAAGGTGCTGCCAGTGTGATTGCCTATTCGACACATGCGGTTCTGTCAGGAAAAGCGGTAGAGCGTGTCCGGAATTCAGATCTGGATAAACTGGTGGTAACGGATACAATTCCGCTAAGGGAAGATGCCAGTAAATGTGATCGTATTCATCAGTTGAGCGTGGCGAGTCTGTTAGGTGAATCCATGCTCAGGATAAGTAACGAAAGTTCACTGAGCTCGCTATTTATAGAGTGAGATAATTTTCTGGTTCATTCGCAGGCGGGTGAGCCTTTTGTTTTCGGGAGAATGGAATGCAAATTGAAATACATGCCAACAGTCGTAAATTACATGGAACCGGTGAGAATCGCCGTCTGCGTTCCCGGGGGAGGTTGCCGGGAGTTATTTATGGCGGTGTGGGCGCCGCACAATCAATTGATCTTGATCACAAGGATCTGTATTACAAGCTGAAAATGGAATCTTTTCACGCTTCTATACTTTCAATCAGTGTGGATGGTAAAAAGGAGCAGGTACTTGTGCGTGATGTACAAATGCATCCGTTCAAACAACAGGTATTGCATATTGATTTCCAGCGCGTTAGACAGGATCAAAAGATCCATATGAAAGTGCCGCTGCATTTCATCAATGCTGATGTTGCTCCGGGGGTTAAGTTGTCCGGTGGGATGGTTAGCCATGTGGCAACTGATGTTGAAATATCCTGCCTGCCTAAGGATTTACCTGAATTTATCACGGTGGATCTGTCCGGAATGACAGCCGGCAGCACGTTGCATCTCAGTGATTTAACATTGCCGGAAAATATTGAGTTGCCTGTCCTGTTGAGGGGTGACAATTTACCTGTGGCCACGCTTATCGTACCGCGTGGAGAATCAGGTGAGCCCGGGAAGGAATAAGCGGGATACTCTGTTTGCACACCAGGGATATCTCTCTGGTGTGCGTTGCTTTACACCATTTATTTAACCTCCTCTTTTTGGATTCCTTGCTGCTGAGGCTGTGCTAGGTTATGGCACTACCTGTAAAACTGGTGGCTGGTCTTGGCAACCCGGGCGAGAAATACATTTCGACCCGCCACAATGTTGGCTTTGACTGGCTGGATCGTTTGGCCGACTCACAACGTATCCCGTTTACGCCTGAAGCCCGTTTCAAGGGGTTGTGCGCGCGTATTACACAAGCTGATACAGATATTTGGCTGCTCAAACCGCAAACCTACATGAACGCTAGCGGTATGTCGGTCGCTGCCATGTGTCGCTACTATAAAATCGCACCTGAACAGGTTCTGATTGTTCATGATGAACTGGATTTACAGCCTGGTGTGATCAAATTGAAATCTGGTGGCGGTACAGGGGGACACAATGGCCTTAAAAGTATCGTTGCGGATCTTTCCAGTCAGACCTTCTGGCGGTTGCGGATTGGTGTAGGGCATCCGGGGGATAGAAATCAGGTCGTGGATTATGTGCTGCGCCCTCCGCGTAAAGAAGAAGCAGCCCTGATAGATGAGGCAATAGACCACAGCATGCGGGTATGGCCGCTGATCATCCGGGGGGATTTTGCAGCTGCGATGCAGCAGTTGCATACCCGCCAGGAAAACTGACAAAACTGTTTTACCTGAGACCAGCGTTTTGCATGGTTTTCAGGAGATCGATGGAATACAGATTATGAGCTTAAAATGTGGAATTGTTGGTTTGCCCAACGTGGGCAAATCTACTTTGTTTAATGCATTGACCAAAGCAGGGATTGCCGCAGAAAACTACCCGTTCTGCACGATCGAACCCAATGTCGGTATCGTTGAAGTACCTGATTCACGTCTTGCCGATCTGAGTAGAATCATTAATCCACAACGTGTGCAACCCGCTATTGTGGAATTTGTCGATATTGCAGGTCTGGTTGCAGGGGCATCCAAGGGAGAAGGGCTGGGTAATCAGTTTCTTGCCAATATTCGCGAAACAGACGCTATTGTCAATGTTGTACGCTGTTTTGATGATCCGAATGTTGTGCACGTTGCCGGCAAGGTTGATCCGCTGGCTGATATCGAAGTTATCCTGACCGAACTTGCACTGGCTGATCTTGCCACGGTAGATAAAGCGATAGCTCGTGATGGTAAGAAGGCGAAATCTGGCGATAAGGAGGCGGTCAAGCTAATTGCGGTGCTTGAGAAACTGGTGCCACATCTTAACCAGGGCCAGCCGGTACGTACGTTCCGGCTTTCAGATGAAGAAAAGGAGGTAATCAAACCTCTGTGTCTGCTGACAATCAAACCGGCGATGTATGTGGGCAACGTACTGGAAAATGGCTTTGAAAATAACCCTCATCTCAATTGTTTACGCGAATATGCAGCAAAAGAAAATGCTCCTGTTGTCGCGTTGTGTGCCAAGATTGAAGCTGAACTGGCTGATCTTGACGAGGCGGATAAAAAAGAATTTCTGGCTGATCTCGGGTTGGAGGAACCCGGTCTGAATCGTTTGATCCGTGCGGGTTACGATTTACTTGGTCTGCAAACCTACTTCACTGCCGGTGTGAAAGAAGTACGCGCCTGGACTATTCATAAGGGAGATACTGCACCACAAGCAGCAGGGACTATCCATACTGACTTCGAGAAAGGTTTTATCCGGGCACAAACTATTTCGTACACTGATTTTGTTGCCTGTGGAGGTGAGGCTGGAGCGAAGGAAAAAGGAAAAATGCGCGTGGAAGGCAGAGATTACATTGTCCAAGATGGGGATGTAATGCATTTTCTGTTTAACGTGTAAGTCTTTTACAACAGTTCACAGTACTGGATTCCTTCAAGACCCCGCAAATGCGGGGTTTTTTGTTTCTGTTGCCTCGCGGGAAATCTTTTCTCACTTAAAACCCGATGTGTTTCCGGGCTGCCGGTTAGGTATTCAGGCATTCAGATGTTTAGAGATCCTCTGAAAGACGTTATGAGTCAGCCAGTTCGATACAAAGAAAAAACGGGTAAAAACAGGCGAAGAGGCGCAGTTTACAGATAGAAAATGAGCATTTTGTGCCTGTTTCTAATGTAGTGATGGCAACGCAGACAGTTTTTTCAGAGGATCCCCGGATCCTCCGGGTGAAGTCAGTCTCTCGCTGCCTTCCAAGGGCAGCTTTACTAATTACTGACGATTATTTTGCAATTTGCCTTTCCCGGATTTCATCCAGAGTTTTGCAATCGATGCAAAGTGACGCGGTAGGCCTGGCTTCCAGCCGTTTCAGGCCGATTTCGACACCACATTTTTCACAATAGCCATATTCACCTGAATCAATTTTTGCGAATATCTCACCAATTTTCTTGATCAGTTTACGTTCCCGATCACGGCTGCGCAGTTCCAGTGCCATATCAGATTCCTGGGTGGCTCTGTCAGCCGGATCAGCAAAGATGGTTGATTCTTCCTGCATGACATGCACTGCACGGTCGATTTCCCTGCTAAGTTCAGCACGTTGATGCTCCAGAATTTTCCGGAAATGAGCCAGTTGCTCCGGGCTCATGTATTCCTCACCTGCTTTGGGTTCGTAAGGGGGAATGGTGTGAGATTCCAGTTGATTACCCATTCGTTACATTCTCCTTATGGTTGTTCGCTTGTGATTTTTGAGTTGAGGAAAAATAAACCTGTCATCAATACCAGAAAGACCGGTTAATAGCAAGTAAACGGCTAAAAAGTTAGTATATTCGGTAATGGTTACTCAAAATTCAGTCGACTGATATTGCAGGTTTTTATGGGGGGTGGTGGTGGCCGGCGGCTACACGGGTGAGGCCCGGCAGCCGCAGGAAGGTTATGGAGAAGGGTAAATAAATCAGGTTTGCAGGGAGCGGCGCAGTATTTTGGCGCAATCCACCATTTTTTGCAGGGCTGTTCGGGTTTCCGGCCAGTTGCGCGTTTTCAGCCCGCAATCCGGGTTGACCCACAGCAGTTTTGGATCAATATGGCGCGATGCCTTTTTCAGCAGTTCCAGCATTTCCGATGTATCAGGAACACGAGGGGAATGAATGTCGTATACCCCGGGGCCAATTTCATTCGGGTAGGAGAATTTTACGAACGCATCCAGCAGTTCCATACGTGAACGTGAAGTTTCAATTGTGATGACATCTGCATCCAGTTCAGCGATGGCGGGCAGGATGTCATGAAATTCCGAATAGCACATGTGGGTGTGGATCTGGGTTTCATCCCGAGCTCCCGAGCTGGCAACGCGGAACGCTTTGACTGCCCAGTCCAGATAGGATTTCCAGTCCTGTTTCCTGAGTGGCAATCCTTCACGAAATGCGGGCTCGTCGATCTGGATCATGCCGATCCCGGCTTTTTCCAGATCAGTGACTTCATCACGAATTGCCAGGGCCAGCTGCAGTGCAGTAACTGATCGCGGCTGATCATCTCGTATGAATGACCAGAACAGCATGGTTACCGGCCCGGTTAACATGCCTTTAACCGGTTTGCCGGCCTGGTTTTGAGCATATTTTATCCATTCAACAGTCATGGCTTCGGGGCGATAGACATCGCCATACAGAATGGGGGGTTTGACACAACGAGAGCCGTAACTTTGCACCCAGCCATTTTCTGTAAAGGCATAGCCCCATAACTGTTCGCCAAAATATTCCACCATATCATTGCGCTCGGGCTCGCCATGAACCAGCACATCCAGCCCGATTTCTTCCTGTTTGCGGATAATCTCGCAAATTTCTTTACGCATGGCAGTCAGATATTCAAGGTGACTGAGCTCATTTTTTTTAAATGCGGCACGAGCCTGGCGAATAGTGTCAGTTTGCGGAAAAGAGCCAATGGTGGTAGTGGGCAGTAAAGGCAGGTTGAAACGCTGCTGTTGCTGTTGTTTTCGAATTGCAAAAGAGTGCGCACGCTGGCTGTCGTGTTCAGTCAGATGACTGATTCTGTGATGAACCACCGGGTTATGGATACGGCAGGATGTTTTTCTTGACTGGCTGGCCTGGTCAGAAGCAGCCAGTCTTTCCCAGATTGATTCCTTGCCCTGGTTAAGTCCGCATCCGAGTATGGCAATTTCTTCCAGTTTCTGAATGGAAAAGGCCAGCCAATTGCTAATTTCCGGATCCAGTCTGGTTTCCAGTGATAAATCCACCGGGCAGTGCAGTAAGGAACAGCTCGGGGCAATCCATACATTACCTGTAAACCGGGATACAGCCTGTGACAGGGTTTCCAGTTTTTGTGACAGATCAGCGCGCCAGATATTGCGTCCATCAATACAACCCAATGACAGCGTTTTACCGGAGCAATCCCAGGTGAGAAATGATTCGATCTGTTCCGGGGCGCTGCTTACGTCGATATGCAGCCCATCTACTGGCAAGTTTTTGAGTAGTGCAAGATGGTGATCGACCGTACTGAAGTAAGTGGTGAGCAGCAGACGGCAGCCCCTGTCATGCAGTGCGTGATAGGTATTTGTGAAACCATCCAGCCAGGGTTGTTCAAGATCGAGAGCAAGGATGGGCTCGTCAATCTGCACCCATTCCACACCCAGTGCAGCAATTTTCTGCAGAATTTCCTGATAAACCGGCAGCAGGCGAGGGAGCAGGTCCAATCGCTGAAAATCAGGTGTGATTTCTTTGCCAAGATACAGATAGGTCAGCGGGCCGACCAAAACTGCTTTTGCATTGACGCCCAGTGCTTTGGTTTCTTTAATTTCCTGGAACAGGCGGTCAGATGCCAAATGGAACCGGGTATCGTGCTCGAATTCCGGAACAATGTAGTGGTAATTGGTATTGAACCATTTGGTCATTTCCATTGCTGGCTGATCGACAGTACCGCGCGCCATGGCAAAGTAGAGATCCAGTGAAACATTATCGCCGGTATGCCCGAAGCGGCGTGGAATTGCGCCGAGTAATGCGGTCATATCGAGCATATGATCGTATAGCGAAAAATCTCCCACCGGGATGAGATCGATTCCTGCTTTTTGCTGTAATTGCCAGTTGCCGGTGCGGATGTTGCATGCCGCAGCCTGCAGTTGTTCGGCGTCGATTTGCCCTTTCCAGAAGGTTTCAAGCCCTTTTTTTAATTCACGCTGTGCGCCGATTCTTGGGAATCCGAGATTATGTGTCAGTATTTTCATTGATCTTTCTCTGCTTTTCTTGGTTTGATCGGAAAGATCATCATTCTGTGGAATGCTTTATAATGAATCAAATGAATTTTTTATTAAAAAACGTGAATATTTTTCATATATGATCGAACTGCGACATCTGCGTACATTGAGTGCCCTGAGTGAAACTGGCAGTATTTCGCTGGCAGCACAGCGTGTGCATTTAACCCAGTCCGCGTTATCCCATCAGATCAAAGCACTGCAGGAACACTATCAGCTACCGCTTATTCAGCGTAACGGCCATGCCATACAGCTGACAGAGGCGGGCAAACGGCTGGTAGTACTGGCAGAGAAAATACTCGGAGAAGTTCAGTCGGCAGAGCGTGATCTGGCGAAAATATCCCGGCAGGCAACGGGAAGTTTGCGGATTGTGCTGGAGTGCCATACCTGTTTTGACTGGCTGATGCCGATCATGGACGATTTCCGGCAGCACTGGCCTGAGGTGGAGCTGGATCTGGTTTCCGGTTTTTATAGTGATCCGGTATCACTGCTGCGGCAGGATGTTGCTGACGTGGTGATTGGTTCGGAGAACAAGCCACAGCAGGGGATTGTTCATTTTCCGCTGTTCCGTTTTGAAATTCTGGCGGTACTGGCACCGGGGCATGTGCTTGGGAGCAAAAAGGTACTTGAGGCCGCTGATTTTGCACAGGATGTGCTGATTACCTATCCGGTTCCCGAAGAGCGAATCGACCTGATTCGGCAGGTGCTGATACCGGCGGGTGTCAGCTGGCGGCGGCGGACGACGGAGCTGACTGTGGCTATTCTGCAACTGGTGGCCAGTCGGCGTGGCATTGCCGCCCTGCCCGGCTGGGGTATCAAAAACTATCTGGATTACGAATATGTCATTGCCCGGCGAATTGGTGCGGGCGGGTTGTGGAGTGATCTGTATCTTTCGATACGGGAGGAAGATGCTTCGCTGCGTTATTTACAGGATTTTATGGAAACAATTGGTCAGGTTTGCTTTGCCAGGCTGGATGGAATCAGGCCATCGGGCAAAAAAGGGAAAGAGAAAAAACAGGGAGCCGGAAAGACTGCCGGGCAGATATCTTCGATTTAAGAAAGATGGCTGCCCGGTACGGATTATGCAGGGTTGTGTGCCGGATTAGTGCAGGGTGACTGCAGCTTTTTCCTCACAGATAAGGTTGGCACAGTAGTTTTCATGGATACCATCCAGAAATTTCCACAGTGCATCGCAAGCACGGCGAGTCGCTGCCAGAACCTCTGCCTGTTTTTCCGGGCTGTCAGCAAACTTTTCGATAATGGCCCACTCAGCCTGTGAATGGAAGATATCAGCTGTCTGGTGTACCGAGAAAAATTCATAATCGCTTGGATTTTTCATACCGTAAAACTTAGCCAGGCCATCAATTTTAACTGCGGCAATATCAGGTACCTGGGATTCAAATGCGTGTAACGCCGCCAATCCGGCGTAGAACGGTTCATTCATGCAGATATCACGGAAGGTCGAGACCAGGTATTGTGTTTCCGGCAGGGCATCCGCTTTTGCCAGGCTGGCATCATTTGCACCCAGAGCAAAGGCAAACGCTTTCCACAGGGCGGGATGATTTTTTTCTCCATGTTCTTCATCGATCAGGTTTTTCAGAACTTCCTGACGAACACTGATATCACCACTGTTTTCCGTATGGTGAAAGTGAGGAGTATTGAAGTGAACTGCGCTGAGGTAGGTAGGTTCTGCCAGAACGTTGTAAAAATACTGTTCAGCGTAGTGACGCAGCTGTTCGCGTGTCAGTTTTCCTTCGGTCCACGCGATATAGAATGGATGCTGCAGCAGATGCCTGCTTTTAATGATGGAGTCAACCTGTTGCTTGAATGTGTCTGTTGCCATGAAAAGCTCCCGTTCAGTATTGAATGAAAAATGTGACGCCCTGTTTATCATCGCCAATTCAATTAATGAAGTCAAATTGATACGGGAGATTCATGGCTGAAAATAGTGATAATTTCACAGGTGGAAAGGTGTGCCACAATTCCGTTATGTAATAAAGTGTGATGATAGAATGGCCGTTTTTCAGTAAAAATTAGAGAGAAATATTATGTTTTCACAGAGTTTAACGATTGAGCAGGTAGATCCGGATTTGTGGCAAGCCATCAAAGGGGAAATACAGCGGCAGGAAGATCATATTGAGCTGATCGCCTCCGAAAATTACGCCAGTCCGGCTGTATTGCAGGCGCAAGGTACTGTATTAACCAACAAATATGCAGAGGGTTATCCAGGCAAACGGTATTACGGTGGCTGCAGGTATGTTGATATTGTTGAGCAGCTTGCCATTGACCGCCTCAGAAGTCTGTTCAATGCCGAATACGTCAATGTGCAGCCACATTCCGGTTCACAGGCCAACGCCGCTGTGTATCTGTCAGCACTGAAGCCGGGGGATACGCTCCTGGGGATGTCACTCGCACATGGTGGACATTTGACTCATGGGGCATCGGTCAATATGAGTGGCAAGATTTTCAATTCAGTTGCTTATGGCCTGAATCCGGAAACTGAAGAAATTGATTATGCGGAACTGGAGCGGCTTGCACATGAGCATAAACCACGCATGATTGTTGCCGGTGCTTCTTCCTACGCACGGGTCATCGACTGGAAAGCCTTCCGTCAGATTGCTGACAGTGTGGGTGCCTATCTGTTCGTTGATATGGCACATTATGCCGGGCTGATTGCTGCCGGTTATTATCCCAGCCCCGTGGGGATTGCCGATTTTGTTACCAGTACAACGCATAAAACACTGCGCGGCCCGCGTGGCGGAGTAATCATGGCGCGCCCGGAGCATGAAAAAGCACTTAATTCAGCAGTGTTCCCGCAGACACAGGGCGGGCCGCTGATGCATGTTATTGCGGCCAAAGCGGTAGCTTTCAAGGAAGCATCTACCCAGGCGTTCAAAGACTATCAGAAACAGGTTATCGAGAATGCGCGTGTCATGGCAAGGGTATTGCAGCAGCGCGGCCTGCGTATTGTATCGGGTCGTACGGACTGTCATATGTTCCTGGTCGATTTGCAAGCCAAGAATTTGACCGGAAGAGAAGCTGAATCTGCACTGGAAGCGGCGCATATTACGGTTAATAAAAATGCGATTCCAAATGACCCGCAGAAACCCTTTGTGACCAGTGGGGTGCGGATTGGGACTCCGGCCATTACCACACGCGGATTCAGGGAGCCTGAAGCCGAGGAGCTTGCCAATCTGGTGGCTGATGTGCTGGAAGCACCGGCTAATGCAGCGGTTCTGGATCAGGTTGCTCGCAAGGCTCAGGCATTGTGTACAAAATTTCCGGTATATGGAAACTGAGATCTGCGTTAGTTTGGGGGAATGGCAGTGAGATGTCCGTTTTGCGGTGCTGAAGATACCAGTGTGATTGATTCGCGTATCAGTGAGGAAGGGGCACGTATCAGACGCAGGCGGCGCTGTGTGGAATGCGGAAAGCGCTTTACGACCTACGAGACGGTTGAATTGCGTTTCCCGCAAATCATCAAACAGGATGGCAATCGTGTGGAATTCAATCGGGAGAAACTTTACACCAGTTTCGCCCGTGCGCTGCACAAACGCCCTGTTCCGGTCGGACAGGTAGATGCTGCAATCGAGCGCATTCTGCAGAAGCTGCTGGGAAGTGGAACCCAGGAGATATCATCACGTATGCTTGGTGAGTGGGTAATGCAGGAGTTATACAGTCTGGATAAAGTCGCCTATATACGCTTTGCTTCGGTATATCGGAGCTTTGAAGACGTGGGCGATTTCCAGGAAGTCATCAGGGAAGTTCAGTCGTCACCACAAAATAGTGACGATGCACCTTCCTGACCGGTTGAGACAGCTATCCGCTTTTTCCGGGATTATTTTACGCTGCATTGGGGGCAGGCTCAGCGATTTTCGGAGTTGCTGCATAGTATGAGCTGTCAGCTATATTGTGTGGGGAGACTTCAGCAGGAATATACCGGATATAAAGTGGAGACCCGGATATAAGGCGGAAATCATGCACCCTTCTTCAGGCGGATCGAATCGTCTCAATGGCATGTAACGTGCAGGACAGGTTTCCGTGCGTGTGCACGGTAATGCAGCAGAATCCGGATTACACGGGATAACTGGAACAACTTCTCCACTCTGTTGAAAATACCTGTAAGCAGGGTGGCTGCCAATAGGAACCGCTGCCAGCAAGAACCTGTACTGATGACATTTACCCTGACCGGTATGAAAAATTTATTGAAGCGCTAGCCGTATCAGTAACGGCAATCTTGTCTCGGGGTGATTTTTACAAATTGCTTTGTTCCGGTAATAAAGTAATTTTTGCAAACTTTCTTTTTCCCACCTGAGCGATGACAGTGGTATTGATCGGGATAGTTTGGGTTTTATCACTTATTCTGTCGCCATCCAGTTTTACGCTACCTTGTTCAATCATGCGCAGGGCTTCACTGGTACTGGCAGTCAGACCGGCCAGCTTTAACAGTTGGGGGACAGCCAATTCTGTACTCTGGATGTAGAGTTTTTTTTCTTCGATATCTTCGGGAACAGCGCCTTTACTGAAGCGTGCTTCAAATTTATCTGCAGCCTGAATGGCTTCAGCATGGCTGTGAAAACGCGCGACAATTTCGCGAGCAAACAGTATTTTAATATCACGCGGGTTGCGACCGGATTCTGTATCATTTTTCCACTGACGTATGGTTTCAATTGATTCAAACGACAGCAGTTCGATATAGCGCCACATCAGCGTATCGCTTATTGACATCAGCTTGCCGAAGATTTCGGCAGGCGGTTCGTTGATACCAATATAGTTATTGAGTGATTTGGACATTTTCTGGACGCCGTCGAGCCCTTCCAGAAGAGGCATGGTAAGTATGCACTGTGGTGATTGGCCGTGGTGTTTCTGTAATTCGCGCCCAACCAGTAAGTTGAATTTCTGGTCAGTACCACCCAGTTCGAGATCTGCCTTCAATGCGACTGAATCGTAACCCTGAACAAGCGGGTAAAGAAACTCGTGAATGGCAATGGGCCGGTTATCATGGTAGCGTTTACTGAAATCATCCCGTTCCAGCATACGTGCGACGGTATAAGTGGAAGCCAGCCTGATCAGGTCATCAGCACCGAATTTCCCCATCCAGGATGAATTGAAAACCACTTCAGTCTGTTCAGGTTTGAGTATTTTAAACACCTGAGACGCATAGGTTTCCGCATTTTTTGCTATCTGTTCATGTGTCAGTGGCGGGCGAGTGGTACTTTTTCCGGTAGGGTCACCAATCATCCCGGTGAAATCGCCAATCAGAAACAGAACATGGTGGCCGAGTTCCTGAAGCTGGCGCAGTTTATTCAGCAGGACAGTATGCCCCAAATGAAGATCCGGAGCGGTTGGATCAAAACCTGTTTTTATTCTGAGAGGGGTGCCTTTATTAAGCTTCTGTACGAGCTCTTCCTCAATCAGCAGCTCCTGACAGCCACGTCTGATTATCTGTAACTGTTGAGAAATTGATTCAGGCACGGCCACTCAGCAAAAAATCAGTCGTCATCATATTTATGCATTTCCATGTTAGACTTAAAAAGTTCCCAACAGACGAAAGGAGTGATGGCATTTGATTTACCACCAGTCATCTCGCAGAAAGAGCAGCATTCTAGCGCAAAAACTTGCTGTTTTCGCACAAAAGAAAGTACGCTGGATAACGATTCTGTCCAGTTTGCCGTTATTCGGAATGGTTACCGCCTTTGGGATTGTTCCTGATTCACTCCCGCATGAAGTATCCGGTAAAAAGGTCATTCGTTCTTTACATCTTCCGGAAAAATTTGCCACATCTGATCCCGATATGACTTTCTGGCGGCAGGAAGGTATTCGCCGAGGGGATACGATTGCTGCAATTCTTACTCGCCTTGAAATCAGCCAGGGGGATAAAAACAGTTTTTTAGATGCAACACGTGGCAATGTGGCAATAGATCATCTTAAACCGGGTGAAATCATTCATGCTGAGGTTCGCTCTGACGGGAAACTGATGGCGCTACGCTATTTTTACGGGAATGGCGAACAATTCCAGGCTGAGAAAGTTAATGGTGAGTTTGAGCTGAGTGAGCAATCCGGAAAAAGTAATACTCGTGTCCAGGTCGGCTTGGGAGTAATCAGCACTTCACTGTTTGCGGCGGTTGATAAGGCGGAAATGCCAAGCACAATTGCTACCCAGATGATTGATATTTTTTCCAGCAGTATTGATTTTCATCGGGATATTCAGAAAGGGGATCATTTTACGGTTATTTATGAATCCTCCCGCGATGAAAGTGGAAGGATTCAGGCTGGACGGATACTTGCAGTAGAGTTTTTCAATAAAGGTAAATCCCGAAAAGCTGTTTATTTTCAGGTGCCAGGTGAAAAGGGCGAATATTACACGCCGGAGGGGGAAAGTTTGCGCAAGCCTTTTCTGATGGCGCCTCTCAAATTTTCCCGAATCAGTTCCGGTTTTTCCAGTGGACGTTTCCACCCTATACTAAAAAAATGGCGTGCCCACAGAGGAGTGGATTATGCCGCCCCAACCGGTGTTCCGGTGATGGCTACAGCGGATGGTACAGTTGAGTATAAAGGCTGGCAGAGTGGCTATGGAAATCTGGTTGTACTTAAACATAATGCACAGTACAGCTCGGCGTATGGTCATTTATCCGGTTTTGACAGAAGACTGCAAAAAGGAAAGCAGATCAAACAGGGGGATATTATCGGTTTTGTTGGATCAACCGGAATGGCGACCGGTCCGCATCTCCACTATGAATTACGGGTGAATGGCGTACAGCGTGATCCTGCCCGAATTGTTATGCCGGCAGCACAACCTATCAGTAAAAAACACTACACGGCTTTTCGTAAGGAAAGTAAGGAATTACTTTCCCGGCTCGATTTGTTGCGTAACGCCAGCTATGCTTCTCTTAACTGATTAACGTCAATCTGTATACGTAACTGGAAAGATGTACTACATCGGCATTATGTCAGGCACGAGTCTGGATGGTGTCGATGCAGTACTGGTAAGTTTTTCCGGATCTTCATTCGTACTGCTGCGCACCTGCTTTATCCCCTATACCCAGCCTTTCCGGCTGGCGCTGCTCGGCCTGAATCAGAGTGGTGAGAATGAGCTTCACCGTTCGGCCACGTTAAGTAACCAGCTGTCTGAATTGTACTCGGAGGCAGTGAGTCGCCTGTTGGGACAATCCGGAATGACTTCGCAGGAGATTGTGGCAATCGGCTGTCATGGTCAGACAGTCCGGCATTGCCCGCAACCCGGGAATGGCTACAGCATCCAGTTAGTAAATGGTGCTTTGCTGGCGGAATTGACTGGTATTACGGTTGTGACTGATTTCAGGAACCGGGATATTGCTGCTGGAGGACAGGGGGCACCACTGGTTCCGGCATTTCATTATGAAATGTTTGCACATCATGATATTCACCGCCTGATTATTAATATCGGTGGGATTGCTAATATTACCAGTCTGCCTGTCAGTGGCAGGGTAAGCGGTTTTGACTGCGGGCCGGGGAATATGCTGATGGATGCCTGGTGTCTGAAGCATACCGGCATGGCTTATGACCGGAATGGAGAGTGGGCGGCTTCAGGCAGGAGGATTGATCTTTTGCTGGAAGAACTGTTGAGTTTTCCCTATTTTTCTCAGTTACCGCCAAAAAGTACCGGTAGGGAGATGTTTGATCTCAACTGGTTGCAATCCTGTCTGTCAGGTAATGAAATTGCGCAGGATGTTCAATCTACATTGTTGCAGTTGACTGTGCGAACAATCGCTGACGCTGTGAGAGCTTACTATTCCGATGCTTATGAAATTTATCTGTGCGGGGGGGGAGCACATAACAGAGCGCTGGTTGCCGGATTGCAGCGGGTATTATCTGATCGAAAAATCAGCAGGACTGATGAACTGGGGATTGAAGCTGACTGGGTGGAGGCTTGTGCATTTGCCTGGCTGGCACGGCAATCCGTGGAACGTGCCCCCGGCAATCTTCCAGCCGTAACGGGTGCAACCGGCAGCCGGGTGCTGGGGGCGATTTACCCGGCCTGAATTCTCAGACAGAAAATGAAGATCCGCATCCGCAAGTGCTGGCTGCTGATGGATTCTTAATGACAAACTGGGCACCCTGGGCATTTTCCTGGTAATCAATTTCTGCACCCAGCAAATACTGAAAACTCATAGAGTCAACCAGTAGTTTCACCCCCTGTTTTTCCATCACAAGATCATCTTCATTGATAGTCTCATCAAAGGTAAACCCGTACTGAAATCCGGAGCAGCCGCCGCCGCTGACAAAAACCCTCAGTTTAAGCGCCTGGTTATCCTCTTCCACGATCAGCTCTTTTACTTTTCTGGCGGCGCTGTCAGTAAAGTTTAACGGGGGGTGATCTGTCATTGTTTCTTCGTGAAGTGTTGTACTCATTTTGCTTGTTTACCTGTGTAATGGGTTATTCCGATAAGGCGGACAGCCAGCCTTGCTGCAGCCGGAGAATATTCAGGTGATATAAGCGTTACGCTGTTTTTCTCTGGATAAACTCTATTTTGTAGCCATCCGGATCTTCAATAAAGGCAATAACGGTAGTTCCATGTTTCATCGGGCCAGCTTCACGTGTAACACGGCCACCAAGATTTCGGGTTTTTTCACAAGCCTCATAGGCATTTTCCACTTCGATTGCAATGTGCCCAAACCCGGTCCCCAGATCGTAATGATCCGTTTCCCAGTTATGTGTTAACTCCAGTACCGTACTTTCTGTTTCACTCTGGTAGCCGACAAAAGCCAGTGTGAATTTTCCTTCAGGGTAATCCTTGCGGCGCAAAACCTGCATTCCCAGAACATTTGTATAGAACCGTACCGAACGTTCCAGGTTGCCTACCCGCAACATGGTATGAAGAATGCGCATTTACACTTTGACCATTTCAAAATCTTCTTTCCGTGCGCCACATTCCGGGCAGGTCCAGTTCATGGGGACATCTTCCCAGCGGGTCCCGGCTGGAATGCCGTCCTGTGGCCATCCTTCAGCCTCGTCGTAGATAAAGCCGCAAATCATGCACATATAGCGGTTGTAAACCTGGTTGTCCTCAGTAGTCATAATAGATAAGTGAGTTTGCTTAAGTTAAAATAGCATTTTACGGTATTAGTGTATGTCTCTACCACCATCAATTGTATTATCCTTTGCAGGCAGTGATCCAAGTGGGGGGGCTGGTATCCAGGCGGATATTATGACGCTTGCCGGGATGGGCTGCCACCCGCTTACTGTACTGACTGCTGTTACGGTACAGGATACTGTCGGTGTTGAGGATATATTCGTCATGGATGCCGAGTGGGTTACCGACCAGGCGCGCACGGTGCTGCAGGATATGCCGGTACAGGCATTCAAGATCGGCATGTTGGGCAGTGTTGAAATTATCGCGGCCATTACCGAAATCGTATCAGATTATCCTGATATACCGCTGGTGCTGGATCCGGTACTGGCTTCCGGCCGGGGTGATACGTTTGCCAATGAGGAAATTATTGTTGCCATGCGTGAAATGCTGTTTCCTCAGGCGACAATCATTACTCCCAACAGCATAGAAGCCAGGCGTATCGCGCTTAATGATGAAGATGATCCTGAAATTCTGGATCTGAAACAAAGTGCAGAACGGTTGCTGGAATGGGGGTGCAGTTACGTGCTTATCAAAGGAGCCCACGAAAACACACCCGAGGTAGTTAACGTACTTTACGGTGTGAACGGTGTTATTCGGTCGGATTCCTGGCAGCGCCTGCCAGGTTCATATCATGGTTCGGGTTGTACCTTGTCCTCTGCAATAGCAGCTTCGCTCGCGCATGGCATGTCGGTTGCCGACAGCGTGTACGAGGCGCAGGAATTTACCTGGAATACACTTAATGCCGGTTTTCGTCCGGGAATGGGGCAGTATATCCCGGATAGATTTTTCTGGGCGGAGACTGAGAACCCGAAAGAAGGTACAGGCAGCGCCGAAAATTGATTTTATGCGCCAGTGCAGAGTAAGCGGTGTTTATGCAGTTACGCCCGATGTGGCGGATACCGAAAAGCTGTGTGATGCAGTCCGGCAAGTGTTATCTGGCGGTGTGAACTGGATTCAGTATCGGAATAAAAAGGCTGACAGCTGGCTGCGATTTACGCAGGCTGTCAGAATCCATCAGCTTTGCAGACAATTTCAGGTTCCCCTGGTAATCAATGATCACCTGGATCTGGCCATGGAGATTGATGCTGAGGGTCTGCATATAGGCGGAGATGATGTTCCGCTGTCGGTAGCCAGGCACCATTTTGGCCGGGATAAAGTGATTGGTGTCTCCTGTTACAATCAGCTGAATCGTGCGGTGGAAGCTGAAAGTGCGGGAGCGGATTATGTTGCTTTTGGTGCGTTCTACCCGACTGTAACCAAGGCGGATACAGCTCGGGCTTCAGTTGACCTGCTGGCTGATGCGAGGAAAGAACTGAATATTTCCATCGTGGCCATTGGGGGTATCAGTCCGGACAATGCCGGAACATTGATTGCCTGTGGATGTGATGCTGTAGCGGTCAGCCAGGCTTTATTTGGTGCCCGGGATATACAGTCGGCTGTTCGAAGTTTCTCAGAATGGTTCAGCTAATTATCAATTTCAATAATTTTTAAACGATTTCAATGACAATTACCAATCAGCAACTGTTTGAACGTTCCAGGCAATATATTCCGGGAGGAGTTAATTCCCCGGTACGGGCTTTTAAATCTGTAGGTGGTACCCCTGTTTTTTTTCAGCGCGGATTGGGGGCCTGTTTCTGGGATGTGGAAGGAAAATCCTATATTGATTATGTCGGTTCCTGGGGGCCGCTCATTCTTGGGCATGCGCATCCTGATGTCATCAGGGCTGTGCAGATTGCGGCAAGTCATGGCACCTCCTTTGGTGCACCAACAGCTGCAGAACTGGAAATTGCCGAGTTATTGTGCCGCCTGTTACCTTCTCTGGAGATGGTGCGGTTGGTGAGTTCCGGTACTGAAGCCGGTATGAGTGCTATCCGGCTGGCTCGCGGCTATACAGGCAGAAACCGGATTATCAAGTTTGAGGGCTGCTATCACGGTCATGATGATGCGCTGCTGGTCAAGGCGGGTTCCGGCGCACTGACCTTTGGTCATCCCAGTTCAGCAGGTGTTCCTGCTGAAACAGCGAGCCATACTCTTGTACTGGATTATAACGATGTGGCCGGGGCAGAAAGGATTTTCAGCGAGCTGGGTGCCGAGATTGCTGCTGTCATTGTTGAACCGGTGGCGGGTAATATGAATCTGGTTAAGGCAACTCCCCGTTTTCTGGAAACACTGCGGGCACTGTGTACGAAACATGGCAGCCTGCTGATTCTGGATGAGGTGATGACTGGTTTCCGGGTTGGTCTGGCGTGTGCTCAGGGGTTGTATGGCATCAAACCGGATTTGACCATTCTGGGCAAGGTGATTGGTGGCGGCCTGCCTATGGCCGCTTTTGGCGGTCGGCGTGATGTGATGGAGTGTCTTGCTCCGCTGGGACCGGTATATCAGGCGGGTACGCTTTCCGGTAATCCGGTTGCCGTTGCTGCGGGGCTGGAAACATTGCGCCAGATACAGATACCGGGTTTCTTTGATAAGTTATCGGCCATGACCCGTAAACTGACAGAAGGTTTGACAACTGTCGCTGTAAAACACGGCGTGGTGTTCAGTACAGAAGCGGTTGGCGGAATGTTTGGTTTATATTTCAGGAAATCTCCACCAGAAAGTTTTTCTGAGGTGATGGAAAGTGATCGTGAAGCGTTCAATCGTTTTTTTCATGCCATGCTGAAAGAAGGTGTGTATTTTGCACCTTCAGCTTTTGAAGCCGGCTTTGTTTCTGCTGCTCATGGCGATATGGAGATCGATAAAACATTGGCTGCAGCTGATCGCGTATTCAGTCAGGGGGTATATAAATAAGCGGGAGCTGCCGTACTGAAAATAAACAAAGGATTTAATCGGCATGGTTGATTGCCGTTTACAGTTTGCCGGCCGGTTTATCCTGATTTTTTCAGCTGTGGCAATATGCTCGACTCAATACTTGTATATAAAAAATAAACAACAGATTATGTTTACTGATTTTCTTCGTTTTCAAAAATTTTTGATGCTGCTGTTCTTGAGTGGCGTGTTATCAGCGTGTGCTACGGTAGATAATCGGCGTGACCCTCTGGAATCCATGAATCGGGTGGTATTCTCATTTAATGAAAAGCTCGATGAGGTTGTGGTAGAGCCTGTTGCCAGGGGATATCAGAGGTTTATCCCTCCTCCGGTCAGAATGGTTGTCGGGAATTTCTTTTCCAATCTGGACGATGTTGTTATTGCAGCCAATTCCCTGTTGCAGTTGAAGTTTGTGGATGCAATGGCGAGTACAACACGTATCCTGATCAATACAACTTTTGGAATGCTGGGTGTTATTGATCTGGCCAGTAACATCAGCCAGGTGAGTGATATCGATATCAGTAAGCGTAATGAGGATTTTGGCCAGACATTGGGGTTTTACGGGGTTGGCAGTGGCCCCTATCTCGTATTGCCATTACTGGGCCCAAGCTCGGTAAGGGATGCGATAGGAATTGGAGTAGACAGTACCTTTATTCATCCTGCACGTGCAATTTATACGAATCTTGATTTGCTGACCGTACGTTTACCGGTTACAACAGTAGAATTTATTGATAAACGCGAACAGCTGCTGCATTTGGATAAAACGCTGGAAGAGGCCTCGCTGGATAAGTATGAGTTTGTTCGTGATGCCTATTTGCAAAGGCGGGACAGTCTCATAAAAGATGATGGATCGGCTCCTGCCGAGGAAGAACCTGTAAATTTTGAAGAAGATGAAATAATGATCGACGATTGATTCGGATTGACTCGATCAGGAAGCTGTATTTTTACCGGAGCTGGTATGAAAATTGCCAGCTCCGGTTTTGTTTTATCAGACAGATTGTAATGCCTGGATGCGCTCTTCCAAAGGCGGGTGTGACATGAACAGGCGGCCAATCTGGCTTTTCTGTCCGGAGATTCCAAAAGCCGCTATCTTGTCCGGCAGGTGGGAAGGCTCATATTCCTGCTGTAATCGCCGCAGCGCAGCAATCATCTTGTCTCTTCCCGAAATCTGTGCACTGCCAGCATCCGCACGAAATTCCCGCTGACGACTGAACCACATGACGATAATCGTGGCAAAGATACCCAGTACCATTTGAGCAATCAGACTGGTAATGAAATAGGCAGGTCCATGTTCTTCTTCTGATTTGAGAACTGCACGGTCAACGATATACCCGATCACGCGGGAGAGAAAAATCACGAAGGTGTTCACAACACCCTGAATCAATGCCAGCGTTACCATATCCCCGTTGGCGACATGGCTGATTTCATGTGCCAGCACAGCTTCAGCTTCGTCCCGGTTCATTTTCTGCAGAAGTCCTGTACTGACAGCTACCAGCGCATTGTCCCTACTCATTCCGGTGGCAAATGCGTTGATATCGGGCGAATCATAGATAGCAACTTCAGGCATACCAACCCCCGCTTTTTTTGCCTGCCGCCGTACGGTTTCCACCAGCCAGCCTTCGGTTGAATTGGATGGAACATCAATAACCACAGCGCCAGTCATGTGTTTTGCACTCCATTTGGACATGGCCAGCGAAATGAGTGAGCCACCAAACCCCAGTACGGTGGAAAAAACAAGCAGTGCATTGAAATTCAGTCCACCGCCTTCGGCATCCAGTATGCGATCCACACCAAGCAAGCGCAAAGTGATGTTCAGCATCAGCAATATGGCCAGGTTTGTTACGATAAAAAGAAAAATTCGTTTCATTGTTCTCGTCCTTCAAGTTTTATGAGTACACCTGTTGTGCTTTGAGAGCCATAGAAAGCAATCGTTCAAGCCAAGCGGCTATATGGTGACATATTTCCTGATATCAAGTACCGGTATGCATAATTTCATGCGAGTTCCCCCTGGCATATCACTGGAATCTTCTTCCCTTGAGGTACAATGAGGCGCGTAAACAAGCTGATTGCCGGGTCGGGCCTGGAATAAAGAACAGGTTTCCAGATATCAGCAGATATGACGGGTGTGAATAAAAGGGAGATGAAGATTGATTGACGTAAAGCAGGGGATATCAGTATGAGTCAGCCATCTGTTGTAGTCGTGGGAAGTGGGCTGGCGGGTTATACAGTTGTGCGTGAATTGCGCAAGCTGGATGCGACCGTACCAATTACGCTTTTATCGGCGGATCATGGCGGTTTTTATTCAAAGCCCATGTTATCCAATGCACTGGCAACAGGTAAAACGCCTGATTCCATCCTGAGCGCCGGCATGATCCAAATGTCGGAGCAGCTGGGTATCTCGGTTCAGCCTTATACCTGTGTCAGTGCCATTAATACTGCTGCAGGGAATGTATCCTTTGAAGAAGGGGGACAAATGGCTTACGACCGGCTGGTTCTGGCGCTGGGGGCGGATCCGGTTCGCCTGCCCATACCGGGAGAAGGTTCATCCGAAATGTTGTCAGTCAATAATCTGGATGATTACCGGAAGTTCCGTGAATCTCTGGAAGGAAAACGCCACATTGCCATATTGGGTGCGGGTTTGATCGGCTGTGAGTTTGCCAATGATCTGGCTGCAAAAGGGTACCAGGTAAGTGTATTTGATCTGAGTTTGCTGCCGCTGGGGCGATTGCTTCCTCCCGAGGCCGGTCAGTATTTCCACGATAGACTGGCGGCAGCCGGAGTTCGTTTTCTGCTCGGCACGACGGTTGGCACAATAAACAGGGAAAACGGATGCTACCAGTTGTACTATGGGAAAGATGAGGTGCTTGAGGCGGATCTGGTGCTGTCCGCTATTGGCCTGAAGCCACGTACCGGTCTGGCTGCTGCTGCGGGAATTCAGGTGAATCGTGGTATTGCAGTCAATCGCTATCTTCAGACCAGTGCCCGGAATATCTATGCTCTGGGGGATTGTGCTGAAGTAGAAGGAAAAATATTGCCCTTCATTTTGCCGATTTCCCATGCCGGCCGGGCGTTGGCCGCGACAATTGCCGGTAATCCAACACTGCTGCACTACCCGGCAATGCCGGTAATGGTCAAGACACCTGCCTGTCCAACCGTTGTTTCACCTCCGGATCCGGCTGTAAAGGGAGAATGGAAGGTTGAGGCTGTTGAAAATGGCATGAAAGCCCTTTATTACGATGAAGATGGAAATTTACATGGTTTTGCCTTGCTCGGGACTGCAACGGGTGAACGCAATACACTGGCATCCCGCCTGCCACCGGTACTGGCATAAAAAAGGCAGAGCAAAGTTTCAGATTATTTCTTTGAGAACCGCAAAAAGTTTGTACTGACTAAGGGAAACAGACATGCTTTACTTAATACAGGGCGAGGATATTCCTGACAGCCTGCCAAAGCGGTTAGCCAGCCGTCCGGCACATTTGTCCAGGCTGCATGAACTGCAAAAAGAGGGAAGACTGTTATTGGCAGGACCCTGTCCGGCAATAGACAGTATTGATCCGGGACCGGCCGGATTCAGCGGAAGCCTGATCGTGGCTGAATTTGCTTCACTGGACGCTGCCCGGGAGTGGGCTAATGCTGATCCATATGCATTAGCAGGGGTTTATGCAAAAATAACCGTTAAACCATTCAGGAAAGTTTTTCCTGAGTAGGCAGGCTGTTAGTAACGGCCGGAAAACTTCGGGAGTATTTATCCTGGAACCGGTAAAAAGTTTGTTTGTTTCCGAGAAGGACTTATTCTTATTTTGTTAAGATATATGCTTCTCAGATAAAAATTTGTCAATCACCCTACTATTTAAAGGAAATTTTATGCGCTTAACCACGTTTTTTTCTGTGCCGCTTGCTGTTCTCGGACTGGTTTGTGTGACTTCCGTGAATGCCCAGGGCAGTGGCACGGTTGCCAAGGTCAACGGCGTAGCTATTCCGCAATCTCGCCTTGATCTGGTCATTAAGGCTGCAACAGCACAAGGTCAGCCTGATTCAGCTGAAGTGAAGAGCGCATTACGTGAAAACCTGATTACAGAAGAAATCCTGGCGCAGGAAGCAATCAAGAAAGGGCTTGACCGTAACCCGGATGTGCTGACACAAATTGACCTGGCTCGTCAGGGAATTCTGATCAGAGCGTATCAGGCTGATTTCATGCGGAACAACCCGATCAGTGACAGCGATCTGCGTAAGGAATATGAATCAGTAAAAAGCCAGATGGGGGACAAAGAGTACAAGGCGCGTCATATCCTTGTAGAAACTGAACAGGAGGCGAAAGACCTGATTGCTGCTCTCAAAAAAGGGGGAGCGTTCGAAAAACTGGCCGGTGAACGCTCCATTGACACAGGAAGCAAGAGTAACGGCGGTGAACTGGGATGGAGTTCCGCTGCTGTGTATGTCAAACCTTTCGCTGATGCACTGACTAAACTGAAAAAAGGGGAAACGACCAGTCAGCCGGTCCAGACGCCATTTGGCTGGCATGTCATCCGTCTGGAGGATGTCCGTACTGCTGTTCCGCCTTCTTTTGAAGAAGTTAAACAAAACATGCAACAGCGTGTATTGCAGCGTAAATTTGCAGCAATGGTCGAATCTCTGCGTAAAAATGCTAAAGTGGAGTAACCAGCTGTTTTAACCGCAAGAGAATTGCCGGCTTAACAGTTTAGACTTACAGTCTGCACTCTCGGTGAGAGTGCAGCCAGCAGCTCGTAGCTGATAGTCTGAGCTGATCTGGCCACCTCTTCCACCGGTAACCCTTCTCCCCATAGTGTTACCGGGCTTCCCGCCGCTGCTTCCGGGATTCCGCTCAGATCAACAGTTAACATATCCATTGAAACGCGGCCAATTAAACGGGTTCGCTGTCCGTTAACCAGGACGGATGTTCCGGTTGGCGCATGGCGTGGATATCCGTCTGCATAACCGGCCGCGACAACCCCGACACGTATCGGCTGACTGGCAACAAACGATCCTCCGTAACCCAGGCGATCAGAAGGTTCAAGATGTTGCACAGCAATAATCCGGCTGGTCAGGGTCATGACTGGCCGTAATCCAAGTTCAATACCCGTTTTGTCCGGTAGAGGGGATGCACCATAAAGTATGATGCCGGGCCGTACCCAGTCTGCATGAGTTCCGGGGTAATGCAGAATTGCGGCGGAATTGGCCAGTGTCCTGGGTATGTCCGCTTTCTGTTTTTGCTGAAGCAGTGAGAAACCATTCAGTTGCTGCTCAACGTGACTGGTTTCCAGTAAATCATCCGCGCAGGCAAAATGGGTCATCAGCGTAATATTGGTATTCGGGCAGCTTTGTCTGAGTTTGCGCAGTGCAGAACTGCCTTCTTCAGGTTTAAAGCCAAGGCGGTTCATACCGGTGTTGATCTTGAGAAAAATATCCGGTTTTTCTGTTTCTTTGTGCGCCAGCAGCATTGAGAGCTGTTCGTGGCAGTGAATGACTGTACTCAGCCCGTAATGTCGAATTACCTCGATTTCTTCTGTCGAGAAAAAACCTTCCAGCAGCAGAACGGGTTGTCTGAATCCGGCTTCTCTTAACTGAATTGCTGCTTCCAGCTCAAGTACCGCAAATCCATCGGCTGCATCAAGTGCCCTGGCTGTACGAAGCAGGCCGTGGCCGTAAGCATCGGCCTTGACAACAGCCATGATGCGGGATTGGCCAACGTGACTCCGAATAACGGAAAAATTGTGCTGTAATGCTGCACAGTTGATAAGCGCACGAATCGGACGGGACATTTTCTGGTTGATTTACTGGTTATCCTGGCTGAAAAGAAATGCGTTCGCAGGTAATATATGCGAGCGGCGTATTGGCCCTGCCGGTATATAACAGAGTCTCTCGAAAAAATTCCTGTCAATGCTTCAGCTGAATGGCGCTGTTCTGTTGCTGAGTCGTTTCTGATAAGGGTTGCGGGTCCAGCACAGCGACAGTGAGTAAATCATCAATCAGATATTTTTCAGCCACTTTTCTGACCTGTTCGGTGGTAACTGCCTGTAATTTTTCCAGAATTACATCGGCATCGCGATGGGATAGCCCGATGCTTTCCAGTCTGCCGATCTGCATTGCCTGGGCAAACGTGGAGTCAAGCTGATAAACACGACTTGCCACTACCTGTGCCCTGACGCGAGCCAGCTCTTCCTGCGTAATCCCGGACCGGATAATTTTGTCAATTTCAGCACGAATTGATTGTTCCAGGTCACCCACAGTTTTGTTTTCGCTGGGTGTCCCGTCAATGAAAAAAGTACCGGGGCCGCGTTCGGCAAGGCTGTAGCTGGCATCAGCCGAGACAGCGACACGAGTTCCGCGTACCAGGTTTTTATCAAGTCTTGCCGAGGCATTGCCATCCAGTATTTCTGCCAGAATAGTCAGAGCATAGGGCTCCCATTCATGCCCCGGATCTTTGAGGGACGGTACTTTATAGCCCATGATCAGGTGTGGAAGCTGTGCCGGTGCCTTGACAACCAGATGCTTGATTCCGGTTTGCAGTGGCTCGGTTTGCGGTTTACGTTCAGCCAGAGGAATTACCCTGGCTGCATCAAACCTGCCATAATACTTTTTTGCCAGTGCGAGTACATTTTCCGGATCAACATCACCCACGACGACCAGTACCGCATTATTGGGAGCGTACCAGCGCTTGTACCAGTCCTGAGCATCACTAACCCGCATATTTTCCAGATCATTCATCCAGCCGATGATCGGGCGGCGGTAAGGATGTGCCTGAAAAGCGGTTGCCATCATTTTTTCGTACAGCAGCGCATGTGCCTGATCATCCGTGCGCAGTCTTCTTTCTTCCATGACAACCTGAATTTCTTTAGAGAATTCCTCCTGTGTCAGTTGCAGATTGTGCATGCGATCAGATTCCAGCTCCATTGCCATCGGCAGGTGGCGCTGGTGCAGCTGCTGATAGTAAGCGGTGTAATCGCTGCTGGTAAAGGCGTTTTCTTTGCCGCCAACCGCTGCAATTCTTCTGGAAAATTCACCGGCGGGTACGCTGTCAGTTCCTTTGAACATCATGTGTTCCAGTGCATGAGCCACACCGGTTGTGCCGTTGACTTCATCCATACTGCCGGCTTTATACCAGACCTGCTGAATAACGACAGGGGAGCGGTGATCTTCCTTGACGATCAGCTTGAGTCCATTGTCGAGCAGGTATTCATGCGAACTGGCAACCGCTGGCAGCGGGAATATCAATGTAATGCAAAGTAAAGAAGCAAGGTAATTAGGTCGGAAACTGATTTTCATGTTGAGCTTGGAATGGAATTGGCATGAGCAGGGTGGCTGGTATTGCCTGAGCCCTTCGGGTAATCGGTCAATGTTGATGGTATGATATTTACCTTCCTGTAACAAAAAACAGCCTACCAGAATGTTTAGTATTTTCAAATCCAAAAAAAATCCTGACGAAAAAAATCCCGAACAGGTTGAAACCGGGTCGATCAGTTTTACAGACAAGATCAGACAGGGCTTGTCACGTACCCGGCAGCAGCTTGGCAAGCAGTTATCCGGGCTGTTTGGCGGCAGGAAAATTGATGAGGATTTGTACGAAGAGCTGGAAACAGCACTGTTAACCGCAGATACCGGCATTGATGCGACCGGCCGGTTACTGGAATCGTTGCGCACACGTGTCAGGCGTGATGCACTGGACGATTCGGAGCAGCTCAGGGTTGTTTTGCAGGATGCCGTGACGGAGTTGCTGCAACCGCTGGAACGGCCACTGATTACCGCCGGACACAGCCCCTTTGTCATCATGATTGCAGGCGTAAATGGTGTTGGTAAAACGACAACCATTGGTAAACTGGCGCATTATTTCCAGTCGCAGGGACAATCTGTACTGCTCGCAGCGGGCGATACCTTCCGTGCAGCAGCACAGGAACAGCTCAAAATATGGGGTGAACGCAACCAGATTACAGTCATTTCACAGGACAATGATCCGGGCAGGAAAAGTGATCCGGCTGCCGTGATTTTTGATGCAATCAATGCAGCCATTGCCAGAAAAATTGATATTGTTCTGGCGGATACCGCCGGTCGTCTGACTACGCAGCTTCATCTGATGGAAGAAATCAGGAAAATCAGGCGCGTCATCGCTAAAGCAATTCCGGATGCACCGCACGAAGTATTACTGGTGCTGGATGCCAATACCGGACAGAACGCAGTCAGCCAGTTAAAAGCTTTTAATGATGCGCTGGGTGTTACCGGGCTGGTTATGACCAAGCTTGACGGGACCGCCAAAGGCGGGGTGATTGCTGCGATCGCCGCACAATTTGCGGATAATCCTCCGGCGTTGCGTTTTATCGGAGTGGGAGAAGGGCTGGATGATTTAAGGCCTTTTAATGCACGTGAATTTGCTGAAGCGCTGTTCGACTGATGTCCCCTGTTCTGTTTGAGTGACCGGTATGGCCGTAATGATCAGTTTCAGCAGTGTCAGCAAATTTTATCCGGGCGGATTCGAAGCGCTTAAGGGGGTGACGCTATCCATTGATCAGGGGGAGCTGATTTTGTTTTCCGGGCACTCCGGTGCTGGTAAAAGTACATTACTGAAACTGATTGCCGCCATAGAGCGACCCACTTCCGGCAGTGTCATCGTGGGACAGCAGAATATCGGCACACTCAGGCGCAGTGCCATTCCTTACCTGCGCCGCAATATCGGAATGATCTTTCAGGAACAGAAAATTCTGTATGACCGTAATGTCTTTGCCAACGTCATGCTGCCGTTACAGGTCACAGGGTTTGATACTAAAACCAGTGCGTCACGTGTGCGTGCGGCGCTGGACAAAGTGGGTCTGCTGGCTAAAGAAAAAGCAGATCCGGTTACTTTGTCGGGTGGGGAAAAACAGCGGTTGTGTATTGCGCGTGCAGTTGTTCATCGCCCGACCATCCTGATCGCAGATGAGCCGACGGCTAATCTTGACAGTAACTACGCACGGGACATTATGGCAGTATTCGAATCTTTCAATCAGGTAGGAGTCACTGTCCTGATTTCGACGCACGACCGGACCCTGCTTGAATCAGCGCGGCATCGCGTGCTTGAACTGAAGCAGGGAAAGCTGGTCGCATGAGCTGGTTTTCCCAGCATGGACATGCGCTGATGCGCGCATTCAGGCAGCTTGCCGGTACACCTGTTACCAGTCTGCTGAGCATTATCGTTTTCGGTATTGTTCTGAGTTTGCCGGCAGGTATCTTTGTTCTGCTGGAGAATTTGAGCGAAGTTTCCGGGCGTGCAACGGATTCGCAGCAGATGACGCTCATGCTGGATACCACAGCGCGTCAGGCTGACGTGGAACTGATCAATACCCGCCTGGAAGCGCTGACTACAATCGAGGGTTTTCGGTTTGTTTCGAAGGAAGTTGCCCTGGACGAACTGAAACAGGAAAACGGGATGGCTGAGGTAATGCATAATCTTGGTCAGAATCCATTACCGGATGCATTTGTAATCAATCCCGGCCGTTTGCCGGCAAATGAAATTGAGAAAATGCAGGCCATGATGCAGTCCTGGCCGAAGGTGGCTCATGTACTGGTGGATACGGACTGGGCCAGAAAGCTGGATGCCATACTCGATGTGGGCAGACTGGTTGTCATGATGCTGGCTGCGGTGTTTGGCACGGCTCTCATCATTGTCATGTTCAATACCATTCGTCTGCAGCTGCTGACGCGGCGTGATGAAATTGAGCTTTCCAAATGGATTGGTGCTACGGATGGTTACATTCGTCGTCCGTTTCTTTATTTTGGTGCATTACAGGGATTACTGGGGGCCGCCCTGGCCTGGCTGCTGCTTTATTTCATGATCATCAGGCTGAACGAAGTGCTGGCAGAGCTGGCCAGGCTGTATGACACCACAATTACACTCCATCATCTTTCCTGGCGGGACAGTCTGGCTTTACTGTTATTGTCCGGTGCGCTTGGATGGATTGGCGCGCGCGGGTCGGTTGCCCGGCATCTGGCACAAATCGACCAGGAAAGTTCTGTTTCCTGATGCGATTCACAGGGTTTTTACATGACTGAATTTATCGCGCTGATTCCGGCGGCCGGTTCCGGTTCACGTATGGGAGAAGCTGTTCCCAAACAATACCGGCCACTGGCGGGTAAACCAATGATTTATCACGCACTGCGAACTTTGTGCAGTACAGATCGTATTGGTACAGTCTGTGTGGTACTGGCACCTGATGACAAGGAATGGGTGCGGCATGACTGGGATGAATTTTCCGGCAAAATTCGGATTTTCAACTGTGGCGGGGCAACCCGTGCTGAAAGTGTTACCAACGGACTTAAGGCATTGCGTGCGGCCAACTGCGTACAGGATCAGGACTGGATTCTGGTGCATGACGCTGCCCGCCCGGGACTGAGTCATGCACTGACTGAGCGATTACTTGACCAGCTCGCGGAAGATGAAGTCGGCGGCCTGCTGGCTGTACCGCTGGCGGATACATTAAAGCGTGCGGATGATACTGACCGGGTGGTGCGAACTGAATCGAGAGAACGGTTGTGGCAGGCACAAACTCCACAAATGTTTCGTGCGAAGCTGTTGCTCGAAGCACTGGAAAAGGCACCGGCAAGTATTACCGATGATGCCAGTGCCGTGGAAGCACTGGGATTTTCCCCCAGGCTCGTCATGGGAGATGCTTACAACTTCAAAGTAACCTACCCGCAGGATCTGAAACTGGCTGAACTGGTCCTGCAGGCGCGCTGCAACACAAAACGGATTTCGTAAGCTGTTCGACAAACAGATGAGGTCTGATACCGGGGTGTCCTGATGTTGCGGATGATGTACCGGTGAAGGTGGCTGCAGGAGCTGTTGCTTTCATGCTGTCTGCAGCCTGTTTCGCGGAAAATTCCGATTATCCGGCCAATGCCGTGCAGTGATTGATATCTGTCATTTCCGGATTCTGACAATCTGAATCGGAAAACACAATAACAGTATCAGGTTTCGATAATCAGGGAAGGATGATACCCAGACTGTTCCAACCCCCTGAATTTACCAGAGGATTGGAAATATACCCGGTTATGGAGTTGTTACGACGTCGTCCAGAATGGCTCTGTCCTGCTTGTTCCATTCCACGTCAACCAGATTGGAATAACGTGTTATGAGCTGTATGGCAAGACCGCCCTGGAACAGGGCAGCCCAGGCCAGGATAACGAAGCCCCAGTGCAGTGGTGCGCTGAAGAGTTCTTCCATGAACCAGAAGGCATGTCCCCACTCGTTCAGACCAACGTTGGGCAGACTCATCAGCGGGCCGGCCACTACCATGATCAGCGGGAACGACCACCCCTTGTTATACAGCGGTAACCGGGTTTTGGCATAAATGATCATCGCTATACCCATGATGATGTATACCGGGAATGAGCCATAGAACAGAGGAATATGGCTGGGTGTAAAACTGGTATCCCGGATAATCACCTGATGCCATGAGGCGTCTTGCTCGGTAAAGAAGCTTGATCCCCAGTAAACGGCAAATATATAGACTCCAAGCCACATCATGAAATAAAAATACCGCTTTATTTCCTGTTTGGGGGTCAGGCTGGCAAGCTGCTCTGCCGTATTCCGGGTTTTCAACAGCCACCCCCAGATGGAGAATGCCGCCAGGGGCAGAACAACCATCTGGATACGCCACAGACCCATCCAGATCCGGTCAAAATCCGGCTCCATCGAATCCATGCCATGGGAATAGGCAAACGTACGCTGATACCATACCCAGAATACCGCTATGCCCAGAATGGGCAGCAGGCCGTAT
>NZ_JADZAJ010000024.1 GCF_020852615.1 Nitrosomonas sp. | reverse complement strand
CCAGATACGCGTTCACCTGATGTCCATTGGCTACCCGCTCGCGGGAGATCCGGTGTACGGCAAACCTTCTCCTGACCCGTCAGCAGCCCGCATAATCGCACAGCTGCCAAGGCAGGCGCTGCATGCCAGGCAGCTTGAGCTGATGCACCCCCACGACAGGAAAATTATGCAGTGGGATTCCCCTCTGCCGGATGACATGGCGGATTTATTGCAGGCGGTACGCAATGATCCATTGTTAAAACAAGGATAAACCACAGTTTTTTGCCTGAAATAAAACGATTGGCCTATTTATTCACAGCCGGCCCGACGGTACAATATCAACCTTCGCACCCATACACTCGTTCTAACCGTTCCACAAGCATCCTCCCAAGTAAACGAAACCCCTTTCTGGAGAAAAAACCGTGACAGCTGATGTGTTAAAAATGATTCAGGATCATGAAGTCAAGTTCGTTGATCTGCGCTTTACCGATACCAACGGCAAAGAACATCATGTCACGATTCCTGCACATACTTTCGATGCCGATAAATTTGAGGATGGCCATGCGTTTGATGGTTCATCGATTGCCGGCTGGAAAAATATTCACGCATCTGACATGTTGCTGATGCCTGATCCTGACACTGCCGCACTGGATCCGTTTATGGAAGAAACCACGCTGCTGCTGACCTGTGATGTTGTTGACCCCGCAGACGGCCAGGGGTACAACCGGGACCCGCGCTCACTGGCCAGGCGAGGTGAAACTTATCTGAAATCCACCGGTATCGGCGATATTGCCTATTTTGGCCCGGAGCTGGAATTTTTCATTTTCGATTCAGTCCGCTGGCATACTGATATGTCCGGCTGTTTTGTCAAAATTGAATCAGCCGAAGCGGCCTGGAGCTCCAGGAAACGTTATGAAGGAAGCAATAACGGTTACCGGCCTGCTGTCAAGGGAGGCTACATGCCGGTACCGCCGGTGGATTCCCTGCATGACATCCGTTCTGCCATGTGCATGGTGCTTGATGAACTGGGGATCCCGGTTGAGGTACACCACCATGAAGTGGCCAATGCCGGACAATGCGAGATTGGCACCCGGTTCAGCAGCCTGGTAAAGCGCGCTGACTGGAACCAGCTGATGAAATACGTTATTCATAATATTGCTGTCTCCTATGGCAAAACGGCAACGTTCATGCCCAAGCCGATCGTTGGTGACAACGGCTCCGGTATGCACGTCCATCAATCCATCTGGAAAGATGGCAAAAACCTGTTTGCCGGTAACGGTTATGCGGGCATGTCAGAAATTGCACTGTATTATATTGGCGGCATTATCCGGCACGCCAAAGCATTAAATGCCTTTGCCAACCCCGGCACCAATTCATATAAACGACTGGTAGCCGGTTATGAAGCCCCCGTCAATATCGCCTACTCTGCCAGCAACCGGTCAGCTGCAGTTCGCATCCCCTACGCCAGCAGCCCCAAACAGCGCCGTATCGAAATCCGTTTTCCGGACCCCAGTGCCAACCCTTATCTTACTTTTACAGCCCTGCTAATGGCCGGATTGGATGGTATTCAAAACAAAATTCACCCTGGCGATCCCATGGATAAGAATCTTTACGATTTACCGCCAGAAGAAGCATCGATGGTGCCCAACACCAGTGCATCACTGGAAGAGGCACTGGAAAATCTGGATCGTGACCGCGAATTCCTGATTCGTGGCAATGTATTTTCCAATGACATGATTGACGGTTTTATCAGGCTTAAATCAGAAGAAGCGGCACTGTTGCGTACTACAACGCACCCCGTCGAATTTGCTTTGTACTACAGCCTGTAAAAAACCCGCTTTTATCAGCGTTTATTCACAGATCACCCCCTTGTAACCTGGCTTAAAATCTGGCCTGCTCCAAATCGGGTTTTGCGTTTCTCACAACGGATTGTGAAACGCGGAATCCGGTTTGAGATTGTTCAATTTAGTAAATGGGGGATTATCCATGAAAAGAGCTCGCTGTACCATCCTGCTGACTGGAATCCTGTCGCTCGGATTTCCCATTATCAGCATTGCTGCTGACATCCACAAACTGGTAGACAATCACGGCCGGGTTATTTTCACCAATGATCCCGCCAGGGGCATCAGACAAATTCAGCCACTTAAATCCGGTTCATCCGGTTCAACAGCCTCATCATACAAACACCATTCCCGCACTGGATCGATTACCATCGCCACAACCGGGGAATATCCCAAAGTCAGTAAATTTCAGCAGGACCAGCGAGACAGCAAGCGTCGGCAAATACTTGCACAAGAGCTCGTTAATGAAACCAGGCTGCTGGAAGATGCAATGAAAACGATCAGTCTGACACAACAAAAAACGAAGAAATATTCACCCAGTCACCCGTATTTTGCGTCAGATCACTTCGATATACTGCAGTTGCGCAATCAGGCAGCTGCACACGAACGCAATATCGAGGCACTTGAAATGGAGCTTCGCAACCTCTGATATACGAACGGGTTTCAGATAAACCGCTTATCCGAAACCCGTTTTCGCTACAGCGCCATTAACCTGACCTGATAATTATCAGAACTTGATGTTCAGCCCCGCATAAACGGAACGCCCCATTCCGGGGACAGCAATCCCGTAAGGAATACCGTTGATACCCATGGTCGTTCCCTGCCCGGTATAGGCTCCTCCAAGCGGTAAAGCATAGAGACGGTCAAACAGATTCTCCACACCCAGATCGACACGGACATTCTTCCATGTATAGCTGGTGCGCAAATGTGTCAGGAAATAGCTTCCTGTATTGATTTCATTACGTACCGAGGAAACATCACTTTTGCGGGCAACGCCAACCAGTTCAATGGCATTGCTCCAGCCGCCGTACTGATGGGTGAACGTTAACTTACCGTTAAGTGGCATGATGTTGTACAGATCATCCCCCGTTTTCTTGTTTTCCCCACGGGTATAGTTCATCAGGCCACGCACACCAAACTCACCCAGACCGGTTTTTGCCAGCACGGCACGACCGGAAAGATCCACTCCATAAAGATGTGCGGAGTGATTGGCATATTGCAGGACAACGAACTGACTGTTCGTGGTTGCTCCGGGAATCCGGATTGCATCCACGTAGTCATCCACATAAGTGAAGTAAGGTGTGGCTTTCACTTCCCATTCACGTTCAGCTGCATGCAGGTCAACAGTAAAGGAGGCGGTATAAGCCTTCTCCGGTTTCAGATCCATGTTGCCAACGTAACCGTTACCATCACCAACAAAATTATTCATGATGGCAGCCATGCCCCAGGTAGACCAGGTATAGCGTTCGTAAAGATTGGGCGTGCGTACCTTGCGAGCCAGACCCAGCTCAAGATCAAGCATATTATTCGGTGTGTAACGCGCCAGTGCTGTCAGATCAACATTGTCATCTTTGCGTTTATGGCCACGGGTATTGAAGGACCTGGTATCAGGGATCTGGTTACCCATCATGTTGCCGTAACCGTGAACATTGCCCGCATCCGTTTCCAGATGTTCATACCGCGCGCCCAGCAGTGTGGTCCACTGTGGGCCAAAATGTCTTTCCCACTCAGCAAAGAAACCCAGCCGGTCACGCTTGCCGTCATTGATATTCTGAAAGGTCAGCGGCGACATGCCACCGGTACCTGATGCCGGCCAGAAATCATCCAGTGTGTAATGCTGGTAGAGTGCTCCGACACGCAACAGATCATCACGAGTCAGTTCAACATCACTCTTCAGATTGAAACCCAGTGTGCGGCCGCGGCTGTACATCGGCATACCATTGACCGCCGTACCGTAGACAAGCTGTTTGTCATCACCAAAGTTCATGTAGTGATCGACTGCCTCATAGTAAACACGACTATCAAGCGTTCCCCAGTTGTACTGGCCAAGATAGCGCACGTTTATCCGCTTCTGTTCGTTATCCAGCATATCCATACGCTGATTGGGATAAAACTGGTACGGTACATTCTGGTACCCCAGCTTTGCTTCCAGCAGATGATTGTCCGCCCGCAGCGCAATACCCACGGTATGTGTCAGACTTTTATAGGCAGTGGAACCCACTTCGTCCAGCGGAAGCGTATGCCCGGGCCGCCCGGTTGCGGTAGTTGTTTTGAAATTGCCGCCGGCTTTGTAGTTATCCGCCGTGGTAATCGCCCCTGAATAATTGATGCTGAAAAATTCATTGGCCAGTGTTGCAGACAGATTCCCGCCAATGGCATTGTTGTTGCTGCGGTAGAAAGAGCCGACTTCACCTTTGATCAGTGAGCGCTGGCCGGGTGCAGCAAATTGTGGTGCAGCCGTTTCCGCAACAATCGTACCGCCAATGCTGTCTCCCCCCACACTGACTGGCGAGATGCCGGCATATACCTTTATTTTCGCAACATTACCCGGGTCAAGATAGGACAGCGGCGGATTCATATGATTGGCACAGGAAGAAATAAAATCCATGCCATCAACCGTGATACGCAGGCGATCATCCGCCAGACCATGAATTACCGGCAGACTGGAAACCCCTCCCGCTCCATAAAGATGCACTCCCGGCACATCCCGCAACAGAGAAGCGGTATCACGGGTAATGGCATGCTGGGCAGCAATTTCGGCTGATCCGATCTCCTCAGGCGCGGCCGCGTCACGAATCTTGCCGGTTTTAACTACCACCTCATTCAAGGTGGTCTGTGCCAATGCCTGTTGCACAGCAAAGAAAGATAAAGCTGCAGCTATCGCTGATACGAATGGAGTAATGCAATATTTCATAACCCTTCCGAATCTCCTGTTCTGGTGTGTAATCGAACACGGATTTTGCCGGTTTCAGCAGAGGAAAGGAATGTGACAAATTGTCGCAGCAACCCCGGATGATCCGGGTAATCAAAAGAAGCAGTTCAAAAGCCGGTTGACTTTTTCACACTTCAATTTAAGATAGTAATTAATTACTATCTTTTATAAGGTTGCCTGTTTATGGATCCTCATTCCAAATATCTCTCAGCCGATGAACGACGAGAAGTCACCGTAGAGGCTGTTGTTGAGCTGGCAAGCTCGCAAAATCCCAGTGAAATTACCACTGCAGCCATCGCCAGACACATGAACCTGACGCAGGGGGCATTGTTCCGGCACTTTCCAAACAAGGAAGCCATCTGGGAAGCCGTCATGAAATGGGTAGTCGAACATCTGCTGCAGCGGATTGATCATTCCGTTCAGGGCATTACATCACCGCTAGCCGCCATGGAAGCCATGTTCATGAGTCATATTGAATTCGTGGCGGACTATCCCGGAGTTCCAAGGATGATGTTTGGCGAACTGCAGCGCGCGGAAGCAACGCCGGCCAAACAGCTTGTACAGCTTCTGATCAGGCGGTACGGAGAACGTTTGCAGCGGCTCATTGAAAACGGCAAAGCCTGTGGTGAATTATCACCTTTCCTGGACAGCGAAGCTGCAACCATGCTGTTTATCGGAACAATCCAGGGGCTTGTCATGCAATCCATGCTGGCGGGTGAAGTTGCACACATCCGCCGTGATGCTCCGGGTGTTTTTGCCATCTATTGCCGCGGTATCCGGAAGGTATCATGAAATTTCCACCTCTGCAGCGGCGCACGCTGGCATTGCTCACAGTCATCACATTACTCCTGACCCTGTTTGTATATATCGCCCTGCAATCCGGGCCGCTGGCTCCTGTTGCGGTCACAGTCACCACAGTAAAATCAAGAAGCATCATCCCTGCCCTGTCCGGGATTGGAACAGTACAGGCACGCTACACCTACAAGATCGGGCCGGTTCTGGCGGGGCGTGTTAAGCATCTGAATGCAGATGTGGGAGATATGGTTCAGGCAGGGCAAACGCTGGGCGAGATGGACCCGGTTGATCTGGACGACCGCATCCGCGCACAGGAAGCCGCCATCAAAAGTGCTGAAGCTGATTTGCATCAGGCACAAGCCAGACAACACCATGCGCAAGCGCAGCTGAAACGCTATGAAAAGCTGTTACCCGCCCGCGGCACCAGCGAAGAAAGTGTTGCCATCAAACGGGAAGAACTGGCAGTCACCAAAGCAGCAACTGTGGCGGCACGCGAGAACCTTGGCCGTGCACACGCTGATTTACAGGCGTTACACACACAGCGCGGCGACCTCAGGCTGGTCACACCTGTAACAGGTCTGGTAACCAGACGGGCGGTGGATCCCGGTACGACACTGGTAACAGGCCAGCCGGCGGTTGAAGTCATTGATACTGCACACCTGTGGATTGATACCCGCTTCGATCAGATTAACGCCCAGGGATTGGCTCCGGGATTGCCCGCCCAATTTATACTGCGTTCGCAGCAAACACAAAGTATTGCCGGGCACGTGCTGCGGGTTGAGCCACTGGCTGACACGGTCACAGAAGAAACCCTGGCAAAGATCATTTTTACCATGCCACCCTCACCGTTGCCGCCGGTAGGCGAACTGGCCGAAGTGACAGTCTACCTGCCGGAATTGCCCGCTGCACCAGCCATTCCCAATGCGGCCATTCACATCAGGGACGGGGTGCCTGGTGTCTGGAAGCTGGTCGATGGCAAACCTGAGTTCGCCAGGATAGAACCGGGACAGACTGATCTCGATGGCCATATCCAGATCAGACACGGGCTGGAGGTCGGCGATCAACTGATCGTCCACAGTGAAAAAATGCTCACTGCCTTGAGCCGGATCCGCATAGAAAAACAGATTCCCGGTGTGGCGCCATGATTAACCTGGCAGCACGCGATATTCTGCATAATTGGGGCAAGTTCATTTTTACCGGTATCGGCCTCGGACTTCTCATTGGTGTAACCCTGACCATGGCAGGTGTCTATCGCGGCCTGGTGGATGATGGCAGGATTTTGATCGATACCAGCGGTGCCGATCTGTGGGTGGTACAGCAGAATACCCTTGGCCCCTATGCCGAGCCTTCCAGTCTCCCCGATGATTTATGGCGCAGCATCCGTACCATTCCCGGTGTGGCACAGGCAGCCAATGTCACGTATCTGACCATGCAAGTCAGAAAAAAGGATGAAGATGTCAGGGTAATGGTGGCGGGTATCGCAGCAGGCGGCCCCGGAACACCGGGGTGGCCACCTCATCTTGTTGCCGGCAGACAGATTACACGCGGCCATTACGAGGCTGTGGCAGATATTGCCACCGGCTTCAGGCCGGGTGATCGCCTGAAAATCCGCCGCAACCACTACACTGTAGTTGGCCTGACTCGCCGGATGGTCTCATCCAGTGGTGATCCGATGGTTTTCATTTCACTCAAGGACGCACAGGAAGCACAATTCCTCAAGGATAATGATGCCATTCTGATGCAAAGACGCCGCATCAGGACTGATCCGGCATTTTCTCTTCCCGGAAAACCGGATTTGCCGGAGGCAGTGATCGCTTTGCAAACCGCCAACAACTACGTCAACGCGATACTGGTGCGCATCTATCCCGGATTCGCACTGGAGGAGGTCGCTGAATCCATTCGGCGCTGGAAACGGTTAACGGTGTATAACCGGGCACAAATGGAAGCTATTCTGGTCGGTAAGCTGATTGCCACCTCCGCCGAGCAGATCGGCCTGTTTCTGATCATCCTGGCCATCGTCAGTGCGGCTATCGTGGCCTTCATCATCTATACCCTGACCATGGACAAAATCCGTGAGATCGCTGTACTCAAGCTGATCGGTACACGTAATCGCACCATCGCCGGCATGATTCTGCAGCAATCTCTGATACTGGGGGTGATCGGGTTTGTCGTCGGCAAAATTTCAGCCACCTTCGCTGCCCCTCTGTTTCCCAAATATGTGCTGCTGATACCGGTTGACTCCATACTGGGATTCCTGGCCGTACTGGCCATTTGCATCCTTTCCAGTATCGTTGCCATCCGCATGGCACTCAAGATCGACCCGGCAGAAGCAATCGGATAAACCTGACATGAGCAATAGAGGAATTCGCATCGAAAATTTGAGTAAGCACTTCGGTAAAGGCGATACTGCTGTACTCGCACTCAAAAATATCAATATGCAGGTCGCCCCTGGCGAAGTAGTCGGACTGATTGGCCCATCCGGTTCAGGCAAGAGTACGCTGCTTAAATGCCTCGGTGCGGTGATCGATCCCACCTCCGGACGCGTGGTTCTGGATGATGAAATTATCTTTGACGACGGCTGGAAACAGCATGATCTGCGCGCGTTACGTCGTGACAAAATTGGTTTCGTATTCCAGGCACCCTACCTGATTCCATTCCTGGATGCGACTGACAATGTTGCACTTTTGCCAATGCTGGCCGGTATGAGTGACGATGAAGCACGTAAACATGCCATGGAATTACTCACTGCACTGGATGTACAGCATCGCGCCCGTGCCATGCCGGCACAACTGTCCGGTGGCGAGCAACAGCGCGTGGCCATTGCACGGGGGCTGGTCAACCGTCCTCCTGTCATTCTGGCTGACGAACCCACTGCCCCGCTGGATTCACAACGTACCCTGGCGGTAATCCGCATACTTAACACAATGGCCCGGCGATTTGAAACCGCTGTTATCGTTGTGACACATGATGAAAAAATTATTCCAACCTTCAAGCGTATCTACCATATCCGCGATGGCGTGACTCATGAGGAAGCAGGTGAAGGGCGAAGTGACTGACAATCCGTCAGGTTAAGGACAGCTATGCATCGTCTCAAACAGATTTTCTGGGGAATACTTGTTATTCCTGTACTCCTGTGGCTGATTGCCGAACCCGCCGCATTGCAATCAGCGACTTTTTTCAGCTTGCGCAAGCTGATGGTGCAGTTGACAGGTATTGTCACCATCAGCAGCATGAGTGCGGCCATGGTACTCGCGCTGCGCCTGCACCGTCCGGAAGCCTGGCTGGGCGGTCTCGACAAGATGTACCGTTTACATAAATGGCTTGGAATCTCGGTTCTGGTGACAGCCACTCTCCACTGGCTGTGGGCAGGAGGAACAAAGCTGGCCATGGATTGGGGCTGGCTGGAGCAATCTGTTCGCGGTTTCGGGCACAACCGGGGATGGGCGGCGCATTCTGGCTGTAACGAAGGGGCCGGTTTCGGGAACGATTTCGCAACCCTCTTCTCGATCCGGCATTGTCTTGCCGAAGAAGCCGGTAAATGGATTTTCTGCGTGACTGTTGTGCTGATCGCACTGGCACTGATCAGGCGTTTTCCTTACCACCTGTTCTACAAAACGCACCGTCTGCTGGCAGTGTGTTATCTCGTACTGGTATTTCACACAGTTATACTCCTGAAACACAGCTACTGGCTCTCTCCTGTCGGTGGACTGGTAGCCGTATTACTTGTTTTCGGCATTTGGGCTGCCATTGTGGTGCTGCTGCGCAAGGTCGGTGCAAAACGGCAAGTGCAGGGAAAAATTACCTCTCTGCATTATTTCCCGGGGGTAAAAGCGCTGGAAATTGAAACTGAAGTAACCGGCTGGCCCGGCCACAAACCAGGGCAGTTTCTTTTTGCCACGACGGATGCTGCCGAAGGTGCTCACCCTTACACGATTGCATCCGGCTGGCAGGCGGAAAATTCCAGAATTACTTTTATTACCAAAGCGCTGGGTGATCACACTTCCCAACTGCACGAAAAACTTCAGCCGGGGCAACCTGTCAGGATCGAAGGGCCTTATGGCTGTTTCACGTTTAGTGATACTTGTCGCCGTCAGATCTGGGTCGGCGGCGGTATCGGCATCACGCCTTTCATCGCACGTATGAAGCAACTGGCGTTATCCGGAGAGAAACAGACCCGGCCCGAGAACCAGCAATATGATCTGTTTCACAGTACCGCAGATATTGATGAGAAGGCGCTCAATAAACTGGCGGAAGATGCCCGATCTTCAAATGTCCGGCTGCATGTGCTGATTGATGCTCGTGACGGCTATCTGACCGGTGAACGTATCCGGGCGGAAATTCCCGAATGGCGCGAGGCAAGTATCTGGTTTTGCGGGCCTGCCGGATTTGGTGAAGTATTAAAGAAAGATTTTGCTGCACACGGTTTTCCCGCAGAACAGCATTTTCATCAGGAACTCTTTTTAATGCGATAGGAGATACGGGGAGAATTTCCATTCAATCTGTTGATACTAATCCGGCTCTGATACAACGCCGGGAAACCAGTTATCAGTCGTCAATCAGCACATGACCAAGCCAGGCAAAGATTCCGATGGCAATACCGGTAACAAACTGGGCGTGTACCAGATAAGAAAATTTCTTGAGTTCTGCAGTCGAAAAACGCAGCGTGAGAAATAATCCGAAAACACCCTGCCAGATTACCAGGCCCAACAGGGCGGGAAAGAAAAGAATATGGCTGTAGCGCGAGAAATCCATCATGAATATATGCAGCAAAATTACTGCTACCGCGGCAATTCCAAAATAAATATGTGTCCGGTTCAGCCAGGCCAGCAGTTGATTCAGTGCTGAAGATCCAACAGGAGAGACATAATCCGGCAGCAGGCGTTGCGCCAGTTTTCCCTGGCCCAGTATCAGCTTGAGCAGGGTGCGGCAATAGATGAAGATCAGCAGCCACATGCCTGCCTCCCCCAGTTTTTTGCCGATTTTGGTGAGAAAAGTTTTGTGCTCTTCCGGAATCGTCTGCGCAGTATAGGCATAGATGTAATACGCCACGGAAACCAGCAGGACAATCACCGTGTAAATCAGTATGCCGCGTATATTTTTGATCGTTTGTTGCATATCAGTGGCCGGAAGATAATAAGCAGCTGCATTAACCTAATAATACAGCCGGTTATTTGCGATGAGGGCAATTTTCCTTGGTACAGTCCGCATACAGTGACAAAGAGTGCTCCTGCAGCACAAATCCGCGTTCCCTGGCCACCTTCGCCTGTCGTTTCTCGATTTCAGGATCGTAGAATTCTTCCACCCGGCCACACTGCAGACATACCAGATGATCATGGTGGTTATCGCTGGCCAGTTCAAACACTGCCTTGCCACTTTCAAAATGATGGCGTTCCAGCAGACCGGCCTGTTCAAACTGAGTCAACACACGATATACCGTTGCCAGACCAATATCCTCCCCTCCGCTCAGCAACTCCTTATACACATCTTCTGCCGAAAGATGCCGGATGGCACTGTTTTCAAACAGGTTCAATATTTTCAGACGTGGAAGGGTTGTCTTCAACCCCATTGTTTTAAGATCAATGTTTCTCAAATTTTCCGACTTGCTCATAAATTATTTACCCAGAAATATTTGCTGTATCTGTGAGACAATTCACCCGATTCGGGCCTGCTGCACAACACGTCACATTACTGCAATAAAATCCCGTAATTCGCCACGATAATACGTATTACAGTCATTTTTTGTTTACATTTTACCTTGAACCGGGTAGCTGATCGCTCATAGTATCCTATCCCGGACAGATTGAAAAATATTGACCTGGTATGCACGCATTTCTCCTACGACTGTTACTGCTATTACTGCTTCTTCCTCTGACATACTGCACTTATCTCCCCTCATTACCCTATAAAATCGACATCCGGCAGGGAAATTTTGTAACGGATGAAATGGTGGCCAGGCTAAAACCGGGAATGACGCGCTCCCAGGTACGGTTTACATTGGGTACACCTCTGGTGATAGATGTATTTCATGCAGACCGGTGGGATTACATTTATCGCACAGCGCCAGGCGGACGATTGGCAGAGGAAAAAAAACTGACCGTTTTTTTCAGAGATGACCGTTTATCACATATTCAGGGTGATTTTCCGCTACCCCCGGCTTTTACTGAATCTTCTCCACCTGCTCCCGCTTCCGAAGAATCATTCGGATTTATTCCTGAGGCTGGCAGCAATATGAACGAGGAAGCTGATAAAAAAGGAACTGTAGATTTTCTCAGGGAAAATAAAACAAATCTCTACAAGGATAATCAATGACATCATTAAACATCGCTGTTGCCGGCAGTACCGGTCGCATGGGCCGGACAATTCTGGAAACCATTGCTGAAGCAAATGATTTGCGATTATCTGCCGCACTGGAACAACCTGACAATCCTTACCTGTCGCAAGATATTGGCAATTTAACCGGAACTCCCCCGGGCGTGGCGATCAGCAGCAACTATGCCTCTGCACTGGCCGGCAGCGATGTGCTGATTGACTTCACGCGCCCGGCCGGCACCCTGTCACATCTGGCAGCATGCCGTAAATTAGGTGTCAGAATGGTCATCGGCACAACCGGGTTCTCATCAGAAGAAAAAGAAATCATCCATGAGGCATCCAGAGATATCGCCATCGTGCTCGCTCCCAACATGAGTGTGGGCGTAAACCTGCTGTTCAGATTACTCGAGATTGCGACAAAAGCATTGCCTGAGGGTTACGATATTGAAATCATCGAAGCACATCACCGCCATAAGGTAGATGCCCCCTCCGGCACAGCACTGCGCATGGGTGAGGTGATTGCACAGGCCCAAGGCAAGGACCTAAGCAAGGTTGCGATTTACGGGCGTGAAGGCAATACCGGTGAACGCTCCCCGGATACGATCGGATTCTCGACCATTCGTGGCGGAGATATTGTGGGTGATCACACAGCATTATTCGCTGGGGTGGGCGAGCGCCTGGAAATTACCCACAAAGCCAGCAGCCGTAAAACCTTTGCTGCAGGCGCATTGCATGCCGCCCGTTTTCTTGCCGCCAAAAAATCCGGGCTGTTCGACATGCAGGATGTGTTGGGCCTGCGCTGATTTTCACAATGGCAACCTATGCAATCGGTGACCTGCAAGGCTGCCACCGGCACTTTCTTGAACTGCTTGATCTAACCGGTTTCAATCCCACCCGTGACAGGTTATGGCTGGTGGGTGACATCGTTAACCGCGGGCCGGATTCTCTCTCATTACTGCGCACCCTGATGGAACTGGGCGATGCCGCTACAGTGGTACTGGGTAATCACGATCTTCACCTTTTAGCCATTGCAGCAGGCTCTGCCAGTCAGCGTCGTGGTGATACCCTGCAATCAGTTCTGGAGGCTCCCGACAGCAAGGATCTGCTTGAATGGCTAAAACAGCAGCGATTGTTTTATCACGAAGATGGCTATGCACTGGTTCACGCCGGCCTGCTACCTGACTGGGATACTGAACAGGCGGTAGACTTGGCGCTGGAAGTGGAAACAATTATTCGCAGTGGCCAGTTCCAAACCTTTTCCCGTTCAATGTATGGCAACGAACCTGATTGCTGGCACAATGCCCTGCGTGGAGAGGATCGCTGGCGCGTCATCATCAATGCCATGACCCGCATGCGTGTCTGCACACCGGAAGGCAGAATGAATTTTGCCTGTAAAGAAGGGGTATCCGCTATTCCAAATGGTTTACTGCCCTGGTTTGAAATCCCCCGGCGTGCCAGCAGGAACACAACCATTGTATTCGGGCACTGGTCTGCGCTGGGGTTATATCTGACTCCCAATCTGATTGCTCTGGATACGGGCTGCGTCTGGCGGGGGCATCTTACATCCGTTCGACTGGAAGATCGGAAGGTATTTCAGGTGCCATGTGCCTGATATTAAGCGATAACGTCCGTGCAATCGCCTTTTCTGCCAGTCGTGCAAGTTCACGGCGATTTCTGTCAGCACCGGAAACAGGCTCTTTGAAAATCAGTTCCACCCGAATCTCCGGTTCCGCCAGTATCTGTATCAGGGATTGCAGCATCGTTACACTGACGTAAGCAACACTCGAATTCCGTGAACCATCACAACTGCTGTATCGGATAGCAACCGGATAAAGCAGCGTCCGGGTTGTAACAGCAGGCTGCAGTAAAGAGGCATGAAAATGCCGCAGCACATCCCCATCGCCGGTTGTACCTTCGGGAAATATCACCACTGAATGTCCGCTCTTTAAAACACCAGCTATTTGCTGGTTGATACGCAATGTATCGTTGCGTTTTTCCCGTTCAATAAACAGGGTTCCGGCATTCCTGCACAACCTCCCCAGTACGGGCCAGGTGCTGATTTCTGCTTTAGCGACGAAACGTACCGGGTATACGGCCAGAATAGCCACGATATCCAGCCATGAAATATGATTTGCAACCAGAATGGCACCTTGCCGGTCGCAGACGGGTAAGGTGCCGCTCAACGACAGCTTTATATTGAGAATTCGAAGAAATTTCCGCGCCCAGTTACTGGCCATCCGATTCTGGCGGGTTGCACTGATATACGGGAGAACGAACGACTGCAGCAACCCGGAAGTAATATGCAGGATCAGCCTGATGAACCGGACAGCTCTGGTGGTTAGCCTGGCAACGCCAGTTACAGCCATGGTCAGTAAAAAACGATTATTCTGAAAAAATCAGGTTGAGCGGATCTGTTCCATGCACTATGTGCACTCTTCAGGACAGATACCTGCCTGGCATTGTGTGATAGTTTGCGAACGTCGCCTGGAACTATCCTCTATCCGTTGCCAGGCACTAATTCAGACTGGATCAGACTAGAAAATATGGCTGCCAAAAGCTTCAAAGTAATGCTGACCAATCTCTTCACGCTGATACTGATGATTTTGGCCCCCCCGGTGAGCAATCTTGAGTGTTCCCATCAGCGACGCAAGCTGGCCGGTAGCTTGCCAATCCATATTCTGGGCAATACCATAAAGTATTCCGGCGCGGTAGGCATCCCCGCAACCGGTTGGATCAGTCACTTTCTGCGGACGCACAGCAGGAATCTGAAATTGCTTTCCCTGAGCATAAATGACTGAACCTTCCGCACCTTTGGTCTCAATCAGTGCCTCAACCAGTGTGGCCAGTTTGCTCAGTGTATACCCTGTGACCGACTGCAGCAGCTGTGCTTCATAGTCATTGACTGCCACATAATCAGCTTTTTCAATGAAATCGATCAGCTCATCTCCATTGAACATGGGTAATCCCTGGCCGGGATCAAATATAAAAGGAATGCCGGCTTCATGAAATTCACGCGCATGCGCAAGCATTCCTTCCCGGCCGTCCGGGGCAACAATACCAAGGCTGATGCCGGTAGCATCCTTCACATTATTCTGGTGTGAAAAATTCATTGCGCCCGGATGAAAAGCCGTGATCTGGTTGTCATCCAGGTCAGTAGTAATAAATGCCTGTGCCGTAAAGGTGCCCGGTACCTGACGGATATGAGTCTGAGCTAACCCGAGCTTCTCCAGTCTGTAGGTGTAGGGCTGAAAATCATCCCCAACGGTTGCCATTATCAATGGCTTACCATCCAGCATCTTCAGGTTGTAGGCAATATTTGCCGCACAACCGCCAAATTCCCGTCGCATTTCCGGCACCAGAAATGCGACATTCAGAACGTGAATTTTTTCCGGGAGAATATGGCGTTTGAAGCGATCTTCAAACACCATGATGGTATCGTAAGCAATGGAGCCGCAGATTAGCGTATGCATATCAGTCCAGGATTATTGTGCAGATATTGGATCAGCCTGCCGGATTCCAGACCAGATCAAGTTCACGGGCAGCTTTGACATCATCAATCTTGCGCAGCGGCATATCGTGTGGAGCAGCCTTGACCATATCCGGCTGTGCAGCAATCTCATCCAGAATCTCCTTCATTGCAGCAACGAAGTGATCCAGTGTTTCCTTGGATTCAGTTTCAGCCGGCTCAATCAGTAAACATTCCGGCACCAGTAACGGAAAATAGACGGTTGGTGCATGAAAACCCTTATCAAGCAGGCGCTTGGCCAGATGCATTGCACTCACTCCGGTCTTGTCCTTGATTTCCTTCATAGTGACGATGAATTCATGACTGGCGCGCCGGTTGGGATAGGCAATCTCAAAACCCAGTTTGCGCAACTCTGCCATCAGATAGTTGGCATTGAGCGTTGCATACTCGGAAATACGGAGCATCCCCCCTGCCCCCAGCAGCCTGACGTAGATATAGGCACGCAGTAATACCCCGGCATTTCCCATGTGGGCAGATAAACGCCCGATAGTCTGAGGACGATCCTTCTCCGTCAACCAGCGATAGGTGCCCTGTTCGTATGCCACAATTGGTATCGGCAAATAAGGCAGCAGGCGCTCAGCCACACCGACGGGTGCTGCACCAGGCCCACCACCTCCATGAGGCGTCGAGAAAGTTTTATGCAGATTCATATGAATCACATCAAATCCCATATCACCCGGCTTCACTTTACCCAGTACGGCATTAAGGTTGGCGCCATCGTAATACAGCAGCCCCCCCGCTTCGTGCACGATCCGGCTCATTTCCGCCACTTTTTTCTCAAACACCCCCAGAGTGGAAGGGTTGGTCAGCATCAAACCCGCCGTTCTGGGGCCAACTGCTGCTTTCAGGGCTTCCATGTCCACATCACCATCGCGATTGGTCGGGATTTCAATGACCTTATAGCCACACATGACGGCGGTAGCGGGATTGGTACCGTGCGCAGCATCCGGGATAATGATCTCAGTACGCCCGGTGTCTCCGTGAGCTTCGTGGTAGGCACGAATCATCGTAATACCAATCAGTTCACCCTGCGCACCCGCCATCGATGTCAGGCTGACCGCCGACATACCCGTGACATCTTTTAATATTTCCTGCAGTTCATACATACAGGCCAGAAAACCCTGCCCCGTATCTTCAGGAGCCAGCGGATGACGTGACAGGAATTGCGGCAGCATGGCCAGAGAGTTACAGGCACGCGGGTTATATTTCATGGTGCAGGAGCCAAGCGGGTAAAACTCCGTATCTATCGAGAAGTTTTTCTGGGACAGACGGGTATAGTGGCGCACCGTATCCATTTCAGAAACTTCAGGCAATAAGGGAACGGTTTTGCGCTTCAGATTATCCGGGATATTGTTTTTGGCAGGCCGGGTTGCCGGTGCCTGAGAATAATTCAGACGATTCTTACGGGAATGTTCGAATATCAGCATGTTTTATCTTATATGGATGAATTTATTCAGTACAGTAATATAACGCTACTCCAGCCTGATCTGATTTCAGACACCAGTCAGCGCCTCCTGCAGCATTTCAGTGTATTTGTCCAGATCCTCGGCTGTTTTGGTTTCAGTAGCACAAACCAGCAGTGTATTTTTCAAGTCCGGGTAGTAATTCTCAAGCAACACCCCTCCAAGCACACCTTGTGCTTTGAGTTTATTCAGAACTTTATCAGCCGGCACAGACAGCTGGAGCACCGCTTCATGGAAGAATGGACTGTTAAACGCTTTTTTCACACCAGGTAATTTTTCCAGCTGTTCGATCAGAGACAGTGTATTTGCATGAGATTGTGCGGCAACCCGGTACAAACCCTCTGGTCCCAGCAATGACATATAGATTGTAGCCGCTGTTACCATCAGTCCCTGATTGGTACAGATATTGGAAGTTGCTTTCGAACGACGGATATGTTGCTCCCTCGCCTGCAATGTCAGCGCAAACCCCTCTTTCCCTTCCAGATCAGTAGTTCGCCCGATAATACGCCCGGGCATTTGCCGCACGAGCTCCTGCTTGCAGGCCATGAATCCAAAGTATGGCCCGCCACTGGAAAGCGGGATTCCTAAAGGCTGACCCTCTCCGATTGCAATATCTGCTCCCCGGTGCCCCCATTCTCCAGGTGGTTTGAGCATGGCAAGTGAAGTTGGATTAACCACCGCGATCGCCAGGGACTGCTTGTCGTGCGCCCAGTCTGTCAGTGCGTCAACCTGCTCGAGCACACCAAAAAAATTGGGTTGTGGAATCACCAGCGCCGCAAATTCTTCCCGTGCAAACTGGTCAAGTTTATCCATAGCTACCTGCCCGGTGGCCGGATCATATGGCACCTCAACCACTTCAATCGCCTGATTCCTGACAATGGTGCGTGCCACCCTGCGATAAATCGGGTGCACTGTCTGAGGAATCAGAATGCGCCTGGAAGTCTTGTGCTGACGCACTGCCATCAGAGCGGCTTCAGCCAATGCTGATGCACCGTCATACAGACTGGCGTTGGAAACATCCATACCTGTCAGTGAGGCCATCATGGTCTGGTATTCATACAGCAACTGCAATGTACCCTGACTGGCTTCCGCCTGATAAGGCGTGTAGGAAGAATAGAACTCGCCCCGGGTTGTTATCTGCCAGACGGCTGCCGGAATATGGTGTTCATAGGCCCCCGCACCAATAAAGCTGAGATAAAACCCATCTTGCTGTGCTCGTTCGTGCATGAGGCGTGAAATTTCCATTTCACTCAAACCGGGTGGTACCCGAGTCAATTTTCCCGTCTTGAGTTCAGCAGGAATTTCATCGAATAATTCATCAATAGATTTAGCGCCAATGCTGGCAAGCATCTCGGCGACATCTTCTTCTGTATGGGGAATAAATGGCATGATTGGCTATAATTTATCCAGAAAAACTATAAAAGTGATAGTTGCAGCGATACCGCCAGCACCCTTAGTGTGCTTCGCTATCCAGTAACTTCTGATAACCACCGGCATCAAGCAAACCACCGATTTCATCAGCACTGGCCGGCTTAAGTCTGAACAACCACGCCGCATAGCAATCCTCGTTTATTTTTTCCGGAGAAGATTCCACATCAGTATTGGCTGCAATGACTTCACCACCAACCGGAGCATAAATATCAGATGCTGCCTTGACAGATTCCACCACGGCACAATCTTCACGCTGAGCCAGTGTACGTCCCACATCCGGCAATTGAACAAACACCATATCCCCCAGCAATTCCTGGGCGTGCTGAGTAATACCCACTGTTACACTGCCGTCTGCCTCCAATCTGACCCACTCATGCGATTCTGTATATTTCAGTTCTGCTGGAACGCTCATTTATCTGTACTCCCCAAACTTAATATTTAAAAAATAATCACGCTGAATTCGTTGTGACTTCAGCAAAAAATCAAACCTCAAACCAGTACCTGGCCGTTACGCACAAAGGGATATTTAACAACTTTTGCAGCAAGCTGCTTATCCCGTACGACAACGTGAACCTGATCACCCGCAGCCACCCCGACTGGAATACGCGCCAGCGCGATTGACTGATTCATGGTTGGAGAAAATCCGCCGCTGGTAATTTCCCCCTCCCCCTGTCGGGCAATCACTTTCTGATGGCTGCGTAACACCCCTTTATCCAGCAGTACCAGGCCGGCCAGCTGCTGACTGACCGGTTGCGCCTGCAATGCCTGTTTACCGATAAAGTCACGCTCACTTTTAAGGTCTACCGTCCATGCAAGCCCTGATTCAAGCGGGCCAACAGTTTCACTCATGTCCTGCCCATAGAGATTCATCCCCGCCTCCAGACGCAGGGTATCACGTGCACCCAGTCCGGCTGGAGCAACACCTGCAGCATGCAGCTTCTGCCAGAAATCAGCAGCCTGACCGGCAGGTAACGTAATTTCAAAACCATCCTCACCGGTGTAACCGGTACGCGCGATGAAATAATCACCAAGTTCTACTGATTGGAATGGTTTCAGATTTTCTGTAACTACCTGAGAACCAGGGATAACAGCCCACACTTTTGCGCGAGCATTAGGCCCCTGTACGGCGATCATGGCAAGATCACGACGCGGGGTAATGGTCAGATCGGGTGCAAGCTGGTGAGCTTGTGAGGTAATCCAGTCGATATCCTTATCTGCCGTACCGGCGTTTACCACCAGACGGAACCAGGATTCAGACAGAAAATAAATGATCAGGTCATCAATAATTCCGCCGGCAGGATTCAGCATGCAGGTGTAGAGCGCCTTGCCCGGAACAGTCAGCTTATCGACATTATTGGCTACTAATCCACGCAGAAACTGGCGCACATTCTCACCGCGCATATCAACTGCCAGCATATGAGATACGTCAAACATGCCGGCATCACGCCTGACAATATGGTGTTCATCCAGCTGTGAACCATAATGCAAAGGCATATCCCAGCCGCCAAAATCTACCATCTTGGCATTCATGGCCCGGTGAGCGGCGTTTAAAGGAGTTGTTTTAAGCATTTATTCTCTCTAAAAAGTAAAAGGGGTGTTATTTATCTGCACAACCTGCATTCGTTCAATACTGCTCATAACGAAACCGCTGACAAACAGTAACTTCCCCTCTGTCCTTTTACCTGAGAGTTTTACGGTTTATTTTCCGCATGCCCCTTCGGTGGCTGACATCGCTTCAGCACTCTCCAGATTGCCAATCACAAGCAGTTACTCAAGCCTTACGGCCACACCTGAGCGATTCCGGGGGGTTACGCCTTCGGTGACACTGTGTGCTACACAACAGCGCACTCTCCTGCCTGGATAAATTATTAGCAGGTCGCACTATACCCTAGCCGGCGAGGTTAAGACAAGGCAAAGCAAGATCGAAAAAAACGTAAAAAGAAGCCCTGCCCCGGATTGGATTACCTGACAGTTACCCGACCGGCGGGTAAGCAGAAAATGTACTGGAACCAGGCAAATCCATATAAAAAGAAGTCTCCCCGGACATAGAAATACACCGGGGAGAAATCATCATACCTGGCTCAAAACAGATTAGTGATGATTGGACAGTATCGATCTTTCGTTCAGGTTCTGCGTTGATCTGGCATTACCACTGTAGAAAGTTTTCATTTGCGCCAGCTGGGCAGCTGAAATTGTGATTGATTTGGTCAGAATGTACCACTGCACCCCCTCGCTGCAAGGTGGCGTTGTCAGAGAGCCCGCCAGGGTCAGATACTTCAGGTTGTCTGTATTTGCCCCTGAAGGCAGTAATTTTGCCGGATTGAACTTAATTCCGGAAGTTGAATTTGCTTCACCGTAGTTATGCGGCATATTGTCAAGAATAGTCTGAAATGCTGCATTTTCCCTGCCTATATCAATAGCCACACCCAGCACCGCAATCCGCCCGTCTTTACTGATATGTACGAAATGCAACTCTGCCGGGAATTTCTTGCCTTTAAAAACATGCTCACTTGGTTCATGAAAATGCAACTGAACCAGCGGAAGCAGTTCCTTGCCAACCTTCAGCCCACCCGTAAAATTCTTGGAAACATTAACTTGTATGGCGTGTCCGGTATTAAAAAATGAAGGTGTATCAACGCCATATCGTGCTGCAAGTTTATTCAGCTTCGAATCTACAATCTTCACATCTGCCAGATCGACAGGTGACTGATGCTTGCCAATACCACATTCTGCGTATGGATAATTTAACGGTACGGCCGTTTGCGCAGTATCTTCAATCGCCCCCCAGTCGGATTCTTCATCATAAGACCAGTGGGGCGAAGCAGATACAGCAAAGCCCGCATAACCTGCAAGCATTATTGAAGCAACCAGATTTGCCAACATTTTTGTTTTCATAAATCAGCTCCAGTTAAATAAGTTATTGGATTAACAAGTATGTTTTCTGCAATAGTCAATCATCAAAGATTGTTTGTCCAAGCTGGTTTCTTGCGGGGGCTGCGGCTCAGCTGTTTTCTTCCCTGCTTCGATCCGTGCCGGCTGCTCATTCCCGGTCCGTGCACTCCCGGCCTGATCAGTCTCTGATAACAGCTCGGGCTGATCCCTCTCCGATTCAGCAAAACAGGAAATACTTAAACTCAGTACAGCTATCAAGAAAAGCTTAATATGCATTGTCTTTCTCCTCTCACTTCGTACGTAAATCACATTCACCTGTTACCCGGAATGCATGTTCAGATTATCACGAGATAAATGGAAAAAGATCAGAAAATGATTACTCATCAAGCACTGCTCTCGATTAAGTCAATCCGATAAAAACACAGGCAGGATAGATAAACGACAGAAAGATTTTGTGAACCTGGCGCAGCACATGGTGATGTATCTGACTGGAATGGTTTAACCCGGTTGAAGAATCGCCCGATCAGACTGCAGCTCTTGTAAATGAATGAGCAGCCGTTTATGGATCCCCGGACTCACTTCCTGCATGCGTTCCATGTCAGTTAATGATTCGGGCGCAACAACCCGATACCCAGCGTCGCCATCACGACTGATACCAGCGGATTCAGCAGATTAAGTAAAGCATACCCGGCATAGTCCAGTGTTGGGACTCCCAAAGTTGCCGCATAGAAGACACCGGCAGTTGTCCATGGAATAAGACCGGTCGTCAATGTTGAGCCTTCTTCAACAGAGCGTGACAAAACAGCCGGATCCAGATTTTTTTCCTGATAAACCCGCCTGAACAGCTGGCAACTCAGGATAATCGAGATATATGCCTCTCCCATGACCAGATTGCCAGCCAGACCCGATGTAATAGTAGCCGCAATCAGCGTACCGGCCCGATTGATCGGTGCAATCAATTTCATCAGCAACACTCTCAAGAACCCGGTATGGTGCAAAATGCCGCCCAGTGCCAATGCCATGACGGACAGCAACAGAGTCCAGGCCATGCTGAACAAACCACCACGCCCAAGTAACTCATCAATGCCGGCAATACCGGTATTGCCCGGTGAGTTCTGCCATAAAGCATTAATCACATCGATAACATTTCTGTCCTGGTATACCACGGCAATCACCAGTGCCAGCAATATGCTGCACGTCATACTGACTTCAGCAGCATGACGCCTGACACTCATACCAAGCATCACCAGCAGTGGCAGCAAGGTGACTGCTCCGTTCACCCGGAAGGAATCTGCCAAAGCACTGCGAATCTCGGTCAGGTGTTCTTGCGGCAGATGATGATCTCCATATCGCAGGCCCCATACGACAAAAATACTCAAGACAATCATAAATGTGGGGAGGGTGGTGTACAGCATCGAACCGATATGCCGGTACAGATTCGTACCGGCACTCATCGCTGCCAGATTAGTGGTATCGGATATGGGCGACAGTTTGTCACCAAACGTTGCACCAGACACGATCATACCGGCCACCAGCGGCAGCGGAATACCCATGGCACTACCGATCCCGATCAGCACAACACCAATGGTGCCGGCAGTTCCCCAGGAAGTTCCGGTCGCAACCGACATCAGGCTGCACAATATGAATCCGGCTGCCAGGAACAGTGCAGGATCGAGCCAGTCGAGGCCAAAATACAGCAAGCTTGCAATGGTGCCGCTTTGCATAAAACTGGCAATCACCATACCGATCAGCATAAAAATATAAATTGCCGGCAGTGCTCTGGTAATACCTTCATCCATCATGCCGCGAATGGCAATAAACGGATAACCCAGGCGGCGCGCATGCAATCCGGTCCAAACCAGTGCCAGAAAAATCAGCACATGCAGGCTGATCTGAAACATAAACAAACCCAGGGCAATCAGCAGTAGCACCCCTGTAAAACAAACAGCCGACTGCCAGAAAGAAGGTAGTGGTAATACAGCCGGTAACGCTTCTATCGCTGCTTTCTCATTTGCTGTCATTATCAGGACTCTGTAACACTGCAGTTACCCGAAGAAAGATTCACCAGCCTGTTTTCCCCCGGACCTGCTTTCGGGATCAGAGATAATAATTTTAAAAACTGGAATTCGTTACCTCCAGTTTTCATGATATAACGCTGCAAAGTTAACAGGCCCTCAAGCCATTGATATATTGATAAACAGACTGGGAGAAGAATTTGGGACGCGGGTTTTATACCATTATGGGAGCGCAGTTTTTTTCATCTCTGGCAGATAATGCACTACTGGTTGTGGCCATTGCCCTGCTGGTCGATCTGCATGCACCGGCCTATCTTACTCCCATGCTCAAATTTGTTTTTGTACTGTTTTATGTCGTACTGGCACCGCTTGTCGGCGCCTTTGCCGATTCCATGGCCAAGGGCTGGGTCATGTTCATCAGTAATTCAATCAAAATTGCGGGTTGCATATTACTGTTTTTCGCTGCTCATCAATTCTCGGCGCTGGGAGCATACGCAGTTGTCGGACTAGGAGCAGCTGCATATTCCCCGGCAAAATACGGCATACTTACAGAATTGCTGCCCCCTGAAAAACTGGTAATCGCCAATGGCTGGATGGAAGGGCTGACTGTCGGATCAATCGTTCTTGGTACCGTTATTGGCGGTCTGCTCATCACCCCCTCAGTAGCATCAGTGCTGCTCTCCCTGAACCTGCCCCTGGTCACAACCGCTGTTGATGCCGGCTTTATTGTCATCATGCTGTTTTATGGCATTGCGGCCGTTACCAACCTGTATATTCCTGATACCGGAATTGACCACCGCATTCTTGAAAAAAACCCGATTTTTCTGTTTCATGATTTTGTACATTGCCTGAAACTGCTGTGGTTCGATAAGCTGGGGCAGATTTCACTGGCTGTCACTACCTTGTTTTGGGGAGCGGGCGCCACGTTGCAGTTTATCGTACTGAAGTGGGCGGAAGCTGCACTTGGCTATGCCTTAAATCAGGCAGCAATGCTGCAGGGAGTGGTTGCGGTAGGTATTGCATTAGGTGCCATACTGGCAGCGAAGCTGGTTTCGCTGCGCCGGTCGCTGGATGTCATTCCACTCGGTATCGCCATGGGAATTGTGGTTATTCTTATGGTGACGGTACAAAATCTCTGGGTTGCAGTTGTACTGCTGATCGCCATTGGTGGATTAGCCGGTTTTTTTGTGGTGCCAATGAATGCCCTGCTGCAGCATCGCGGGCATATTCTGATGGGTGCCGGTCACTCCATTGCAGTTCAGAATTTCAATGAAAACCTCGGCATACTTACTATGCTGTCGCTCTACGCGCTATTGATCTGGTTTGATGTGGGCGTTTACGCTGTCATTACCCTGTTTGGATTATTTGTCTCCACCACGATGATCCTGGTTCGCAAATGGCATTTGTACAATCAAAGTAAACAGGATTCTCTTTATCTGATCGGTACACAGGAACGTCAGTTCTGATGTGCGCCCGCCGGGATGGTGTCAGCCTGGCTGGCTAGTATTCATCAGGGCTCCGGCTGTCTTCCTGTCGCGGTTCTTCTTCCGGAACGCGATAGGAATCGGTGGCCCACTGCCCCAGATCCAGTAATTTGCACCGCTCGGAACAAAATGGGCGAAATTTGCTGGACTTATCCCAAACAACCGCCTCACCACATTGAGGACAATTTACGACAGGGGGTTTAATCATGCCTGCCCCCGTTCATTTACAGGCATGCTCATAAACTGCAGAAAGTCAGCTCAAAGGGAACATCTTCTTCATAAACATCGGCTTTGTGATCCGGTCGCCAGGGAACAAACCGGATATTCAAAGCATATTTATTGGCACTAATCTCAGGAACACAGGCAAATTCACTGCTGATGTGCAATCTCAGCAAATGTGCCTGGTGCTCTGAACCAGTCTGCTGAAACACTCCCTGAACCGCCGTGAAATGGTAATTCCTGCCACTGTTCCTTAGCATATTAAGCACAATATTGATTCCACTGCGAATCGGAGTAAAGGGCGTTATCCAATCCTTCAGATCAGCCCGGCGCAGCTCCGGCGCCAAACTTAACCAGTAGTGATAAGCCGGCAGATCAAATTCACACGCCGCACCAGGAATATTCATGCGCTGCTTGACACTCATCAGCCACTCATCATCACGCAAATGCCCGCCAATCCGGCCTGGTATATCCAGCAGACCACGAAATGCCGCCCGAATATCCTGCAATATATGGTCAAGCGCCTGCTCGGATACATCCGGATTGCTGCGCAGGCCCTCCAGCATGGTTCGCTGCTTGTCCAGCTCCTGCAGCAAATCTGACTTGAGATCAGATCGACTGGTCACATCCAGGATTTCAAACAGAGCAACCAGGACAGAGTGGTGTTCGAAAGAGGCTTCTCTGGCTGAGAAAAAATCAATTTTGTCGAACAAATCTTCCAGCCTTAACAGCATGCGAATTCGTTCATTCAGAGGTAATTCGTAACAGATCACGGTAAGTAAGATGACGTTTGGGTTTCAGCATATCGAGAAATGCAATATGCACACATCTTACCAGAATCGTTCAAGGGCTGTGACTGCGGGCAAGTATGAGATATTTCTGATGGAGTTCCTGTATCCGCTGCTGCAAATACTGTTCACTGGAATCATTCACAATCACATCATCTGCTTGTGTCAGGCGCTCTTCCCGCATACATTGCACCGCTATCACGTCACGTACAGCCTGCTCACTAAGCCTGCTGCGCTGCATGACACGAGAAATTTGCAGGGATTCAGGACAATCAATCACCAGTACACGATTCACCAGTTTAAGGTAGTTACCGGTTTCCAGCAGCAGGGGCACAACCAGGACGCCGTATTCAGATCGAATGAGTGAAAGATGATGCAGAATTTCCTGATAAATCAGCGGATGGAGTATGGATTCCAGCTTAAGCCTGGCTGTTCTGTCGGAAAATACCAGCCTGCGCATAGCAATCCGGTCCATCGAGCCATCTTCCGAGATAACATGATCACCAAAAGCAGTACGGATCAGGGTGATTGCCTTGCCACCCGAATGAGTCAAACCATGCGCAACCTCGTCAGCATCGACAATATCGACACCCAGCCCCCTGAAAAAATCAGCTGCCCGCGTCTTTCCGCTACCGATCCCGCCAGTCAGCCCGATAATGAAGGCCATGATCAGAACATCGCCAGATAAGCCTGATTAATCTGGCTGCCCCAGAACAAAGCTACCAGCCCACCTCCGGCCAGATAAGGGCCAAAGGGCAGCGTTGCATTCCCGGAGCGATTGACTGTCAGAATCAATACCGAGCCAACGACAGCTCCCACTACAGAAGAAAACAAAATAACCAGCGGCAGTAACTGCCACCCCAGCCAGGCTCCAATCGCTGCCAGTAATTTGAAATCACCATACCCCATACCCTCCTTACCCGTCAGCAATTTAAACAGCCAGAAAACACTCCAGAGTGTGAGATAACCGGCAACTGCACCGATTACAGCTGAATGAATATCGGCAAAACTGTTATTCAGATTGATGATTAACCCTATCCACAATAATGGCAGAGTGATGCTGTCCGGTAACAACTGCGTGTTCAGGTCGATAAAGGTCAGAACGATCATGGCCCAGATAAAAATCAGAGCAGCCGGCAGGATTGCACTAAAACCGAAATGCCAGGCAGCCAGGCCGCTCAACACAGCTGTCAGCGCTTCCACCAGGGGATAACTGATTGGAATACGGGCACGGCAGTTAGCGCATTGCCCCCGTAAAAAAAGGTAGCTGATAATCGGAATATTTTCGAGAGCAGAAATCTTATGGCCACACTGCGGACAACCGGATCCTGGAACAGCCAGATTAAATACCGGCAGCACCTTTATCTGCTCACCGTGCAGCTCTGCACACTGCAACTGCCATTCACGTTTCAGCATCTCAGGTAGCCGGTAAATTACCACATTCAGAAAACTGCCCAGAATCAGACCAATAATCGCCACAAACGAGATGGATAAAACGGGTGAGGCCTGCAGAACATTAAGAAAATTCATCCTAAAAACCTCGGTTGGACGGGCAGGAGTGAACTCACCAGAGAGGTGAATACGAAAATGGAGATAAAGTTGAAAACTGTCATGATGTTAAGGCAACAAACAAACGGTCAACCGAGGTTTTTAGGGTAATACATTACCTGTCTCTGTTTACGCAGTAGCGAGCGACAAACACCTGTCAACCAACCACCTGGCCCATTTTAAAGATAGGCAGATACATGGCCACGACCATCCCGCCAATCAGGGTTCCCAGCACCACCATGATCATCGGTTCCATCAGGCTGGAAAGCGCTTCTACTGCATCATCCACCTCTGCTTCAAAAAAATCGGCAATTTTGCTGAGCATCGCGTCAAGTGAACCTGATTCTTCCCCGATAGAAACCATCTGCAATACCATGGAAGGAAAAACGTTGGTCATCGTCATTGCATCCACCAGACTGCTGCCGGTGCTGACTTCATTCTGTATATTTTTGGTTGCCTCAAAATACACCTGATTCCCGGCAGCCCCTGCCACAGAATTCAGCGCATCAACCAGTGGAACACCAGCTGCAAACATCGTTGAAAGGGTACGAGACCAGCGGGCAATCGTCGCTTTACGAATCACTTCTCCAAATATTGGCAGCCGCAATGCCAGTCGATCCATCACACGTTGCATTGCCGTGGAGCGTTTCCATGCATAGAAAAATGCATAGAATCCACCACCAACACCACCAAAAATTGCCCACCAGTAATCTACAAAGAAATCGGAAATCGTCATCACCAGCAGGGTTGGGGCGGGTAAATCGGCTCCGAATCCCTGAAACAGCTCTTTGAACGCCGGGATGACGAATATCATGATGACAGCGGTAATGATAAACGCAACCACAATAATTGAAACAGGGTAGAACAGGGCCGATTTGATCTTCCCTTTGATTGCCTGAATTTTTTCCTTATAGGTTGCCAGTCTGTCCAGCAAACTGTCCAGAATACCGGCAGCCTCTCCTGCTGCTACCAGATTACAAAACAGCGAATCAAAATACAGCGGGTGTTTCCTGAACGCGCTGGCCAGGCTGCTGCCTGTTTCCACATCAGACTTAATATCCATCAGCAGTTTTGCTACGGCACGGTTACTGTGCCCTTTGCCCACAATGTCAAAAGCCTGCAGCAGAGGCACGCCTGATTTCATCATCGTCGCAAGTTGCCGTGTGAACAGCGTAATATCCTTATCAGTGATTTTTCCACCTGTTTTGGCCTTGGTCACTTTTGTCACCCTGATACCCTGACGGCGTAACGTAGATGTCACCACAACCGTACCAGCGGCACGCATTTCACCCTTAACTGCCTTACCGGCCTTATCCTTTCCTTCCCACAAAAAATTGAATTCCCTGATTTTCTTTTCTGAAGCAGTGATTGTTGCCATACCCATTTCCTTTTTAACTTTTTGAACAGGATCATGGCTGTTACGGCAAAAAATCCGGAAAAATTTAATAATCCATTAACAGAAGCGCCTCATTTCAGCCAAACAGTCAGCAACAGTCGGGTAGCGCAGCCGAACATACAATTCCTGTTTCATACGATTATTGGTCAAACGTCTCGATTCGAGCATGAAGGACAGAAGGCCGGGAGAAATCACCTTCAGTGCTTCCTGGCGGGTAATTCTTTTCGGACGAGGCAATACAAAATGATCTGCCACCAGATCAAAATACTCCCCCATCTTCAAACAGGAATCATCGCTTGCATGGTAAATCCTGCCCGGTCTGCCTGAACGCAGTACAGCTACGATAATACGGGCCAGATCATCAGCATGAATATGATTGGTGTAGCTGTCTTCAGCTGACAATAATGCAGGAGTACCCTGCTGCAAACGCTCGAGTGGCAGACGACCATGCGCATAAATCCCCGGCACACGCAAAATGGATACCTTCACACCATTACGTCTCCCCCAGTTTCTGACCTGCTGTTCCGCATCCAGCCGTCTGAGAGCCCGTGCATTTTTCGGATTTACCGGATAGCTTTCATTTACCCAATCCCCGCCGCAATCGCCATAAACCCCACTGGTACTGATATAGATCAGCTGTTGTGGTAGTATTCCTGTTTGTGTTTCGGATGCATGGCGGGAAAGTGCGGACAGCAAATGTGCGGTACGTGTGTCACACTCACCGTGACCAGGGGGAGGGGCAAGATGCAGCACTGTACGGGCAGCCAGTCCAGCCATCCTGTTAAGGCTTGCAGGCTGGTCAAGATCGCCCGCTACCGGCCTGATACCCAGCAGACGCAGACTGTCAAAATTTTCCACCCTGCGACACAAACCGAATAACCGATAGCGCTTTCCAAGCAGACCTGCCACCCTTGAGGCCACATCACCACACCCTACGATCAGCAACCTGTTTTTCATAACTTTTATTTGTAACCCATATCCGTCAGATGGAGTCTTACCGTATTACCTTTAGGCCAAGTGGCCGTATCATCACTGCTGAACCCACTGAAACTATTCTTGAAGCGGCATTACGCCATGGATTGTCCCTGCCTTATGGCTGCCGCAATGGTTCCTGCGGTACATGCAAGGGAAAAATTATACAAGGGATCATTGATTACGGTACCTACAGCGAAGAAGCGCTGACAGCGCAGGAAAAATCTCAGCAACTTGCACTTTTTTGCTGCGCCCGGCCGCTCTCCGATCTGGAAATTGAATGCCAGGAAATCGAAGCAATCAGGAATATTAAAATCCGTACCATGCCATGCCGGGTACATAAGCTTGAGCACGTGGCATCCGATGTTATGGTGATTTATCTGAAACTGCCGGCAAACGAGCGGTTACAGTTTCTGCCCGGCCAGTATATCGATATCCTGATGAAAGATGGCCAGCGTCGCAGCTTTTCACTGGCCAATTCTCCCGGTAATGATGAGTTTCTACAACTGCATACCCGTAATTACACAGGCGGTGTATTTTCAGAATATGTTTTTTCTCATATGAAAGAAAAAGATATTCTCCGGTTCGAAGGGCCGCTTGGATCTTTTTTCCTGCGTGACACCCCTGCAAAAGATACTCCCATTATCTTCCTTGCCGGTGGAACTGGTTTTGCTCCCGTAAAAAGTATGCTCGAACATATTTTTTATACAGAAAATATCCGTTTTGCCCATAACAAAATCAGGCTGTACTGGGGAGCACGAACCAGGGATGGTCTCTATCTGAATGATCTGGCTGAAAAATGGGCAACCGGGAATGAAAACTTCAGCTACATCCCGGTATTATCTGAACCGCTTGCTGATGATAACTGGCAGGGAAAAACCGGACTGGTACATCAGGCCGTTATGGATGACATGCATACACTGGCAGATTGCCAGGTCTATGCGTGCGGTGCCCCTGCCATGGTAAAAGCCGCTTTTGATGACTTTTCTCACCGGCACGGATTGCAAAGTGAGAATTTTTTCTCTGACGCGTTTGCCCCTTCCAAACCGGCAACAACCTGAATATCAGGTTGTTGCAATTTGTTTCAGCGCAAAATCGAGCCCCTTGCGATAGTGTTCATTCGCTGCTTCCTGCTTACCCAGTTTTTCAAACAGCTGTGCCAGCGCAAGATGTACCGGATACCCCGGTTCTATTGACAGACTGGCTTCCAGGTAGCTCTGCGCCTTACCCCATAACTCTCCGTAAGTGCAAAGCTTTCCCAATGTCAGCAGCAGGGGGGCATTATTTGGATATTTCGCCAGCCAGCTTTCAGCACGCTGTATCTGCCAGCTGACCACACTACTTTTACAATCCGCATACAATGCCACAAGCTTGGGATAAGGCTGAATATCCAGACTGTTCTCAATAATCTTCTGGGCGGTGGCACTATCTCCCAGGGAAATCATGGCTCGAGCGGCCGCAGCCGCAAGCTTCCCGTCAAGTTTTTCGTGATTCGACAAGCTATTCCAGTATTTTCTCAGCAGAGCAATATCTTTCGCATTTTTACGGATATTTTCCAGGTGGGCACTGTGCCGCAGTTCATTTATCAGCACTCTGTCAACGGAAGGACGATTCACCAGGATTTCAGTTAACTCCAGCACGGAATCCCAGTTACCCGCCAGCTGGTGTGCTTTTAATTCCAGCAAAAGTACTGCCGTTCTTTGCAGGCCGCCCGTGGAATAAAGTAACTGCAGTGCTGCCAGCGCATCAGCATGACGTCCCTCATCCAGCAACAGTTCCGCCTGAGTAATCAGTGTCAGTGCTCTGTCGCCAGGCGCCAGCTCTCTTGCAGCAGCCAGTAAACGATCACGTTGTGCATAGTTTTTTAACTGATGTGCTGATCGGGCCGCTATCACCGCATTCAAAGCCTTATCAGCCTGTTTATCAGCAAGTTTGAAAGCCTTTTCTGCAATCCCTGCAGCAGTATCGTACTCCGTCTCAAAAAATGTCTTCAGTCCGGATCCTGTCAGCCGCTCAACTTTTTTTTCGCGTGACCCGGATAAATTGGCCACTATCCTCAGCAGCGCATAAAACAAAGTAAAAACAGACAGCGCCATCAGGATAAACGTGTTGAATGCAAACTCAATTTTGTAAGGCGGTACAGTAAACAGCACCGAACCCGTATGGTAATACGCAGTCAGCACAATGGCAGTAGCTGCCGCAAACAGTGCAAATAACCAGAACACCAGCTTCATCCCCTCTCCCCTTTCATAATGAATTGATCGCGATACACGCTTTCCAGAAACTTTCCGGCATCCGGTAAACAGGTTAACAACCCTTAACGGTGCCGCCCTCCGGTCAGGAATACACTCACACTCCAGTTGCAGAGCAACAGGGGGATTACTGCACTTACAGTTCCAGTAAAACTCGGTGATTTACAAGATCAAGGGTAACTCGCACGATTATTTTTCCCGAAATACTCCAGCAACCCCTGCACTGTCCCCTCATCCCCCAGAGAAGTACGGTATATTTTTCTGATACCTGATGCGACAGCCTTGCATTCAATCCGATCATGCGCAGTAAATACCGGCGTCGCTTCAAGTAATTGTTTGCCGGTTTCACCAATCATGTCAATTAAATTATCCAGACCTTCGCTGCTGCTTATGATCACAGCCTGAATCCCATTATTACGCCAGTGCTTTAGCAACGGCAACGGGTCGATCTCCGGTTTGTGGCGGTGGTAACATTCCACGTATTCAACATTCGCCCCACGGTTACGCAACGTATCCCCAAGTAATTTTCGCCCATCATTCCCGCGAAAAATTACCACACGCCTGTTTTGCATTACCTGCAACTGAGGCATTCGTAACAGTGCTTCGCTATCAGAACCATCTTCGGGAACTATTACACGGGTAATACCATAACGTTCGAGTGCCCGGGCGCTACCTTTACCCACCGTGGCAACTGATACATGCCGAGGCCAGCCGCGACCGGCCCGGATCAGAGACATCACTTTTTCTACCGCATTCGGGCTGACAAATATGGCCAGATCAAATTCATCGAGTCGAACAATCGTATCCAGCAGAGGCTGCCTGTTTTCACTGTCAGAAATTTCCAGCACGGGAAACAGCCAGGGTTCTCCGCCAAGCAATTTGATTTGTGTCGCCAGATTGCCCGCCTGGTGCAAAGGACGAGTAATCAGGATGCCTTTACCGGCTAACTGGCCGGATGTTAAATCCGGCCCTGCTCCAGTCTCAATCACCTCTCAAACCAGGGATGCAAGAATTTCCTCTGCGCCATGGGCCATCAGATTCCGGGCCAACTGCTGCCCCATCTGCTCCCCTGATTCAGGCTTACCACATAGCTTATCGGCAATCATTCTTGATCCGTCAGGTGTCGCCACAAAACCGCGCAAAGTCAACACATCTTCGAAAATCTCGGCAAACCCGCCCAGGGGCACCTGGCAGCTGCCTCCCAGTACACGGCTCATGGCACGTTCCGCCTGCACACAATAAGCGGTTGTAATATGATGCAACGGTTTCATCCATTCAGCCATATCATAATCACTGTCACGACACTCAATCCCCAGGGCACCCTGCCCCACCGCAGGAAGACTCAATTCAGGCGGTAACAGCATGCGTATGCGATACCCCAGCTCCAGGCGCTTCAACCCGGCTGCAGCCAGAATAATTGCACTGTATTCACCTTCATCCAGTTTTCTCAAACGGGTCTGCACATTGCCACGCAGCGGGCGAACCTGCAGATGAGGAAAACGTGCATGCAACTGAGATTCACGTCGCAAACTGGAAGTCCCCACCACACTCCCGGCCGGCAGCTCTTCCAAGCTGGAAAAGTTATTTGAAACAAATGCGTCGCGCGGATCTTCCCGTTCTGTAATGGCCGCCAGCCGAAAACCGGGCGGAACAGTCATCGGTACATCTTTCATGGAATGTACGGCAATATCAGCGCGACCATCCTCCAGAGCCAGTTCAAGCTCTTTGATAAAAAGCCCCTTACCACCAATTTTCGACAGAGAAACGTCCAGAATCTGATCTCCTCTGGTCGTCATGCCAAGTATGGTGATATCCGTTTGCGGGTATAATTCGAGCAAACGGCCGCGGATAAAATTCGCCTGCCACATAGCGAGCTGGCTCTCGCGTGATGCAATTACAATTTTTTTAGGACTGGACATAACAGAATTCTGAATTTGTGACAACGCCGCCATTCTAGCATGGCCAGCTCTGGCGCGGATGATGGCGGAAAACCACACCTTCACCTCGGTTACCCCCGTATTCACGATCACAGGAGACACTCAACAATGAGTCTGAACACCCAAGCAAATGCTATTCCCGAAAAAAACATACCTAACGAAAAGGATTACCCGTTGCGGGAAGATATTCGCTTGCTGGGGCGCATGCTGGGAGACACCATACGGGAACTGGAAGGCGAAGCCATGTTTGATCTGGTCGAAACTGTCCGCCAAACATCCGTACGCTTCCGGCGGGATCAGGATGAAGCGGCAAGGCACGAACTCGATGCCATCCTCAACCACCTCAGCCACAAGGAAACCATTGCTGTTGTGCGTGCGTTCAGCTATTTCTCGCTGCTTTCAAACATCGCTGAAGATCTGCACCATAACCGCCGTCGCCGTGCTCATCTGCGCGCAGGCTCTCCTCCCCAGGACGGCAGCGTTACACTTTCGCTGCAGCGTGTGGTGGCAAAAGGGATCAATACCGAGCAACTGCAGGATTTTTTCGCCAGTGCCCTGATCTCCCCGGTATTAACAGCACATCCGACCGAAGTACAGCGACGCAGTATTCTGGACTATCAGCTCAAAATCCAGCGCCTGCTCAAAGAACGGGATCGCACCCAGCTCACCCCCAATGAAATGCGCCATAACGAGGAAGGTTTGCGTACTGCCATCCAGACACTATGGCAAACACGGGTATTACGGTCTGTCAGACTAACGGTGCAGGATGAGATCGAAAATGGCCTCATCTATTACCACTACACCTTCCTCAGACAAATCCCCTATATCTACGCCAAAATCGAAGATCTCCTGGAACGTCACATGGATAAATCGGCACCGCGCATCGCTTCATTTTTGCGAATCGGCAGCTGGATAGGCGGAGATCGGGACGGCAACCCTTTTGTCACCCATCAGATCATGCTGCATGCTGCCGAACGACACTCGGCACTGATACTGGATTTCTACATCAGCGAGGTGGAAAAAATCGGCCAGACCATGAGCCTGTCCGAGCGTTTGATCAAAGTAACCAGTGAGCTGGAAGGACTGGCTTCCACTGCGCCCGGCCTGCCCGCCAGCAGAATTGATGAACCTTACCGGCGTGTATTTCTCGGTATTCACGCCCGCCTGATTGCAACCAGCAGACACCTGGGTCCCTGTGTTGGTGGCCGCTACCAGGAGAGCAACGCCGAACCTTATGCTGACAGTGCCGAGTTTGTACATGATCTTGACATCATTATCCGCTCACTGAAACAGCATCGCTCGGACAAACTGGCCCAGAGCACATTACGGGATCTGCGCCGGGCCGCAGATGTATTCGGTTTTCACCTCGCACCACTGGATATGCGACAGCACAGCAGAATACATGAGCAGGTTATTTCCGAGTTATATGAGAAAAATGTCCGGGATAACCGGAGTTACACCGGGATGTCCCGTTCCGAGCGCGCTGAATGGCTGCTGGCCGAGCTCAAACGCTCGCGTTCGCTGATTTCCTCCCTCTCGGATTTTTCCGATCTGACACAAAGCGAGCTGCGTATCCTGAAAATGGCAGCTGAAATTCAGCGCCGCTTTGGTCATGCCGCATTGCCCAATTACATTATTTCGATGGCAACCGGGGTGGTACACATCCTGGAAGTTGCCCTGCTGCTGAAGGAAGTCGGGCTGCTGCATTTTGGAGATGACCCGCAATCAACGGTAAACATTATTCCGTTATTTGAAACAATTGATGATCTGCGCGGTTGCGCCAATGTCATGGATGAGCTGTTCTCTCTTCCGGATTACCGCAAGCTGCTGCTTTCACGCGGCAATCTGCAGGAAGTCATGCTGGGCTATTCGGACAGTAACAAGGATGGCGGCTTCGTTACCTCCAACTGGGAAATCTACAAGGCTGAAATTGAACTGACCAAAGTATTTAACCGTCACGGTGTCAGACTGCGTCTGTTCCACGGCCGCGGCGGCACGGTAGGGCGTGGTGGCGGCCCCAGCTACCAGGGAATCCTGGCGCAGCCTCCAGGCAGCGTCAGCGGCCAGATCCGGCTCACAGAGCAGGGAGAAGTTATCGCCAGCAAATACACCGATCCTGAAATCGGTCGGCGCAACCTCGAAACACTGGTTGCAGCCACCATTGAATCCACTTTACTGGAGCGTGATGCCGTTCAGTATCACGCTCCCCAGTTCCACCAGATCATGGAAACATTGTCTTCCGGTGCGTGCGAAGCGTATCGCAATCTGGTTTATAAAACACCGGGATTCAAGCAGTTCTTCCAGGAATCCACCCCGATCCGTGAAATTGCCGGCCTGCATATCGGCAGCCGGCCAACTTCACGCAAACCCTCTGACAAAATTGAAGATTTACGTGCAATTCCATGGGTATTCAGCTGGAGCCTCAATCGTACAATGCTTCCCGGCTGGTACGGGTTTGGCTCTGCTGTGGAAAATTACATTCAGCAAGCCGAAAATGCCCAGGATGCATTGAAACAGCTGCAAGAGATGCACCGCAGCTGGCCCTTCCTGCAAACCCTGCTGTCCAACATGGATATGGTGCTGTCCAAGAGCGATCTGGGTATCGCCTCACGCTACGCGGAACTGGTAACGGATGCTGAGCTGCGCCAAAACGTTTTTACCAGCATCCGTCATGAGTGGGAACGTTGCGTGAAGTGGCTGTTTGCCATTACCGGACATTCCGAATTACTGCAGGACAACCCGACACTGGCTCGCAGTATCCGTATCCGGACGCCCTATATCGACCCGTTGAATCACCTGCAGATAGAACTGCTCCGCCGCTATCGCTCCGGAGACGATGAAGATACCGTTCATCGTGCAATTCACCTGACCATCAATGGCGTGGCTACCGGGCTCAGGAACAGTGGTTAACCTTTTTTCAGGAGTGACTTATCCGGGGTCCGTCGCGATGATAAAAAATACAGTAATCTGTCATAAAAACCGATACAGTTTAAAGATGGGTGCCGGCTCTGATTACCCGATTCTAAAATCAGCTTCGTGACTGCCTGCATCTTTTAGTATTGAGCAAGTGCCGAGGCTGGAGCTTTATTTATTCACCCGGCTCTTCCATTAATCTGATCATTACGACCGGGATAAAAAATGAACAAAGAGTCTCCTCGATTGGAAAATATAATCCCCAATGCGGGAAGACCATTCTCTCTTCTTTTCAGCTATCTCGCTCAGCTCAAACCCACCCGGCTGGTTATCTTTACCGCTGTTTTTCTATCCAGCCTGCTGTTATCGCTCGGTTTCGTTTTTTTACAGCCGGCAATCTACCAGAGCTACGCCACACTGCTGACAGTCACGAAAACCGCAATCGATCAGGAAAGCAGAGAGGCTGATATTCAGCATGTTGCCATTCAGAAACAGATTCTTCTCGGGCCGGAACTGTTAACAGAAACCGTGAATCGTCTGCGCAGAAACGACGGTACTGAAACGGGAGTTGATTTAAGTCCTGCTGCAATTCGCGACATGCTGGACGTTCGGCCGGTAATTGACACCAACCTGGTTGAAATGGTCGCTGAAGGAGATAAGCCCGAGTTACTGCCACGTATCATCAACACCTGGATTGACGTTTATCTCGATGCGCGATCAGCAGAAACAGCCCGATCCAAAGGATCAACAATAGAGATGATGCAGGATGAGCTCTCCACACTGACTAAAAAAATTGAGCTAAAAAGGTTTGAACTCGAGCAGTTCAGACAGCAAAACGCGATTGTTTCTGCCGAACGGCAGGACAATGAAGCACCCGCCCGCCTCAAGGGACTGACTGATTCACTGAATAAGGCCAGTGAAGAAGAAGTCAAAGCCAAAGCCCGTCTCGATGCCGTCAGAAAATCAATTAAAAGAGGACAAACCGTTGTTCCCAGCGAAGATTCCCGCACTCTGAGCACACTCGAAAAACGCGCCCAGGAATTACGGGAGCAGCTGGAAGAGCTGGATCGGCAGTACACTCGTGAATACATGGCTTTATCTCCGGATCTCAAGGTAATCCCGGAAAAACTGGAATCACTGGAAAATGAAATTCAGCAGACTCGCCATAAAGGACAGTCTATCGTCATCAGTGAAGCGGAACAGGAATATGCTGCTGCCCGGCAGGCTACCCGTTCAATACAGGAACAGCTCGATCAGCACAGAAAAAAAGCAGCTGAATTTACTGCCCGCTTTACTGAACATGATGCATTGAAATCCGATCTGGAAGAACTGGAACAACTCTACCGTGACACCCAGGCAAGACTGGCTCAGGTTGAGGCACAGCACACCGGAAAATACCCCTATGTTGACGTCATCGAACGTGCTTTTCTGCCCCACAGCTCCATCAGGCCGGATTACTTATGGAATGCCATGATCGCAACATTAGCCTCCCTGTTGCTGGGGCTGGCTGCCATCTGGATCTTTGAATTCCTGATGCACAAGGAACAGGAAAAACTGGCTATCCACCTGTCTGGTATTCACCTGCACAACCAGGATAACCTGAATTTGTCCCATAACTCTCTGGACACTTTGCCATCGACACCAGTCAATCTTCCCGGAAAATCCGTGCAGGCGCTTGAACATGTCAGTATCAGCGAGCTTACTACCCAGCAGATTGCCGCACTCTTCCAGTCAGCCAGCCTCAAGGAAAAACAGCTGCTTGTTTTTCTGCTGAGCGGTTTGACACTGGATGAAATCACCAGTCTGCAGAATGATGATATTGATCTTGAAAACAACTCGCTTACGGTCAGGAATGTCTCTGCCAGAACAATCCCCCTGCATCCCACTCTCGCCACACTTTACCGCAAACACGGTTACTGCCTGATTGACCCCGCCGGAAACCGTCTGAATCAGGCAGATCTGGAAGCATTGCTGAACTGTATGCAGATAGACGCCGGGCTGGCAACAACCCGGCCTGTTTCCGCGTGGATACTGCGCAATACCTACATTCTCTATCTGGTAAAACAGGGCATACGGCTGTCTGATCTTGAAGCGGTTACAGGCTATATCTCACCAACAGAACTGTCGGATTATGGCGTTTACGCCCCTCCCGGGGTCAAATACCCGATTGAATCAGTCAATCTGTTTTATCCGGTTCCCCCCGGTATTTCGCCAGATTGCGATACGACTCCGGGATATGCGAGCTGAAACTTTGCTATTGATAAAGTACCTGAAAAACTGGAGATCAAAACAAGATGACACAGAAATGCCGGGTAAAAAGGGCAGTGCATTAAAAACAATCTGTCAATCTGCACCCGCTTTCAGAGACATCTGATAACAAATTACTTCCTTAATCATTCAGCAGCGTCTTAACAGGTCAACCGAGAAAATAAAACTTAACCCTTAATAATCAATAATAACAAACTCCTGTTTTCTCTTTATTTACGAGGTATCTCTCTAAATTCAGAAATTGGAGGTTCAGATGTCTATCAAAATTTGGGTACACTGGGACAGCAATTATCGGAAACAGATTGCCGATAGCATTATTAACCAGTTGACCAGCCAGGGGATTGAAATCAGAAACCATGGCGATGAGTGTTTCTGCAATTCCGGCGTGATTTTCAGCAATGGAATTACCTCTGAAACCTTCGAGGAACTGCATGAACTCAGTCACAATGGTCAAACCCGGGTTCTGACCTGTTTTTGTTGCGAAGCCATTCCAGGCGATACGATCTGGAAACTGATGGATGCTGGAGCCACTGATGTACTTACATGCTCCAATCATGGCCTGATCATCCATGAAATCATTTCTCGCCTGCGCCGCTGGGAGCGGGTAAATACCATGGTTAACTCACCCGATGTTAAACAGACACTGATCGGAGAAAGCCAGGCACTAAAAACCATCCTGAGCCAGATCGTTGAAGTGGCATATTTCACCAGTGCACCGGTTCTGATTCTCGGAGAAAGCGGCACAGGCAAGGAATTACTGGCAAATCTTATTCACACCATGGATCCCCGCCCTGACAAAGGTGAGCTGGTTATCCTGGATTGCTCAACAATTGTGCCGGAGCTGGCCGGCAGTGAATTTTTTGGCCATGAGCGCGGAGCTTTCACGGGAGCAGCAACTTCAAGGGATGGAGTATTCGCACTTGCCAATGGAGGTACACTCTTTCTGGATGAAATTGGTGAATTGTCTCCGGCCATGCAAACCCAGCTTTTACGGGTAATTCAGGAGAAAACATACAAACGTGTCGGTGGCAACGCCTGGCAACGCACCTCGTTCCGTTTAATTTGTGCTACCAACCGCGATCTCATGGCACAAGTTCAACGAGGTGAATTCCGCGCAGATCTCTATTACAGAATTGCCGGCTTTATATGCTGCTTACCGCCTCTGCGTGAACGAACTGATGACATTTTGCCACTGGCAAGTCATTTCCTGAAACAAAGCAGTACATACAAAAATATCCCCATTCTTGATAAACCTGTTCAGGAATATCTGTTGTGCAGACAATACCCGGGCAATGTGCGTGATCTCAAGCAGGTTGTCTCACGGATGCTGTGCCGATATGCAGGTGAAGGCCCTCTCACAGTGGGCTGTATTCCGCCTGATGAACGGCCGGCCTTATCCGAAAACCGGAAAGAATGGCGGGATATCAATTTCGAACGGGCGATTCGAATAGCGCTCAGCCGTGGAATGGGGCTCAAAGTCATCAGCAAGGATACAGAAGAAATTGCAATTCGTATCGCTGTGGATGAAGCAGACGGTAATCTGCAGCGTGCCGCACAACGCCTCGGTGTCACTGACCGTGCCTTGCAATTGCGCAGAGCCGCACAACGTCAGAAAAACAGCACATAACAGTTACGCCCCCCTTACCGCAAACCTTAATCCGGGAAAACAGCTTGCCTGTTTTGCTGCTCCGCTCTTTGTCGCCTTGCCGGAGCAAGTGGCCATTGCCTTCGTGCAGGGTGGATCAAATTATGCAAATTTGCTCCCAAAACCAACGCTTCCTGCTGCAAGGGAAGACGTAATGCCTTAATTTTTGCCAACTCAACACCCGGATGAAGCCATGGCCCATCCGAACCGAATAAAATCTTGTGAGCCCCTGCCCGTCGGACCGCTTGTTCCAGCAGATCGAAACGCCGCACCCCGGCAGTATCGGTATAGATATTGGCATGGCGAACCAGATGATCAATCAGGGCCAATTGCGCGCGCCAGTCATCAGCAAAACTGCCAAGATGAGGAATGATAAAGCTGACATCCGGATATTCCTGTGCCAGCAACTCACATACCGACACCTCACCCGCCACATCGTACAGCACCGGTAAAGCATAAGCCCGGGCAGCCATACAAATCTCACGGGTAATGGCCGCATCATGGCGGTGCACCTTGATGCCGACAAAACCATATTGCCTGACAGCAGTCTCGATCATATTGTGTATCCGCCCGCGATCTCTTGCTGCATGCACAAAAGCAAAACCGTAAAACCGGTCAGGCTGGCCGGCCACAATTTGTGCGACCTCCTTATTGGCAATCGCATAATCCGAATGAAATGCCGCAAATAATACAGTGCGCCGGATTCCAGCCTTCCTGGCACGCAGCAGATAATGCTTCAATGAAGCGCGTGTATCCCAGGGCCCCGTCAGACCATCACCACTCCCGGCATGACAATGACAATCAATGATCATCATCACCTCCCTGCTGAATAACGTATCCCGTTACTTACCCGATTGCCCGGTATCAGACAACCCCGCCTATTTTATGCAAGTCATTCTTTAAAGCTCCGGCAACGTAGTGATCTGGCAGATTCGGCATATGCATCCGTGCTGCGGTTGCCAAAGCAGTATTGGCAACCGCGGCAGGATCCGCATACGGATCAGCCAGGGCAGCCTGGCCGACAGCTGTCGCGGCAATACGCACAAACCGTCTCGCTATTTCCAGTTCCGCTTCCTCAGAAGGAAAACTGCCAAATTCAAGCTCAAGTGCTTTACTGACAGCTGTTCCGATGGCGCCACCAATAGCCGTACCGACCCCCGGTATTGGAATAAAAGTCCCCAGTGCCTTACCCGCTATTGGCAGTGCCATTTTACCAATCGCCTTCAAACCCTTACCCAATACCGGCAATACTTTCCTGCCAACGAAACGGCCAGCTTTCTTCAGACCTCTGCCGATCCCCTGGAACAGTTTTCCCAGAAACAAATCCAGCTCTTCTTCATTGGAAACAGCCAGTAACTCAGCAGCCAGTTCAAGTTCTTCGGCTTCACTGAAGGGGCTTTCGAAGGCGAGTTCAAGCTCCCGCTGATTGGTGACCAGGCCGGTCGGATTCAGAACGGCCCGCAGACTGGCTTCAATTGCCTTGTGCTGAGGGGTCAGCACCCAACAGATGGAATAATGATCAGGATTAAGGCCAAGGAATATTACATCCCGGTGATATCCCCGTACCCGGTTATAAAGGTTTCCGGTCTCGCCGATATAACCGATATGCCCGCCAGGTGTGCGATTGCGAAAAACAAGCAGATAAACTCCGCCTTGTTGTGGAGCACTGCGATAGTGTGAAAGCCGGTAACATTGCCTGCCGGCCCAGATTTTCCGATCTGCCGGTGACATATAACTCAGCAGTTTGCTGTAATTTTTACGGAACACAGCAGGTAATTCCGCTGCTGTCCACTCCCCCATGCGGCTTATTACATTGGATTCCAGTTCCTTCACCGGGAGTTGAGCATTCTGTTTTCCGCAGGCTGTTTTCAATGCCGCTTCCGTATCCGGCCCGGCAATACCGCTCACCCTTAATCCCTGTCTGCGCTGAAAACCCCGAATAGTGCTGCGTATTTCCGGCCCCATGATTCCTGTCACCGCAAGCCGTGTTCCCATCACCTGATTCAGACAATCCTGCAGCCAGCGCACACGCTCTGAACCGGATGCACTGTCCGGCTCGGCAGGATAAGGCTCATCCACGACCGGATAAGGTTCATAGACAGCATCGCCAGGCGATCTCCGCAACCCTCTGGAAGAAGAAGGTGATCTTGAAAAAGCCGGGTGCCGGCCCGCTGTTCTTATTCCAGATCCTGAAGGGCGCACCCCCGGCCGCATAACCGGTCGCGCACCCGGCTGCACGCTACGCCTTCCCGCTCCTGCAAATGAACGCCGTATTCCACGCTCACCCTCTATTTCAAACGCTTCCCCCGGTACTTCCGGCATCCATTCCAGTGGTATGGTTTCAAACCCGGATTCCTGATTCATGATTTACCTCCCGTATATGGTGGTTACTTTACAAAGCCAGCGCATCCGGTTTCCCGTTACGATCAGTGTTTCTTCGAAAGCCATGTATCACCGCAGCCAGTACGTCGATGCACTGGTCAATTTCCCCGACAGTATGGCGCGCTGTCATTAAAAAACTCAGGTGAGCCACACTGCTGCCACGGGGACGGGACAATACGGTCTGAATACCCTGCCGGGAAAGGAACTGATGTACCTGTATCGCCTCATTTCCATCGATCCCCCGCAAAATCTGGACAGGAAACCAGCCACCAGCTGTATTCAACCCCATTGCCGCCAGGCCGCTACGGAACCGGGCAACCCGCTGTGCCAGCCTCTGCCGCAGCCCATCGCCCCGGGATTGATTCATAATCAGCGCATGCCGGGCCGCCTGAATTACAGCCACAGACGGCGGGCTGCCGTGCACCCGGGTGTCACTCGCCGTTTCAAATCGTTTGATCAGCTTCTTACTTCCAGCAAGGATCGCAACCGGTACTCCCAAACCTTTTGCCAGGGATGAACCCACTATAATGTCCGGCCCGGAATTTCCGCTCCAGCGCAGTACTCCGCCACCTCCCCTGCCATACGGCGTATGCAATGCCGGCGATTCTCCAAGAATCCCCAGCGCCTGCGTATCATCCAGTACCAGCAAACCACCAAAGCGCCTGACTGTTTCCAGATATGCCTTAACTGGCGCAGCATGACCGCACGCCGGGCAAAACCCGTCGGCAACTGCCACCGGATATTTTCTTCTGCCATACGCAAACCGCCTGATTTGTGTCAGCAGTGCATCAGGATCGTGATGCCGGAAAATGTGAACTTCCCCTCCTTTTGCACGGAATCGCTCCATTCCCCAACGCACAACTGCATAAGTCCCTTCATCCAGAAACAATATTGCCCGCTGCTGAAACAGCATGCCGCACAAATCCCAGAACAGATGCAATGTGGAAGGCAGCAGCACCCCCTGTTCACACCCCTGCAACTGCGCCAGCTGTTGTGCAACTTCCACAGCACCGGGTGGTTCGGCCAGCGCGGCGGGAACCCCCAGTGAAAGCTGCTGCCACGGCTGCAGGACCCGGCCGGGGTGATGCAGCCCCAAGTAGAGCGCCGAAGTAAAATTGATCATCGGGATACATCTCAAACAGCCCGCTGCTGGCTCGCCAGGCGTTTTTGCAACAGTACCGACGGCAGGGTCGAATCAACCCGGGCATTGACGATTGGATCAGCTGACAAATCAGCCCCTGTCGCTGCGCGATAGGCGTGGATATAACCCTGTATCTGCGGACGGAAGAATCGCGCCCAGTTAAGCGCCTTTACGGGCTCAAACTCGTCGCTCCAATGTCCCCAGCGGACGGAAAGCAGCAGCTGCTCACCAAACATTCCCAGATTGCGGAAATGCAACACGCTGGTATCGGTCCAGCCCTGCAGTTTCTTCATGGCATCAACGCGATCCATCCAGGGTTCGGGATAAGCCACCATGACCCGTGTCGGCAGCAGTTCACGGAACTCGGGCCTGGCCAGTATCCATTGCTGCATCAGCATTTCGATACGGGCAGTCGATGGCAGGTCGCCAAACTGGTTGTGCGCCCCCTGGGACAGGATCAGATGCACTTCCTTCAGTGCGTTGAGCACCGGAAAAGCATCCGCCTTGACAGTGGTATCGTCATCCTGCTTGTAGAACACGGTACACAGCCTCAGCAGGTGATGGAAAGCCTCAAGGAACTTGGAACGTGTATCGGCGGGCCGGAAATTCTGTACTGCTTTGCCTTCCAGCCGCAACCCGTAATGATGATCGTACTCGTAATTACGGCGGTTAACGGTCAGGCGGTGCTGCTCATCCTGAATGTAACCCCATAGCAGATTATTGAGCGGGCGCAGCGGATCCATTTCCATGCTGGCAAGCGGATCCCGGTCGGATGAACGCACATTCTGGAACCGCCGGGTAATGGCATTGGACGTTTGCACCAGCATGCCTTCCTCATGCCAGTATGACCAGATCAGTTCCAGCAAACAGGGATTGGCAAGCTTCTCTTGTAACAACCCGTAACACACATCGGCATCACGACCCGAATTATCTTGTTCATTTCCAATACTGTTTATTGGAATATCAGGCAACTTGCGGCGAATAACGGCGAGATAGGGGAGAACATTCCTGTTATCATTTACCCCAACCAAATATTGACTATTAAATATCCCGCTTAAATTTTGTGAAGTTGGTAAATCTCGCCTGCTGAGATAGGCGTTGTCCAGATCCGGATTAAATGGCTGTTTTGACAGACCATTGCAATCTTTTTGAGCGAGAACACCGCAATTTACCATCACAAAAGCTTCGGTAGCCACTTTAACAACTCGATACGTATCAGAATCGGTAAAGGGCAGAAAACGTTTTGTTAATAATTCGTTATATTTGTTACATGAACCTGTACCATCCCCCTTCGGGTCACAGAAAATTTGATTCATAAAACTGAAATAGTTGTTGAACGACAGTGCCTCCGTACTGTTGCGAATCGCAGTCCAGAACGCCGTATCTTCTGTGAAAGAGGTCTCAGTACGTGTTAATGAAGTAGTAGTATTGACTTGCCCACCAATAATTTGCTTACTCTCATCAACGTTGATTGTGTTCGTCAATCTGAGAACAATATTTGTAAACTCACCACTTCCCTCAGTATTTTGATCTGTCACTAACCCCACGTTTGCAGCAATCATAAGAGGGCCAGCTGTATCGGTCACCCCCAATACCTGAGCTACGTATACATTCTCTTGAACACTCCCCTGATTTTGTGCACAACTCTGCTTTCCCCCATTCCTATATGCGTAACAATCTACCGTCTTCGCCGTTATACCACTGGGTAGAGTAACTCTTATCCAGAAACCCTGGCCCTGTGTAATATGAGTGGTAGGACAACCTGTAACATCTATCGCCTCTAAAGCCAGTCCGCTGAAATTTTTATTATTAACTGTATAAGTTACCTCCACATCCTTATTTTCTATTGAAATCTCAAAGTTAGAATCAGTAAAGTCCCATCCAGCCGGAAGATTTGGAAATGTCAGTTTGTAACACCCTGCATCAAGATTCTCAAAAGTCACTTTCCCATTGTTATCAGTTTTTCCAGATTGCTTAATTTGGCTTGTATTTGTCACAACAACTTTCGCGTTGGAAAGAATTCCTATACCTGTTGTTTTACCTGATATGGCAGGTCCCACATTAAGGGTTATTGAAAGGTTCATGTTATTCTCCTAAATGAATAGTTAACAGGACGATTCTGCTGGCAGTAACCTGCCGGCAAAAGGTTAGGTTGCTGCGGCTTCGCAGAACAATCTGCCGCTGCTTTCAACGTATTGCGCAATGCCCAGTGGGTGAGCAGCTTTCCCAGCAGGGCACTTTCCTGTTCCGGGCTCATGCGTCCATCGGCACGTGCTTGGCCGATCACGGCAAAAGTCAGAACCGGCGAAGCCTGATACATCCTCGCAGGCTGCTGCTGCCAGATGGAGAACAGTGTCTGAAGCTGTTGCGGCGAGCGGTTCTGTACCTGTAAGGCTTCGGCCAGACTCGCTCCACGCAGGCTTTGCGGGCGATGATTGACCAGCAGTGTCACAAAGCCGGGCAATGTCGCTTGAAGCATTTCATAATTGCGCCGCTGTGCAGCATTCAATTCGTCCAGCGGGTAGTAGTCTTCCCATAGCTGAGCCAGATGCTGCCATTGCGTATGGGGATAAAGTGCCTGCCCGATTGCACAACCCAGTTTGACGCGAATCCAGGGTGACGGATGCGGGTCATCCCGACTCAGGCGAAATACGAAGGCACGTGGCAGGCTGACCACACCCATCAATCCGAGTGTGGCGGCAATACCAATGCGGGCGATCGACCAGAAATCCGCAACGATCTCTGAAATCCACCGTTCCCATAGTGACCAGACCACGTTGTACACTCCGCTGCCCCGTTTCATCCCCTGCAAAACAGGCCGCAGGGAATTGACCAAGTTCAGCAGTGCAGCAGACTGATGACCGACTTCATGAATCAGGGAAGAAGCAACGCCACTACCGACCATACGTTCCCGGGGAATGCGAATCATTACTACCGGATTTTCACCGCCACCCGGCAGTCGTGTCCTTACACGGCGAATTGCCGCACCAATACCGCGATCGAGATAACAGATGATCGGCGGTACCTCGTAGTAATGCCCCGGAATGACAAGTGCATCCGCCGAAACCGCTTCCAGGCCGGCAAGCCAGACGCCGACTTCATTTTCACTGCGCTGCGTGAGGGCATCGTCAAACAGATCAAACTGTGTCAGCACTGTATTGAATCGCAGCCGCAGCAGCGAGAACAACCGCTGTGCATGGGCGGGTGCCGCCCTTCGGCCGGACGGGCTGCGCAGCCATGCGATGTAGCGCCGGATCAGCCTCCTTAATTCCTGTCGCCCCCGCATCAGATAACGCTCAATACCGGTTTGTGCTGCCGGTAACAGTGATGCGGCAGGCAACATGGTTTCGTGCAGGGCAAAAGGTTTGACCCGTTTCAGTCTGGTCAGCAGGGCACGAGCCTCCTGCTCAAGCATCCACGTGGCATAGGAAGCGGTAACCATGGCAGGCTATGCTCCGAGCAGAATAATTTTGTTTCCGCGCCGGATCCAGCGCCCGCTCACAGCACCCCGTCCGCAGGAAGGACACGGACTGCCGGCTGCACCGGCGACGATCGCTGGCGTACCGCGAATCAGACCCGGCGCAAGTTGCCGGGCAGCGGTGGCTATCGCAGATTGTGCGGCAGTTGCGGGATTGACTGCCCGTGGTGCTAACGCTGCATTTTTTGCCGCAGCACCGGCGAGTTGTACAAACCTTTTGGCAACTTCATATTCCTGGTCTTCATGACTCAACCCTTCCAGTTCAAGGCCAAAAATCCTGCCGGCATTAGCAGCCAGCTGACCGCCAATTTTGGCTCCACCCGCCCCCCCAAAATAACCGCCAATGGCGCTGCCCACCATCGGCAAAGCCTTTTTGGCCGCTCCTTTCAGCAACCCACCCAGCTGCTGCCCGACTGGCGATCTGACAAATTTTCCGGCCACCTGGCCCGCTTTTTTGATGAGATCCCCCAGGAACTGATCCAGCTCTGCCTCATCGCTGATCTCCAGAAGCTCGGCTGCAAGCTCCATCGCTTCGACCTCGCTAAAAACAGCGGTTTCGCCCCCCCACTCTGCTTCACCCGATTCCCCATATTCATACTGATCGTGTTCGTAATTTTCCAGATCGGTATTGGCTTCCAGCGTAGTGCGATCAATGTCATGCATGATGTCATCCTCCTCAAAAATACGTTCAGGAATAATTCAGGTATTGAGAATAATGATGTTGCGGCCTCGCCGGATCCACCTGCCTCCCTGCCCTTTGCCCGGCACGACCACAGGCATGGCCGTCCTCGCTCTCGCTGTCAGATTGGGCACATATATTTGTGCAGCTTTATTTGCAGCCATTTGTGCGGCACTGCGCGGATCACCGGAGGGAGGGGCCGACAGGGCATTCCTGGCGGTGTTGGCAGCAAAGCGGATAAACTGTTTTCCACCTTCGAATTCACGATCTTCCTGACTCAGTGTTTCCAGCTCAAGCCCAAGCGCACCTCCAGCTGCAGAGGCAAGCCCGCTGCCAATCTTTGCTCCCAGCGGCCCACCAAAATAGGCACCTAAAGCACCACCTGCAATGGGTAACGCCTTTTTGGCAACACCTTTGATCACCCCACCTATAGCTCGGCCGATAGGGGATTTCACCACCTTGCCAATGGCTCCTCCGACCTTCTTGATTAATCCGCCCAGAAACTGATCCAGTTCCGCTTCATTACTGATTTCCAGAAGTTCGGCAGCCAGTTCCATCACTTCATTTTCGTTAAAGACTTCACCCCACTCCGCTTCACCATACTCAAATTGCTCACCTTCATACTGTTCAGCTTCAAAACCACTTATTTCCGGATCGAATTCAAAAATATTTTCGTTCTCGTACATGATCTGGCCCTCCAATGTTTTAATTTCCCCAAAAACCTTGTCTGATGACTCATATCAGCCATGCAGACATACGTTAACGAGTTCAGGATTCCGCTCTCGCAGGGTCAACCTGTTTAATCCGGCTGCCTTCACATCAGATAGAAGCAAGCAACATGCCAAAAACTAAAAATACCGGGAAATTCAGTAAAAAATGAATATAACAGATTGAATAATAACAATATTATTACAGCGCGATGATGTGCAGACTGCTATGTGGACTGGTTACGTGATTCCAGATCAGGCGAAGCTGATTTCGGTAAACACCACCCGTATTACTCACACAACGAAAGAAATTTCGGTACTGCAGGCGCACCTGATCAGTGCAGGGATTTTGTTAACCGGGATTGGATAACGACCAGACAGGGTGCCTGGTTAGCAGTACAGTGATAATTTTTCGGAAAAGGCGGGGATAACTTTTCTCGCATGGCACGGTATGGCATGGGATGCATGCTGTGGACGACTTTCCTGCAAATATATCTTTCACCCCGGGGCACGCGGCATGCCTGGACGGCAGGCTCAGGGCTGGCTGATTACAGCCGGAACCTAAAGTGCCGGGCTCTTCAGCAAAGCATCCGTCAGCCTTTTTTCGATTGAGCCATACCGGGCATCGTGATCGTGAAGCGCTGATGATCCGCCCCACGCCGGGTTCTGCCTGAGCATATCAATAATCTGCTGCCAGTCTTCCGGCAGCTCGCCACGCTCCGGCGGCTGCCCCACCTGATCGGTATGACAGGCGGCGTGTCCCCGGTTCATCAGTTTGTCCAGCAGCTGATGCTGGCGCAGGTACAATAATTGCAGAGTAGTGTCATCCGCGCATAACCAGCGGGTACCTTTGATTTTTGCCTGGATTTCCCTGCCATAACGCTTGAAGGTAGACCAGCCGGTTCCGGCAAGGGCGCCCAGGATACTGGCTGCCCCCAGGCTCAATCCCCCCACCATCAGATCAATTCCCGCTCCGGCAGCAGCACCTTTAAGAGCAGCACTGCCAACATCCAGACCATAGGCTTTCAGCACACCGGGTGCAAACAGATCAAGCTGCCAGTAACCGTTTTGTACCGGTATTTTTTGCAGTTCGATATCGTTATCTGTGAAATTGAACATTTTCAGCAAATCAGCCAGACAATGCTGCTCTGCCTGGCGAACAAAATCCTGCAGCCTGGCTGCAGCAGAGGAAGCCTCCGCTAAATCCCGCGTATCCCCTCCCGTATTTCCAGTCTGCCCCGTATGCTCGCGGTAGCATGCTGCAGTGATGATTAACCCTGCAATCCGCCGGGCAGCCGACATACAAAGCTGGTTCCAGACTCTGGCACGATGGTCGATCAGACGCTGCAGGCGGGTGTAGTGATCTTCCAGCAGGCTTTGTATTTTCTGGTACAGGCGTTTCTCTGCTTCAAAAGCAAATGCCACGGTATCCAGCTCAAGCGAGGCATAAATGTTGAACGCTGCCAGCTTTTTTCTCCACAGATCCAGTTCTGCCCGATGCGATGCGGTAAAGTTGAAGACCGGGATCATGGGCTTCATCGCCTTGCCAAGTGTCTCGATTTCAATGAGATATTTTTCCAGTACCGGTTCACGCACATCGATTACATATAGCAGCACATCGCTGCGCAATACCTGCCGGATAACTTTGGCTTCCTGTTCCAGCGAATCATTAAGTGGTGTTGCAGCCACAAATTTTTCCAGCAGCTCAACCGGTGTCAGGCGTTTGTTGCGGGCAGCAGTCACATGCAGCCTGTCCTGCAGCGCATAGACATCTTCGATTCCGGGTGTGTCGTGCAAATTCAGCACCGCTTCACTACCGGCAAAAATAGTCGCCCGTTCAACATGCCGGGTTGTCCCGGCAGCATCTTCAACTCTGCCAAAACGGGTACTGCGCAGCAGGGTGCGAATCAGCGACGTCTTTCCGGTATTGGTATGGCCGACAACCGCTATCTCCAGCAGGGGTGTTCCCTGTGCCGGCGCTGTACCGGCAGATTTCATTTCAGAATGTATGGTCATCAGGAAAGGACATGTTCGGCCGGAATCGCACAAGTCTGTGCCAGACGGTACCAGGCCTGTTTGCGTGATTCCGCAACCGGGATCGCAGAACTGCCTGGCAGCAGCATCAGCCAGACCTGGCCGGAAGCCAGTGTTGCCAGTTCGCTTATCATTCGCTGCACCCCGCGATCAGGCAGCCGGTGTGCCGCCACGCCAATAAGCAATGCATGCCTGGATTTTTTAAGCGTATCTGAAACACGGATAAATGTTTTCTGATCTGCCACATTTTCCTGGCACACCACCCCTTCCGGCCAGGCAGCATGATTATCCAGCTCAATACCGATCACCAGCGCATCTGCAGGGAAAGGGCGGTTATGTTCACTGCGGGCGGCCAGCGCCGGCTGTTCCTTTCCCATGCCCGGATCCCGGTCGATCACACTGGTTACAAATTCTTTAGCTATCAGGCTCTGTCGCAGCGTGACATAGTAAGGCAGATACAAATCCAGTTTGTAGCGGTACTCCGACAGCTTCAGCATACAGAAAGACAACAGGATCAGGATCAGCCGGGGTAATAATCCATAGACAACCAGTGCCCCCACCAGAAACCCGGCCCAGGCACTTCGGATGGCTGAATCCTGCACACCTGCACCGATCCGGCTGGCCACAATCTGCCCGCTGTCCGGCACAATCAGGCCAATATGCTGCATTGGCACCCCCAGCAAACGGGTCAGTTCCGGCAGGCTGTTCTCCGGCAGCAGTGTCGTCCCCCAAACAAAATCATACTGCTTTGCCAGCATCAGCAGGATTAATACACCCATGCCGGTCAGCAGATAAACCAGCCAGAACTGGTGGGTCAGCACACTGATCCGCCACCTGCCCGCCCTGCCGGACAGACAGGTTTCCCACCAGGCACGCGCGGCAAGGGTGCTGACAGAATCCGTTTCCTTTTTCCTGAAATAAAAAGGCAGCCAGCAGACCAGTTGCGCCGCAATACCTGAACTCAAGCCCTGGATATTTAGGGAAATCCCGATACACCACAGCAACATTGACAGGAAATTGAACCCGAGCAGAACAACCAGCAGCCAGTAAATATTCAATGTGGAAGATTCGCCCGTTGCATGAGCTGCAGCCAGCCCCCCGAGAATGGCCGCCAGCAGCAGGATAACTCTGCCGGTTCGCACAAACAGCTTCCCCGGCTGCCGGAGCACTTCATCCAGGTGATTATCATGAATCAGATGGTGAGCGCGATCCAGCAGCCTTTCCAGAAAAGCCGGGTAGCTGAAACCTGAAGCCGGATACGCTTCCATACTCGCAATACCCGCATAGGAAAGCGCCTGCGGCTGTCCGGTTTCGATATGTCGCAGCTGTTCCAGCCGAACCAGATCATTGAAATCGTGGTTTTTTAATGCCTTCACTATTTTGATACCAAAGCAGGAGAAATAAAAACGGAGTGCCCTTCCAGGCGTCAATCCGGAAAATTCGCCATTTACCGGCGAAGCAGACTGTCATTTCATTCCGGCATATCGTAATACAACCTCGTTCCCGTAAAAAACCGGAAAGCCGTACAATCCACGTTCTACTGAACAATTCGGCAGACCCGAAAGGGGGCAGTGAAATCTGTTCACTTATTCCAGGAAGGATATTATCGATGAAACCCGTCGCAATTCTCAGGTTTTTCCCGATCGAAGGGCCCGGCTATTTTGCCACATTTCTCCACCACCATCACATTCCCGGCCAGCTTATCTGCCTGGATGAAGGGGCATCTCCCCCGGAAAATCCGGACAGTTACAGTGGCCTGGTACTGATGGGAGGGCCCATGAGTGTAAACGACGATTTACCCTGGATCAGCCAGGTGAAATTGCTCATCAGACGGGCGGTGGCAGCCGATATTCCGGTTCTGGGCCATTGTCTGGGAGGGCAGCTGTTATCAGTCGCCCTGGGTGGCACAGTCACTGGCAACCCGGTCAGGGAACTGGGATGGGGACAGGTCAATATAGAAAATTCGCCTGTTGCCCATGCGTGGTTTGGCAGCGACCTCACGGAATTTGAAGCCTTTCACTGGCACGGAGAAACTTTCAGCATCCCGGAAAAAGCAGCCCGGCTGTTATCCAGCCCCTACTGCCCCAATCAGGCTTTTGCGCAGGGAATACATCTGGGCCTGCAATGCCATATTGAAATGACTTGTGAAATGGTGGAAATATGGTGCGAGGCAAATGCTGCCGAGCTCTTGCAAAACCAGGGGGGTCCCGCAGTGGCCACATCGGAAGAAATTCAGGCCAGCCTGAACAACCGCATTGCTGCACTGCAATCAGTTGCAGACCGTCTGTACAGGAAATGGATTACCGCTTTGAAGACTTAAAAACTTGAAATACTGACGGCCGCATTACACGGCCGCCAGTCTGAGAACAGTTCCTGCAATGATTACACCGCTATCTCCGCCCGCATTTTCTTCATCGCCTTGGCTTCAATCTGGCGCACTCGCTCAGCCGAAACACCCAGCTCATCCGCCAGTTCATGCAACGTAGCCGCTTTATCTTCCTGCAGCCAGCGAGCTTCGATAATACGGCGGCTGCGTTCGTCCAGGCCATCCAGTGAATGCTTCAGTCTGGCATGTGTCAGCTGCTCCAGTTGCTCTTTTTCCAGTTCCCGGGATGGATCCGATCCATCAGTCAGGTACGCGATCGGACTGAAATCATCTTCATCACTGTCTGTTACCGGTTCCAGTGAAATATCCCGCCCGCTGAAACGTGTTTCCATTTCGACAACTTCTGCAGCCTTGACACCCAGCTGTTCTGCCATCGAAGCCACTTCAGCCTGGCTCATTGTATCCAGTCCTTTCTTCATACTGCGCAGATTGAAAAAAAGCTTTCTCTGCTGTTTGGTCGTGGCAATCTTGACCAGCCGCCAGTTACGCATAATGAATTCATGAATTTCCGCCCTGATCCAGTGAATTGCAAAGGAAATCAGCCGGACACCCCGTTCAGGATCAAACCGTCTGACAGCCTTCATCAGGCCGATATTGCCTTCCTGAATCAGATCAGCATGCGGCAGCCCATATCCCAGATAGCCACGTGCAACAGTCACTACCACACGCAAATGGGACAGTACCAGCTGGTGCGCAGCACTGATGTCACCCTCTTCCCGCATGCGTTTAGTCAGAGAAATCTCCTCTTCCCGGGATAAGATGGGGAAACTGCCGGCTGCACGGATATAACCATCCAGATCTCCACCTGTTATCACCGGCAAAGTCATAACCTCACTCATGGTTGTCTCCTTTAATTATTCAGAATGAGCCCCAGGTCAAACGGACTCCATGTAATTAAGCGTAATAGACATACTTTAGCACTCATAGTTCATGAGTGCTAACACGATTAGCATTGTTATAACGGTTTATTCGAGGAGTGCAGGAAAGGATAATCGATATAACCATGCTCACCGCCACCATAAAAGGTGCTGCTGTCAGGTTCTGTCAGCAGTGCATTCAGTCGCAACCGTTCAACCAGATCCGGATTGCTGATAAACAGGCGACCAAAGGAAACAAGATCTGCCTGACCGGTTTCGATTGTTTGCCGGGCACGCACAGGATCGTAGCCATTATTGAGCATCCAGGCAGCCTTGCCACCGGCATCACGGTAAGCCTGCTTCAAGGCAGCATAGTCGAATGGCGCACTCCCCTGCTGATAATCACGCGCGCCACCAGTGGCACCTTCAATAACATGAATGTAGGACAGCGCATCTCTTGCGAGGCCGCGTACCACATATTCAAACAGCAGCTGGGGCTCCGGGTCGAACATATCGTTGGCGGGGGTGACGGGCGATAATCGGATACCGGTACGCACCGCACCGATTTCATCAGAAACTGCTCTGACCACTTCAAACAGGAATCGCGCGCGATTTTCAATGCTGCCTCCATAATCGTCACTGCGCCGGTTGGAATTTGAACGCAGAAACTGATCGATCAGATAGCCATTGGCAGCATGAATTTCGACACCATCAAAACCGGCCGTAATAGCTGCCCGTGCAGCACGACGATAATCCTCAACAATTCCGGGCAGTTCGCTGATTTCCAGTGCGCGCGGCAGTGAAACCGGCACAAAACCACCCTGACCGCCGGCATCAATCAGATAAGTCTTGCTCTGCGCCTGAATAGCGGATGGTGCCACCGGAGCCTGGCCATCTGGCTGAAGGCTGTTATGTGAAACCCTGCCAACATGCCACAACTGCACGACAATTCTGCCACCTCCGGCATGTACAGCCTGAGTTACAGCACGCCAGCCATTCAGCGCCTCCCGGGTGTAAAGCCCCGGAACATTTGCATAACCCTGCCCTTGCGGAGAAATGGCCGTCCCCTCCGTAATAATCAGTCCGGCACTGGCACGCTGTGCGTAATAGGTCACAGTGGCGGGTTGCGGAACAGCCCCGGGTGAGCGATTGCGGGTAAGCGGTGCCATGACGACACGATTGGCAAGTGACAGACCGGAAAGATCAAATGGATCAAAAAGTGTCATAACCATAATTATTTGCAATGAGATAAAAATAAAGGCGTGTTACCGGAATTGTCTCATTTTGCCGGAAATCCTCCAAAAAACGCTGGTGGGACCGCCATCCAGAGAAAAAACAGATAAAAACCGGTAATGCAGGCAAAGCGCGGCAAACCATCGGATAATTTTCTTTATATACAAAATATAAATAAAGAAATCATTATTTATTATTTTTAATGATAAATAATTGTTGGTATCTTCTCTGCATTCGCACGGGCAATATTGAAACAGCAATCACAGCAGGAACACGCTTTATTTTATTACTGCTGAAAACCTTGCGATCACCCGACCGGGAAAACCCGGGATTCTCTGAAAAACGTTAACGAGACAGCTGGCACAAAGAAAAAAGCGGATAAAAACAGGCAACAGAACGCAGTTTACAGATAATAAACAAGTATTTTGAGGCTGTTTTTAACGCAGTGGTCCACACCGATCGTTTTTCAGAGAATCCCCAGATAACTTCTTTCCGGCACGAGGATATCAATGAAGCACCCGACACAGGCATGGCTTTACCTGATCCTATTTCTGTTACAGACCAGCATGATTTACGCGAAAGAAAGTTTCACAGCAACCGGGAGCAATCAGGCAGTACGGGAAACGATACCGCCAGATTTCTATCAGTCCGCCCGCAGTTACAGCACTCAGCCGGAATCCGACCCGCCCCGTTATGTGCGTACTCTCTCCAAAACGGGGATCGGTGCTTTCAGCAGTCTTGACTGGCTGGATGCCGGGCTGGATTACCGCGTACGCTATGAACATCGTCACAATGATATCCGGCGCTCTCGCATTACCACGGATGACCCTGTTTTACTCCGGACACGGGCTTATCTGGGCATCAAAGAAATCCTGGATCCCCTGCGTTTCGCTGTCGAATTTGAAGACGCACGCCGCTATAACGGTAAATTCCCTAAAGATAACCGCGACTGGAATGAATTCGAACTGATCCAGACCTATGGTGAACTCTATTTCAGAGATGCGCTGGGGCGTGACGACCCGGGCAATTACCGTCCTGTCAGGATCCGGGCCGGCCGCATGGCCTGGGAAACACTGGATCGGCGCTTACTGGCCAGTAATCAGTGGCGCAACACCACCAATAATTTTGAAGGTTTCCGCATTACCTTCGGCCGGGAATCGAATGATTGGGAACTGGATGCATGGGGCGTGCAGCCGGTCATAAGACTGACAGACAAATTTGATCGGCGCGACAAAGGCCAGTGGTTTTACGGCGTAATCGGACATTTTCGCCAATGGTCGAAAATAATCACCCTGCAGCCCTATTACATGGGATTAATGCAGGATGGCGATGGTGGAACCCGAATTAAACGTGAAATCCACTCTCCCGCCATACGGGCCTACGGTGTTGTGCCCGACACTGAAGTGGATTTTGATCTTGGTGCCATTTATCAGTTTGGCCGCGACGGCGGACAGAAAAAATCGGCACATGCCTATCTGCTCGAATTCGGCTATACCTTTCGACAAATCGCCTGGAAACCGCGCATCAGTGTTTTTTATGGCTACGCAAGCGGAGACCGCAATCCAAATGACAACACAAACAACCGCTTTGAACGATTTTTCGGTTTTGCACGCCCCTGGTCAGCTGATGACAACATCATCATGGAAAACATCCAGGCACCCAAAATAAAGGCAGAGTTCCAGCCACATCCGGATTTACAAATTGATGGCGGCTATAACGGCTTCTGGCTCGCCAGTAAAACTGATCGTTTCAACAACCTGCTCAACAGCAGCCAATACAACCGTGATCGCAGCGGCAGCAGCGGCGGTTTTCTCGGACATTCTGCCGATATTCGTGCCCGTTACAAGCTGACACCCCATATCAGTACCACACTGGGCTATTCGCACTGGTTCAACGGCGGATTCGTAAAAAACCGGCAGCTGGCGGAACTGGGAGATACCACTGCCGGTACGGATTTTTTCTATATAGAAGTCGCTGTCAGCGCATTCAAATAACATCAGCTTATCCATTAGGGAAATCAGATGAAATTCAATACAGGATTGACAGCCGGATTGCTGATCCTGGGCCTGGTATGCACCCGCCATGCTCTGGCCGAACAGACGATACTCAACGTTTCCTATGACCCGACACGCGAGCTGTATGAGGAATACAACCGCGAATTTATCCGTCACTGGCAGGAAAAAACCGGTGAAAAAATCACGGTCAGGCAGTCTCATGGCGGTTCCGGCAAGCAGGCACGCGCGGTTATCGACGGCATACCTGCAGATGTAGTGACACTCGCCCTTGCTCACGACATCGATGCAATCAGCAAACAGTCCGGCCTGATTCCGGCCGACTGGCAGCAGCACCTGCCCAACAACAGTTCACCCTATCTCTCGACGATCGTCCTGCTGGTACGCAAAGATAATCCCAAAGGAATCAGGGACTGGGACGACCTGATTAAACCCGGTGTTGCCGTCATCACCCCCAATCCGAAAACATCAGGTGGCGCACGCTGGAATTATCTGGCGGCGTGGGGTTTTGCCCTGAAAAAATATGAGGGTGATGAAGCAAAAGCACAGGCGTTCCTCACCCGGCTTTACAGAAACGTCCCGATACTCGATTCAGGGGCACGCGGATCAACCATCAATTTCATCCAGCGCGGCATAGGGGATGTTCTGATTTCATGGGAAAACGAAGCATTCCTGGCACTCAGGGAATATGGCCAGGAGAAATTCGAAATCATCATCCCCTCGATCAGCATTCTTGCTGAACCCCCTGTCACCATCGTTGATAAAAATGCCGACAAGCATGGCGTGCGTAACATTGCCCGGGCTTACCTCGAACATCTGTACAGCAAAGCAGGACAGGAAATTGCGGTACGCAACTTCTACCGGCCGAGTGATCCGGAAATCGCCAGGAAATACGCTCATCAGTTTCCGACAGTCAATCTGTTTACCGTCAATGAAGTGGCAGGCAACTGGCAACTGGCACAGCACATTCATTTCAGCGATGGCGGCCTGTTCGACAAAATTTATGAATATCAGTAACCGGACCGACCGGATCATCAGGGAATCTGAATTTTGAGTAATCATAAGTATCATTCCGGCAAGCATCACTCTGGCAAGCGCCACTCTGTTTTACCCGGCTTCAACCTGGCACTTGGCTTTACGCTGCTTTATCTTAGCCTGATCGTGCTGATCCCGTTATCAGCAGCCTTTATTCACACCGCACAACTGACCTGGCCGGAATTCTGGAACACGGTAACTGCGCCCCGGGTCGTCGCCTCCTACCGGCTGACATTCGGCGCCTCACTGGCAGCCGCAACGGTCAATGCATGGTTCGGATTACTGGTCGCCTGGGTGCTGGTACGTTACCCGTTTCCGGGCAAGCGCCTGGTCGATGCCCTGATCGATCTGCCATTTGCATTACCCACTTCCGTGGCCGGCATTACGCTCACCGCGATCTATGCCGGAAACGGCTGGCTCGGCCAGTATCTGGAACCGCTGGGAATCAGGGTGGCCTTCACTCCCGCTGGTGTTTTCGTTGCGCTGACATTCATCGGATTGCCATTCGTCGTTCGCACCGTTCAACCGGTACTGGAAGACATCGAGAAAGAACTGGAAGAAGCTGCCGCCATGCTGGGCGCAACGCGCTGGCAGACTTTCCGGTACATTATTTTTCCGGCAGTGCTGCCCGCACTGACCACCGGTTTTGCGCTGGCCTTTGCCCGTGCCATCGGCGAATACGGCTCCGTCATTTTTATCGCCGGCAATATTCCAATGGTCTCGGAAATCACGCCATTACTCATCATCACCAAACTCGAACAATATGATTACGCCGGTGCAACGGCCATTGCTGTCGTCATGCTGGTGATTTCATTCATTCTTCTGCTGATCATCAACCTGCTGCAATGGCAGGTGCGCCGTCGCAGCACCAAAGCATAAAGGAAAACCATGACTGCCATCCCGTTATCCCAGACCTCTCCGGCACCGCACAAGGTGGTGACGCAGGAATCACCGCAGGTACGCCGGATACTCATCCTGCTGGCCCTCTCCTTCCTGTCGCTTTTTCTTTTACTGCCCCTGGTGGCAGTTTTCTTTGAGGCACTGAGAAAAGGATGGGAAGTTTATTTTGTCGCCATCACTGAACCCGATGCTCTCGCCGCCATCCGCCTGACCCTGATCGCAGCTGCCATCGCCATACCGCTCAACCTGCTATTCGGTATTGCAGCCGCCTGGACGATTGCCAAATTCGAGTTCCGCGGCAAAAGTATCCTCACTTCCCTGATCGATCTGCCATTCTCTGTCTCTCCTGTTGTCGCCGGATTAATTTACGTACTGATATTCGGTCTGCAGGGCTGGGCAGGCCCGTGGCTGCGTGAACACGATCTTTCCGTCATCTTTGCCGTACCCGGCATCGTTCTGGCAACAATTTTTGTCACTGTGCCGTTCATTGCACGTGAGCTGATTCCACTGATGCAGGCACAGGGAAGCGAGGAGGAAGAAGCTGCCATCATTCTGGGCGCAAGTGGCTGGCAGACACTGTGGTACGTCACCCTTCCCAACATTAAATGGGGATTGCTGTACGGCACCATTCTCTGCAACGCCAGAGCAATGGGTGAATTTGGCGCTGTCTCGGTCGTTTCCGGGCACATTCGCGGCCTGACCAACACCCTTTCCCTGCACGTCGAAATTCTTTACAACGAATACAACTTTGTTGCCGCTTTTGCAGTGGCTTCCCTGCTGGCGTTACTTGCACTGGTTACGCTGGCACTGAAAACACTGGTTGAAGCCAAGGTGGCACAACAAGCCTCCAGAGGAAACCATTCATGACTATCGAAATACGCAATCTTTCCAGGCAGTTTGGCGCTTTCACCGCCCTGAACAACATCAATCTGAAAGTCAGACCGGGAGAATTGCTCGCGCTGCTGGGCCCTTCCGGATCCGGTAAAACCACACTGCTGCGGGTCATAGCCGGCCTTGAAACAGCCGATTCCGGGCAGGTGCTGTTTAATCAGGAAGATTCGACCGACAAACACATTCGTGACCGGCACGTTGGGTTTGTCTTTCAGCATTATGCCCTTTTTCGCAATATGACTATTTTCGATAATGTGGCTTTCGGCTTACGTGTCCGCCCCGGAAAACAGCGCCCCGGCAACCGGGAAATTCATCAGCGCGTGACCGAACTGCTGCAACTGGTGCAACTCGACTGGCTGGCAGACCGTTATCCGCACCAGCTTTCCGGAGGGCAGCGCCAGCGCATCGCACTGGCACGGGCACTGGCAGTCGAACCCGGTGTGCTGTTACTGGATGAGCCTTTCGGTGCGCTGGATGCCAAGGTGCGCAAGGAGCTGCGTGCCTGGCTGCGCAAGTTGCATGATGACATGCATATGACCAGTATCTTCGTGACACATGATCAGGAAGAAGCCCTGGAAGTGGCAGACCGGATTGTGGTCATGAATCGGGGCTGTATCGAACAGATTGGCACCCCCGATGAAGTGTATGAAAAACCGGCCAATCCGTTCGTGTATGAATTTCTCGGGCACGTCAATCTGTTCCACGGGCGTGTGCATCAGGGCCATGCATGGATCGGCGATCTCGAAGTTGACGCCCCGGAGTACCCGGAAGCCGAAGATCTCAATGCCATCGCCTATGTGCGGCCACATGACATTGAGGTCAACCGGACATTAAACGGTGAACCTGCCCTGGCTGCCCGTATTGTCCATATTCTTGCCATCGGCCCGATCGTACGGCTGGAACTGGCAGGCCAAGACAATCAGAGCGCAGATAATATTTACGCCGAAATCAGCAAGGCGCGCTTTCGTGAGTTGCGACTGGCGAAAGGAGATCAGGTGTTTATCAAACCACGCCGGCTGGATTTGTTTCCAGGTGACCGCCATCTGGCACTTTCCTGACTTTCATCCGGGTAGAGGACAGCCCGTAAACCTGATTTATCCCCTGTTTTTGTCATGCCTTATGAAAATTGTATTCAGACTTATGCCTGCGTATAGTGTAAATCTCTTGACAACCACATAAGGAGAGTTTGCCATGGATGAAATTCTCGGCCCGCAAAGACTCGGGCCACTCACCTGGCTGGTCGGTGAATGGGAAGGCAACACAGGTGTTGACGTGTCATACCACAATGCCGATGACCAAACGGGAAAGACCGGTTATTTTGAGAAAGCCTGGTTCCACCCGATTCCCAAAACAGAAAACGGTAAACAGTCACTCGAAGGGCTCAATTACAAAATGACCGCGTGGCGCCATGGCGAAGAGGCTATGGATCCGTTCCACGACGAAGTCGGTTATCTGCTGTGGGAAAAGGCTACTGGCCAGATCATGCGTGTTGTAGTCTTCGGCCGCGGGATCGCCATGATCGCTGGCGGTGATGCCAAGGCACGCGACAGGGTACTTCATTTCAAGGCAACCCCGGGTGATCCGAATTACGGCATTTTGCAGAACAAATATCTGTCAGCGCGTGCGGAGCTCAGAGATTTCAGCGGATCATTCACTCTGAATGATGATGGATCGTTCAGTTATGAGCAAACGCTTGTATTAAAGCTCGCAGCCATCGGCGGCAGGGAAATGCAGCATACAGACAGAAATACACTGCACCGTATATCCGGCAACTGTTGCCATTCCTGACGGCAAAAGAAGCTCGGGGCGTGTGACAGCAGGATCAGCCGGTTGCGTACTTGCCTCCTTACCTCAGCCGGGTCTGACGACTCTCTGACCGGGAGGGCATTCCATCAGCTTCCAGCCAACCTGCTCCCCTGCCCTGAGCGGTATCAGCCTGTCTTCACCCAGTTCAACCTGTTCCGGTACCCGCCAGCTTTCTTTTATCAGTGTGATTTGGCCGGTGTTGCGTGGCAGGTGGTAAAAATCCGGGCCATGAAAACTGGCAAATGCTTCAAGCTGATCCAGTCTGCCTGCCTGTTCAAATACCTCGGCATAGCATTCGATAGCGGCATGGGCACTGTAAATACCCGCGCAACCACAGGCTGATTCTTTATCTTTAACCGGATGTGGTGCACTGTCAGTCCCGAGGAAAAAGCGCGCATGACCACTGGTCGCTGCTTCCAGCAGTGCCTGACGGTGAATCTCCCGTTTCAGTACCGGTAAACAGTAATGATGCGGGTTCAGGCCTCCGGCAAATAAGGCATTGCGGTTCAGCATCAGGTGGTGCGCCGTGATCGTGGCAGCCACCCGGCCGGGTGCGGACTGCACAAATGCAACCGCATCGCGGGTTGTAATATGTTCAAAAACAACGCGCAATCCCGAAAAACGCTGCAGCAGCGGAATCATTACCCGGTCTATGAAAATTTTTTCCCGGTCGAAAATATCCACTGCGGGATCAACCACTTCTCCATGCACCAGCAGCGGTATATCAAGCTTTTCCATTTGTTCCAGCGCGGCTTCACAGCGGGCAATGTCTGTCACACCCGCATCGGAGTGTGTCGTTGCCCCGGCAGGATAAAGTTTTACTGCCTGCACCAGGCCGCTTTCTTTTGCCCGAGTGATTTCTTCAGGTGTAGTGGAATCCGTCAGGTACAGCGTCATCAGCGGCACGAACCGCCCGGCCAGCTCATCCGGCAAAGCAGACAGAATACGGGCGTGATAGGCAGCCGCCTGTTCAGTCGTCACAACGGGCGGCTTGAGATTCGGCATGATGATAGCGCGCGCAAAACGCCGGGCGGTGTCCGGTAACACCGATCGCATCGCATCGCCGTCACGCAAATGCAGGTGCCAGTCATCCGGACGGGTAAGTGTCAGTTTGCCTGTTGTATCGTTCAACCCTGTTTTCCTCACTGATCAAAAAATAAACACCAATTTTCCGCCGGAATCTCACAGCAGCAAAAACTCCCAGGTCTGGCTGGATGCTTTACGCCACAGGCGTTCCAAAGACGATAACTGAAACTGTCATATTTCTGTCTTTTGTTCCAGTGCCCGGGCATACAGTTTTTTTCTGCTTTCACCGGTAATCTCTGCAGTCAATTGTGCGGCCTGTTTCAGAGGCAGCTCCCGCTGCAGAACAGATAAGGTATGCACGGCCTGCGGACTGATGTCTTCCTGGTCCGGTTCTTCGGCCGGCGCCAGCAGTAAAACGAACTCGCCTCTCTGCCGGTTTTCATCGGCCTGCAGCCAGTCCGGTGCCTCTCCCAGCGCACAGGTATGAATCGTCTCGAATAGCTTGGTCAGTTCACGGGCGAACGTGATTTCACGGGTAGCACCCAATACGGCAACCATGTCTGCCACACTTTCGAGAATGCGATGCGGTGCTTCATAAAAAACCAGGATACAGGCGTATAGCGTTTTCAAACCGGCCAGCTTGCGCTGACGCTCCCCGCTTTTTGCCGGTAAAAATCCATAAAAGAAAAAATGCGGCGCAATCAGCCCGGAAGCGGATAAGGCACATAATGCCGCACTGGCGCCGGGAACCGGCACAACCGGAAAATGTTGTGCCAGCACCTGCTGCACCAGCAAGGCGCCCGGATCAGAAATGGCCGGCGTGCCGGCATCGGAAATCAGTGCCACTGATTTGCCGCTTCGTAACAGCCCGATGATTTTCTCTGCCGCATTGCCTTCATTATGCTGATGCAGCGGCAAGATGCGGGATGTGGCGGGCAGTGTATGTCCGGCCAGCAGTTTTTGTGCGTGCTGGACGTGTTCAGCTGCGATGCAGTCAACTGCCGACAACACTTCCAGCGCACGCAGGGTAATGTCGCGCAAATTCCCGATGGGTGTGCCAACCACATATAATGTTCCTTTGGCTATTCCTGCAGCAGCTGGCATATTCTGATGATGAAACATGAGTTCTGTTATTTGCCGGTGGGCGTGGCCGCACTATACGGCAGTTATCCCGCTTTTCCAATGTACCGGATGCTGCCGATGGAAGGATAGGTCAGCAAATAAAGCGACAAACAAAACAACAGACAATCTGCCGCAGCACCTGATTCCATCAGTCCACTTTTCCATCAATCCATTTGAATATCAGCCAACCCGATCCCATGTCCAGTCACTCAACCTCTCCGCTGGTTCGCCTGCTGCACTACGGCAGTGCTTTTCGCGGCCGCATCTGGCTCGCCACACTATTTTCGATTCTCAACAAACTGTTCGATCTGGCCCCGCCTGTCCTGATCGGTATGGCGGTGGATATTGTCGTCAACCAGAAATCTTCCGTATTCGCCCGGCTGGGGTACCCGGATGTCTCCACCCAGCTGTGGATACTGGCCGCAATCACGTTTATCGTCTGGGGGTTTGAATCCATCTGGGAGTATCTGCTCAAGCTCTGCTGGCGCAACCTGGCACAGAGCATCCAGCATACGCTGCGCCTGGATGCCTACAACCACGTCCAGAAACTGGAACTGGCCTATTTTGAGGCACGCAGCACCGGGGGAATGATGGCCATCCTGAACGATGACATCAACCAGCTGGAGCGGTTTCTGGATGTGGGAGCGAATGATCTCATCCAGCTGCTCACCACCGTCATTACCGTGGGTGGCATGTTCATCTACCTGACCCCGGGTGTGGCATGGATGGCGTTACTGCCCATGCCATTTGTCGTTGCCGGTTCATGGCTGTTCCAGAAGCGCATTGCCCCGCGCTACCTCGCCATGCGCGAACAGGTCAGTATCCTGAACAGCTACCTGTCCAATAATCTGGGTGGAATTGCCACTATCAAAAGCTATACCGCCGAACAGCATGAACTTGGCCAGATTGAACGTGAGAGCCGGATTTATCTGGAAAAGAACCAGCATGCCATCTCGTTAAGTGCTGCATTCGTCCCCATCATCCGCATGGTGATCGCACTCGGTTTCAGCGCCATTATGGTTGCAGCGGGGTTAATGGCTGCCGGCGGCGAACTCAATGTTGGTGCATACAGTATTCTGGTATTCATGACACAACGTCTGCTGTGGCCACTTACCCGTCTGGGAGAAACACTGGATCTGTTCCAGCGCGCAATGGCTTCCACCCATCGTGTGCTGGATTTACTGCAGGCTGAGCCGACCATTGTGGACGGGCCGCAAACGCTGGTGACTGAACGGGTCAGCGGTGAAATCGTCTTTGATGATGTCAGCTTCAACTATGAGCGGCGCGCCTCAACACTGAACCATCTCTCCCTGACTGTTCATGCCGGGCAAACGATTGCGCTGGTCGGCGCCACCGGCAGCGGCAAAAGTACGATCGTTAAACTGCTGCTGCGTTTTTACGAACCGCAACGGGGCCGCATCCTGCTGGATGGCCATGATATTCATGACCTGCGCTTGCATGATCTGCGCAAATCCATCGGACTGGTCAGTCAGGATGTTTACCTGTTCCACGGCACGGTGTATGAAAATATCGCGTATGGCACGTTTGACGCCGGTATGGAAGCTGTCATTGCCGCAGCCAAAGCAGCCGAAGCACATGATTTCATCATGGAACTGCCCGATGGTTATCAGACCATCGTGGGAGAACGCGGGCAGAAACTCTCCGGCGGCCAGCGGCAGCGCATCTCGATTGCTCGCGCTGTTCTCAAGAATCCGCCGGTGCTGGTGCTCGATGAAGCCACTTCCGCAGTGGACAACGAAACAGAAGCCGCCATCCAGCGTTCTCTGGAACACATTACCGTTGGCCGTACCACCATTGTGATTGCCCACCGCCTGTCCACCATCCGTAACGCCCACTGTATTTATGTACTGGACAAGGGTGAAATCGTGGAAACCGGCACACACGAAGCTCTCCTGTCACAAAACGGTCTGTACACCAACCTGTGGCAGGTGCAAACCGGGGAAAAGATGAGAGCACATGGATAAAAAATGGATTCTTCCGAATGTGGCGCATAACCGTAAAAAAGCCATCTTTGCGAATCCTGAAAGGATGAAGTAATCCAGCATCTTTTGCCAATAACGACAAATACACCCATGTCATCCGCAGGCAACAAAGGCAGCGATGCCGAGCAGCGGGCAGCAATCTTCCTCCAGCAGCAGAAACTGACGTTGCTGGAAAGCAACTACCGCTGCCGCTTCGGTGAAATCGACCTGATCATGCAGGAAGGCAACACGGTGGTATTCGTTGAAGTCCGGATGCGTTCCGGCAACCGGTTTGGTGGCGCAGCCGCCAGCATCACCACCGCCAAGCAGCTTAAACTGATACGCGCCGCCCGGCATTATCTGGCAATGCATG
>NZ_JADZAJ010000023.1 GCF_020852615.1 Nitrosomonas sp. | reverse complement strand
CTTATTACACCATACGATCCTTCATTCGGCGAAAAAATGGCAAAGGTAGAAGATATATGTAATCGGTACCGTAACACGCTCCATGTACTGGCCAAGTGACAACGCCTGTCTGGATAAACGAACAAGACGTCCTTGCCATTCATGAGCGTTTAATTTTTCTGCATGGCGGTGCATCAGGTATTCGTGACAGGAATCTTCTGAAATCAGCACTTGCAAGACCGCTTAATTTTTTTGTCTACGATCAGCAGCCTGATATTTTCCTTTTGGCTGCCACTTACACAAGTGGAATTCTGCAAAACTACCCTTTTGTGGATGGGAATAAACGGACAGGATTTGTAATTGGTGTGCTATTTCTTGAACTCAATGGCTGCAAGTTTACCGCTAACGAAGAAGATTCAGCACAAGCCATAATTTCGCTTGCTGAGGACTCTCTTGACGAGCATGGGTTCAGATTGTTCATGGAACATAACTCAATTGCAACGTAACAAATATCGGTCCATTCCATCACAATATGGCTAAATACACAGCCACTGAACGACGAAGAGCATTGAAAGTTACTCTTTGAAACAAATGTCGATCTTGCCATCCGTTACCTGAATGTGCTCCACCCCATCGGAAAAAGATTTCCAGAAACCGGGATCCACACCGAATTCACTGACCAGATCCATATTTTTTAACCCGTCCAGCCAGGTATTGGGAACAGGCCCCCCCCGGTAATACCGGCATCGCGTGCATCCGCCATGTAAACCTTAATCTCGCCACGCACCGGCAGTTCATTCCCGCACAGCACACGCAGACCGTGCAGCGTCATCAGCCAGGTACCGGCCACCGTCGCAAACAAAAAAACAAAAGAAAAAACAAAACAACAGGCTATCCATTTTATTTCCCTCAATTTAAACGTTGAGGATGTAGAAAAGATTAAGCATGCACACTGAAAATACAGCAACCACTGCTGTTATCGCCTTTATAATATTCGCATTTGTCGGGAAATTGCTTCCCAAACGAGAGAAGAGCGGGAGCCAAAAGAAAAAACCTTTCGCTGCTCCAGGTGCAAAGCGGTTTCCATCCATAGTAATCGAACTATAGAAGCATGGTGCAGTGGCAAAACAGGATTCTTTTGCCACTCGTGCCATCAGAAATGGCTGTAATTCGCAGCCCCAAAGAGTTCGTGAAACCTGCTCTCCACCCTATCAGGGTTCACAATATTCAGGTATCGTGTTTTTGCCCGCTCTTGCTCCCACTGATTTATCAGTAGCTGTTATTTGTTTGATCTAACACTTTGTCACAGCCGATTGCCCACAGCATCGGCTGAAATCAGGGCGTTAGTCTTGCCAAAGGATCTGTATTTCAAGCCTATGAATAATTCCATCGCCATGTCTTCTGCGAGCACTCCCCCACCGGGCTCTTGCGGCAATATATTCTCCATTTTTCTTATTTCACTGATTATTTCATTATTGAGTGGCTGCGGGGCTGCATTGCCATTTCGTTACACCGTCACACCCATCATTCCCGATGAACTTAAAATAAAAAACAAGGGATCCAAGTTCGGCTTCAGTTACGCAAAGGCGCACGTCATAAATGACAAGGGGCATGTGGCTGGCATATATACACCGCCACCCCCATCCCGGGGACAGATCTTTATCTTTGCTGATGGAAAATTGTCAAGATTTGACGATCCGTGCCAGGGCTATTTTTTGCTGAAAGCGATCACCAATACGGGATTAATCGCAGGGTACTGCCAGCCTGGGCAATTTACTCATCAAACCTCAGCATATTCCCTGGTACTTTCCTATGCGCAGCCTGGCAAATTAAAGCCTGTGAAAGTTGATTGGCCAACCAGCGATTTCATGGTACTGGGTTTGAATGACCGGGGAGACGCAGTTGGAATAAACACCAGAGCCCTTGGTCTTGCTGGCGAAAAAGACAAATTTATTGGCTTCGTTTATGTTAGCGGAAGTTTGCACATGATAGAAAAAAACTGGTACCACAACTTCCATTACTTTTTCAATTCGGTAATTAATGCATCGGGCCTGGTTGTCGGGGGAAATACCGGCCCGATCCTTGATCCAAAAAAACCGCACGTCTTCGAGAAAAGTCGTCCGTTCAAATTTGTTGAAGGTGAATTTTTTGAATTACCTGAAATGCGTGGCCAGATTTCTGCAATAAATGATATTGGGCATTTTGTAGCCCATGAAGCAAATCGATTCAAAATATATGACGGAGAGATCCATTCGATTGATTGCGAGAAAGACTCGTGCAAGACGTATGACATAAATAATATGGACTGGGTAATCGGTCACCAGTCAACTTCTTACCCGATACCCCCGATGGGAGCATCAATCGGGCATACCTATTTGTGGATCAAGGACAATTTCTATAATCTCAACAGATCGCTTGGCCTGGACATCAACCAAGACCTCGCCGCCAAACTCAATAACAGGGGACAGATGCTTATTCACGCCGATCGTTGGCCCTATTTGATTACGCCAAATCTTGCAGGACACTGACGTATCTCAGAGCGTTACGCACCCTCAATCAAAGCAACAAAAGAGGACATCTATTTTGTTGCTGGCAAGTGCCAATACCACGAAGGCTGCAGATCCTGCAGCCTTTTTTATGATGCACCCACCCGGTTGGTTCAGCGCCGTCGTCCGCCACCAAAAATAGAACCCAGCACACCACGGATCACTTGGCGCCCAAGCTCTGAGCCAATGGTGCGTGCTGTGCTCCTGGCTATCGCCTCTACGACGCCCTCGTGCCGCCCGCCGCGCGGTCCGGTGCTGCCACCCAGCAACTCACCCCAGTTAAAGCCACGATCGGCTTCATTCGGCGCTTGTTCCGGCGATGTTGCGACGCGTACCTTGAGGATTTCATAAGCTGATTCCCGATCCACCAGCTGTTCATAATGCCCGTACAACTGGGAATCGCGAATGACCTGCTGACGCTCTGTCTCGGTGGCCGGCCCCACCCGGCTTCCCGGCGGCACGACCAGGCCGCGCTCCACAGGGTGGGGGCGTCCCTTTTCATCCAGCAGGGAAACCAGCGCCTCGCCCACACCCATCTCGGTAATGGCCGCCTCCACATTGATTTGCGGATTGGGGCGAAAGGTCTCGGCCGCCACCCGCACCGCTTTCTGGTCGCGTGGTGTAAAGGCGCGCAGGGCATGCTGGACACGGTTTCCCAGTTGTCCCAACACCGCATCCGGAATATCCAGCGGATTCTGGCTGACAAAATACACACCAACGCCCTTGGAGCGAATCAGCCGCACCACCTGTTCGATTCTGGACAGCAGCGCAGCGGGCGCCTCGTTGAACAGCAGATGCGCTTCGTCAAAAAAGAATACCAGTCGAGGTTTTTCCACATCACCCACTTCGGGAAGATTCTCGAACAGCTCGGAAAGCAACCACAAAAGCAGCGTGGCATAAGCGCGCGGTGAGTTGTAAAGCGTCTCTGCCGCCAGGATATTGACTACGCCGCGCCCGTCTTCGGTAATCTGCATCAGATCGCCAAAATTGAGCGCAGGTTCGCCAAACAGCCGATCGCCACCCTCATGCTCCAGTTGCAGCAAGCTGCGCTGGATGGCACCGACACTGGCGGCAGAAATATTGCCGTATTCCGCACTGTAGCTACTGGCGTTTTCCGCCGCATGCTGCAACATCGCGCGCAGATCCTTCAGATCCAGCAGCAGCCAGCCATGGTCATCGGCAATATGGAATATCGCTGTCAGCACCCCGCTCTGGGTATCGTTCAGATTCAGCATACGCGCCAGCAGCAACGGCCCCATATCAGATACCGTTGCTCGCACCGGGTGCCCCTTCTGGCCAAACACATCCCAGAACACCACCGGGCAGGCCGTGTGGCTAAAGCCTTTCAATCCCAGCTCCGCCACACGCGCTTCCACCCTGGCATTACCCCCGCCCGGCCGGGACATGCCGGAAAGGTCACCCTTCACATCCGCCATGAACACCGGCACCCCGGCACGCGAAAACTGCTCTGCCAGACTTTGCAGCGTAATGGTCTTGCCTGTGCCGGTTGCTCCGGCAATCAGCCCGTGACGATTGGCCATACCCGGCAGAATAGCCAGTTCAGTGTTGCCGGATTTGGCAATGAGGAGAGGCTCGGTCATAAAAAGGTCCCTGAAGTTGTGGATTAAAATTCAGCCAGACGGGCCCGGCCACACCACGCCCGCCTCTGTTTCATACATAAGTACAGATCATGGTTGTTGCCATATTCTTGTACCCCGGCAACTCCCCTGTACGGTGCAAATATTATGGCTGTCTTGCAGCAAATACGTGGCAAACGAAGAGCGCAACAACGTATGGCACGCGACCGATTTCATCATACCGGCATGGTGTTAACAAGACAAACCTGCACATGCTGATGCTGCCTGGCGACGCAGCCCGAGGACCAGGCCCGCTGGAAATTGAAGCCACCCGGATGGCCGGTAGCGGCATCCGCCACTGCGCCGATAAAGAACAGGTCGGGCTGTTCGTTTGCTTTCCACTTATCACAAATACGCTGGCTATATAAAAACAGTTGGAAAATACTGCATATTCCGGATGACCGATCCCCTGTCGATTCAAAAAAATTGGATAATAAACAAATGCTTTTATACCCTCATGCCCTGCTTCATGCACTTACGAGTGTATTTCTGCTAATCGTTTTTACCAGTCCGGCTTGTGTACAGGCCAACGCGGTTGAAGTGCCTATCGAATTCAGAAATCCGGATGGGCTCGTCAAATCTCTGAAGCCAACAGAATTGAATACCCTCGCCAGGCAGAAAACTGTGAAAGTTTTTGAAGTACACGAAGGCAGGGAGCGGCAATACAAAGTTTATCCAGTACAATCCATTTTTGACCAGATGTTCGGTCCAGGCTGGCGAACAGCGGATGAAATCATCTTCACCTGCCGGGATGGCTACCAGCCCGGCATTCCGGTTGTGAAATTCCTCACTTACGATGCTTATCTCGCTGTTGCCAGTGCGGACAACACCCCATTTACACTCAGTAACACACTCCAGAATCATGAAATTGTCGCGCTGGGGCCTGTTTACCTGATATGGGACAACCTGAAATCTCCCGCCTTGCTCGATGAAGGCGCTTCCGATATGCCTTATCAGATTGCCCATATTGAGCTGGCTTCTTTTGCGGCACGTTTTCCGGGAATGTTTCCACCAGCCGGTGCATCTGCGGAAACCAGGCGGGGATTTCTGCATTTTCGCAAATACTGCATGGCGTGCCATACGATCAATGGTCAGGGAGGTGGCAAAGCACCCGAACTGAATTACCCGGTCAGCATAACCGAATACTTCAGCCCCGGATACCTGAAGCAATGGATAGACAACCCGGCCAGCCTGCGCTACAACACCACCATGCCAGCTCTGGCTGCAGAAATACCGGAACGGGAAAAGGTCATAGAAGAAATCATTGCCTATCTGACCGCCATGAGGGATGTGAAGCGCATCATGCAGCCTGCAGAAAACAGTAAAGGAGCCTCTGAAAAACTACCTGTGTTGCCATTTTTGTATTAAAAAGAGGTTCCTAAACCATAATCACAGCTGCCTGAAGAAAGCCATAAACAGCACTGGAAATGCTTACCGCTTGCCCGGCAAGCCCGATCCGACCATTTCCCCCACAACCGGAAACATATTCGAAAATTACTCTTTGAAACGAATGTCGATCTTGCCATCCGTTACCTGAATGTGCTCCACCCCATCAGAAAAAGATTTCCAGAAACCGGGATCCACACCAAATTCACTGACCAGATCCATATTTTTCAACCCGCCCAGCCAGGCATTGGGAACAGGCACCCCCATGATACTGACACCCTTGAGGATGATAATGGGCTTATCGTTGCGATAAGCCATGCCAAGGCCGGCGTTCAGACGCAACGTTTTCCCGCCCATTACCGGAAAATCTTCATCAAGCGGAATGAGCAGACGTGCACTTACCAGATCATTGGAAAAATCAATCGCCAGTTTTTGTGCAAGATCGGTATTTTTGGCCAGCAATGCATTTATTTCCCGCTCGGTAAAGCTGATCTCACGCTTTGCTCCCTGTTCGGAGTAGGCTTCCGGCTTCAGGAATCCCTCTTTACTGATCTCATTCCGGGTGTCATCCCTCTGGTTTGCCTGCGAAGATGAGAAGGAAAAATCGTAACCAATCGACCGAAGCTTCTGTTGTAACGTCTTTTCTTCCTTTTGGCTCAGCTCAACCGGCTCAAAGGATGAAACAAAAATATAGGTGGTGAGTACCCAGTAAGTTCCAATAATAGTCAGAGCGATCGTACCAGTAACAATCAGCAGTACATGCGGCCAGCGCAGACTGGTATTTTTTTCGGTGTTCCCAGTTGAATTCATTTTTAGTCCATCCAAATTAAACAGAACAGGCTGTCTTCAGAAAACTTATACGATGTCAGCTCACCGTCCAGCTGCTTACCTGCACCATCGCCCCATCGTCAGCATGCTCAACCAGCATTTTGCGCACACGCTCCTGCCATAACTCGCCAAAACGCTGCAACTCAGCCGTACTGGCCTGTCCGCTCGCCGCCTTCGGGAGAAGTGCACGCATTTCATCTGGCCAGGGCACCACCGAGGCATCCAGCTCCACCTGTACTGCCGCTCCCGTGTCCTTGCGGCGCAAACCGATCGTGCCCTGCATCGGCTGATCGAAATGCAGCAGGTTATTGCGCCCAAAACGTCCGCCAATACCATGAAAACCGGTTTCCGGTGCTGCACCGGTGACAAGTTGCGCCACCGTAGCCATAACGCCGGTAGTGCCGGCATCGCGTGCATCCGCCATGTAAACCTCAATTTCGCCACGCACCGGCAGTTCATCCCCGTACAGCGCACGCAGACCGTGCAGCGTCATCAGCCAGGTACCGGCCACCGTCGGGCAGGAATGCCCCGCCAGCCGTACCGCATCGGCATAGCGGTATTCCATGACCCCGTCACGTGCCGCACCGAGAAACCGGGCAAGCGGGTCCTGTACGGTCACAGCAGGCGCATCAGCAAAAAAATCCGGAAAACTCTGTTCACATGTTGATTCATCCATTACGAAAACTCCTTAGCTGTTTAGTCCCGCATTGCAATGCTGCAGATTTCAGGATACTTTTATTTAGTGTTGGCAGGCTTTGCCGCCGGTATTACCGTATCGGGTGATACCACCGGTGTTACCACTTTCTCACTTGTGGCGCTGGTTTTTTCTGACCCGGCAGCAGGTTTGGCTGCGGGTGCAGGTTGGGCTTCTGTCGTACTTTTTTCTTCAGATCCCGCTTTTTTTGTCTCATTTACTTCGCTAACTGCGGGCTGTGCTGTAATAGCGCCGGTTACGCGATCACGCAACTGGTTCACCGTATTTTCATTGATATAACCCGTCTGCCACAGGTAAATCAGTCCCCCTGCCAGCAGCAAAATAAACAGATACGATTTCCAGGGTGTTTTTTTCTCGGCATAAGGATCACTCAGTGAGCGCTGAGCGCCAGGTGGCAAGGCAGCTATTTGAGTCAATGAAGTGCCGAAAGGAATATTGATGATGGCACGGGTATTGATTGCCCAGCCGTTGGCATCCAGCAAAGGTGCCAGATTGCGCTTTCTCAATTTGAGATAGGCCAGCAATACTGAAGGCCCGGAAATGACCAGAATCAGTCCCACTATTGACAACGGCATTTGCCACCATGCCAGGCTGAGAAATCCTGTTACCACGGAAGCAATCGCCGTGCCGATTGCGCCAACCGCCAGACCAATGGCTGCAAAAATACCGGCAAATTTACCGACATCAAATGGTACCGGAGGCGCCTTGCCCGCTTCCGCTGTCTGCGTGGCACCTGTAATACCGGCAGCAGCCTGATCCTGCACGGCCTGTTCACGTGCACTGGTGATTTTTTCAATCTGTTCACCAATCATCTTGCCAATCCGTTTATACGGATACCAGAATGCCTGCCGTACGCTGATCGGGTGTTCCACAATCCTGGTGATGGTTGCATCCCAGTCCTGCCCTCTGCAGTCGTAAAAAATGCCGTTACGTCCCACCATCAGGTTATCTGCATCGCCATTGGTAAAGGCTGCGACAATATTAATCTGCTGATCAGCATCGCCGCGCCGTTTACATGTGCAATACGCCAGATAAGTGCCACTCAGTGCTGCCATGGTGCTGTGTTGTGCGACATCGCCGATATGCAGACAGAAATCACAACTGCGTCCGTCCAGATACAATGTCCCCACCTGAAAAACTGCCCTGGCGCGACCCGTGTAGAAATCGCGGAAGGATACAAAGTTGTTCAGCAACTGAAACAAATGATGATGATAACGAATCAGCTTTTCTACCGATTCGATTGCATCAGAAGCACTGGCCAGAGACTTGTCCTTCTGGATCAGCGCCAGAATCGCATCCTGATAGCCACCTGACAAAATACTGCGGATGCGCTGAATGCCCAGACTCTCTACCGCCGCTCCCCGTTTGTTATCCAGCCAGGCCTGATGTGCCGCAAATTTCTGACACAAATTTTTCCATTCCTCGCTGGTTAATGCATCGCGCACCCCCATCAGCGGAGTCACCACCTGATTCCTGAATTCTGTTACAGCCTGTGACCAGGCCGGATTGATTCCGCTTATCAGTGACAGCGGTTGTGTCGCCTCAATTCTGGCTAATGGCAAATCGATCAGCTGTTCAGAAGCCGGGGAAAGATTCCGGCCGGCAAGTGCCTCATAACCTGCCAGTACCGGGTTCAGGGAATCGCTCGCGCGCTGATCAAACTCCGCCAGGTGACAACGGGTAAAATAATCATCGATCTTGATCCTGATGTTGTCAAAAACCACCCTGGCCGCCCCGGTTGCCTCTCCTAATATCAATATGCTGTTTGCGTCCTGCTCGGCTTCCTGCCACCATTCTGAACAGGCGCGCGCTTCATCAAAGAAGTGGTTGACGTTTTCTTCTGAAACGCCCGGTGAACCTGAGCGATCCAGCTCGGATCCCGCACAGGCCATGATTTCTTCCATCACGACGCGAGTGTCTGTATCCGCTGCTGCAGCGGGCGGCACAACGCCGTCACCATTGAATTTTGTGCTGGCAAAAATTTTGGTCAGATCGGCCGTGTCATCAATCCCGATCACTTCTGCATCATCTTTACCCAGGTTATGCAGAATCTGTTTGGCAGAAGCCAGCAGGGCGGCGCCTTCTTTGCTGCCGTCATTGATGGCCTGCAAAGGCAGTAACGGTGATTCTTCAAGCAGACTGCCCGGCTCTTTCAACATGGCTGTGGCCCAGTTCACCGCTGCGATGATTTCCGTTACCCGGACATGGCCATCCTGGTCCGTATCAAGAAATTCCAGGGTTTTCCGGTCAAACTCCAGATTGGCTACCGGACAGCTCAATGCTGCCCACAGCTTGGGATCAAGTTCTGCCAGTGCCTGAATATCTTCCCCTGTTTCCAGACGAACCTGATCAAATCCACCCGAGCGGAAAAAATGCCACTTGTGTGATGCTGTATCCATAAAATCTCCTTTTTTATTCTTGTCAGTTACCCGGGAACCCTGAAAATACCGGTTTAGTCCATACCAGATGGTGGTAATTTTGCAGCGTGATGCGCCAAAGCTGGCTGATTATGTTACGGAATCTCTAAAAATTGCCCTGCTGACATCTTTCAGAAATTCTCTGCTTTTACTGCGCCAATAGAATACCTTGAAAAACCCTGTTTTTTAAAATTTATTAACAATTAAATCAATGTGATATAGCGAATCTTTTCCCTGATTCCCAAGAAACTGAAACGCTGGATGAGCCATACATAACAGATTCCTGTACTTCATCTACTTCTTAACAAAGCCTGATCCAACTGGTCTAATTATTTAGTCTGGATAATCCGTTTCGGGAGGGGCTGAATCATGAAAAAACTGGCTGTATTTTTTGATGGAACATGGAATCGTGAGGATCAGCATGACAGAAACGGGCGATCCTGCCCCACCAACATTACCAAACTCTTTGAGGCCGCCCTTCCCGCTGATAAGCAGGACATGCCCCAGCTTGTGCAATACATTCGCGGGGTTGGCACCAGACAGTCCGAGCGGCTTAAAGGAGGTGGATTCGGTTACGGCATTTCTGACAACATCAAGGAAGGTTACCGGTTTCTGGTCAGTAATTACGAGACGGGTGATGAAATTTTTATCTTTGGTTTCAGTCGTGGCGCCTATGCGGCAAGGAGTCTTGCCGGCCTGATTCGCAACAGTGGCATACTGAAACGCGAAAAAATATATCTGATTGATCGCGCTTATGAGATTTACAAAGATAAATCTCCTGACTGGCACCCGGATGCATCTGCTGCGCAGGCATTCAGGCAGGAACATACCCGCGGGAATGAAACCGTTAAATTCCTGGGTGTCTTTGATACGGTTGGTGCTTTGGGGATGCCCTTTGGTGTCATTCTGGGCTCGATCGCCGATAAATTATTCAAAACCGGATTTCACGATACGCAGCTCAGCTCCATCATTGAAAGTGCTTATCACGCCCTGGCTGTTGACGAACGGCGATTACCGTTTCAGCCGACACTGATGAGCCCGGGCAGCAGGCACAATCCCTCGAATTTCGAGCAGCAATGGTTTCCTGGTGTGCATTCCAATATCGGAGGCGGTTATGACAGCACCGGATTATCCGATCTGGCACTGGAATGGATGGCAGGCAAGGCTGCTGCGCAAGGGTTAAATCTCGATTTAGGCAGAATATCCAATCCTGCATTCAGTCCCGATGTGCAGGAAATGCCCAGAAACTCACTTAAAATCAGTTACCGCATCCTGACCGTGCTATTGGTGAAGCTGCCGGGGTTAGCCGGCTGGGTTCCGGATAAATATAAAAATGTACTGCCTGATCTTACCTGGACTGGTGAGTACGTTCGCCCTATTGCGGACAAGGGCAATATTCAGCCTTTTATCGGAAATCCTCCAGCCCAACCGGTACAGGAATACACGGGGAGCCTGGACAGCTCTGTCATTCAGAAAATCAATCACTCTAACCAGAAATACAGACCATCCAATGTTATAGACAAATAAACAGGTAAATAAAGATGACTCATTTGTGATCACACATTTACACACCTGGTTTTCCACTCATGTGCCATTCGACAAAATGCTTGACAAAATCATCCGGCGGCGCAAGATAAAAAACCAGTAAAGGGGTGGCTCCAGTGTTTTAAAACATCAGCAAGGGCCGTTCCCGGCAAAATCAACCATTCACCCGAAAGGAGGATGCGACCGTGAATATCAAGCACATTCAACCCGGATTTCGGCAAGTTGCCCGGCAAGACACTGTTTTTCAGGAACGGGTTGATGACGTCTACAAAATTAAAGGAAAGCTGCCGGAGCCAACCGTATGCCCGCAATGCAGGGCAGTGTTCCATAAAGGCCGCTGGCAATGGATCGAAGTGCCGGCCAGTGCAAATCCACACACCTGCCCCGCCTGTCAGCGTATCCATGATGCATATCCTGCCGGCTATATAACGCTGAAAGGTGATTTCTTCAAAGCGCATCACAATGAAATTCTACAGCTTGTTCAGAATTTTGAAAAAACAAAAAAATCCCAACATCCGCTGCAGCGCATTATCGCCATGGAAGAGCAGGAAGGTGAATTACTGATCACCACCACAGATATCCACCTGGCGCGTGGCCTCGGCGAGGCCGTTCATAATGCCTGTCAGGGTAATTTGGAACTTCAATACAACCAGGATGAAAATTTACTGCGCGTGTACTGGTCACGCTAACCGGCCCACTATCAAAAACTACAGGAGGTTGCCATGACTGTCGGGGAAATTTGCAATCGTGAAGTCGTTGTCATTCAACGTGACCAATCAGTGCAGGAAGCCGCCAGGCTGATGCGCCAGCATCACGTCGGTGCTATCGTCGTAGCTGACAAATCGGATGGCCGTGTCGTACCCGTCGGCATCATTACCGATCGCGATCTGGTGGTGGAAGTCATGGCCACCGAACTGGACAAAAAAGTCATCACTGTCGGCGATATCATGATGCAGGAATTATTCAGCGTAAAAGAAAGTACCGCCACACATGAAGCCATCAGTTTCATGCGCCGGAAAACGATTCGCCGATTACCCATCATCAGTGATACAGGTGAACTGATCGGAATCCTGACAATGGATGATGTGCTGGAAATCCTGTCGGAAGAAATGCTTGATCTGGCCAAACTGATCCGGTGGGAGCAAAAAAAAGAAGAACGGCATCGCTCCTGACCGGGATTATTGAACCACTACACGCCCGGTTCCAGCTAAACCCAAAAGGTGTAGCGACGCAACTCTTTGGATACACCTTATTGAGCCCCCCATTCAATAGCGGCCCAGGTTGAATTTCCATTAAAGCGCTCAATATTGGTGCCAGTGAATCATTCCTGAGAGTAAACGAGTAAACGCTATGGAACAACCCCTCCCTGTCCTGACTGAATTACCCGCTGATGTTATCGCACTGGTGCCGATGCGTAATATCGTCCTGTTTCCGCATGTCATTATGCCCGTTGTGGTTGGCCGGGAACGGTCAGTAGCGGCAATTCAGCATATCCTGCAAACAAAAATGCCGGTTGGCATCGTGCTGCAAAAAGATCCGGCTGTTGAAGAACCCGGGCTGGATACACTTTGCCCGATCGGTACTATCGCCAATGTTGTGCGGCATATTGCTGCTGAAGATGGCACACATCACGCTGTATGCCTGGGTGTCGAACGCTTCCGGATCATGGCACTGGTTGAGGGCTATCCCTTTCTTGCCGCACGCATCGAACGCATCCCGGAAGCAACGGAACAAGGCAGCACACGGATAGAAGCCCTTTCGCTGCAGTTACGTGAACGGGCGATGGAAATTGTGTCACTGTTGCCGGGTGTACCGGCCGAGCTGGCACATGCATTGCAGGCTACCCGTGCACCTTCTGATCTGGCAGACATCACTGCCAGCCTGCTCGACACCGAAGTGGCCGAAAAACAGAAGCTGCTGGAAACCATCGATATCGAAGAGCGCCTGAACAAGGTGTTGCAAATCCTGGCGCGGCGTATTGAAGTCTTGCGGCTTTCACAGGAAATCAGTGCACGCACCAAGGAACAGATGGAAGATCGCGAGCGCAAGTATCTGTTGCGGGAGCAGCTGAAGGCAATCCAGAAAGAACTCGGTGAAGATGGCGAAAATGAACAGGAAATCGCCCGGCTGGATGAAGCCATCACGGCAGCCGGAATGCCGGAAGATATTGAGCAGCAGGCGCGCAAGGAACTACAGCGTCTGCTGCGAATGCCGGCTGCATCCAGCGAGTTTTCCATGCTCCATACCTACCTGGAATGGATGGCGGAATTGCCGTGGAAGCTGCCGGAAGATAAACCGATTGATCTCGATACGGCACATGACGTGCTTGAAGCTGATCATTTCGGGCTGGAACGCATCAAGCAGCGCATCATTGAATTTCTTGCCGTACAAAAGCTGAAGCCACAAGGTCGCGCGCCCATTCTCTGTTTTGTGGGTCCGCCCGGGGTGGGAAAAACTTCACTTGGCCAGAGCATCGCGCGCGCACTCCAGCGTCCATTTGTCCGGGTGTCGTTGGGTGGCGTGCATGATGAGGCGGAAATGCGCGGACATCGCCGGACCTACATCGGTGCGATGCCGGGCAATATCATTCAGGGGCTGCGCAAGGCTGGCGCACGCAACTGTGTGATGATGCTGGATGAAATCGACAAAATGACTGCCAGTGCACATGGTGATCCATCGGCTGCATTACTGGAAATCCTGGACCCGGAGCAGAATGCGACATTTCGCGATAACTATCTGGGTGTGCCATTCGATTTAAGCCGTGTCGTGTTCATTGCCACTGCCAACGTCATTGATCAGGTTTCACCCCCTGTGCGCGATCGTATGGAAATCATTGATCTGCCGGGCTATACACCGGAGGAAAAACTGCAGATCGCGCAGCGTTATCTGGTGCAGCGGCAAAGTGAAGCCAATGGTCTGCAGGCGGATCAATGCCTGCTGACACCCGCCGCGCTGCAAGGTATTGTCTCCAGCTATACACGCGAAGCCGGAATGCGCCAGTTTGAGCGTGAAATCGGCCGGATCATGCGCCATGCCGCCCTGAAAATTGCACGAGGTGAGCAGCAACGGGTACAGATCGATGCGGCCAATCTGGCTGATATTCTGGGGCCGGAAAAATACGAGCATGAGCTGGCACTGCACACCGATCTGCCGGGAGTGGCTACCGGCCTGGCATGGACACCGGTGGGCGGTGACATTCTGTTTATTGAAGCGACGCGCGTGAATGGCAGCGGCCGCCTGATCCTGACCGGGCAACTGGGTGATGTGATGAAAGAAAGTGCGCAGGCGGCACTCACGCTGGTAAAAGCGCGCGCCAGTGATTTACACATTCCATCATTCGCATTTGATGGCATTGATGTGCATTTGCACGTGCCTGCCGGCGCCATTCCCAAGGATGGACCCAGTGCCGGCGTAGCAATGTTTACCGCACTGGCTTCGCTGTTTACCAGCCGACCGGTACGGCATGACGTGGCCATGACGGGTGAAATCAGTCTGCGCGGACTGGTTCTGCCAGTGGGTGGCATTAAGGAAAAAATACTGGCTGCACAGCGTGCCGGCATTAAAACCGTACTGCTGCCCGCCCGGAACCGGAAGGACTTGCATGATGTGCCGGAAGCCACACGCGCCGCCATGCAGTTTATTTTTCTGGAAACCGCCGATGATGCTGTTCAGGCGGCGCTAAGCATCCGGCAAAGCTGATGCCTTGCCCGTTTGCGCGGCCATGACTGCTGACAGCCGGTTTTGCAGCAGCGACAATTTGTCACATGGTTATCAGGTGAAGCCTGAGTTAGAGTTTCGAACTATCAGGCAAACAAACTCTCTATTCGTTATATGCCTGACAAGTACGGCCCCCTATTCTTTCACCCTGACCCAATGAAAGGAGCAAGCCTCATGCAGAATAAAGCACAGATCACGATAAATCCCCCGCATCTCCACGATAAATATGAAAACCGCCAGCATGCGTATGAAGCCGGCCAGCTGCGGCGTGCGAGGATGCATGTGGCACGCCTGATCAGCGATTTTGATAACAGAAAAATCCTTCCGCCTTCATTGCTCCATCTGCTCGAAGCCTGTATTTTACTGGAGACAACCAACTCGAAAGTGCTTGCCGACCGGCTAAAACGCAAACCGGCAGCAATCCGTGCCGACCTCCAGAAAATCGGCCATCTGCTGGCCGAAACACACGGTTCATAACTGTTTTCTGCCAGATTTACCCTGATCTGACCTCATCACAAATGGAGATATTATGCCTTCACTGGCTGGCGACAGGGTTACAACCGGGCAAGGCCGCACGGTAACTGCAAACACACGTCATCGGCCAAGTTCTCAGCTCTACATCACCAACAAAAAATCGAAAGAATACAGCACCAGCAAACCAGCAACCACGCTGGCTACTGCATAAGCCACAACAAGCTGTATTTTCCCTGATGCAGCAGATAAAAGACAGTACAAGGTAAAAGCAGGCAAAAAAACTGCTGTTCACAGACGGCGAAACCTAAACAACCACTGGCTTTAGCCGGTGGTTTTAATCTGTTGATGGACAATCCGCCCAAATGAGGGGGGTTGCTTTTTTTTGTACCTTTTTCACTTATAACGGTGTGCACTATTTCATATACGCATGGCTGAATCTCCCTTTAGCATTCATGCCCGTTATAATGCGTTAAGTCCCTTATGGCTTGTGAAAAATACTAACTCTTTCAAGGAAACGAGGAATGAAACTTCTTGCTACGGTCTTACTATTGCTGATCTCGCCTGCTACAGTGATGGCGGGTAATCTGTCAAATCTGCAGCAGCAAACCAGTCAGGCTTATGAACAGATGAAAGATGCTGAGAACCGGCTCAGCGATGCAAGGAAAGAGGTACAAATCAAACAGGATAACCTGCGTTACTACCAGGAAAAAGCGGCTGAAACCGAGAAAGCGCTGCAGGCTGCACAGCAGGCCCAACAAAGGGCCGAAGAAAGCCTGTCTGCTGCCAAGAAGAGATGGAATGACAATTCTGAAGATCTCTACCAGAAATGGCACCAGTAAAAATAAAGAAACAAAGCAGTGAAATATGGTGAAAGCTGCCAGACTTCACCTCACCCATCCAGGATTGGTATTTAGCTGAAAGGATGGTGAAAGACGATCGTTTCTTCCCGGTCGGGGCCGGTTGAAATCATGGCAATAGGTGTCTGGCAGATTTCTTCCATCCGTTTAAGGTAGTTCTGTGCCGCCCGGGGCAGTTTGCTGAAATCCTGGATTCCGGCTGTGGATTCCTGCCAGCCTGGCAGTTCTTCATAAATCGGCTCAGCTCCTGCCAGATCATCCGCACCAAAGGGCAGTGCATCATAAACCCTGCCTAACCGGCCTGACTGATAACCGACCCCGATACGCAACATTTCCAGACCATCGAGCACATCAAGCTTGGTGATACACAATCCTGAAACACCGTTAATCTGAATGGAGCGCCTGGCGGCAACCGCATCAAACCAGCCGCAACGGCGCGGGCGTCCGGTAGTGGAACCAAATTCATGGCCGCGCCGTGCCAGATGTTCCCCGGTTGCATCCGATAACTCGGTTGGGAAAGGGCCTGAACCCACTCGGGTTGTGTAGGCTTTGGTAATGCCCAGCACATAATTCAGCATCTGCGGCCCAACACCACTGCCTGCTGAAGCTGCACCAGCAATGCAGTTACTGGAAGTAACATAAGGATAGGTGCCGTGGTCAATGTCAAGCAGCGCACCCTGCGCTCCCTCAAACAGCAGGCTGTTTCCGGCCTGGCCGGCCTCAAACAGTAATTTGGGAACATCAGCAACCATTGGCCGGATTCTTTCAGCTTTTGCCCGGCAATCTTCCAGAATCTGATGATAATCAACCGTTGCAGTATGGTAGTAGTTTTTCAGCAGAAAGTTATGGTAGTCGAGTACTTCCTTCAGTTTGCAGGCAAACCGTTCCGGATGAAATAAATCCTGCAGACGAATTGCACGCCGTGCCACTTTGTCTTCATAAGCCGGGCCGATTCCGCGGCCGGTTGTACCGATTTTTTCTGAGCCTTTTGCCAGTTCACGGGCACTGTCAATCGCAACGTGATATGGCAAAATCAAGGGACAGGTCTCACTGATACGCAGTCTTCCGGATACATCCACACCGGCCTGTTCCAGCATATCCATTTCTTCCAGCAAAGCCCCTGGAGACAGCACAACACCATTGCCAATGTAGCAAATGACATTCTCACGCAAAATCCCGGAAGGGATTAAATGCAGCACGGTTTTTTCACCATTTACCACCAGTGTATGACCGGCATTATGGCCGCCCTGAAAGCGGACCACTCCTGCAGCCCGGTCAGTCAGCCAGTCGACGATCTTGCCCTTACCTTCATCTCCCCATTGCGTTCCAATGACTACAACATTCCTGGCCAGACCCTATTGATCTCTTAAAAAATTATTCCAAAACAAAGCACCGTACTGTTAACAGTGCGGTGCTTGAATATTTTCGGCTGAACGCAGGGCCAATTCCCACTTTGTTATTACCACCAGGTTGGGCAGAGCCTACTCCCCAAAGGGGGCTTACTGAACTTGCAGGATTAACAGGGTGTTAACTCCCCGGCCGGTCTTTACAAAGCCTCTCTCGTTTACCCTGTAATCGGACTGATTTCCCAGCTGTCATTCTGAAAAATCAGCTGTCTATCACAACCTGACACTTTTTTGCTGTTTTCTCCAGGCAGTTCTATCGCCACAATATGCCCTTCAGCACGTAATTGGCGGATCATTGCTGTAAGTTTTTCATCCTCCGGTTTCCATGGCGCCAAAATTCCCAGAGGATAATCGTTTATCGCCGTCAGCCGCGATAACTGCTTCAGATCCAGGCTGAATCCGGTTGCCGGCCTCGCTCTGCCAAATGATTTACCGATTTCATCATAGCGTCCGCCCAGGGCGACAGGGGCAGGACAACCCGGTGTATAGGCGGCAAATACCATACCGGTATGGTAGTGATACCCCCGCAAATCGGCCAGATCAAAAGTGATTCGATCAACATAAGGTTTCAATGTTTTAGCAACGTATTCCAGTTGATCCAGCGCCTCACTGATCTCCGGAAATTTTGGCAGGTACTGGCGTGCACGCTGAAGCACCGTATTGTCGCCATACAGCTCCGGTAACAGCAGCAGTGCATCCCGCACTGATTTGTCCAGGCGTTTATTCAACCCTGTGAGAACCAGTTCTCTGAGTGAGCTGGTATCCTTGGCCCACAATGCCGCATAAAGCTCTATCTCAAACTCGGGCCTGATTCCTGAATCATGGATCAGACTGCGAAAAACCCTGATATGCCCCAGATCAAGATGGATGATCTGAATACCTGAAACAGACAGACACTCCAGCAACAGACGCTGGATTTCAAGATCACTTTCAATGCCGGGATGGCCAAATAACTCGGCCCCCACCTGAAAAGGCTCTCTTGTGCGAGTAATCTCATCCGGAACGGTATGCACCACACTGCTGGCATAACAGAGCCGTGTCACCCCGCTATTGTCCAGCAGATGCGCATCAATCCGGGCAGCCTGCGGTGTCATATCCGCACGCAACCCCATCATCCTGCCACTGAGCTGATCGACTACCTTGAACATGCGTAAATTCATGCCACTACCACTCCCGGCCAGCAAAGAATCCACATATTCCAGCAGGGGCGGCATCACAAACTGATATCCGTGAGAAAACAGCATATCCATGATAAGCCGGCGTATCTTCTCTATACGGTAAGCATCTCGCGGCAGTACATCTTCGATATATTCAGGAAGCAGCCAATTACGCATTTTTAATGTTGGCCGGAAAATATTGCAGCCGGATCAAAAGCAGAAATACTCAAAGTCATCAGGAAAAAGAGCAGTCAGCTAACCAGGAAAAGAATGATAAGGCCGACCAGCATGGTGCTGAGGCCCATTAATCGTATCTGACCGTCTTCCATTTGCATCAGTTTGAGAAAGGCATCCCGCCAGGCACCCGGAAACGAAAAAGGAAAGATACCTTCCAGTATCAGCATTAATGCAATTGCTTTCAGAAAGGTATCCCACATATCAAACCCTGGATTTTAGCAACAGTACATGACCTGATAAGCAGCCATCTGCACATGTCAGTCGGCACGCTTCGATATACCTGTTTTTAACGAAGTAATGACAACACAGATAATATTTCAGAAGGCGCTCAAGTAACCGCATATCAGATTCAGGTATTTATTTTTTACGATCCAAAGGATTTTTCATGTATTTGAAAAACTCGGAATTGGGTTCCAGAACAAGAATATCCTCCTTGTTCCTGAAGGATTTTCTGTAAGCCTCCAGGCTCCGGTAGAATCCATAGAACTTGGCATCCTTCTGGAAAGCCTCGGCATAAATTGCTGTGGCCTGTGCATCCCCTTCACCCATCGTTTTCTGAGCTTCGCTATAGGCTTCTGCCAGAATTACCTCGTGTTGACGATCAGCATCAGCACGAATTTTTTCTGCTTCGGCCGCTCCGGTTGAACGTAATTCATTAGCTACCCGTTTACGCTCAGCTTCCATTCTGCGATAAACAGATTCACTCACTTCCTGGGGAAGATCTACACGCTTGAGGCGCACATCAACAACTTCCACCCCAATCTTGCTGGCGTCCGCGTTAGCCTTCTGGCGCATGATTTCCATAATCTTGTCACGCTCTCCGGAGACCACATCATGCACAGTGCGGTTACCAAATTCGTCACGCATACTGGAGTTGATCGTTTGTGCAAGACGGGTCTGAGCCAATGTCTCATCTCCACGCACACTGACATAGTATTGTTTGACATCCACAATACGCCACTTCACAAACAGATCCACCAGAACGTTTTTCTTTTCGGATGTAATAAAACGCTCAGGTTCCTCCGAATCCATTGTCAGAATACGGGAATCAAAAAAACGAACATTCTGGAAGAAAGGTAATTTGAAATAGATACCAGGAGTTGTTTTAACCCCCACCACTTCTCCCAGCTGAAACAGCAAAGCCTGTTCACGTTCATCAACAGTGTAAACGGCAGAGCTACCCAATACCGCCAGCATAAACAAAAGCCCGGCAAATACAGATGAAACTGCTTTCATTATCTTGTCTCCCGTTCACGGCTACGAAAAGACTCACGTGTACGTGAGCTGACATCTGACTCTTGAGGCTCGCTTTGCTGTCTGACTGGTGCGGCAGAAGGCCTGGTTGCAGCAGAATCCGTCTGAATCAGCTTATCCAATGGCAGATAAAGTAAATTCCCGCCCCCTTTTTCCTGATCAATCAGGATCTTGCTGGTACTGGATAAAACCTGCTGAATAGTATCTAAGTACATACGCTCACGTGTCACTTCAGGAGCCTTGGTATATTCTGCCTGCACCTGTACAAAACGACTGGCATCACCCGTCGCTGCTGAAATCACCCGCTGCTTGTATCCCAGCGCTTCTTCCAGCAAACGGGCTGCGCCACCTTGCGCTCTCGGGATTACATCATTGGCGTATGCCTGCCCCTCATTTCTTTGCCGTTCACGATCCTGGCCTGCTTTCACAGCATCATCAAAGGCAGCCTGTACCTGTTCAGGAGGTTGTGCGTTCTGCATCGTTACCCGGTTGATCAATATCCCAATCTGGTAACGGTCAAGTATTTCCTGCATCAGTTTGGTTGTTTTGGTGGTGACTTCTTCACGCCCTTCATACAGAACAAAATCCATCTTGCTGGTTCCAATTACCTGGCGGATCGCCGTTTCAGCCACCTGCAGGACAGTACTCTCCGGATCACGATTCTTGAACAGGAAATTTTCCGGACTGTTCAGGATATATTGCACGGCAAACTGGATATCAATGATATTTTCATCGTCCGTCAGCATCAGGGATTCCTTCAGTACCTTGCTGCGAACGTTATTACGATAACCAATTTCCACCGTACGTACCTGGCCGATATTGACTGACTCCACCACTTCAACCGGTGAAGGAATATGCCAGCGCAAGCCCGGCTGTGTTGTTTCCACATGCTTGCCAAATCGCAGCACTACACCGCGCTGACCTTCATCAACAATATAAAAACCACTGCCAAGCCAGGCCAGCACAAGCAGAACAACAATCGCTGCAATACCTTTACCACTAGGCATACCGGAGCCTCCATCACTGGAATCTCCGTCATCACTCCCTCCGCCCTTCTTCCCAAAAATTTCGTTCAACTTCCGGTTAAAATTGCGCACAATCTCATCAAGATCAGGGGGTCCCGAGTTACCTCTCCTTTTCCCCCACTGCGGATCATTCAAGCCCATGTGATTTAGTCCTTTTCATTATTTATAAAAGTGGCACGGACATTGCCGTTTATGCTTGCTGGTTTTGCTGAAACTGGTGTTGCTGAACATTGCTCTGCTTTGTTCAAATTCTGATCGAGCACTTCTGCCAGCGCTTCGTACAGATAACCAAAACCCGCCCCTGTCTTTGCGCTAAGACGGATGTTCCTGATTCTACCACACTCATCACGCATGTAATTCCCGGACGGGCACTGCTCATCAAGGAGATCAGTCTTATTCAGGATCAGGATTTGCGGTATCGTATCCGCTCCAATTTCCTGTAATAACCTGTTAACTTCTCTGATCTGTACATCACGATTGGAGCTGGAAACGTCAACCACATGCAGAAGCAGATCTGCCTGAATTGTTTCTTCCAGAGTAGCCCGGAATGCAGCGACCAGTGTATGCGGCAAATCCCGGATAAAGCCAACCGTATCAGAGATTACGATTGTGCCACGTTCCGGAAGTGTCAACCTCCTGGTTGTCGTATCCAGCGTAGCAAACAGTTTATCTGCCGCGTATGTCTCTGCCCGCACCAGCCGGTTAAACAATGTTGACTTACCGGCATTGGTATAACCCACTATGGAGACAGATAACATTTCTGCGCGCTTTCTTGCGCGCCGCTGCACTTCACGCTGTCGTTTAAGGCTGGCAAGTTTTTCCTTCAGCAGCTTTACACGTTTGGCCAGTAAACGACGATCTGTTTCCAGCTGAGTTTCACCCGGCCCGCGCAACCCAATACCCCCCTTCTGGCGCTCAAGGTGTGTCCAGCCTCTCACCAGCCGCGTTGAAAGGTACTCCAGCTGGGCCAGTTCAACCTGTAATTTACCTTCGTGACTTTTAGCACGCTGTGCAAAAATATCCAGAATAAGGCTGGTTCTGTCTATGATACGACAAGCCAGTGCCGTGGAGAGGTTCCTTTGCTGTATCGGGGACAGCTCGTGGTTGAATACCACGACTGCCGCATGCGTCTGCTCCCGAATCTGTCTGATTTCTTCCAGCTTGCCCTTACCGATAAAAGCGGCCGGATCAGGTCGCTTTCGTGTTCCTTCTACAACAGATACAACAGAAAGCTGCGCGCTGCGGGCCAGCTCCCGCAATTCTTCCAGACTTTCCTTATCTCCATCACCAAAATCAATACCTACTAATATCGCAGTGTTATCAATCGCACTTCCTGTAACAACATCATGATTCATCTTGCTCGATCTGGGTCTCGGCAGGTGCCGGAATTGAAATTGCTTTGGCCGGAACTATGGTGGAGATGGCATGTTTATAAACCATCTGTGTAATAGAATTTTTTAACAGAACCACATACTGGTCAAAAGAATCTATCTGTCCCTGTAACTTGATCCCATTGACTAAGTAAATAGAAACCGGAATACGTTCCTTACGCAAAACATTCAAAAAAGGATCTTGCAGTAATTGTCCCTTAATGCCCATTGTTCATCCTCCCTGGTGAATTTTTAGTTATTTGATTTGGTACAAACACCCTTCCGGGTTAGCCGGCTGGTTCCGGGCAACATTTTTATCATGATCTGAAAATCGGCCTACATCACCAGATCAGCAAGAGAAAATCAAAAATTCATGAAAACTCACCCCGAATATTTAGCGTGCTAAAGTATAAGTCGCACAAAACGAGAAGTCTAACACCGTACGCATTCCGGATCAGGGCACAAATTGTTCAGATACTCAAGCCCGCAAGTAACTGTCAGTCGATCACCCGGTGACAGCAGCAAAAAATGATCTGATCGAACTACGCTGCTTCTGCCTGTATTACCCGATTAACAGGGAGCCAGATTCTGAAAGTACTTCCCGACCCGGGCTGGCTGGTTATTTCCAGGCTTGCCTGATGGCGGTTAAGGACATGTTTGACGATGGCAAGGCCAAGACCGGTACCCCCTGTTTCACGGGAACGGCTGCGATCCACCCGGTAGAACCGTTCTGTCAGCCGGGGAATATGACCCGGTTCAATGCCAATACCGCTATCCTGCACATAAAACAGTCCCCTGCCGTTATTCACTGCCCAATTTAAAGAAATCACGCCATTCTCCGGGGTATAGCGCACTGCATTACTGATGAGATTTTCAAAAGCGCTGCGCAATTCATCTTCACTTCCAAGCAGCATGGCATGACTGGCAAGGTTGAGTGATATGGTATGACGCCCGGCGCTCAGTGACTGGGCTTCCTGATAAAGTTCCTGCAGGAGCCTGGCAACATCCACTTTCTCCTCTGCCAGACTGTTTCCAGCACTTTCCAGTCGGGAAAGTGTCAGCAGATCTTCCACCAGCCGGCGCATACGGGTTGCCTGATCTGACATCAACCGCAGCGCCTTTCTCTCCATTTCACCTGTTATTCTGCCTTCTTCCAGCAGCGTTTCCAGAAACCCGCCAATTACAGTCAGAGGAGTGCGCAGTTCATGAGAAACATTGGCGATAAAATCACGCCGCATAATCTCGATTTTCTCAAAACGTGTCACATCCCGACTGATCAGTAATTTTTCCCTGTCGCCATAAGGTACGATCTGGATCAGGAGCAGTGCATCATGCAGACGTGATTGCTTCAGCAGAAAAGGTTTACTGAAATCCCCTGTTTCAAGGTAGCTCACAAACCGTATCTGACGCACCATACGGGTTATATGTTGCCCGGCATCCATTTCGAGGCTAAGCCCCAGGTGCTGCTCGGCTGCTGTATTGCACCACTCAATCTGATCCTTGTCACCCAGAATAACAACGCCTTCCGGCAGTGCGGATGTCGCGCGCTGCAACCGCTCCAGCGAAGTGTTCAACCCCAGGCGTTCCTTGTCATAACGCCGCATGAAGCGTGCCAGTCTGGCAAATACCACGCCCCACAAACCGGATCGGTCAGGTATCGTCGAATAGGAAAGGTCAGAATGATGCAGCCACTGATCCAGACAATGCAGGGTATGGATATGGTAAACGATGATTCCCAGCAGGATCGCGCTGTATAAACCCAGAACGATTGCAGCATCCAGCAGCGTTGCCGCTACAGCGGCAATAAGGGATAACCATAAAACAGGGGCAATACTTAGCCAGAAAGAGTTCACGTGGTTACAAATGAGAGTAGGGCTTTCTCTGTTTACTTCAGCAAATCCGGTTAACGTTAACCATGGCGATATCTGCTTTCTCTGCTCTCGCCCTTCACACCCGGATAACAGCCGAATCACATAACGATGAAAAAAAACTCACAATACGTTGCGGCAACCAATCCAGGCTTCCCGGAAAAGTACCCTGCATAAAACCTACATGCCCTCCCTCTTGCGGATATTCAAGTGAAACCAGAGAAGAAACTTCTGATTTTTGCGGTAGGACACTCTCAGGCAGGAAAGGATCGTTACGCGCGTTGATCAGCAGGGTTGGCACTTGAACCGATCCAAGCCAGGGTTTGCTGCTGGATTGATACCAGTAATCATCTGTATCCCGGAAACCGTGCAATGGCGCCGTTACCAGATTATCAAACTCATACAGAGATCTGCAGGCTGCAACTGCTCTGGCATCCAGCAAACCGGGAAATTGCTTGTTCTTTTTCAGTGCCTTGTGTTTGAGGGTAGTTAAAAAATGGTGTGTATAAACCCGATTGAAGCCGGAATCAAGTACTTCACCAGCTGCAGCCAGATCAAGCGGGACAGAAACAGCCACCACACCGGCAATCAATGTGGCTGCTTGTGTACCTTGTTCACCCAGCCATTTCAATAGCGCATTACCACCCAGCGAAACACCCACGACATAACAGGCGCTATCCTGTTCCTGCAAATCATTCTGATGCACAATATAACGCAACATACGATCCACTTCAGCCGAGTCACCCGCGTGATAAGCGCGCGGCAGGCGATTGGGATAGCCGGAACAGCCACGAAAATGAACTACGGCACCACGCCAGTGCAATTTTTGCAGAAAACGCATGAGACTCAGCGCGTAATGGCTTTGTGAACTGCCTTCCAGGCCGTGCAGTAAAATCACCAGTGGCTTATCCGGCGCACCTTCCAGCCAGTCAATATCGACAAAATCACCATCATCCATCTCCCAGCGCTCGCGTCGATAGCCGATTAACGAATTGAGGTTAATAAAATAAGGATAAATGGTCTGAGCATTCCCGCCCGGCAACCATTTGGGGGCACGATACACCTCAGCCATACCGGAATTATGCAGAAAAGCAGGGGCTGTCATTGCAGGCCGGCACAAATTTTTTCAGATAAACCTGACATATATAGCATCACAGGATAACCAGATTATCTCTGTGAATCAGCTCATATTCGTCCACATAGCCCAGAGCAGCTTCGATCCGGCTGGTAGGCAAACGCATGATCTTTCGTGATTCGCGGGCGCTGTAGTTAATCAGTCCGCGAGCAATCTCATGGCCCCTGGTATCAAAACAGGATATGGCTTCGCCTCGCTCAAATTCTCCCTTTACTTCCACCACGCCAATTGGCAGCAGACTTTTACCCTCAGTCAGCAGCGCTTTACTGGCTCCATCATCCAGCACCACGCTGCCTCTCACCTGAAGATGATCGGCCAGCCACAACTTGCGCGCCACCTTTACCGGCATATCCGCCAGTAAAGTGGTTCCGATAGCCTCCCCTCCTGCCAAACGAACCAGCACATCCTTCGCTCTGCCTGAAGCAATCACTGTATGCGCTCCACTGCGGGCGGCACGCCTGGCTGCCATCACCTTGCTTTGCATACCGCCACGTCCGATACCGCTCCCCGCCCCACCCGCCACGGATATGATATCCGGGTCACTGACGCTGACCTCCGGGATCAGCACAGCATCGGCATTCTTGCGCGGATCACCGGTAAAAAGCCCTTCCTGATCGGTCAGAATCACCAGCACTTCAGCTTCAATCAAATTGGCAACCAGCGCTGCCAGATTGTCGTTATCACCAAACCGGATTTCATCAGAAACCACCGTATCATTTTCATTAATGACCGGAACAATATGCAGATTCAATAAGGTGAGAATGGTTGAGCGGGCATTCAGGTAACGTTTCCGGCTCGATAAATCGTCATGAGTCAGCAGAATCTGTGCTGTCTGCAGCTCATACTCACTGAAACAATCAGCATAAGCCCGGGCAAGATCCATCTGTCCCACTGCTGCCGCTGCCTGCAGTTCATAAAGCGCAGCAGGGCGCGTTTTCCAGCCCAGCCGCTGCATACCTTCAGCGACAGCACCAGATGAAACCAGCACAATTTCCTTACCCATCTGCCCAAGCCGGAAAATCTGCCTGGCCCAATCTCCCAGTGCATGACGGTCAAGACCATTACCCTCGTTGGTCACCAGGCTGCTGCCAACCTTGACCACAATCCGGCGGGCAGATTGCAGAATTGATTGTGTCATAAAAAATCAGATTTCTTCACTGACAGGCTGTAATTGCTGCAGATATTCCATAATGGCATAAATCAGTGCCTGGCACCCGTTACCCGTCAGCGCCGATACGGCAAACCAGCGATCCTGCCAGTTCAGTGCCTGCAGCAGCCGTGAACAAACAACCTGCTGTTCATCTTCAGGCAACATATCCACTTTATTAAACACCAGCCAGCGGGGTTTGTGATAAAGCGTTTCATCAAATTTACGCAGCTCATCCACCAGCGCTTCAGCTGAACGGACAATATCAATATTTTCGTCAAAAGGGGCGACATCAATCACATGCAACAGCAAGCGGGTACGGCTGAGGTGTTTGAGAAACCGGTGACCCAGGCCAGCACCCTCTGCCGCCCCCTCGATCAGTCCGGGAATATCTGCCATTACGAAACTGCGCCCGGCATCCACCCGAACCACTCCCAGATTGGGGTAAAGCGTAGTAAAAGGATAATCAGCCACTTTCGGGCGCGCCGCGGAAACAGCGCGAATCAAAGTAGATTTACCCGCATTGGGCAGTCCCAGCAACCCGACATCCGCCAGTACTCTGAGCTCCAGCCTGAGTTCGAACTGCTCTCCCGGCTCACCATGGGTAAATTGCCGGGGGGCACGGTTGGTGCTGGATTTGAAATGAAGATTGCCCAGCCCGCCACGCCCTCCTTTAGCCAGGAGCACTTTCTGCTGATCGTGTTCAAGATCAGCCATAAGTTCACCCGTCACATTGTTGGTAATGATCGTGCCGACCGGCATGCGCAACACGATATCTTCCGCCCCTTTGCCATAGCAGTCAGAACCGCGCCCGTTTTCTCCCCGTTTAGCCCGAAAAACCGGCGTAAAGCGATAATCAATCAGGGTATTGAGGTTATGGTCGGCCAGCGCATAAATACTGCCGCCATGACCGCCATCCCCCCCGTTCGGTCCGCCTCTGGGAATAAATTTCTCACGGCGAAAACTGGCGACACCATTACCGCCATCCCCGGCAAAGATTTGTATTTTTACCTCATCAATGAATTTCATATATGCCCTGAAGCAATGATTCCGATTACAGACAAAGAAATTTATTCAGGTAAAAAACCATAATCAAAGTAAAAAGCCCCATCTCTTGAATGGGGCTTTTCTCCAGCTGCACAATCCGGCCGATCGGATGATCAGGAAGGAATAACTGCAACTGTCCTCCGGTTCAGCTGACCTTTAATGGTAAAAACAATCTGGCCATCCACCTTTGCAAACAGGGTGTGATCACGCCCGATCCCGACATTATCGCCAGGGTGGAACTGTGTACCACGCTGACGTACGATAATCCCGCCGGCTCTAATTACTTCACCGCCATAGCGCTTCACACCCAAACGTTTGGAATGGGAATCACGCCCGTTTCTGGAGCTGCCGCCCGCTTTTTTATGTGCCATGAATCTGTCTCCTTATGCAGAAATACCGGTAATTTGAATTTCGGTGTAATTTTGCCGGTGTCCCTGCTGTTTCCGATAATGTTTACGGCGGCGCATTTTGAATATGCGTATTTTGTCATGTCGTCCGTGGCCGATCACGGTTGCGCTGACTTTCGCCTGGTTGAGAAATGGTGCACCTGCAGAAACAGTCTCACCATCCGCAACCATTAACACCTGATCCAGCTGAATATTGCTCCCTGCTTCTGCAGGCAGCGTTTCCACCTTCAATTTGTTACCGACTTCAACCCGGTACTGTTTACCACCTGTTTTGATTACTGCGTACATATCCATCTCCCGTCCTAGAACCGCGCATTATAATGATATCCGCAGGTTTTGTATAACAAATTCAATCACACCACAGCATTTTGTGTTAAGCCAAATCCGCATTATCTGCCGTTCTGCAGACAAAATCCGCCGATCCGGGGCAATGCTATAATCCGGCAGTTTATTTTCAAGCTACAGATATCTCATGCCGGTACCCCACATTACTCATACGCTGAATGCACCCACTCTGGATCTGGAAAAACGTATCCTGGCAGCCAAGCCGACGATCGAGCACTGGTTTCGCAAACAGTGGCAGAACCACACGGTACCATTTTATTGCTCAGTAGATTTACGCAACAGCGGCTTCAAACTGGCACCAGTTGATACCAACCTGTTTCCCGGCGGCTTCAATAACCTGAACCCGGCCTTCATCCCGCTATGCATCCAGGCAATGATGATTGCTGTCGAAAAAATCTGCCCAAGTGCACACAATGTTCTCCTGATCCCGGAAAACCATACACGCAACATTTTTTATCTGCAGAACATTGCCACACTGCAGTCCATCATGCAGCAGGCCGGGATGAACATCCGTATCGGCTCGCTCCTGCCTGATCTCGAACAACCCCTGACTGTCCTGCTTCCGAATGGCGAAACTCTGTTGCTTGAACCGGTACAACGCAAAGGGAACAGGCTTTTTACCGGAGATTTTGATCCCTGCGCCATTATTCTGAACAATGACCTGTCCAGTGGCATACCTGAAATTTTACAGAATCTGGAACAGGTCATCATACCGCCACTCCATGCAGGCTGGGCCACACGCCGAAAATCCTGGCATTTCAGTGCGTACGATAGTGTGGCACAGGATTTTGCTGATCTTATCGGCATTGATCCCTGGCTTATCAACCCTTATTTCACTTCTTGCGGAAGAGTCAATTTCCATGAAAAGGAAGGATTGGATTGTGTCGCTGCCGGTGTAGATGAAATACTGCATCAGATCAGCGAAAAATATGCCCAGTATGGTATCAGCGAAAAACCATTTGTTATCTGCAAGGCTGATTCGGGCACCTATGGCATGGGTATCATGAGCATCAGGGACGGCGCAGAACTCTACAAACTTAACCGCAAGCAGCGCAACAAAATGGCAACCGTCAAGGAAGGTCTTGTTGTCACGAATGTGCTGGTACAGGAAGGGGTACACACATTCGAAAGCATTCACCAGGCTGTCGCTGAACCTGTGATTTACATGATCGACCGCCATGTGGTGGGAGGATTCTATCGGGTTCATACCGGTCGGGGAGTCGATGAAAACCTGAATGCCCCGGGCATGCACTTCGTCCCGCTGGCCTTTGATACCACCTGTATGCAGACCGACCCTGCTGCCCGGCCGGATGCTGCACCGAACCGCTTTTACACCTACGGCGTCATCGCCAGACTGGCATTGCTCGCCTCAGCGATTGAACTCAAGCGGTATCAGCAAGCCCCCTCGCCCGCGCAGGCAGAACACGGATGAAACTGGCTTTTATTCTGGATCCGCTTGACAGCATCAAGATCAGCAAGGATTCAAGCTACGCCATGATGTATGAGGCCGCGTCACGGCGCCATCAGCTGTACACCCTGCAGCAAGGCGATCTGGCATGGAAAAATCACCAGGTGGTTGGCTTTGCACGACCATTAACACTGGTTGACCGGCCAGACAACCCTTATCACTGGTATGAGGAAGGTGGTACCGAAGAAATCCCGCTATCCGGATTTGATGCTGTACTCATGCGCAAGGACCCTCCTTTTGACACTGAATACATCTACAGCACTTACCTCCTCGAACTGGCTGAACACCAGGGTGCTTATATTATAAATAGCCCGAGGGGTATCCGTGATCACAATGAAAAACTGGCAATTACCGAATTTCCCCAGTTTATCCCTCCTTCACTGGTTACCAGTCAGGAACAGCTGATTCTCGGATTTCTGACGGAACATGAAGATATCATTCTGAAGCCGCTGGACGGCATGGGCGGAGCAGGTATTTTCCGCGTGCAAAACACCGACCACAACATCGGCGTCATCATCGAAACGCTGACACGCTATGGTACGCGCACCATCATGGTGCAGCGATTTTTGCCGGAAATCAGGGAAGGTGACAAACGTATATTACTGATTGCCGGGAAACCTGTTGATTATGCACTTGCACGCATCCCCAAACCTGGAGAAACACGCGGCAACCTGGCAGCCGGAGGCACCGGCAAAGCACAGCCGCTATCAGTTCACGACAGAAAAATTGCTGAAACACTCGGATCAATACTCTACGCACGCGGTTTAATGCTGGTAGGGCTGGACGTTATTGGAAACCACCTGACAGAAATAAACGTCACCAGCCCAACCGGCATGCGGGAAATCTCTGACCAAACCGGCATCAATGTTGCCGGATTAATGATTGATGCGCTGGAACAGGCACAAATACACCGTTCGACAGGAAGAATGCACCTTTCCACTGCGCAACCGCCAGATTTACCCCATCCCGATTCCTGATCACAAGCACCCCGCAGCTCATACTTCAGTTTATACCCGCTGCTTATTACACCCGCTTATCCGATTTATATCGAAAAAAAAGGCCTGCTAAGCAGGCCTTTTTTGAAGAAAAGCGGATTAATTAATAACCACCCTTCCAGGCATCTCCCGATTTTTCTCTTGCTTTCTGGGCGACAGCAACAGCATCACCGCATTTCACTCTGACAACCTTTCCATTTTCTGTTCTCGAATGGCTTTTTACAACATCGGTTGCTTTCTTATCTTTGCAGGCGATGTAATTAAGCATATCTTCAGCACTAATCGGTGCCAAAGAAGATTCCAGGTTTCCGCTGGCAAATGTTGCTGTGGAACCCAGTACAAAAGCAGAAACGAAAGCTGCGACGATTACCTTGTTCATTTGCACTCCTCTTCAAGTTTCCTAAAACAAAATCCCTTATCTGATAGCCTTTCAGGCCTCCCTGTAACCCTACCCCCGATCAGCTCCTTTCAGTCTTGAAAACCAGCTCAAACCATCGGCACAGATTACTGGCCGGCACCTTACCCCCCGCCGACCCCGGTTAATACAAACCGGCTACATTCTATCAAGTAATCCATTGCCTTTGCATCTAAAAACGAGTGAATTTCCGTTTTTTCCTCTGTCTAATGACCACAGCAGGCTACAGCGCAAATGCAAATACGCAAACCGGTTATCTGATCTGAACGTTATCAGCCCGTAATTCAGCATAAAAATCATGGTGACATAAAATCACAGCTATCCGGTTTGCACTTTTACCTCTGTACGGTATGCTCTCGCCACCACCCTGACACTCACAAACTGCAGGTGCCAATACTGACTACAGGCTTAATTATCATGAATCACAACACTCACCGCCCGCGTACATTGATTCTTCCACCCGCACCTTATGCAGCAGCCATCGCGATTGGATGGTGGATGGACCGCAATACTCAACCGCTCACCTGGAACTGGGGTGAAGTTACCCGGCCGCTCGGCTGGCTGGGTATCGTAACCGGACTGGCACTTCTGACATGGACAGCCCTCACCCTCCGGCAACATAACACCACTGTCAATCCCTACAAAGCGGCTTCCAGTTTATGTACCACCGGGCCATTCCGCTACAGTCGCAACCCGATATATCTCGGAGACTGGCTGATATTCATTGGCTCATCGATGCTGCTGTCAACCTGGTGGCCGCTGTGCTTTGCACCACTGATCTGGGTAATGCTGCGTTATGGCGTCATTCGTCATGAAGAAGCACACCTGGAAGCCAGATTTGGGGATATTTACCGAAACTACAAAAACAGGGTGCGGCGCTGGCTGTAAAAAATTTTCCAGCTGTATCACCAACCATCGCCTGCCACCACCTGTCTCAAGGTAAAAACCGGATAGCAGCGACAACCAGACCGCCTACCGTCAGTGTGGTGGCAAACGACCAGATCATGAAACGGTCAATACGGGCAGTCAGCAATTCAAAGCGTTTATCCACCTGTTCGAAACGCTTCTCTATCTGCTCGAAGCGTTTATCCACCTGCTCAAAACGTTTTTCTATCTGCTCAAAGCGCTTCTCCATCTGCTTGAAGCCTTCCAGCATCAAAGCTCGCTGATGTTTCAGCTCTTCTTCCACACGAACAATCCGCTCCCTCAGTTCAAGTTCGTAGCGTACGTTCGCCACTCCCAACTCCGGTCTTTCGGATAGTGCTTTCGCAATCAGATCCTGAATAACAGCGATATCTTCCTGTGCCAGCGCCATTGCATTGTTTTCCTTTAATTTTTCTGCCAAAGCATAACACAGCAGACAATAAAAGAACGGTTAAGGTTTCCTGAAAACCACTCCCGAAAACCATCAACCGTTCCCATTGGCATTAAAACCTTCACAACACGACAATCATGCCGCCTTCCGCGCAAAAACCCCTCGGGCAGCACGCATGCCACGCAGATATTTCACCTGCCGGGCAGCGCACAGCTCGGTAAGATGCACCGGAGCACCAACCGCACTGCCAAAATGTTTCATCAGATCTGCCGCACAGTCGATGAACCGTTCCGGGTCAATCTTCAAACGCTGCAACAGCGCCGGTATCTGCTCACCAATTTTGCCGCGTTTATCCGGATGCAGACAACGACCGGCAGCTTCAACCAGATCGAGATAATCCTCAAAAGCAAATGGAATGGCGGCACACAGCTCACCAGCCGCATCAAACGGAAGCAAAGGCTGCAACGGCAGTTGCGCCAACTGCGCCAGATGGCTTTCCGACCGCGTTTCCTCACCTGTATCAGCAGAAATATTATTCAATTCGGCCGACGAAAACAAAGAAGGATCCTTCCGTTCCACACGCGCCCCCCCGGCATACTTTCGTAACCGATGCTTTTTTCCGATCGGGAACGACGACTGCAATTGCGCCAAACGCTCGGCCACCGAAGTATATTCCGAATCCTCCGGCGTCTCCGCCATCGCCGCACGAATCGGGTTCAGATCAACATAAGCCATTGCCGTCAGCACCGCCTGCTCATCCAGCAGCGCCTGACTCCTGAAGCGCCCCTCCCAGAAACGGCCGGTCACTTTATCTTCCACATTTGCCTGACGAGCCACTGATTCATTCAACACCCGCATGAACCACGACAAATCACACAATCTCGCACGCCAGACCTCCGTCCATTCATCAATTGCCGCCAGCTCCCCCTGATCCAGGTCACCACTTTCCCCAGCCAGCAAACGCTGCACCAGCAACGGACCGGAAAACAGCTGCGTCCAGCGCCGCAACACCTCATCCCGGCTCCAGCGCTGCGCCCGCACAGCATCCACCCGCAACACCAGATGATAATGATTGCTCATCACCGCATACGCCGCCACATCAATGGCAAATACCCCGGCAAGCTGCTTTACCCGCTCCACAATCCAGCCACGGCGATGATCAAAATTCTGCCCGGTATGCGCATCCTCACCACACAAAAATGCCCGTCGCACACAACGACAGACAACGTGATACCACGGTGTATCAGAAAGAGAAATGAGAGAGGAACGAGGTTTAGTCATGGAAGAAGAGTTTAGCCGGCAAAGCACAAACTGTCAAACAACATGGGTGTCCTTTTGTTTTTTCTTTGCTTTTATTTGTTTTTGTTTTTTGTCTGCCCCATTTTGTATTGTTTGCTTTGTTTGTGCGATAAAAAAGGGGCCAAAGCCCCTTTTTTATATACACATATTTAATATTATTAAGGAGTAGTTGTACTACTAGCACTAACACCAGGGCAGCTCTTCGGAGTGTATTTACTGTCCGCATCGGAGGCGCATGTCCAAGTCCCATCAGTCCGTGTCAAAGTAATTTTTTTACCGGCAACTTGAGACGGAGCATTCGTAAGCGTACATTCAATAGAGTTTGCTGAGGTAACAATAGTACAATTGCTAGTTGGTGTTTTAAGGCCAATAATTGTAGGGTCAGCGCCAACCGTATCGCCATTGTTGACTCGGTCTTCAAATGCAGTTTTCCCAGCTGAAATTTCTGCTAGGCCAGCCGTTACCTTCGATTTAGCCTGGTAATCTGAATACGCCGGAATCGCCACGGCCGCCAGAATTCCGATGATCGCCACCACGATCATCAATTCAATCAAAGTAAAACCTTTTTGTACATGTTGCATGGTTAAGTTCTCCATCGGATTAACAAATAAAACAAATTCTCATGGTATTGCTTTTCTTGGATACTGCTGGGGAGTATAACGACGGCCTTTCACCTGACTTTAGAAATTTCCTGATTTCTGTTTTCCTCACCCGCCATTTTCTTTCCGGCACCTCATCTCCATGCAGGTTTCTCTCCGCGGCATAACATGCTTCTCCCCTGCCAGAACAGGGAAATAGCCAGCGTTTAGGTGATTATTCACATCATCAAAACCACGAGGCATTCACCATAATTCGCTCGTATTTACACCCATGCAGGAGAAATCATGAGCGAAGCAACAGCACCGGCCACACCCGCTGCACCCGCCGCGACAGGCAGCAAAAAAAAGGTCATTTTACTGGCCCTGACCGGAATACTGGCCATCGGCGCAGGGGTGGGCGGCACCTGGTATTACATGAAGCATCTGCAGACAGATGATAAAACAGAAGCCACTGATAAAAAGAAGAATATACCCACTGCTTTCATCAAGCTGGAGAGTTTTACCGTTAACCTGCAACCGGAACAGGCGGACAGTAAACAACCCCATTACCTGCAGGTGGAACTCTCCCTCAAAGTCAATGAATCCGACATCATCAAGATGATTGACGAGAAAAAACCGGAAGTCCGCAACCAGATTCTGCTATTACTGACCAGTAAAAAACCGTCTGAAATCAATACACTGGATGGCAAACAGAAACTCAGCCAGGAGATCATTCAGGCAATTAAATCCAGGGTGGATGCTGAAGACCTGAAAGATGATGTTCTGGATGTGCTGTTCACCTCTTTCATCATCCAGTAAACCCAGACACCATGGCCGAGAATTTTCTTACCCAGGATGAAGTTGATGCGCTGCTGAATTTTGATAGCGGCAACCCGCATCAGCAAACGGCCCAGAAAGAAGATGAGGTCACCGGTCCGGGCGGAGTGCGCCCCTACAACCTGGCGACGCAGGAACGGATTGTGCGCGGCCGCATGCCTGCTCTGGAAATCATTAATGCGCGCTTCGCCAATTCGCTGCAGATCGGGCTGTATAACTTCCTGCGCCGGGGGGTTGATATTTCCGCCGGTTCAATCAAAACCATCAAATACAGCGAATTTACCCGCTCGCTGGTGGTTCCGGCAAACATCAATCTGGTCGGCATAAAACCACTGCGTGGCACGGCACTGTTCACCATTGATCCCAACCTGATTTTCCTGATCGTGGATAACCTGTTCGGCGGGGATGGCCGTTTCCACACCCGGGTGGAAGGACGGGAATTCACCATGACCGAACAGGGCATTATCCGGCGTTTGCTCGATGTGCTGTTCGAGCATTATGAAAAAGCCTGGCACTCAGTTTATCCGGTCAGGTTTGAGTATCTTCGCGCGGAAATGAACCCGCAATTCGCCAATATCGTGGCACCCAACGACATGGTTGTTGCAAGCTGCTTTGAACTCAATCTGGGGGGTAATCGCGGTGATTTTTACACCTGTATCCCCTACACCATGCTGGAGCCGATACGCGACCTGCTGAATAACAGCATGCAGGAAGACCAGGTGGAAGTGGATAAGAACTGGATCAGATCACTAACCAGGCAGGTACAGGGAGCAGAAATAGAAATTATTGCCAATCTGGGCCAGGCCAGGGTGACGCTGCACCAGATACTCAATATGCAGGAAGGCGATGTCATTGCACTCGATATCCCGGATACCGTTGTTGCCATGGCAAACAATGTACCGGTCATGGATTGCCATTACGGCATTCTCAATGATCACTACGCACTTAAAGTTAAAACCATACGATCTCCAAACGAAACTGACTGATACCGGAGCAGAAGATGAATGAATCCACACTGATTGAACCACAAACCGAACAGGACGACTGGGCTGCCGCCATGGCAGAACAGCAGGCGGCTGAGGCACAGCCTGCGGCAGATGAGGATGTATCCTCTTCCCATTCATCTGCACAACTGACGGGTGACAGCCTGGCAAAGCCATCTCCCATTTTTGAGCAGTTTTCCAGAAACGATGTGCTGAACGACACCCGTAACGATATTGACATGATTCTGGATATTCCGGTGCAACTGACTGTCGAGCTCGGTCGCACCCGCATTGCAATCAAGAACCTGCTGCAGCTGGCGCAGGGTTCTGTAGTGGAACTGGACGGTATGGCAGGTGAGCCGATGGATGTACTGGTCAACGGCTGTTTGATCGCTCAGGGGGAAGTGGTCGTTGTCAACGATAAATTTGGCATTCGCCTGACTGACATCATCACGCCCAGTGAACGCATACGCAAACTCAATCGCTAGTTGATAACAGCGATGATACCTGCGGCACGGATCACCCGATACATGCAATCCCTCCGTATCCGGGCAGGCGCTGCCTGGTGGTGGCTGCTGCTGTGCCTGCCACAGCCACTGCTTGCCGAACCGGTAAAAAATCAGTCCCATGCCCAGTCCTATATCCAGCCACCGCCGGTTGTTTCCACCGAAAGCATGCTGCAGCTTTCAGCAAGCCTGCTGGTGGTGCTGGCACTGATTGCGCTGATCGCCTGGCTATTCAAAAAGATCGGTTTTCATCCCGCCAGCCGGACCGGATTACTGAAAATTATTTCTGCGGCCAGTGTCGGACAGCGGGAGAAAGTGGTCATTGCCGAGATCGACGATACCTGGCTGGTGTTGGGCGTTGCGCCGGGACAGGTGAATCTGCTGCACCAGATGCACAAAAAATCACCGGCGGCAGGCGAAGTAACGGAATCACCGGCTGCCAATCATTTTGCAGAAAAGCTGCAAGCCTCTCTGGAGCAGAACCATGAACACTGAATTACCGGATTCGCCCCGCATGAATAAACGCGGTATTGGCTATGGCTCCCTATTGCTGGGAATAGGAATCTGCTTTGCCACCCCGGTGCTGGCACAAAAAACCGGTTTTCCCGCCATTACCGGCACAACTGCCGCAGGAGGCAGCACCACTTATTCTCTCAGCCTGCAAACGCTGCTGCTGCTGACTTCGCTGACATTTTTACCGGCAGTCATGCTGATGATGTCCAGCTTTACCCGCATCATCATTGTTCTGTCCCTGCTGCGACAGGCGCTGGGGACACAGTCTTCCCCTCCCAGCCAGGTGTTGCTCGGCCTGGCGCTGTTTTTATCCTTTTTTATTATGTCGCCGGTACTCGACCGGATTTATACGGATGCGTACCTGCCGTTTTCAGAAGACAAAATCAGCGTTGTTGAAGCGATGGAAAAGGCAAGCGATCCGCTCAAATCTTTTATGCTGCGTCAGACACGTGAGGCTGATATTGCTCTGTTCGCACGGATTGCCGGAAGCGAGGAAATCGAAAGCCCGGAACAGGTACCGATGAAAATACTGGTGCCGGCCTATATCACCAGTGAGCTGAAAACCGCATTCCAGATCGGATTTGTCGTGTTTATCCCGTTTCTGATCATTGATATGGTGGTTGCCAGCACGTTAATGGCAATGGGGATGATGATGCTGTCCCCCATGATTATCTCGCTGCCGTTCAAGCTGATGCTGTTTGTGCTGGTGGACGGCTGGCATTTGCTGATTGGCTCGCTTACTCAGAGTTTTTATGTCTAGCCGGAAAAACAGGGAGAACAAACCATGAGCCCGGAACAGGCAATGACCATCGGCCGGCAGGCAATGGAAATCACGCTGATGATTGCAGCACCCTTATTACTGGTGGCACTGGTGACGGGTTTGCTGATCAGCATCTTTCAGGCGGCAACACAGATCAATGAAATGACGCTGTCGTTCATCCCGAAACTGCTGGCCATATTTACCACGCTGGTGCTGGCCGGCCCCTGGATATTGCAGGTCATGATGGATTACATTGAAAGGCTCTATGCCAGCATTCCCTGGATCATCAGCGGCTAAACCCGGATCCGTCAGGGTGATTCCGGTCAGGGAACCGCTGGCCACGCACGGGCAACCGGTTCACCCATGATCAGCATTACCACCGAACAGCTGAATGGCTGGCTGGCTGTACTGATCTGGCCACTGGTGAGAATTCTTGCCATTCTCGCCAGCACCCCCCTGCTGGGCAGCAGCTCGATCCCGACGCCGGTCAAACTGGGGCTGGCCCTGTTGCTCGCCATTCTGATCGCCCCCCTGCTGCCCCCGTTGCCACAGATTGATCCGGGTTCCGGTATTGGTCTGATTGTACTGATGCAACAGGTCATTATTGGACTGGCCATGGGATTTTCCATGCGCATTATCTTCACGGCAATTGAAATGGCGGGGGAAATCACAGGATTGCAGATGGGGCTCGGGTTTGCCATGTTCTTCGATCCCCAGCAATCCGGACAGGTCCAGGTAATCGGCCGCTTCTACGGACTGCTGGCCACCCTTTTTTTTCTGGCGATCGACGGACATCTGCAGGTCATTACCATACTGGCAGAGAGCTTCACGACACTGCCTGTCGGGACAGACGGGATAAATACCGCTTCATTTACGGCACTCGTCGACCGGGGAGTCATGATTTTCACGCTGGGGTTACATTTGGCCCTGCCCGTCCTGACGGCGTTGCTGATTACCAACCTGGCGCTGGGTATCCTGACACGCGCCGCGCCGCAGCTGAACATTTTTGCAGTCGGATTTCCACTGACGCTGGGAATCGGCCTGCTGGTCATGTCATGGGTACTGCCTTACTGCACGCCTTTATTCAGCCAGATCTTCCGGGAAAGTTTCTCCTTCATGCAATCCCTCGCGGGGGGAGCAGTCCACTGGACCGGAATACCATGATCCCAATCCTGTTCACAATTCAGCCCTGTGTAACAGGTACGCCCGCAATATTCTCCGGATTAACCGGATTTTTTACCCCCTGTTCGACTGATTGCCTTTTCCCGGCAATTGGTAATGTAAGCGTCATTCGCACACCTTTCTTGAGAAAACGGTAACCATCATGCTATTCAAATCTCATCTCCGGTCAATTCTGAACATCACCCCTCAGACAGAAAACACAGATGAATCCAATGTCGTCGCACTCCATACCGGGAAAACTGCTGATGATGCGCTATCGTCCGCCAGTGATACTCTGGAGCAGGAAGATTACGGTGCTTCTGTCTATGACAATCCTGCTTCCCGGCTGACAGCTGAGAATATGGCTATCCGGGAAGCCAAGAACCGGATCGAAACCGAGGCAAGAGCGCGCGTTACGGCAGAAGCACGTGCCCGAGTGGAAGCCAGTGCCAGACTGGCGGCTGAAGCGCGTATCAAGGCTGAAACTGCCGCTACGGAAGAAGCCCGGGCACGCACCAGAGCAGAAGCCATGGCTGCCCATGAGGCACAAACCCGACAGGAACTGGAAGCCAGACTGCGCCAGACAGCGGAAGACGGCCTCAGAGCAGAGAAAGAAACCGTGGCTGCATTGCGCGCCAAAGTGCAAGCCGAGGCTTCCACGACTGAAAAAGCCCGCAGACGCTTGCAGGAAGAGGCACTGGCACTGAAAAAATCCCAGGAACGGGAGCTGGCGGAACAAAGAGCCATTGAGGCGGCTATTGCCAGAAGAAAAACCAGTGAAGAAGCACTCAAAATAGCGCTTGCCGCCTCTGCCGCTGAAGCGGAAGCCACCGCCCTGGCGCGTACAAAAATTGAGGAAAACGAAAAAAGTATGGCGCTGGCCAACGCCCGGATGGAAGCCGAGCGTCAGGCCATTGAAGAAATCCGCTTGCGCACTGAAGCGGAAGCCAGTCTGGCAGCAAAAGCACAGGAAAGATTGCAGGCTGAAGTCAGTGCACGCGAAGCAGAACAGGCCCGGCTTGATGCTGAAAAGAAAGCGGCTGAAGCGGCACAATCCCGGTGCGAGCTTGATCTGGCTGCAAAATCAGAAGCAGAAGCGCGTGCCACGGCCGAGCTGGAGGCGGCGGCGGCTGAACGTGCCCGGATCGAAGCGGAACGGAAAGCCAGAGCTGTTGCGGAACAGGTTGCGCTGGCGGAAAAGGAAGCAGCCCGGGCCGCACAGGAACGCTCCCGGGCAGATGAACTGTTACTGGAAAAAACAAGAATATATGCCGTGGCGGAAAACGAGGCACGTGCTGCAGCTGAAGCCCGTACACAGGCAAAAGAACAGGAAACCGCCATTTTCAATGAAAAGGCACAGACTGATCAGGCAGTAACCGATGCGATCAAAGAACGTATACAGGCCCAGGAAACGGCAATCCGGCGTGCCCGGGCCAGGGCTGCTGCAGAGGCAGTTGCGAGAAAAACGGCTGAAGATAAAATTGCGGCAGAAACATGCGCGACTGAGCTCGCTGAAGAAAGAGCCGCACTGGACAAACAGGTTGAGACAGAAGCCAATGAACTGGCCGAAACCGAAGCGCGCCTGATCGAAAACAAGAAAAAACAGGCTGAAGCGATTCAGCAGGCCAAATCAGCGGCGGCGGCACGTATTGTGATTGAGCAGAAACTGACTGAGCTCTCAACCCGCATTGCACAAGACCGGGTCATTGCCATGGTGAAAATGGAAGAACAGCTTAAGGCAGCTGAAATTGCGGCAGCCACTGAACTGCATAAGATCCAGACTGCATCTTCGGCATCGAAGGCAATACGGGATCGTATCGAACAGGATACCCTGGCGGTTGAGCGTGCCATTGCCCGGGAAGCGGTTGAAACCATGGCGGCTGAAGCGGCTGCGGCGCGCATTCGGGCAGATGAAACTGCAATTGCCCAGGCAACCCGGCTCATTCAGCATTGTCTGAGTGAGGATGATCTGGTGGCTGAAATCATCACGCACAAAGCCGTATCAGCCCAATCCGATGAATCTGCTGAATCTGCTGATACGGAAACATCAGTCAACTCTGACGGGACACCCGGCCAGCCAACTCTTGATGCTTCAGAGAATCCGGCAGAGCAGGATATTTCCCCCGGCCAGTCCACAGAAGAAACTGAAGAAACCGCAATACAAACAATTGAGTAACTTCTTCCCCATACCGCACAGTATGATGCATACTGTGCGGTTCTCTTTAGAGGATTCTTAAGCTCAAATCATTTCGGGGAGATTATTTGAGCTTATTTCCCGGGCCTGATTACTGTGACTACCGGACCAATTACTGGACTAATACCGGATTAATTACTGGACTTATCCACCAGACGGCAGCAAGGTACGCAATGTACCCGCCAGGATTTTTTCAAAATCCAACCAATAACAATACTAAAAACCAGAGGGACAATAAGTATGCTGAAAACTTTGTGCAAAGCTGTATTACCGGCTGTGCTGGCGGTTGCCAGTGCCGATGGCTTTACCATGCACCACCTGAAGGAAAAGACCACCACGCTCCAGGATCAGCAACAGATCAGTATCACTATCTACAACGACAATCTGGCAATGGTTCGCGATCTGCGCCATGTTTCCCTGGAAGAAGGCATGAACAGGCTGGCCTGGGGCGAAGTTTCAACCCGGATACGCCCGGAAACCGCATTGTTGACCCCCCTTGAAAAAACATCTGAAATCCGGGTAGTCGAACAGAATTTCGACTTTGATCTGCTTTCTCCGGAAAAGCTGCTGGAAAAATATCACGGACGCAGCGTCAACGTGGTTCATACCAACCCGGTCACCGGAGAAGAAACGATGGAAGCTGCCACGGTGCTTTCCACCAGTGATGGAATCGTACTGAAATTCAGAGATCGGATTGAAACGGGCATGCCGGAACGAATTATCTTTCCGGATGTACCCGACGACCTGTACGAGCACCCCACACTTTCGCTTCTGCTGGATGGTGCGGCTCCGGGTAAACATAAGCTGGAATTATCCTATCTGACCAGCGGACTTTCCTGGCAGGCGGATTATGTAGCCACACTCAATGCAGATGATACCCGGCTTGGCCTTATTGGATTGGCCACACTGACCAACCATAGCGGCATTACTTACCCGGAAGCGCATTTGCAACTGATGGCCGGAGAACTCAGCCTGATTTCAGTTGAGCCGCATCCGGCCAGAAAAATGATGGCCATGGTGGCTGATGCAACCGAGTATCAGGAGACCAGAGAAGAACCGCTGTCTGAATATCATCTTTACACATTGCCGGCCGCAACCACTCTGGCAGAAAACCAGGCCAAACAGATCACACTGATGTCAGCAACGGCTATTCCGGTTGCGCAGGAGTTTTTGTTGCGCGGGATGGAGACGTACTACTTTAATAAATATAACAACCAGGACAGCAGGCTGAATCCGGTTGTACTCTTCCAGTTTGACAATAAGGGACAGGGGCTGGGGGTGCCGTTGCCAAAAGGGACTGTCCGTGTCTATAAAAACGATGCACAAAATAACATGCAGTTTCTGGGGGAAGATCGTATCGATCACACAGCAAAAGACGAGCGGGTCCGTGTAAAGCTGGGCAGAGCCTTTGACATCACTGCCACCAGAACCCAAACGGATTTTCAGCAGCTGGACACACCTTCTAAACGCTTCACCGAAACCGCACATCAGATTGAAATTCGCAACACCCGTCAGGAAGATATCAGTATCCGGGTACAGGAGCCTATTCCCGGTGACTGGATAATGATTTCAGAATCCATGCCTCATACCAAACCTGCTTCCAGCCTGGCTGAATGGATGATGCGGGTACCGGCAAATGAGAAAGTGATATTGAGCTACCGGGTCCGCGTCAGGCACTAGAAACGCAAGTACCAGAAACGCCGGATCAGACAGTCGCGATTTCCCGGTATTACTCTCCCCGGCTTCTGATTCCCAGCAGGTAGTCTTTGACCAGATGAATCTGGGCTTCATCCATCAGCATGGGTGAGTGCCCGATACCCGCCAGCTCGGTAATCTGCACATCAGGCCGGCGCTGCATTCTGCCGGCTGTTTCCGGTGTCAGTACACCGGATTTTTCACCACGAAGTACCAGAACCGGAAGGTTCAGCCTGTCCCAGTAAGCCCATAAATCGATGTCTTTTATATGATCCGGCCTGAAGCCGGATGAAATGGCCGGATCGTAACGGTAGCCAATTGTCCCGTCTCCATATTCACGTGCACTATATTTCGCCAGATGGTGCCATTGCGCATCAGTAAACCGGCTGTAAGGTAACGCTGTACGGCGCATGTGGAATTCCAGTTCACTCAGACTGTGAAAACGCGGATCTGTACCAATCGTACCGGAAAACAGACCCAGCACCCCGGCAGGAACAAATGGCCCGATGTCACTCATTACCAGTGCCCTGATGTGGTAGGGAACCGTCTCACGCTGACGGGCAGCCAGCAGCATGCCGATCAGCCCTCCCATTGATACCCCGACCCAGTAAACATGGAGATGGCTGTTGTGGTTCTGCCGGTAAATGTGTTCAAGCACACGTTCCATATCCGACACATAGGTTGCTGCCGAATTGTAATCAGCAGCCTCGGCCAGCCAGTCACTTCGCCCCCGCCCTGCCATATCTACACAAACCACTCTGAAATCCTGCTCCAGCGCTGCTGCGAGAAAATCAAAATCCCTGCAGTTACGGGTTAACCCGTGGGCGCACACCACCACATATTTATTCTTTGGATCTCCCCAATCGGTATACGCAAGCTGACGCCGGTTCCGCCCGGGTTTCATTTTTCCGGACTGCTTTGGCGCTGGCAGGAATTGCCATGTGATCGCAGAAAAATCTTTCATGGTATTTTCAGGGATTAAGAAAAATCGGTCCGGCGCGGCAGACTTACAGCATTGCAACTGATAACAACTGCAGCTGTGTTTTTACAGCAGATACCACCGAAAAAAACGAAGGTTGTTACAAAAGCGATTACCCGGCACCTGTTTAAATAAAAACAATAAAAACAGCGAAAACAACAGCCGTTCAGTTTCCTGGAAAACCAAGGAACCTCTGATTAAGCCCTCCATGAGCCGCATAGCAGGCAAAATCGTGATGATCGCAAGGAGCGCGACGAAGGTCGCAGCTATTTTCTATGATGCCGAGGAGCACGACACAGCGAGCGCATGATTTTGCCGCAACCTTTTAGGGTACAGGTTTTTCAGACAGACTGTGGCGTTGAGCCCGTTGTGAAGGGGCCAGCCACACTGCCTCACCCGCCTTGCACTCCATCTGCAAAACACGGTGTGTGGCCATGCGGGACTTGATCAGAGCGGTTCCCTAACGTCTGCGAAGCGCTTTTGCAATCCGCATTCTCAGCGCATTGAGCTTAATAAAGCCCGCTGCATCCGCCTGATGATAGGCACCGCCATCTTCTTCAAAGGTGGCAATATTGGGATCAAACAGTGAATCTGTCCTGGAATCACGCCCGACTACCGTTACATTGCCTTTATAGAGCTTGACCCGAACCCAGCCATTGACGTTGACCTGGGATTCGTTGATCAGTCCCTGCAGCAGTTTTCTTTCCGGGCTCCACCAGTAGCCGTTATAAATCAATGCAGCGTAACGCGGCATCAGGTCATCCTTCAAATGGGCAACTTCCCGGTCAAGCGTGATCGACTCGATTGCACGGTGAGCACGCAACATGATGGTACCGCCCGGGGTTTCATAGCAGCCGCGCGATTTCATTCCGACATACCGGTTTTCCACCAGATCAAGGCGCCCGATACCATGTTTTCCACCCAGCTGGTTAAGCCTGGCCAGAACAGCCGCGGGCGACAGCTTCTCCCCGTTCAATGCAACGATATCACCCCGTTCATATTCCAGATCCAGGTATTCAGGCTCATTCGGTGCGGCTTCCGGCGATACCGTCCAGCGCCACATGCTTTCTTCCGGCTCGGCAGCGGGATCTTCCAGCGCACGGCCTTCGTAGGAAATATGCAGGAGATTGGCATCCATGCTGTAGGGTGACCCCTGCTTTTTCTTCATTTCAATCGGAATGCCCTGTTTCTCGGCATACGCCAGCAGTTTTTCACGTGAAGTCAGATCCCACTCACGCCAGGGAGCGATAACACGGATATCCGGCTGTAATGCGTAGTAACCAAGTTCAAAACGTACCTGATCGTTTCCTTTACCGGTAGCCCCATGCGAAACCGCATCAGCCCCCGTCTGCTGTGCAATTTCCACCTGCCGTTTGGCAATCAGCGGCCGGGCAATACTGGTACCCAGCAGATACTCTCCCTCATAAATCGTATTGGCACGGAACATGGGAAAAACATAATCGCGCACAAATTCTTCACGCAGATCTTCAATAAAAATTTCTTTGATCCCAAACTGAACGGCTTTGGCGCGGGCAGGTTCAATTTCTTCACCCTGACCCACATCCGCCGTGAAAGTAACAACTTCACACTGGTAAGTATCCTGCAGCCATTTCAAAATAACCGAGGTATCCAGCCCGCCTGAAAATGCCAATACTGCTTTCTTAACTTTATCCATGTCCCTTCACAATCAAAAAATTTCCAGGTAATCTGGGGTTACCTGATACCAATCCTGCCCAGCAGCAAATATTCCATCAGTGCTTTTTGTGTATGCAGCCGGTTTTCAGCTTCATCCCACACCACTGACTGGGGCCCGTCAATCACTTCCGCATCCACTTCCTCTCCCCGGTGCGCCGGCAGACAGTGCATGAACAGCGCCTCTTTTTTAGCGCCTGCCATCATTTCAGCATCCACCCGAAAATCGGCAAAATCGTTTTTACGCGCAACCGCCTCATCTTCAAAACCCATGCTGGTCCATACATCTGTTGTAACCAGATCAGCATCCCTGACCGCATCATGCGGGGAAGCAAACTGCTCGTAGTGATCCGTACCGTACAAACCGGCCCGTTCCGGCTCTACTTCATAGCCCGGCGGAGTGGAGACATGCACGTTGAAATCAAATACCTCGGCGGCCTGCAGCCAGGTATTGCATACATTATTGGAATCACCAATCCATGCCACGGTTTTACCCGTAATGCTTCCGCGGTGCTCCATGAAGGTATAAATATCCGCGAGGATCTGGCAGGGATGATATTCGTCTGTTAATCCATTAATCACCGGCACACGTGAATTTTCCGCAAAACGGGTGATGATTTCATGTTCGTGCGTACGTATCGTAATGATATCGACCATCCTTGAAATCACCCGGGCAGCATCTTCGACCGGCTCGCCACGGCCCAGCTGAGTATCTCGTGTTGACAGGTAAATGGCACTGCCGCCCAGCTGGTGCATTCCGGCTTCGAATGAAAGACGGGTACGCGTCGAATGTTTCTCGAAAATCATGGCAAGCGTTCGGTCAGTCAACGGCCAGTAACGGCGATATTGCTTGAATTCATTCTTGATCCAGCGGGTCCGGTCGAACAGGTATTCATGTTCCTGCCGGTCAAAATCCTTAAACTGTAAAAAATGCCTGATCTGCATAAATGCTTTTACTGATAAAAATATTCAGGAGTCTGCATATCTGTCCTGGTAATAAACCAGTGGGAGCAAGACCTGACTGCGCCTGACTGTGTTTGAAAATACGAAGAGGAAAGGTCGGGAAAGGCTTGTCTGGCAGCTATTATGCAGCTGCCGTTACGGCTGTTTTCCCTGATTCTCAAGAAACTGGTCAATGAGTGCAGAAACCTCAACAACCACCTGTTCAGCTTCTGCTTTTTGCATATTCAAAGCCGGCAGCAAACGCACCACTTTTTCGGAAGTCACATTGATCAGCAACCGGCGTTTCAGCGCTTCAGGTACAAGAGCACCACAGGGGACAAGCAGCTCAATTCCGATCATCATCCCCTGCCCGCGAATTTTCAGCACACCCGCCCATGCCTGCAACCGTTTCTCAAACTCCCCCCGCATAAAGCTGCCAATGGAAACAGCGTTATCCATCAATCCTTCCTGCTCGATAATATCAAGGGTGGTCAGGGCTGCCCTGCACGCCAGCGGGTTACCGCCAAAAGTAGAGGCATGATTGCCAGGCTTGAATACTTCTGCCGCTTTTCCACCTGCCAGACATGCTCCAATGGGTACACCTGAGCCCAGTCCTTTCGCCAGTGACATGACATCCGGTCTGATTCCACTGTGTTGAAACGCAAACCATTTTCCGGTACGGCCCAAACCACACTGCACTTCATCCAGCATCAGCAGCCAGCCGTTCTGATCGCAGATTTTGCGCAACCCCTGCAGGTAACTGGCTTGTGGAAAATTAACCCCTCCTTCACCCTGATAGGTTTCCAGCAGGATGGCCACAATTTCTTTATTGTTGGCAGCAACCCTGGTAACCGCTTCCAGATCGTCGTAGGGCACCCGCACGAATCCCGTCAGCAATGGCTCGAAACCCGCCTGTGTTTTGCGGTTGCCCGTGGCCGTCAAAGTTGCCATCGTCCGGCCATGGAACGATCGCTCCATAACGATGACGGTTGGCAGGCTGATTCCCTGATTATGGCCGTAAAGCCGGGCCAGCTTGATAGCGGCTTCGTTCGCTTCCGCTCCGGAATTACAGAAAAAAACCTTATCCAGGCCTGACAGGCCGGCCAGCCTGTCTGCCAGCCGCTCCTGGTGCTGAATATGGTAGACGTTGGAGGTATGAACCAGGGTTGAAACCTGTTCGCACAATGCTTTTGTCAGAGTCGGGTGACAGTGTCCAACACCGCAAACCGCGATACCTGACAGTGCATCGAGGTAGCGGTTACCCTGGTCATCCCACAGCCAAACCCCTTCACCCCTGACAAAAGTAACAGGGAGCCGTGCATACGTATTCATTACATGAGACACAGACAATCCATCCAATTTTTCTAATTCTGAAACAATATGGTGGCCTGCGCCACCCCTCCCGGGGACCAAGCCGTCCCGCATCCGATCGAACCAATGTTCACTTATTTATCATTTCATTTCAAGCAGTTTTTCTGTCGACACCTGGAATGACCGCTTATCTGTCCTGCTATCCGGCATTATTTTTTCTGCCAGGAGCCATTTCCCTGCTGGTACCACCAGCCCGATCTGGCTGAAGCTGTCCAGCGCTGGGCAAATGTCAAACGGATATCCTCTTCCCATTCCGGGTGATTATTGGCCAGTGCGATTTCACGATAAAGCGCATTACGATCCTGATTTTCAGCAGTAACGAGAGAATTGACTGACTGGCGAGATGAAAGTGGCACTGCATTGGCATCACGCAGCGCAACCAGCCCGTCACGGGTCAGCCCTACCGCACCGCTATCATAAAATGGCGCCAGCTGACTATGGCGCTGCTGCATGTTTTGTTTCAACCGGGTAACTGCGGGTGTATTGGCTTCAAAATCAACTGCTGTCGCGGTACCGGCGCACATGAAAAGAATCAGTGCAGTCAGCATCAGGAAGTTAATCAACTGTTTACACACAGATTTTTCCTCTCAGAAAACAGGATTGAACATTACGCCCAACCCTGGCTATGGCTTGGTTTTATCGGTTTTATCGGTTTTACTGTCAGTTTTACCATCAGTTTTATCGTTGATGTTTCTACCTGACTTGCCGTTTTCCTCTCCACCTTTCCCGGCCTGCCATACCTCTTCGATGATTTTGTCGGCCACTTTTTCGGCTGCGGCAGCTGGAAAGTAAATGTTAATCGTCACACAACCAGCCAGCAGCAAACCGGCGGCCATCAGCCCTGCCGGGAGGAAGTCATTTTTAGTCATATCCGTGAATAACCGGGTTACCACTCTCAATTGCCTGTTTAAGACGTTTAAGCAATTCATGCCAATCAACGCTCCGATTATAGCCGGTAATGTTAATGGCTGGTATTCCGCTGCCTTTAATCAGCATATAGCTGTCATCATGCGTCAAAGATTCAATCCCCCCCATATCGCAGATACCATTGCGCAATTTGCAGCGCCAGCCAATTTCCGCATAACCGAATTGTTCAAACAACCCGAGAAAACGTTGCTGAATAGCCGTAACCGCAGATCTGCCCCCCAGTGCGATAAGATTTCTGATAGCCGCCTGACTGATCCGGCGTTTGTCATCCCCTGCACTGCTGGTAATTTTTGCATCAAACCTGACTGGCTCCCGGTTAATCAGCTCCAGATCATTAATCTCAACATCAGCCCGACCCTGTATATTGCCAAATGAGTAGGCATGCGTCAGTAAACCAAGATCAATGTGATGCATGGCAATATCCGCAGTCAAATGCGGCGTCAAGCCAAGCGGCTCGGTCAGCACCAGATTTCTGGCCACGACAACCCCATCGAATATTCCAAATACAAGCTCACCCTCCATCGTCACCGTCGAATTGGCGTAACGCACTCTCGGTATGGTGCCGGATAACGTCCCGAACATCGGCTGAATCTGCAGGGATTCGGTCAGCTTCTCCATGGAAATCGGGGAAATCAACCCGTTAAATTGCCATTGCCAGCCGGAGTCCCCGGAATCTTTGGAATCTTTGGAATCCTTGGAGCTCTTGGAATCTTTCCTGGCGGCTGAAAAATGCGCTATCGCCATTTTTCCATCCAGTATCGGGATTTCCGCATACGGAATACTGAGCTGTAATCCTTCTGTCTGAATCGGGATTTGCGTTTTCCCCACAGGGATACCTATTACCCGGGCATGATCAAACTGAATCAAACCATCCCGCTTCACATTACGGCTCCACGGCAGACGGGCACCAAGTCCTGCAACCGCAAACCGTCCCTGCGCATCTGTCAGGGATGCATTATGTACTTCAATGAACAATGACGGGTCATTGTCTTCCGGATAATGCCAATCAATATCCATCTTGCCGGTCATCTCTGTTTCAGCCAGCGCGGTCTCCACAACCAGCGGCCGGATGATATTACCAAACAAGGTTGACAGCGTCAGATTTCTGGCTGCAAACCGGGCCTGCTGCCATGACTGATCAGCAATATTCAGCACTGCGGAAAAATCTGCCTTACCGATACCGGCCAGATTAAATTCCCCCTGCGACAGATGGATATGTCCGTCCTGTATCGTTCCTCCGGCTGCCAGCTGATGTGCTCCGCCGGAGAAATAAAATGGCTGCCAGAACACCTCCCCTTCCGGCCAGGTAAGCTTGCTTTGCCATCGCCAGCCATGCCGGTCCTGTCGTGCATCCATATCAAGCTGCAGGCTGATCCGCTCACCCGCATGCAGGCCGCTCGCATCACTGAAAGCAAGGTTACTGATATTCAGCCGGGCAGATAGTGCTGTAACAGAAGCGCTATCCCCGCTCAGATGAAAATTGCCATTCAGTATTGCCTGGCGCACCTGTACCGGCTCTTTCTTTCGGGGTAATAAACCGGCCAGGTATTTGCCATCCCCATTGATTACTTTCAGCGCTCCCTGCCATTTTTCTGTCTGCCAATCGATCACCAGTTGCCATGTCTCTTTTGACTGGCGAGTCGAAACAGGTCGTACTTCAAGTTCAAACTTTTTTTGCAGCAGAGACAGCCGGAAAGTCATTTTCAGAGATTGTCCGCCAATCCGTAATATCCCCCGGTCGCAAATCACCGATTCTCGGGTGATTCGCACCGGGCCACATCCCACATGCAGATTACGCCATCTCTGTTTCCCAATCGCCACTTGCTCCAGATTGATTTCAAGGTTCGAAGCAGGCGATCCAGTCAGCCGGATACCGGCCGAGCGAATGCTAAAAACGGGATGCCGGATATTTTCCAGCATAAAATCAAGATGAGGGGCGGCTGCCGCTACCGGACAATTCAGGATGAAAAGCAGTATCAGCGGAAGAAACAGCCGGCATCGCGCCACTGGCCGGCACACGTAATCCGGGAAACTGTCACGATGAAACCAGAACCTGTCCGGTTTCATGTCTTTCAGGAAGGGAAGATCCCGGTTGATAAATAACGATCCCCGCGATCACACACAATAAATACAATCACTGCATTTTCCACCTGTGCAGAAACCTGCAGAGCGGCAGCCAGAGCACCCCCTGAAGAAATACCGGTAAACAGGCCTTCTTCACATGCAAGGCGGCGAGCCATATCCTCAGCTTCCTGCTGAGATACCAGCAAGATACGATCAACCAGCTCCGGCTGATAGATCCCGGGCAGATAGGCTTCCGGCCATTTTCGGATTCCGGGTATTTGCGCACCTTCCTGTGGCTGTACACCGACAATTTCCACTTTCTGCTTTTGCTCACGAAAATAACGGGCGCATCCCATGATCGTACCCGTTGTTCCCATACTGCTGACAAAATGCGTAATCCTGCCTGCGGTATCCCGCCAGATCTCAGGTGCCGTGGTTTCATAATGTGCCAGCGGATTATCCGGGTTGGAAAACTGATCGAGAATAATGCCCCTGCCGGCTTTGCACAGTTGCTCGGCCGTGTCTCTTGCCAGCTCCATGCTTCCTTCTTTAGGCGTCAGGATAAGCTCGGCACCATAGGCAGACATCACCTGCCGGCGCTCCAGGCTCTGATTTTCCGGCATCACCAGAATCATGCGATAGCCCAGGGTCGCTGCAGCCATAGCCAGTGCAATGCCGGTATTGCCACTGGTCGCCTCAATCAGCGTATCTCCCGGCTGAATATCACCACGCCGCTGTGCACACATGATCATGGAGTAAGCTGGCCGATCCTTGACTGAGCCGGCCGGGTTATTGCCTTCCAGTTTTGCCAGAATGGTATTACTGGTTTTGCCGGGAATACGTTTGAGCTGAACCAGCGGGGTGTGGCCGATGAAATGTTCGATGGTGTTATACATGGCGCCTGTCCGGATACGTGTTGTCATCAATAAAGTAAAATTATCTCATACTCATACAAGGTAAACGCCCGGCGCCACCATACAAAAAACCCCCTTGCGGACGCTATCCGCAAGGGGGTCCAGGAACCGATCTGAAAGAAATTGCCTGTCAGCACAATCCCGTCACAAACTTTCAAGCAGTTTTTTCGCTTCGTCTTTCCGGGAGAAAGGTTTATCACCCGCCAGCAGTTTCTCAAGCTCCTGGCGTGCTTCAGTTTTTTTGCCGGATCTGGACAGACCAACCGCATAATGATAACGGATCTCCAGTGCTTCCGGAGCAGCCGCTACCGCCTTTTGCAGTAGTGATGCACCCCGTTCAGCCTCCCCTTTCTCAACCAGAATCCAGCCGAGGGTATCAAGAATAGCCGGGCTGTCTGGCGCCTGTTTATAGGCTTTCTCGGCATAGTCAAGCGCAGCAGCGGGATCTTTTTTCTCCTGGTATATCCAGGCCAGATTGTTAAGCGTTGCCGCATGGTCAGGGTGTTGTTTCAGGATAGTTTTGTATTCTCTGATGGCAGGATCATATTTTTTTCCTGCCAGATAAACACCTGCCAGATACATGCGCACAGCATCATCAGCCGGATTTTCCTTCAGCCATTGTGTGATGCGCTGATCAGCCTGTTTCTCTTTTCCACTCTGGCTCAGGGCAGTATGCAGTTTGATCTGCAGCTGACTGCTTTTCTGTTTCTCCAGGGCTTTTTCATAAGTCGCAGCAGCGGCAGCTGCATTCTTTTGCCCCATCTGTAAATCACCTTCCAGCTCAAACCCTACCGGCAGCTTCTCATGCTGTTTTTGTATTTCCCGGGCAATATTGAGTGCATCCTCTACACGACCGGCTCCAGCCGCCAGTTGAGCCTGCATCAGTTCAGCTTCCCAGAAATCCGGTTTGATTTTTAATGCTTTTTTCAGTAGCTCATCAGCAGCCCTGGTGTTCTGCATGGTGGCGTGAATTTGTGCCAGCTGTAACTGGGCCGGTGCTGAATCAGGCAGTCTGGCAGCCAGTTTTTCAAAATTTTCCAGCGCAGCTTCCTTGTTGCCACTCGCCAGATACGCGCGCGCCAGTAATTCTGTGACACTTAGATTATCGGAATATGTACCTTGCAGTTTTTTGGCCAGTGCGAGTGCCTTTGCGGGCTCGTTCATTGCCAGATAATGTGCTCCCAGCTGCAGGGCGGGTTGTATCTCATCCGGATTCTCCCGGCTGGCCTTTTCCAGCCATTCGGTTGCCTTTTCCCTGTTTCCCTGTGAAAGCGCAATACCGGCCAGTGCACTCATCGCCTGCACATTCTTTTTGTCGTGCTGCAGAATATCTTCAAAACGCTTTTGTGCAGCATCAGGATGCTTTTCCTGCAGGTCGATTCTGGCCAGATTGGAAATGGCAGGAAAATAGTCTGACTTGATGGATAGTGCTTTATTGAAGCTCGCACGTGCTTTGGCCAGATCTTTTTTACCCAGATAAACACCGCCTTTCAGATTATGCAGCAACGGGTTATCCGGCTGTTCGGCCAGTTGTGCATCAACCGCTTTCAGTGCCTTATCAAATTCACGCAGCTGTAAATGAGTCAGCACCAGCATGACGCCTGCCCGTCCTGTCTGATCATGCAGCTGGGTAGCCTGTTCGAGATCAGCAATCGCACTTTTACTGTCCCCCTGCCCCATCTTGCTCATCGCCATCGCGGTATATAACGCGGCATTATCTGGTGATAGCGCACCTGCTTTTTCAAAATATTCAGATGCCTGCGTGAAATCTTTCGATTGCATATAGGCCTCTCCCGCGAGTGCAAACAGCTGCGGATCCTGCTGAACTGCCTTTAACGCCGGAGCCAGTGTTGTGATCGCCTCTTTGGGCTGATTGTTCTTCAGCTGAATCGAAGCCATCAGTTTGATGGCATAAAGATTGTTAGGGATCGCCTTCAGGTACTGATCAATATACTGTTCAGCTTGTGACAGCGACCCCAGTGCAAACTGGGCCGCACCCGCAAGCAGTACGCTGGGCAAATGACCGGGAGCCGCACTGAGCACCTTTTGCAAAGTTTCAAGCGCTACCGCATGTTTACCCTGAGTAAAATCAAGTAACGCCTGGGTATAGGCTGCAGACAGGCTGCCGGGAGCAAATTTACGAACCGTATCCAGGTCTGCCTGGGCTGTTTCAAATTTCCTGGTGCTGATTGATATGGTTGCCCGATTAATATAGGCAGCTTCTGATTCCGGGTTCAGCTTAATTGCCCGATCATAATCAGCCAGCGCTTCGTCAATCTTGTTCTGGGCCCGCAGCAGGTCCCCCCTGAACAATACTGTGCTGCTGTTTTCCGGATTGAGCTTCACTGCTTCTTCCGAAAAATTCATGGCAGATGCAATGTCGTTCCGGGCAAGCGAACATCTGGCCAGTCCCATCAATGCATCCGCAAAGCCCGGTTTGTCCTGTAATGCCTGTTCAAATAATGCCTTGGCTTCCTCAACTTTCCCCAGAGCCAGTGAAGCATTGCCACGCAGAGCGAGCAACTCAGCAAAATTTCCCTTGTCAGACAATTTCCCGGTTTCATCCAATACTTTCTGGAACTGTCCTGTTCCAAGCCAGGCACGACTCAGACCAGGTAATATCTTGACCGGATCCATCCCAAGATCAAGTGCTTTATTCAGCTCCTTTTCGGCTGACAAAGCATCCCCTTCCTTGTCATAGAGCATCCCAAGCAGGTAACGGATTTCGGGGTCATTCGGGCTTTGCTGGAGCGCATTTTTTAACTGGATAATGGCCGCCTTATCGTTACCCTGCTGCTGATATTGCTTGGCTTCTGCCACCAGTGCCTGTGCATCCATCGATTTGCCACAAGCCGAAAGTACCAGAATAACAGCCACTACAGGTGCCACAATCGCCGTCGGTCTCATTCGGGTGATCTTTTTACCTGAACCGCTCATACCCACCTCTTTTGGTAATTAAATATCTGATTAAATGTTTGTATTTTTACAGCTGCCACCTTGAATACAATCCGGAGTTACAGTTTTTTATCCAAATATCATTCAAATGACGATTTATAGCACAATCTGGTAGTGAGTGAATTTAAGAAATAAACCCAAAACAGGCACCTGCTTCAGAACCAGGATTACCTGATACCCCGTTTGGATACCAGCGAGGTTATTTCAGCTTCATTTACACGTATTAAAAAAGATAAGTACACACACTCCACGCGCACATGGAACATAAACGTGTCGGAAGGTTTCGGTGAAACGGACGAAAAGAGGCGTGCCGGCAGACTGATTCCCGTATTCTCGGAGAATCAGTCATTTTGAAGGTTGTTTATACAGACAGGAATTGCACCCGTTCTCAGGAGTACTCTAAATCACAGGTCAGTCAGATACGACCCGAATGTCCGGTTCGATCGTCCTCAGGAGCTGTTCGATCCCTCTCAATGTCCCGGAGATCGAGCTGGGGCAGGTACCACATGCTCCCTGATAATGGATACGCAGGATGCTGCCCTCCAGCGCCAGAACATGAAGATCCCCTCCATCATGCTGCAAAAAAGGGCGTACTTCTTCATCCAGCAGGATATTGATACGCTCCAGTCGCTGCTGGTCTTCTTCACTGAGATTAGCCAGTACTTCGCTGGCTGCAGCCACTACAGCAGCTGACTGGTCAGTTGCTGCCGGTGCGGCACGGATTGGATCCGCTACTGCACGTGCCAGATCCTGCCAGTCTGCCCCGCCATCCTGTGTAATCGTAATCCAGCGATCCACATAAAAAATATTGGTTACATGGTCAATATCAAACAACGCGGCAGCAAGCGGATCATCCACCGCCTGCTCAGCGTTGTCGTAAGATTTGGTAACCCCCCAGGTCAGTGGCTCCTTCAGCACAAACTTTAGTGCGTTCGGGTTAGGTGTTCCTTCAATTTCAGCAATTTTTGGCATGATTTTGTCAGTGATTATTCGCCACCAGCTGATCTTCATGATCATCTGCCTCTGTTGTAGCCCCCGCCACTGAATTCATGGCTGCATGCAGGGTATGCCACGGCAGAATCGCACACTTGATCCGGGTTGGTAAATCACGCACCCCCGCCAATACTTTGAGCCGGCCGAGATGATCAAAATCTTTCTCTATCCCGTCTACCAGCATCTCTCTGAATTCCCGGATCAGCTCTTCTGCTTCCTGAAAAGATTTGCCTTTAACGGCATTCGTCATCATTGAGGAAGAAGCCTTGCAGATTGCACAGGATTCTCCCCGGAACGCAATCTCATCAATGCGCCCGTCATGCATATTGATATCCAGATCAATACGATCACCACACAACGGGTTATGTCCGGTTGCATGGTGGCTGGGAGAACGGAGAGCACCGTAGTTACGCGGCTTGCGGTTATGATCAAGAATGACTTCCTGATAAATCGATTTCAGACTCATTGTGCGAAAACCTTTTGTACGGATCGGATACCCTCCACCAGCGTATCAATCTCTTTTTTAGTGTTATAAAACGAAAACGAAGCACGTGATGTCGCTGCCACGTTGAAACGCTGCATGATTGGTTGTGCACAATGGTGGCCTGTGCGTACAGCAATTCCATCCTGATTCAGCAAAGTGCCCACATCATGCGGATGAATACCGTCCATCACAAACGATATCACTGCCACTTTATTCTGACAGTCACCCACAATTCTCACTCCCGGAAGTGCTCTGATCTGTTCTGATGCATAAACCAGCAGCTCGTGCTCATAAGCGGCAATGGCATCAAGGCCAATCTGTTCCAGATAATCGATTGCCGCACCAAAACCTATGGCAGCTGCAATAGGGGGAGTGCCTGCCTCAAACTTATATGGAATCTCGTTATAAGTTGTTTTCTCAAAGGAAACCGAGGTAATCATATCCCCTCCCCCTTTGAATGGCTGCATGGATTCGAGCAAATGCGCTTTCCCGTACAGAATACCGATCCCGGTAGGACCACACATTTTATGAGCAGAAAAAGCATAAAAATCACAATCGAGATCCCGCACATCGATTTTCAGGTGCGGCGCCGCCTGCGCGCCATCAACCAGAACAGGCACACCATGCTGATGTGCTGTGGCAATCATGCGCTTAATCGGGTTGATACTGCCAAGTGCATTGGAAACATGTGACAGCCCGACAAATCGGGTTCTGGAATTGAAAAGCTTTTCATATTCCTCAACTAAAAGCTCACCTGCATCGTTAATTGGAACCACACGAATGCGCGCCCCTTTTTCCTCAGCCAGCATCTGCCAGGGGACAATATTGGAATGATGTTCAAGCGCGGTCAGGATAATTTCATCCCCCTCCTGAATAAATTTTCGCCCGTAACCATGCATTACCAGATTGATACTGTCAGTCGTCCCGCTGGTAAAAATCACTTCCCTTTCTTCCCGCGCACTAATGAAGCACTGCAGTTTACGCCGCGCTGCCTCGTATTCCTGCGTCGCAATCCCGGATAAATGGTGTACCGCACGATGAATGTTGGCATGCTGGGTTTTCTGGTACCGCACCAGACGATCAATCACGATTTGCGGCATCTGGCTGGAAGCAGCGTTATCAAGGTAGACCAGCGGCTTGTCCTCTACCCTGATACCCAGAATCGGAAAATCAGCACGCAGCCGTTCCATTCCTGATATTGCTGTTTGTCTGACAGCTGGTGTCAATACATTGACCGTTTCCATGTTTTAACTGATCCGTGTTCTTGCAAGGATATATTGTTCGAGGTGTTGCCTGAGTGAAGGTACTGTGACACGGCTGATTACCTCTCCTCCAAATGCGTAAGTTAACAGGTTGCGCGCCACTGTCTCAGTAAGCCCTCTGCTTTGCAGATAAAAAAGTGATTCTCTATCCAGTTGACCCACCGTGGCGCCATGAGCACATTTAACATCATCCGCAAAAATCTCAAGCTGGGGCTTGGTATCCACACGAGCCCTGTCTGACAGCAGCAGATTACGGTTCAGCTGTCTGGCATCGGTCAGCTGCGCATGCGGGCGCACCATGATTTTTCCACTGAAAACACCGTGTGCACTGTCATCCATAATACATTTATGAAGCTGCCTGCTTCTGCAATGTGGATTGGCATGATCAATGAAAGTATGCGTATCCGCGAGCTGTCGGCCTGCTATTAAAGCCAGCCCGTCCACTTCACACCCGGCATTCTCGCCAGCCAGTGTAATCTTCTGGTCAAAACGTGAAATATGCGCGCCCAATGCAAGGCTGATCGAATCATATTGAGCAGATTTTGCAACAAGAGCAGAACTGTTCGCGATATGGAAAGCTTGCGGACTTTCACGCTGTACGCGGATATGATTCACACGGGCTGAATCCTTTAAGTACATTTCCGTTACAGAATTCGTCAGTGAAACGCCTTCGTGCAACGCGACATACTCTTCAATAACAGTCACACTGGCTCCTGATTCAGCTACCACGAGACAGCGCGGATAGACAGTCACTTCCTTCCGGGAAGAGATATACAGAATGTGAACAGGTACTTTCACTGCAACATCAGCTGGTACGATGACACAAACACCTTCATGCATCAGTGCTGTATTCAGTGCCACAAATACATTTTCCTGAAAATCAGCAAGCCGGCCGAGATACTGTTCAGCTACAGAGGACGTACCGGTTAAACCAGACAAACTGCTGACAGTAATGGAATTGTCAGCAGTTTGAACAGAAAGTCCGGGCACATACCGGCCATCAATAAACACCAGTTTACAGACCGCTTCATCAAGAAAGGTATCTGCCTGATTATCCGATACCGGTAAAGTGGCAGCAGATGCTCTTGGAAACGGGGTTGCCCTGAGTGAGGAAATATCAGTAAAGCGCCATTCCTCATCACGGATCGTAGGTAGCCTCAGCGATTCGACACAATTTAACGCATCTGCCTTAAGCTGATCCAGATACGATACAGAATGAACCGGAGAGATTTCTTTCTTCCACGATGCAATCAGCTTATCAAGATAGTCATCCTTGATAATCATATTCATGGCTGCGCTCCGGCCACCTGATCATTTGCATGAATCCAGTCATAACCATGCGTTTCCAGGGCCTGTGCCAGCTCCTTGCCGCTCGTTCTGATGATACGCCCTGCTTCCATTACATGAACAAAATCGGGAACGATGTAATCCAGCAGGCGCTGATAGTGTGTTACCAGAATCATGGCGTTATCTTTGCCGGACAGCTGATTAATCCCATTCGCTACGATTCTGAGTGCATCAATGTCCAGCCCTGAATCCGTTTCATCCAGCAGTGCAAGACGAGGTTCAAGCAACGCCATCTGCAATATCTCGTTACGCTTCTTCTCACCGCCCGAGAATCCCTCATTGACACTGCGATCGAGAAAATCCGGATTCATTTTGAGCAATTTCATTTTTTCCCGAACAAAATCGTCAAACTCAAGCGGATCCAGCTCTTCCTTGCCACGCTTCCCCTGAACCGTGTTGTAAGCCAGTCTCAGAAAATGATCGTTAGCCACTCCCGGTATTTCCACCGGATACTGAAAAGCGAGAAATATACCTGCCTGTGCACGTTCTTCCGGTGCCAATGCAGATAAATCCTGACCGTCAAAAAGCAGCGTACCCCGGGTTATTTCATAATCCGGATGGCCGGCCAGTACTTTAGAGAAAGTACTCTTGCCCGAGCCATTCAACCCCATAATGGCGTGTATCTCTCCACTTTTAACGGTTAGATTTACCCCCTTGAGAATCTCGATTCCACCCACTGTTGCATGTAAATCATGCACTTCAAGCAGAATTTTGCTGTTTATATTTATCATCCAACACTTCCTTCCAGCTTAAAGCTGAGTAACTTGGTAGCTTCCACGGCAAATTCCAGTGGCAGCTGCTGAAAAACCTCTTTGCAGAAGCCATTGATAATCATCGATACCGCTTCTTCCGCACCAATACCACGCTGAGCAAAATAAAACAGTTGATCTTCACCGATTTTGGAAGTCGAAGCTTCATGTTCAACCTGAGCGCTGCTGTTCTGCACCTGGATATACGGGAAGGTATGCGCTCCGCACTGACTGCCGATCAGCATCGAATCACACTGTGAATAATTACGGGCATTTCGGGCTGTCGGGGCGATTCTTACGAGGCCGCGATAACTGCTGTTGGACTGCCCTGCCGAAATTCCCTTGCTGACAATAGTGCTGCGCGTATTCGGGCCAATATGGATCATCTTGGTACCGGTATCAGCCTGCTGGTGATGGTTGGTCACTGCAACAGAATAGAACTCACCAACTGAATTTTCTCCACGCAAAATGCACGAAGGGTATTTCCAGGTAATCGCGGATCCTGTTTCGACCTGCGTCCAGGAAATACGTGAATTTCTACCTTTTGCCAATCCGCGCTTGGTAACAAAATTATAAATACCACCGACACCGTTCTCATCACCGGCATACCAGTTCTGTACGGTTGAATACTTGATATCCGCATCATCCAGCGCGACCAGTTCAACAACAGCCGCATGCAGCTGGTTGGTATCAAACCGGGGTGCAGTACACCCTTCCAGATACGAAACGGAAGCGCCTGCTTCCGCAATGATCAGCGTGCGCTCAAACTGCCCGGATTCTTCCGTATTGATACGAAAATAGGTGGATAAATCCATCGGACATTTGACGCCCCTGGGGATAAAGCAGAAAGAGCCGTCGGTAAATACAGCGGAATTCAATGCCGCATAATAGTTATCTCCCGGAGGAACAACCGTACCCAGGTACTGTTTGATCAGCTCAGGGTATTTATGCACAGCCTCTGAAATCGAGCAGAAAATAATACCAACTTCAGCCAGTTTTTCCTTATAGGTCGTTGCAACCGATACACTGTCAAAAATGACATCGACAGCAACCCCTGCCAGGGCTGCCCGTTCATGCATAGGCACCCCCAGTTTCTCAAAAGTACGCAACAGCTCAGGATCCACCTCATCCATACTGGCCAGTTTTTTCTTGGGCTTGGGTGCCGAATAATAGCTGATATCCTGAAAATCAATTTTTGGGTATTTGACGTTTTGCCACGCAGGCTCAACCATATCGAGCCATTTCCGGTAAGCTTCCAACCTGAAAGCAAGCAACCATTCAGGCTCATTTTTCTTGGAAGAAATCAGCCTGATAATGTCTTCATTGAGCCCTTTAGGCGCAATATCTGCTTCTATATCTGTGACGAAGCCGTGCTTATATGGCTGGTTCACCAAATGTTGTAATGCAGCACTCATTTTTTATAATTCCTGATTTACTGGGTTTTAAGGCTGAAACTTTCTCCACAGCCACAAGTATTATCAATATTCGGGTTGCGAAATTTGAAAGAACTGTTCAATCCTTCCTGGATAAAATCAACTTCAGAGCCATCAACAAACGGCAGCTGATCGCACTGAACAACAACTTTGGCACCGTTTGATTCAAACAGCTGATCGTTCTCTCGCACTTCATCAGCATAATCAAAACTGTACGCAAAACCGGAACAGCCTGATTTTTTAACACCCAGCCGCAACGCAACCCCTTTACCCCGTTTACCCAACTGCTGCCGGATCTGCCTGGCGGCACGTTCGGTTAATGTAATTGCCATAAGCATACCCTCTCGCAAACAGACAGACAGTCAGAATGCAGCTTCCCGCATGTCATACAGCTTAACGACGGCCTGCTCACGCTGCATTTCGCGCAGCAGCTCACGCTCACTCTGTTCCTCCACCAGCCGTTTCAAAGTCACGTGGCCAAGATAGTCATAAATGATTTCATGCAGTTTCGCCCATAAATCATGAGTCATACATTTGCCGTCATCCAGGCAGTTTTCTTTGCCGCCACACTGAGTAATGTCGATAGGCTCGTCCACTGCCAGAATAATGTCAGCCACGGACACTTCATCAAGACTCTTGGCAAGACAATACCCGCCACCCGGTCCCCGGACGCTGTCTACCAGCTTGCGCTGACGTAACTTGGCAAACAGCTGCTCCAGATAAGACAGCGATATACGCTGTCGCTCGCTGATATCCGCCAGTGCAACCGGCCCGCTGCCATGCCGTATAGCGATATCCAGAAGCGCCGTAACCGCAAACCGTCCTTTTGTCGTTAATCTCATTGCTACCCCCTAGCGTATTGTTTTAAAGCGACTTGGAAACGCTTACTGTTAATTTTGTTCAGGGTGTAACTGTATAATACCCGACAATATCAGTCAACTATATTGCATCGGGATCTTAAGTAACAGACAACCACCATTAATGTGACTATCTTTATGAAGGGAATGGTATTTTTGCAAAAAACGACTTGGAATGAATAGACAAACAGGCTGTTGGAAAACACAGTAATGACCAGGTTCAAGACAGATCACAACCGGGAAATACCATAAAACAGACGAGAGAAAAGTTGGTACCTGCAACATCACAAACAGACTTCGCCCTCCCTTTCAACAGCTTCTTGTGAGATACGCTTATTTCCTGAGGACCAGCAAGGGTGGCAGTGACAAAGTTGCGCGCGTCCCCAGCAGACCGATCACCGTTACGCCAATGACACTTACCAGCACCCCCGTCACCCCAATCCAGGGGCTCGGTGAATAGCTGATATGCAGTGCATATTTACCGATCAGATAGCCAAGGATGCTCGCTCCTGCCGCTGAGAAAAAACCAGCCAGTGCTCCAAGCACCGCAAACTCCACTGCCCACGCACGTATCAGCTGCTGTTTCCTGGCACCCAGCGTACGAAAAATTGCAGCTTCATAAATTCTTTCATCCTGAGTTGATGCTATCGCGGCATACATCACGGCAAACCCTGCCAGCAAAGTGAAGAGAAAAACAAACTCGATTGCCCGTGTTACCTGTTCAATCATGCTTTGTACGCGTTCAATCACGCTCGCCACATCAATTACCAGAAAATTGGGGAACAGGTGGATAAGCTCCTGCATGATAGGCAGCTTATCTGGCGGTAAATAAAAGCTGGTGATGTAACTGGCCGGATAGCCATCAAGCGCTCCGGGGCGAACCACAGCAAAAAAATTCACATGGAAGGTATCCCAATCCACAGTACGCAAACTTGTGATTGTTGCTGAAAACTCCTTGCCTCCCGCGTAAAAAGTCAGATGATCATTCATCTTAAGGCCAAGTGTTTCTGCAAATCCCGCTTCCATCGACAACTCATGATCAGATGAGGCAGTTTTTCCCTGCCACCACCGGCCCGCCACGATTTCATTATCCGGCTGCAGCGTATCCATCCAGGATAAATTAAATTCACGGTTGATCAGCTGCTTGGCTCGCGGATCCGGAAAATCATCAAGATTTACCGGCCGATCATTAATCTTCAGCAATCGGCCGCGCACCATCGGAAAAATTTTGGGTCGCGGAATAGCATGTTCATCAAAAAATTTCATCAGCTTTTCCTGCTGATCCGGCTGAACATTCACCAGAAAACGGTTGGGTGCATTCTCCGGAAGACGGGCATGCCAATCCTCCATCAAATCACCACGTGTCAGTGTCAAGGTCAACAGCGCCATGAACCCCAACCCGAGAGCTGTAGCCTGTACCAGGCTGGGAATCGCCCGCCTTCGTATATTTGCCAGCCCGTAACTCCACGGGCCTGATCCCTGCGGGCGGGTCAGCAGGAACAACCGGATCAGCAGCAAGCCGAACAGGCCGAACAGGATAACAGCCAGCAGAAAACCCAGCATGATCATGACCCCCAGGTTAAATGACCCGGCTTTCCAGACAAACAGAATGGACAGCATCACCAGCCCAAACCCGTACCCCGCCAGGCTGTGTAAATTTGCCAGATCAAGATCGCGCCGAATAACGCGCAACGCAGGTACCTGCCGCAAGTTCAGCAGGGGTGGCAAGGCAAATCCCAGCAACAGCAGCATCCCGGTTAATATTCCCTGTACGAACGGTAATACACTGGGTAACGGCAATACAATCCCAAGCAACTGTTGCAGCCAATATGACAAAAATTCCTGTGCAAGCACGGCAAATACGCACCCCAGTAAACTTGCAATCGAACCCAGCATCACAAAATAGAGCGAATACAGGCATAGCAGAGTAGATTCGGTCGCACCCAGGCAGCGCATCACAGCACAGCCATCCAGGTGGCGCTGGATAAAACGCCGTATAGCCAGTGCCATTGCTGCCGCCGCCACGACTACACTGGCCAGCGCAGCCAGACTCAGAAATTTTCCTGCACGATCAAGTGCTGACCGGATTTCCGGGCGCGCATCCTGAATTCCCTCCGCGCGTTCACCTGGAGATAACCGTTCACTGATCCAGCGCCGAAACTCAGCCACCTGCCCATCCTCCCCCGCAACCAGAAGCTGGTAGTTAATCCGGCTGCCAGGCTGAATCAGCCGGGTGGCCGGCAGATCTTTCTCATTCATCAGTAATCTGGGATTCATGCTCACGAACCCGACAGTATGATCCGGCTCACTCTTCACCACAGACATCACGGTCAGCTCAGTGGCACCCACTTCGATCCTGTCACCCAGCGTCACATTCAGCGCCATCATCACTTTTTCATCCACCCAGGCTGTTCCGGGTTTGGGTATTCCCTCTGCTATCCGGGTATGCTGAACCGCACCGCCTTCTGTCGGAGGATCAACCAGTTTCAGCTCCCCGCGCAACGGGTAGCCGCGTGAGATAGCCTTGATGCTTGTCAAAAGATTTTTGTCATCAACGCTGATCATGCTCGGAAATTTAATCAGCCGGGTAGTCCTTAACCCGATCTTGCGTGCGTGTTCAGCATAACCGGGCGACAAGGGAGCATCGGAAGTCACCAGCAAATCTCCCCCCAGTAACTGATTACTCTCCAGTACCAGTGCTTTCTGCACCCGATCCGAGAAAAAGCTGACCGTTGCCACACTGCTCACTGCGATAATGAGGGCCAGGGTAAGAATATGCAGTTCTCCCGCCCGCCAGTCCCGCAGCAGCAACCGTAAGGAAAGCCTGATCATGTTCATTGCAGCGTACCTTCAGGCAGATAGATAAAAATGAGAAGCTGAAAAATCAAAGCCGGGTCAATCAGCCGCCCGGCCGGCAACCAGCTTGATAACACGAGAGCAGCGGGCAGAAAGTTTTTCATCATGTGTTACCAGGACAAGCGTTGTCCCCTGCTCCCGATTGATAGTGAACATCAGATCAATGATCTGAGCTCCGGTTGCCGCATCCAGATTACCAGTCGGCTCATCAGCAAACAGCATTTTGGGATGTGTGACAAAAGCACGGGCAATCGCCACACGCTGCTGCTCCCCCCCGGAAAGTTGTCTGGGATAATGCCTGATCCGCTTTTCCAGCCCTACCCGCACAAGCCAGGACTGTGCAATATCATGGGCATAGGTATTATCAGCACCAGACAATTCCAGCGGCAGCATGACATTTTCAAGAGCGGTCAGCGAAGGCAGCAACTGGAACGACTGAAACATAAACCCAAGCAATCTGCCACGTAAACCGGCCCGCTCATCCTCATCCAGCTTAAAAATATCTGTGCCATCGAGAAAAACTGTTCCCCGGGTTGGCACATCCAGCCCTGCCAGCAAACCAAGCAGTGTTGACTTTCCGGAACCGGATGCCCCCACTACCGCAATCGATTCTCCGGCATCAACCTGGAAATTGATATCCTGCAGGATAGTCAGCCGGATCTCGCCGGTATCAACCTCTCTGGTTAAATGACTGACCTGTATGATAGGCTGGTTACTTGCACAAGCAGAAACCGATTGTTCAGCGGGGTGTTGATTTGCCATGAAAAAATTACTGTCTGTCATATTTTGTTTATTTTGTATTTTCTCATTCAAACCCGCCTGGCCGGAAACCGGCACCCGTATCATGGTGCTGGGAGACAGCCTGTCCGCAGGATACGGGCTGCCACCGGGTACTGGCTGGGTGGATTTGCTTGAACAGCGATTACAAAGCCGGTCTCCCGATGATAGCGTAATCAATATCAGCATCAGCGGAGAGATTACTTTAGGTGGACGTAACCGGATTGAGCAGGCACTCAAGGATCATGTACCCGATATCGTTATTGTTGCGCTGGGAGCAAATGACGGTCTTCAGGGTCGTTCAATCCCTTCCATTTACGAAAACCTGGAAGCCATTATCCTGATCTGCAAACGGTACAATGCCACTCCATTACTGGTCGGTATGCAACTGCCGCCGAATTATGGCATAAGTTATACACAAAAGTTTCGTGATATCTACCCGCATCTGGCGCAAAACCAGCAATTACAGCTGGTGCCATTTTTAATGGCGGGTTTTGGCGATCGGCCTGAATTCTTTCAGGCCGACGGGATACATCCCGCTATTCGGGCCCAGGAAAAGATACTGGACAATATCTGGCCTGCATTGACTGAAGTATTGAAATCAGGGGGCACCCGTCACCAGTAATGCGCCGGCCAGATAAATCAGTACAGAAATAAGCCTCCCCTAAAAATGCGCTTCTGAAACAGGCAGTCCGGGCTCGGCCTCAGAATTCTCAAGGCTGGCTGGCGTTCAAATCCAGATTTCTCAAAAACACGCGCAATTCATCCGGCAAAGGTGCTTCCAGGCGCAAAACATTACCCGTTACCGGGTGAGTACAGACCAATACTGTCGCATGTAAAAACATGCGCCTTAACACCAGACCATCCCCGGCATCTTTTTGCAGCTGTTTATTCAGCCCGAAATCACCATATTTATCGTCACCTGCAATAGGAAAACCCAAATGTGCCAGATGTACGCGGATCTGGTGTGTACGGCCGGTTTTGAGTTCGGCGCGGAGCAGACTGAAATCTTCCCAGGCCTGCTGCAATGTAAATAATGTATGTGCCTGCTGTGCCTTATCCCGGTTATTTTTATCCGAGGCAACAGCGACGCGCCTTTCTCCTTCCGCAGTCAGATACTTATTCAGCGGCAGGCGGACATGCTGCACCGGGTTTTTCCATCTGCCACGCACCAGTGCCAAATAATACTTTTCCACTGTACCTTCACGAATCTGCCTGTGCAAATCCAGCAGAGATTGGCGTTTCCGCGCCAGCAGCAGAATGCCGGAAGTTTCACGATCCAGACGATGCACCAGTTCCAGAAACTTCCAGTCCGGATGTTGCCGGCGCAACTGCTCGATTACACCATGGCTGATCCCGCTACCTCCGTGGACCGCAGTCCCGGCCGGTTTATTGATCACCAGCAGCTGATCATCCTGATAAAGGACATCAAAATGATCTGCCCGATATGTTTTTTGCATGGATATCGGACTGGCCGGCCTGATAACAGGCGGAATACGTACTTTGTCATCGAGCTGCAGACGATAACTTGCATCAATGCGTTTACTGTTGACTCGTACCTGACCACTGCGAAGTAGTTGATAAATATGACGCCTGGGTATTCCCTTAAGCAGTTTGATAAGAAAATTATCGATACGCTGACCTTCAGAACCTTCATCAATCTGTTTAACTGCCGCATGTTCCGATATAATGCCCCGCATAATTTTCTCTTTACCGGGTACTTCGCTTTTACCTATACTCTTCATACCCGAATTCCTGTAAATCTGTTTTTTCACCATGAAGCGATTACGCGGTCAGTCAAGAAGTCATGTACCCGAATTTTCGTTTTCATAAGCTGGATAAAACCAATTTCCGGCTGGTTAATGTCGCTCACCAAATAAAAAGCAGCGATGGTATTTAATTTACGCGCTCAACATACACACATCCAAGTTCCTGATTTCATACCCGGATACACAGGGTATGTTCTCCGCAGATTCTGTATCTCGCCCGTTTCTGATCCGGTCAGTTTTGCAACCAAAACATCGGATGACAGTTATCAATTGATTATTCTCAAAGGATACCGTAATCATCATCCGCATCGTGATTCAACAAACCGGGCGACAAACGCACCCAGACAAAATTCATCAGGGTGCCACACTGACAGCGAACGAGGGGTTTACCCGTAAACTGAGCGCGGGAGACACTAAATGAAACGCATGTTATTCAATGCAACCCAGCCTGAAGAGCTGCGTGTTGCCATTGTGGATGGGCAGAAGCTCATCGATATCGATATTGAAACCGCAGGCAAGGAACAGCGCAAAAGTAACATTTATAAAGCAACTGTTACCCGCCTTGAACCCAGTCTTGAAGCTGCCTTCGTCGATTACGGCGCCGGCCGTCACGGTTTTCTGCCTTACAAGGAAATTGCCCATACCTGTTTTGACAAAAATACCGACTGGTCCGGCCACCGCGTGGCCGATCTGTTACGTGAAGGCCAGGAGCTGATTGTACAGGTTGACAAGGATGAACGTGGCAACAAAGGTGCTGCGCTTACAACCTATATCTCGCTGGCAGGGCGTTATCTTGTCCTGATGCCAAACAACCCGCAAGGCGGTGGTATTTCACGCCGCGTCAGCGCGGAGGAACGGGCAGAATTGCGTGAAGTCATTAACAGCCTTGAAGTACCGAAAGGCATGAGCATCATTGCGCGCACCGCAGGTATCGGACGCAATGAAGAAGAATTGCAATGGGACCTGAATTACCTGATACAGCTCTGGCGTGCCATTGAAGAAGCGGCCGGCAATGGCAAAGGTGTCTTTCTGATTTATCAGGAAAGCAGTCTGGTAATCCGCGCCATTCGCGACTATTTTCATTCTGAAATTGGCGAAATCCTGATCGACAATCCTGAAATATATGAGCAGGCATACCAGTTCATGGCCAACGTCATGCCAGCGAATGTAGACCGTTTAAAACTCTATCAGGATGATATTCCACTGTTTTCCCGTTTCCAGATCGAACACCAGATCGAAACTGCCTATTCCCGTCAGGTGACTTTACCTTCGGGAGGGTCGATCGTGATTGATCATACCGAAGCGCTGGTCTCAGTCGACGTTAACTCGGCGCGCGCTATCCGTGGCTCGGATATTGAAACTACCGCACTTAACACCAATCTTGAAGCCGCCGAAGAAATTGCCCGGCAATTACGTCTGCGCGACCTGGGTGGCCTGGTGGTCGTGGATTTCATTGATATGGAAGTTTCCCGCAACCAGCGGGAAGTGGAATCCAATCTGCTCAGGGCACTGCGTCTGGATCGTGCTCGTGTCCAGATCGGGAAAATATCCCGCTTTGGCCTGCTCGAATTATCACGGCAACGCCTGCGCCCCTCTCTTGGTGAAGGAAACTACATCCCCTGCCCCCGCTGTCATGGTACAGGCCATATCCGGGGAACCGATTCATCTGCTCTGCATATCCTCAGAATCATTCAGGAAGAAGCGATGAAAGAACAAACCAGTATGCTGCAGGTGCAGTTGCCGGTGGATGTCGCCACATTCCTGCTGAATGAGAAACGCTCGGAAATTTACCGGCTCGAAGCACGCCTGAAAGTGGGAATTATCCTGATTCCCAACATCTACATGGAAACACCCAACTACACAATCACCCGATTACGCCATGAAGATGTCAAATCAGCGGAATTACCGCCCAGTTATGAAATGGCAGAAAAAACCACGGAAGAGTCCGTACTGCCATCCACGTCACAGGAGCCCAAGGCTGTCCGCCCCAAGGCTGCAGTAACCGGTATCAACCCGGAGCAACCTGCCCCTGTCTCCACAGAAAAACCTCGCGAGCAACTCTCGTTCCTGGACAAATTCTTCAGCCTGTTCAGACCGGCAAGCAGCGGCCAGGCGGAAGCCGATCCAACCAGAGAGGAGACGCAAACAAAACCTGCCCGCAATGAACGTGGCCGCAACAGGCGTGATCGCGGTCGCAATCGGCGCACAAAGATAAATTCTCAGGCTGCTGCAGATGAATCATTACAGGATACAAATTCTGCGGTGCCCGATCACACTGCTGAATATGCTGCTGATCAGACCAGCGATAACAATTATCAGCATCACAGAAACGATCAGTCCAACACACCCGCAATCATGGCAGGAGAAGCCGCACCTGCTTCAGACTCTGCCACCGAGAAGAAGTCAGATAGACGAGGACGTTCACGCCGTCGCCGCAGCAACTCTCATCGTGACCAGGAAAATTCAACAGCTTCAAGCCTGATCATTGAGCAAACTGACGCGACTCAGACTGCAGAAATTGCGGGAGATGAGGTAACTGAAGTCATCGGATCGACTACAGCAATTGAAATGATTGAGGTGATTGAAGCGACCAAAACCATTGAGATCGCTGATAGCAGCGTAAATTCTGCAGATGCAAAGGAAGAAGGTAAAAACAGATCTTCCTCCACTGAACCAGTTCAGGAAGCGGATACCGTAATCAACCCTGCTTCAGCAGATCAGCCGGCTATTTCTGCAGAATCCCCTGAAACAGTCGCCTCTGGCGAAGTGGATAACAGCAGCGGTGAAAAAGCCCCACGTCCCGTAATTGAACTGCCGGATCTCGCTCAAAGCGGGCTGGTCATGATAGAAACAGCTCCGGACAAAATAGCTGAGGTTACGGAAGAAGCTCCACCGGCACCGGTCAGAAGGCCACGCACCCGTTCCGGCCATTCGGCAAAATCTGAAGCCGGTGATACAGAACCACTGGTACAGGTAGAAACCAGGGATTGATGCAATCACCGGACAAAACTCTGCGGTGTGCCTGCCTGTTCAGGAAATACATGCCGCAGAGTAATGCCTCACACTCACCCGGTGGCGGACCCCAAATCAGATAACACCTGTCATCGGCAAGGTGCAGTTACAGCCTTCCTCTTGGATGATGCCGGGCATGCAACTGCCTTAACCGCTCGCGGGCAACATGAGTGTAAATTTGAGTGGTGGAAATGTCGCTGTGGCCCAGTAACAGCTGCACCACCCGCAAATCGGCACCATGATTGAGTAAATGGGTGGCAAAAGCATGACGAAGTGTATGCGGTGACAATTGCTTCATGATTCCAGCCTGTTGTGCATGGCGTTTGATCAAATACCAGAACGCCTGGCGCGTCATAGCATCACCGCGTGCAGTAACAAACAGCACGCTGCTGTGTTTACCGGCCAGCAGCGCCGGGCGTGCCTCTTGTAAATACAGATTAAACCAGTGCAGCGCCTCGTCTCCCAGGGGAATCAGGCGCTCCTTACTGCCCTTGCCCAAAATACGTACCACGCCCATATCCTGACGAACCTGTGAAACAGTCAGACTGATCAGTTCAGACACACGCAATCCGGCTGCATAAAGTATTTCCAGCATGGCCCGATCGCGTAACCCGAGCGGTTGCCGGATATCCGGGGCTGCCAGTAATGCTTCCACTTCAGCTTCAGCCAGACTTACCGGCAAATGGCGGGAAACTTTCGGGCTGTCTATATTCAAGGCCGGGTCTGCGGCAATTTTTTCCTGGCGCAACAGGTAACGGTAAAACCGCTTGATACAGGCCAGTTCCCGGCTGGCTGTACTTGCCTTCATTCCCCGGGTAATTCTGTCAGACAGAAAAGCCAGCAAATCCACCCGGGCAACCTCATTTAACAGCCCGTTTGCCCGTTTTTGCTGATCAAGCCATTCAGCCAGCCGCATCAGATCTGCCCGGTAGCTGATCAATGTGTTGCGAGACAAACCATCTTCCAGCCACAAAGCATCCGCAAACTCATCCAGCATCCGGCCGTTTGCTTCAGTTGCATTCATACAGGGTATAGTTGACGGAAACTCGGGATTTCAGGTTGATACGGGTAAATTATCCGGAGATCTCCCCGGAGAGTACACGCACAAATCGGCTGATCAGCGATTAAGAATGATTTCCAGCACAAATTTGCTGCCAAGATAAGACAGAATAAGCGCAACAAATCCAGCCAGCAGCCAGCGGATGGCAGTACGGCCACGCCATCCGTAAAGATGCCGCCCTCCCAGCAAAGCGGCAAATATCCCCCATGAAATAAAACCAAACAGGTTTTTATGGGTCAGCGTAACCGACTGGCCGAATAACTCTTCCGAAAATATCACTCCACTCAGGAGAGTCAGGCTGAGCAGAATAAATCCCGTCCACACCAGACGAAACAGCATTTTCTCCATCACCAGGAGAGGAGGCAGGTGTATGAATATGGAAGACACTACCGAATGATGCAAACGACGCTCCAGCAGGGTCATCAGTATGGCGTGCAGGGCAGCAATCGTGAAAAGACTGTAGGCGAGCATTGCTGCCAGCAAATGAGCGATGAAGGCGGTCATTCCGGCATGCGCCAGCGGATGAATGGAAGGCAGCAGCAGCGGCACCAGCACGGCGATTGCTGCGATGGCGGAAATCGGGGCAATAAGATTCTGCAGCCCCCGCAATGATGAAAAAAATCCTGATACCCAGTAAATCAGCGCGGCAAGCCATACGATTGCCGATATGGCATTCCCGATGCCAAAGCTCAACATCTCACCGGTAAATACAGAGTGATACAGCACCAGACCATGCACTCCCAGGGGAATCAACATTGCATATTGCTGCAGTTTTACACCTGGAGCCTCCCCTGCAGCCGGTTCAGCAATCCGCATGGCTCGCCAGAAATACCATCCGGCAATCCCGTAAAGCAGTGAAGCGCTGAGATAAGTTAAAATGCTGGGCATGGTGGCAACAGGTCTGGACAAATCGGCAAAATGACCATCATTTCACATCCCGGCCGGATAAGGCCGAAGACAATACTGAAGGCTGAAGTGCCTGATGGTTTGTGCAGAGTTTAACACAGGGCGTAAATCTCGCCAGCGGGTAACGTTTTTACAGGAGCATACATGTTTGACAATCTAACCGAACGACTTTCCGGTGTCATTAAAACGCTGCGTGGTGAAGCGCGCCTGACTGAAAGCAATATTCAGGAAGCCCTGCGCGAAGTTCGCATGGCACTGATTGAAGCCGATGTCGCCCTGCCTGCAATCAAAGTATTTATTGAACAGGTCAAACAGCGCGCCATCGGTCATGAAGTACTGGAAAAACTTTCTCCCGGCCAGGCTCTCATCGGTGTCGTTCATGAAGAACTGGCTGCCATCATGGGAGGAGACAAAGCAGAGATCAATCTGAATGTTGCTCCACCCGCCGTTATTTTAATGGCCGGCCTGCAGGGGGCCGGTAAAACCACCAGCAGCGGTAAACTGGCAAAGTGGCTGATGGAGCAGAAAAAAAAGAAAGTACTGCTGGTATCCTGCGACGTTTACCGCCCGGCTGCCATTGAACAGCTGGCACTTCTGGCCGAACAGACCGGCGCTGATTTCTTTCCGGTACAAACCGGCCGGCAACCCGCTGAAATCAGTATTGCCGCCCTCGATTTTGCACGTAAACATCATCATGATGTCGTGATTGTCGATACCGCCGGGCGACTGGGTATTGACGAAGCCATGATGCAGGAGATCAGTCAGCTGGAACAACTGCTGAAGCCGATTGAAACACTGTTTGTTGTGGATGCCATGCAGGGGCAGGATGCAGTCAATACCGCCAAAGCTTTTTCTGAGGCACTGCCGCTGACCGGGGTTATTCTCACCAAACTGGATGGTGATGCACGCGGCGGTGCGGCACTATCCGTTCGCCACGTTACCGGCAAACCAATCAAATTTGCCGGTGTTGCTGAAAAACTGACCGGGCTGGAGCCGTTTTATCCGGATCGCATGGCTTCCCGTATCTTGGGTATGGGAGATGTGCTCGGGCTGATTGAAGAAGCGCAGCGCACCTCGGATCAGAAAGAAGCCGAGCGCCTGATGAAAAAAATGAAATCAGGCAAGGGCTTTGATCTTAACGATTTTCAGCAGCAGTTCCAGCAAATGAAAAAAATGGGAGGAATGAGCGCCATGCTGGATAAACTGCCGCACCAGCTTAGTCAGGCTGCCCAGAACATGAATGTGGATGAAAAAATCATCAATCGTACTGAAGGCATCATTAACTCCATGACTCCTCAGGAACGGGCCAAACCGGAAATTATCAAAGCATCCCGCAAACGCCGCATTGCTGCCGGCTCCGGTGTTTCCGTACAGGAAGTCAATCGTCTGCTTGTGCAATTTGAGCAGGCACGCAAAATGATGAAGATGATGAATAAGGGAGGGATGGCAAAAATGATGAGAGCGGTTAAGGGCATGCTCCCGGGTATGCGGTAGACGTATCTCTGAAAAACTGCCTGGAGTGGCGGCGTACGTGCTACCGTGCACCGCCTGCCCCGATGGCTGCCACAACCCTGTCACCCGCCCTGATTTTCCGTGCTTCAAACCAGCCGGAATTTACCTCAAGTGCATATCGGGCTGCACTGGCCGCGCAGTGCGGGGTGAGTGTTTCGGGTACCATCTCAGCAAAATTGATAATCTTTCCCGTTTCGTCCAGAAAAGCCACATCCAAAGGAATGACCGTATCTTTCATCCACATACAGTGAATACCGGCAACCGGGAAAACAAAGAACATACCGCTGTTTTCAGGCAGGTGTGTACGGTGCATTAACCCGATCATACGGGCTGATGCCGTATCAGCCAGCTCGGCAGTAATCGTATACTCCAGAATACTGAGTTTTACGGTTGGCAACTGCTGATCTTCAGCACCAGCTGTATTCAGTTCGCTGATCATCAATAATAGTATGGCAAGGCAAAGTCTCAGCATTTTCCGGTACTGCCAAACCCTTTCTCGCCACGCTGGCTCAGCTGAAAATCCTCCACAACATTAAAACCGGCCTGAATGACGGGTACGATAACCAGTTGCGCAATCCGTTCCAGTGGTTCCAGCGCAAATGTGGCCTGCCCCCGGTTCCAGATGGAAACCAGTATTTGCCCCTGGTAGTCTGAATCAATCAGCCCCACCAGATTACCCAGCACAATCCCGTGTTTATGCCCCAGGCCGGAACGCGGCAGCACCATGGCGGCAAAACCGGGATCAGCCAGATGAATGGCAATTCCTGACGGAATCAGCAGCGTTTCACCTGGATGAATCTCAGTACGTTCATCAATACAGGCACGCAAATCCAGCCCGGCCGAACCGGGTGTGGCATAACCCGGAAAGCAGTCTTTCAGCCGGGAATCGAGCAGTTTGATATCAACGTTCATTATGGTGATCATCCCCTGTATTTATCGTAAAGACGGGCAATATGTGCCATTACCAGTCCGGCTTGAATATTTTTGCCGGCTTTTGGCAAATGGTGTGCCCCTTCATCATCCAGCAAAGTCAACGTACTCTCATTTGAGCCAATTGCCTCAACAGCATGATTGGCGACAATCAGCGGCAACTTTTTCCTTTTTCGTTTTTCTTCAGCGTAGCGTTCAACCGTATCCGTTTCTGCTGCAAATCCCACACAAAACGGGGGGGTGGGCAGGCTGGCCACATATTGCAAAATATCCGGGTTGGGTACCAGGGTCAGCGTAATATCCTTTGCAGTTTTTTTCAGTTTGGAAGCATGCTGTTCAGCCGGACGATAATCCGCAACAGCAGCCACGCTGATAAAAATATCGCAATTGCTTACTTCGCCTTTGACAGCAGCAAACATCTCGCCAGCACTGACAATATGAATCAACCGGTGAACAGCCGGAAACGGCAAACAAACCGGACCGCATACCAGCGTGACCTGTGCGCCGGCTTCAAGTGCCGCTTGCGCCATTGCCAGCCCCATTTTCCCTGAACTTCGATTGGTCAACCCTCTGACCGCATCAATCGCTTCAAACGTAGGTCCGGCTGTAATCAGCACCCGCTTGCCATCGAGATATTCAGGCTGAAAAAAACGATGTGTTGCGGCCAGCAAATCTATCGGCTCCAGCATGCGCCCTGCCCCGGTTTCACCACAAGCCTGATAGCCCCTGTCCGGGCCGAGTACCATTACCCCATCCTGCCGCAAGGTGGTCAAATTACGCTGGGTTGCGGCGTTTTCCCACATTTGCAGATTCATGGCGGGGGCGATCAGCAGGGGACAGTTTCGTGCCAGGCAAAGCGTGGAAAGCAAATCATCAGCCAGGCCATGTGCAATTCTGGCAATGAAGTCCGCACTTGCCGGCGCAACCAGAATTGCATCTGCTTCCCGGGAAAGGCTGATATGCGCCATGCCGTTTGCCGTATCAGTATCCCAAAGCTCAGTAAATACCTTTCTGCCCGTCAGCGCCTGGAAAGTGGTTGCACCGACAAACCGACGGGCTGATTTCGTCATGACAACCTGCACCACTGCCCCCTCCTGCATCAGCAGCCTGACCAGTTCTGCCACTTTGTAGGCGGCAATACCACCAGTCACTCCCAGCAGCAGGTGTTTTCCCGCAAATGAATTTACCGGAACCATATCCAGTTGATTAAAAAATTATCTTAAGAAAACAAAGCAGCCATTCATTTTCGATCGCAATGGCCGTTTCATACTGATTATTCAGGAAACCGATTACTTTTACAGGATTCGTTCAAATATGGCAATTTCTGACTGGCCGGAGGCTGAACGCCCACGGGAAAAACTGATTGAGAAAGGAGCAGCTGCCCTTTCAGATGCAGAATTACTGGCTATTTTTTTGCGTACTGGCGTTACCGGGGTCAGCGCAGTTGAGCTGGCCCGCAATTTATTGCTGCATTTTGGCAGCCTGACAAAATTGTGCACCGCAAATCTGCAAGAATTCAGTGCATTGCCTGGAATGGGGCCAGCAAAATTTGCGCAACTGCAGGCTGTCATGGAAATGGCAAAGCGAGCGCTGGCTGAAGAATTCAAGTGTGGTGACATCATGGATTCTCCCCAGTCCGTACGTAATTACCTGCGCTTAAGTCTGGGGAGCAAGCCATACGAAGTGTTTGCCGGTATTTTTCTGGACGCCAGACACCGAACGATTATTACTGAAGAACTTTTTAATGGCACATTGACACAGGCCAGCGTTTACCCGCGTGAAATCGTTAAACGTGCCCTGTACCATAATGCTGCCGCCATGATTTTTGCACATAATCACCCTTCCGGAACCGCTGAGCCCAGCCGAGCTGATGAAATACTGACACAATCCCTCAAACAGGCGCTTGCTCTGGTGGATATAAAAGTATTGGATCACTTCGTCATCGGCAGTGATGAAGTTGTGTCATTTGCTGAACGCGGCTTGATTTGATTTGAAAAAACATGTCCATACCAGCTATAATGTTTAACTTCAGTATTTAATCACAGGAGTTTGTAACATGGCGCGTGTATGTCAAGTAACGGGGAAGCGCCCCATGAGTGGTCATAATGTCTCTCATGCCAACAACAAAACTAAACGCCGCTTTCTGCCAAACCTGCAATCACGCCGCTTTTGGCTGGAAAGCGAAAATCGCTGGGTACGTTTACGCATTTCCAACGCCGCGTTACGCACCATTGATAAAAACGGTATTGATGCAGTCATTGCCGATATGCGCGCACGTGGAGAACGTGTCTGATTAAGGCTCAGCAAAACGAACAGGGAAAGGTATAGTTATGCGCGAGAAAATAAAACTGGAATCCACAGCGGGTACAGGTCATTTTTACACCACAACCAAAAACAAACGTGCCAATCCGGAAAAACTGGAGATGAAGAAGTTTGATCCAGTTGCAAGAAAACACGTGACTTACAAAGAAACCAAGCTCAAATAAAAACATTTTTTTGTTTTTAATTTACCTTGGCAACAAAAAACCCGCTTTAAGCGGGTTTTTTGTTGCCATACTATTTTGTTGCTACCGAGACTCTTATCAAGCCATGGCGTAGCTGCGCAGTCTGCGGGAAAAATTTTCCAGTAACTCGATACCACTTTCTTCTGCACGGTGGCACCAGTCCTGCAACTGCTTGAGCAGCTCATCTTTTGTAGCAGCTGAACGCTCCCATATCGCAGACAGCTCTTCCCTCATACGATAAAGTTTGTCCAGCTTTTGAGCATGACTCAACACTCTGCCCAATTTATCACGCTCTTCCTCTTTCAGGGTTTTCGCATCAGCCAATACCCAATTCCGCAAGGTCAGGCCATCCACACCATTTTCAATCGCCGCCTGCTGCATATGTACCAGTTCATTCTTGAATGCAATCTTTAATGATTTGGTATATTTTGCCAGCACTTCGTACCGATGAGAAATAACGGCCTGCAGTGTTTCCAGATCACATTCAGTCTTGGCCTTGTTCAACTGCAATTTAGGCGCTGTTTTCTTCACATGCGCCAACCCCAGTATTTCCAATATCCGGATATACATCCAGCCAATATCGAATTCATACCATTTATTGGATAATCTGGCTGAAGTCGGGTACGCATGATGATTGTTATGCAGCTCTTCTCCACCAATCAGAATTCCCCATGGAACAATATTCCGGCTGGCATCCTCGGCACGGAAATTACGATAACCCCAGTAATGCCCAACACCATTTATGATTCCGGCTGCCATCACTGGCGTCCACATCATCTGTACCGCCCAGATCGTCAACCCGATCGGTCCAAACAGAATCACATTGATAATCAGCATGGACGCAATGCCTGCCACGCTATGTCTGGTATAGACATTACGTTCCATCCAGTCATCAGGTGTGCCATGCCCATAACGGTCAAGTGTTTCCTGATTCCTGGTTTCAATTTTGTAAAGCTCGGCACCTTCTCCCAGCACCTTTTTGATACCGTAGACCAGCGGGCTGTGCGGGTCATCCACAGTTTCACATTTTGCATGATGTTTCCGGTGAACAGCTGCCCACTCCTTGGTGACCATGCCAGTAGTCAGCCACAGCCAGAAACGGAAAAAGTGACTGGGTATCGGGTGCAGCTCCAGCGACCGGTGCGCCTGATAGCGATGTAAAAAAATAGTGATGCTGGCAATTGTTATATGCGTAAACACCAGTGCCACCACAATATACCCCCACCATGGCAGATCTACGAGACCGGTCATCAGTATCGATATAATGTCCATATTTATAACTATCCTCCTTTTTGTTTATAACCTTGCAAAAAATCAATCTAAAGAGATGTGACTTACAAGTCAAGAAAATTAACAATTTTCCAGGGTTAATCCGCTAAAACTATTCGGTACACCCAGGTAAAAACCAGTCAAAATTAATGCGCCTGATCCCAGTTTTTACCTGTACCTGTTTCGATTTTTAATGGCACATTCAGTTTAAGCACACTTTCCATCAATCGGGGCAGATTCTCCTTAACCACAGACAGCTCAGCTTCGGGCACTTCCAGCACCAGCTCATCGTGAACCTGCATAATCAGCTTACTTTGAAGCTGTACTTCTGCCAGCCATCGATGCACAGAAATCATGGCCAGTTTAATAATATCAGCGGCAGTACCTTGCATCGGTGCATTGATTGCCGCCCGCTCAGCTCCCATCTGGCGGTTACGCTGACCACTGCGAATATCAGGCAACTGCAATCTTCTCCCCAACACAGTTTCAACATACCCGTTCTGCTTCGCGAGCTCTCGCGTACGTTGCATATAATCCGCCACTCCCGGGTAGCGTGTGAAATAACGATTAATGAAAGTGCGAGCAGCAGCGCGTTCCAACCCCAATTGAGCAGCAAGTCCAAATTCAGACATACCATAAATCAAACCAAAATTAATAACTTTGGCGTAACGGCGCTGTTCCGGGGTCACTTGCGCAACCGGTACACCAAACACCTCAGCAGCCGTAGCACGATGGATATCCTGTCCTTCAGAGAATGCCCGTATCAGTCCCGTGTCTCCGGATATATGGGCCATAATGCGTAATTCAATCTGAGAATAATCTGCTGAAACGATAAACCAGCCATCCGGCGCAATAAAAGCTTCACGGATACGCCGGCCTTCCGGTGTACGCACAGGAATATTCTGCAAATTGGGATCACTGCTCGCCAGACGACCGGTAACCGCAACTGCTTGGGCATAGTGAGTATGTACACGGCCGGTCTGCGCATTCACCATCTGCGGCAGCTTATCAACATAAGTTGATTTGAGTTTGGCAAGCCCGCGATAATCCAGCAAAACCTTCGGTAACGGATAATTCAGCGCCAGCTGCTGCAATACTTCCTCATCAGTGGAAGGCACGCCTTTTGGGGTTTTCTTGATCACCGGCAACTTATGCTGACCGAACAGTATCTCCTGAATCTGCCTGGTTGAATTCAGATTAAAAGCATGGCCAGCGAGAGAATGTGCCTGCTGCTCAAGCACGATCAGCTGCTGTGTCAGTTCGCCACTTTGCACCTGCAGCAAGCGGGTATCAAGCAGCACTCCATTGCGCTCCATCCGGAACAAAACGTCCAGCAACGGCATTTCAATCTGCTGGTAAATGCGGCAAAGATGTTCATCTTTATGAATTACCGGGAATAAATACTGGTGCAAGCGTAAAGAAATATCCGCATCTTCAGCCGCATAAACTCCTGCCCGCTCGATTTCCACCTGATCAAACCCGATACGTTTGGCCCCTTTACCGGTAACTTCATCATAGGTCAGGGTTTGCATACCCAAATGCCGGCTGGCCAGGCTGTCCAGATCATGTGAAAGATGAGATTCCAGTACATACGATTGCAGCAGCGTGTCGTGTGCAATTCCGTTCAGCATCACACCGTGGCTGGCAAGCACGTGCCTGTCATACTTCAGATTCTGTCCGACTTTGGGTTTATCCGCATTTTCCAGCCAGGGTTTCAATCTTTGCAGAACATGCTCACGATTTAATTGTGCAGGCACCCCCTGATAATGATGAGCAAGCGGTATGTAAGCTGCATGTCCCGATTCAGCACAAAATGAAACCCCGACCAGCCTGGCTTCCATTGGATTCAGGCTGGTCGTCTCAGTATCAATCGAGATCAGTTCAGCGGATTCACATTTCACCAGCCAATCATCCAGTTGTGATTCGTTCAGGATGATCCGGTAATCACGCCTGCTCTCATTTTTATCATCCGGCAATAAGGGCGGATCATCTTCATTCCCTTCATTCGTGATTGAAGCATCTGATACAGCCTCCTGATTTTTCTCCAGAGCAGATGGCTTAAGCTCACGCAACCAGCCCCGAAACTCAAGTTGCTCGTAGAGCTCAACCAGCTTGCCTGTATCAGGTGGAATCGCAATCAGATCATCCCAATCCACAGCAAGCGGAAGATCACATTTGATGGTCAGCAGCCTTCTTGAAACTGACAGCCAATCCAGCGCTTTACGCAAATTTTCACCTGCGACACCCTTTATTTCTTCTGCATGCGCAATCAGATTATCCAGTGTGCCGTACTGGCCAAGCCATCTTGCCGCAGTCTTGGGGCCCACTTTCTCCACACCGGGGATATTGTCAACACTATCCCCTACCAGCGCCAGAAAATCGATAATCTGTGCAGGCATCACGCCAAATTTCTGCAGCACACCCGATTCATCCAAAGATTCATTATTCATGGTATTTACCAGCCAGATACCCGGCCTGACCAGTTGGGCAATATCCTTATCACCCGTTGCAATCACACATTGTGCCTGTTTGCTGATAGCGTGCTCCACCAGTGTCCCGATCACATCATCCGCCTCAACACCTTCTTCCATCAGAAGTGGCCAGCCCATTGCCCGGATACAGGCATATAAAGGCTCAATCTGCCTGGACAGATCATCAGGCATCGGCGGGCGATGGGCTTTATATTGCGGGTAAATCGCATCCCGGAACGTTTTACCTTTTGCGTCAAACACACACGCGCTATAATCTGGCCGGTATTCCTTATGCAGGCGGCGCAGCATATTCAGAACACCATAAATAGCACCGGTCGGTTCATTAAGACGGTTACGCAAATCAGGTAATGCGTGAAAAGCGCGATAGAGATAGGAAGAACCATCGACCAGCAAAAGTGTTTTCATCAAACAAGGATCCCCATGAGCTTGCAAGCAAAGTTATCGGACGCCCTCACCCTGGAAAAACCCTGGGCAGCCAGGGAATCATGGCGGGTTCTCGGTATTGTGGCAGAGTTTGTTGAAGGGACAGAGCGGCTCGAATGCATCCAGCCCGCCATCAGTATTTTTGGCAGTGCCAGAACTCACCCCGAACACCCGTATTATAAGTTAACCGAAGCGATCGCAAGGCAATTGTCGGATGCCGGGTTTTCGGTCATCTCCGGTGGCGGCCCGGGTATTATGGAGGCAGCCAATAAAGGCGCTTTTTATGGAAAAGCCCCCAGCGTAGGATTAAATATCCAGCTTCCCCACGAACAGCACCGCAACGTTTATCAGGATATCAGCCAGACATTCCGCCATTTTTTTGCCCGCAAATATATGTTCATCAAATTTGCAACTGCCTATGTTGTCATGCCGGGCGGGTTTGGAACACTGGATGAGCTGATGGAAGCGTTAACACTCGTTCAAACAGGAAAGACCCGCAAGATGCCAATTATTCTGGTCTGCTCAGATTTCTGGAAAGGAATGATCGACTGGTTCCGGCAGGTACTTATCCAGGAGAATTTTATTTCAGAAGAAGATATTGATCTCATTCAAATAGTGGATGAACCATCTGAAGTTGTTGAAACAATTTTCCGTTACTACGAAACATCAGGGTTTGAGCCTACTGCAGCCGAACGCAACATTCAGCTCAACCTTTAGATTCGACCCGTTCATTCCGCCCGATACCGGCAACCTATTTCAATTTTTCAGATATATCAGTATGAGATCAGTATTTATTTCACTTTTCTGCGGCACTCTGATCTGGATGTCTTCATTGGCATTAGCCCAGCAACAGCCGGACGACCTGATTCCATTACCGGAAATCCCCGAACCTGCTGCTGATGAAGGAACATCGCTTCCCCCGGAATTGGGACTGGATCCCTCTCTGGAACCGGAAATCACGATTCACGAGGGGAAAGACAGGATGATCGAAGAATATCGTGTCAACGGTGAGCTGTATATGCTCAAAATCACTCCCCGGATCGGCAAACCCTACTACCTGCTGAACCGGCGCAGTGCTGCCGGCACACCTCATCGTGGTGACATGGAATCAGGAATCAGTGTTCCGATGTGGCAAATTTACCGATTCTAAACAGAATGGCAAAGGACGTATCCGCCTGCACAAATCTGCCTGGCAGCAGCTGACTCAACCCTAAAATCAACCATTTTTGCTTCATTCATGTCCGTTTTTACTCCGGTTACCAAAGAGCAGCTTGCTGTCTGGCTGCAAAATTACTCACTGGGAACGCTGGTCGATTTGCAGGGTATTTCATCTGGTATTGAAAACACCAACTATCTTGTTACGACCACACAGGGCAAGTTCATTCTCACTCTGTTTGAAAAACTCACGCATGCCGAGCTGCCTTTTTATCTCAATCTGATGGCACACCTTGCCAGGCAGCGCATTCCCTGCCCCAGTCCGGTTGCATCACGGAATCACAGCCTGTTGGGGCAGCTAAACAACAAGCCGGCCTGCATCGTAAGCTTTCTCCCGGGGAATTCAATAGTGCAGGTCGAGGTAAAACAATGTGCGCAGGTCGGCGAAATGCTCGCCAGAATGCACCTGGCCGGACAAAATTATGCCGGCAGGAATAAAAATCCGCGCGGGCTGGCCTGGTGGCAGACCACTGCTGCAACAGTCACCCCTTTCCTTCCTCCCTCCGAACAGCATCTGCTTAAAGAGGAATTACAGCACCAGGCAATGCAAACCACGGTCAATCTACCGCAAGGTATTGTGCATGCGGATCTTTTCCGGGATAACGTCCTGTTCACACCAAATGGTATAGGTGGAATCATTGATTTTTACTTTGCCTGTAACGACACACTGCTCTACGATTTGGCGATTACAGCAAATGACTGGTGTACCGGCAGCGATGGGGCAATGGATCAAACACGTGTACATGCCCTCGTAACAGCCTATCACGCTGTTCGACCTTTGGCAGAAGATGAATACCCTGCCTGGCCTGTCATGCTGCGTGCCGGAGCATTGCGTTTCTGGTTATCGCGTTTGTATGACTATCATTTGCCTCGCCCCGGTGAGCTGACACATAAGAAGGATCCGGCTCACTTTAGACGCATTCTGGAGTATCACCTGAATCATCCAGGTGTATTACCGGTTTTTCAGATCTGAAATCACCTATCGTTGCATGTAGCATATTTTCAGATGGTAACTGTTCTTCTTGCCTGTTTTTGCAGGCAACCGGATTGTTGACGAAAATCTGCCCCGAGTAATCCTGATTATTCGGGTTTACTTCAAACTACTGGAGAATAATGAATGGAAGCACGATACGTACGCGGTAAACAGGGCTTACAGTGGATCTTGAGCGGTTTTTATTTTTTTCGCATGGCGCCACTCAACTGGATACTCTTATGCTTCACCTACTTATTGATTGGTACCACACTGGGGCTTATCCCGTTTCTGGGTGGTTTTGTCGGTATATTAACTGCACCTGTTTTTGTAGCTGGCATCATGGTCGGATGCAGACAGCTGGACCTGAATGGAAAGCTTGAACTGGAATACCTGTTTTACGGTTTCAAGAAATACACCGCCTCTCTCATTACAATTGGTGGAATCTATCTGGTTGGCGATATTTTAATTACCGGCCTTTTTATGTTACGCGGGGGAGATGCGGCAGTTGGCATGTGGCTGCACGGCAAACGGTTTGATGAAACAGAACTGCCCGGCGTGATGAGCAGTCTGTTATCTGCTTCCCTGCTTTCCCTGCTGCTGGCAATTCCCCTGATGATGGCAATCTGGTTTGCCCCCATGCTGGTCGTTTTCGAGAACATGCCCCCGCTTATTGCCATTCGTAAAAGTTTCTTCGCATGCCTGAGAAATCTCTTTGCTTTACAGATTTATGCAATCATCCTGTTTATTCTTGGAATACTTTCAGCCATGCTGTATGGGCTGGGTTTCATTGTCTGGTTCCCGGTCGCATTTGCTTCTGCTTACATCAGCTACAAGGACATCTTCCATTATGAGCAGGAAGAAGATACTGGTTCAGCACCAGACAGCGAAGAAAACAGAAAAGAATCAAACCAGACTGATGAGCGCTGAGTTTCAGCCACTACAGTGCTTCCAGCTTTGCGTAAGCAAGCGAGAGCCATTTTGTTCCAGCCTGGCGGAAATTTACCTGAACACGCATATCCGCCCCATTACCTTCGCAATTCAGAATAGTGCCTGTACCGAACCTGGTGTGCGATACCTGCTGGCCAATATAAAAGCCGGCAGCACTATTCAACCCACGTGAAGCCATTTTTTTAGCCGTCTCAGTCAGCAAATTCTTATTTGCCTGAACAGTATTAGTAAAATCAGAAGTGGATGGTGTTATTCCTGACAGTGAATGGCGATACCCTCCCCCGGAAGAACCGGATCGCAACCGCTTCAGAAGTGCCTGAGGAATTTCATCGACAAACCGGGATGGCACGTTCACACGAATCTGCCCATGCAGCATACGGCTGTCCGCATAACTCAGATATAAGCGCTGCCGTGCACGCGTCATTGCCACATACATCAGGCGTCTTTCCTCTTCCAGCCCATTGGGCTCACTGCGGCTGTTTTCGTGAGGAAACAGCCCTTCTTCCAAACCGCTGATAAAAACTGACTGAAATTCCAGACCTTTTGCGGCATGTACTGTCATTAACTGCACTGCATCGTGATGCCCTTCAGCCTGATGCTCACCACCTTCCAGTGAAGCATGCGCCAGAAAAGCCGTGAGACTGTCATCTTCGGATTCATGCACAAAACTGGTCGCCGCATTAATCAACTCCTTAAGGTTATCCAGTCGCTCACCACCTTCACGTTCAGCCTGATAATGTGCCACCAGACCGCTCTGATCAGCCATACGCCGGATAATTTCCGGCAGTGGCAATCCCCTGGTTTCCTGCTGCAGGGATAAAACCAGACTGACAAAACCCGCCACCCCCCTTCCGGACTGGCTGCTTCTGGTTGCAGATTTTCCTCCTTCATATACGCTCAGTGCTGCCTGCCACAGACTGGTTCCCGACATTTTTGCCTGATCCTGCAGCTGCTCCAGTGTGCGCGCTCCTATTCCTCTGGGGGGGAAATTAATGATCCGCAACAGTGCATTGTCATCATCCGGTAATGCAATTAACCGGAGATAAGCCAGAGCATGCTTTACTTCCTGACGATCAAAGAAACGCATACCGCCATAAACGCGATAAGAAACAGAGGCGTTGAATAAACTGTGTTCCAGTACCCGTGACTGTGCGTTGGAGCGGTATAACAGGGCAATATCGGAAAGGGCCAGGCCATCGGCATGCAGCGCCCTGATTTCATCGACAATAAAACCGGCCTCATCCATATCTGTAGCAGCGTAATACACCCGCACCGGCTCGCCTTCTCCTGCCGCTGTCCACAGGTTCTTGCCCAGGCGCCCCCTGTTATTCTCGATCAGCGCATTCGCCGCATCCAGAATATTGCCATGCGAACGGTAGTTTTGTTCCAGCCGGATAATTTTGGATACACCAAAATCCTTTTCGAGATCACGCATATTGCCAATATGTGCTCCCCGGAAAGCGTAGATACTCTGATCATCATCCCCGACGGCAAAAATGGCTGCATGCTGTTGTAAACCTGACCCTGTCAGCAATTTGATCCACTGATACTGCAAGCGATTGGTATCCTGAAATTCATCCACCAGTATGTGCTCAAACCGGTTGCGATAATGATCGCGCAAAACTTCATTGCGACTTAGCAGCTCATAGCAGCGCAACAGCAATTCAGCAAAATCAACTGTCCCTTCCCGAAAGCTGACAGCTTCGTATACCTGATAACATTCAGCCAGGATCTGGTTGAAATTACCGCGTGTATCGACCTGAGAAGCCCGTAACCCTTCTTCCTTGGCATTGTTGATAAACCATTGCAGTTGCCTGGGAGGTAACGTTTTCTCATCCAGCGAACGTTCTTTCAGAATACGTTTAATGACCGCCAGCTGATCCGCCATATCCAGAATCTGGAACGCCTGCGGCAGCCCTGCATCTTCATGATGGGCCCGCAGCATACGGTGACACAGACCATGAAACGTGCCAATCCACATATTGCGAATATTAACAGGCAACATCGCACCGATGCGGGCAACCATTTCACGAGCCGCTTTATTAGTAAAAGTAACAGCCAGGATATTTTGCGGCTGAGTATGGCCCGCTTGCAGCAAATAGGCGATGCGCGTAGTCAGCACCCGGGTTTTGCCGCTACCCGCCCCTGCCAGCACCAGGGCTGACTGGTGCGGCCAGGTCACGGCCTCCAGCTGTTCCGGGTTGAGATCAGTAAGTAATGCAGTCATAGAGAAGGGAACAGCCGAATATCCTGCCTGCCGGTGATGGCAGGCAGGTATTAGAAAAACTACTTTTTGCTTTTTGCCACCAGATCCAGAATCAGTGGTGTAAGGATCAGTTCAATCGCCATGCCCATTTTACCGCCTGGAACAACAATCGTATTGGGGCGAGACATGAACGATCCATTTATCATATTAAGCAGGTAAGGGAAATCTGCACCCTTATGGTCACGGAAGCGGATAACCACCATGCTTTCATCCAGTGTGGGGATATCCCGTGCGATAAACGGATTGGATGTATCAACCGTTGGCACACGCTGGAAATTAACATGTGTACGTGAAAACTGAGGAGTAATGTAATGAACATAATCATGCATGCGACGCAGGATGGTATGCGTTACCGCTTCGCATGAGTACCCTCTGGCAGCGGTATCACGATAGATTTTCTGTATCCATTCCAGATTAACAATTGGAACTACACCCACCAGCAGATCGACATGCTGGCCAACGTCAGCGGTATCGCTCTTGGCTCCGCCATGCAGACCTTCATAAAACAACAGATCGGTACCGGACTGTATAGGTTTCCACGGCGTGAAAGTACCGGGTTTCTGGTTGTATGGCTGCGCTTCCTGCTCATTATGCAGATAAAGGCGTACCTCACCCGATCCGCTCTGACCATACGATCTGAATAACGCCTCCAGTTTCTCAAACTCATTGGCCTCCGGACCAAAATGGCTAATGGGACGTCCCCCTCCTTTTTCCGATTCCTCAACTGCCCGTTTCATGGATTCACGGTCATAACGGTGGAAGCTGTCTCCTTCCACTACTGCCACATTCAGCTTCTCACGCTGAAAAATGTGTTCAAAACTTGTCTTGACCGTGGATGTTCCGGCTCCGGATGATCCAGTAACTGCAATAACGGGGTATTTCTGTGACATTTGTTTCTATCTCCTCAAATATAAAAAATAATTTCCTAAAAAAACAGCAAACTGTAACTGACAACAGCAGGGTGATTTCTGTACATCACCCATACAGCTGCAAATGAATTCATTAATTTATCTGGTGCAATGAGGATTTTTCCCTGTTGCTTTTGCCCGTTGCAGTAACTGTTGCGCTCCCGGTAAATTCGCCTGCAGATTCTGTATACGAGAAGCATGCGACGGATGCGTGGAAAGGAACTCCACCGGCTCCATCCCCTGACCGGCCTGATCCATTTTTTGCCACAATCTTATGCTTTCAGTCGGATTAAACCCGGCCCTGGCCATTAAATCCAGGCCGATCTTATCCGCCTCGGATTCTTGCAGCCTGCTATACGGCATGATAATCCCATACTGGGCCCCCACCCCAAGAAGACCAATTGCAGTTTGTCCCAATGCGGACTGGGGTGCAGCAACTGCCTGGATGAGTGAAATTCCCAGATTGGTGCCCGCCTGTTGAGACAATCGCTCATTACTATGGCGAGCCATCACATGTCCAACTTCGTGACCAATTACTGCCGCCAGCTGGTCCTGGTTATCCACCAGATCGAGCAAACCGGTATATACGCCGATCTTACCGCCTGGCAACGCAAATGCATTCAGGGATTTATCTTCAAATACAACCACTTCCCACTCACCCCCCATTTCACGTGTAATTGCACCGGCAACACAGTTAACAAAATGGTTACTGGCCGTATTATGACTGATCCTGCTTTCGCGCTTCAGGCTGTCAAATGCCTGGAGACCCATACTGTTCACCTCTGAATCCGGCATAAAGACCAGCTGTGACCGGCCGGTGGGAGAAGTTGCACAAGCGGCAAGCACGCCAATCAGCAAACAGGAAAACAGCTGTTTTATCTTTAAAAGATGCATCATCATTCTTTCCCCGCTTTAAGGTAACAACCGGACAGGAACACGTTATTCCCTGGCACCCAGAGCCAGCGCCAGCTTACGGGACTGCTCCGCATCTGCTTCGGAGAAAGGCTGATCAGTCCAGCCGGCCAGATGTGTCTGAATAATGTTCCCAATTGCCTGAATCCAGAGTGGATGCTCATTAAGACTCGGTATGTAATGAAATTCTCCTCCACCCGCTTCAGTAAAAACAGCTTTTCCTTCCATGGCAATTTCCTCGAGTGTTTCCAGACAATCTGAAACAAAACCGGGACAAACAACATCAACCCGACTGATTTTCTGTTCTCCCAGTTCTTTAAGCACAACAGCTGTATAAGGATCTAGCCACTGTGAAAAACCAAAACGTGACTGGAAACATATCTGGTAATGATTCTCCTCAAGCGCCAGTGCTTCTGCCAGCAGTCGTCCTGTTTTCCGGCACTCGCAATGATAGGGATCACCTCTGTCCAGCGTTTTGCGCGGCACGCCGTGAAAGCTGATAACCAGTTTGTCAGGCCGGCCATGCGCCTGCCAGTAATCACGGACATTTTGGGCCAGAGCGGCGATATAACCCGGATCATCGTGATAATGCCTGACGGTACGAATATCAGGAATATTACGCATCTTCCTTAAAGCTGAAAAAACACCATCCAGCACGCAACCGGTGCTGCTGGCGGCATATTGAGGAAACAGCGGCAATACCAGAATCCGATCACAACCTTGCATTTTCATCTGCTGCAGCTTTTCTGCAATAGATGGATTACCGATAATCATTGCATACTCAACCACCAGCGGGGAATCAACCTGTTCACCCAGTAAGGCTGCGACCTGTGCTGTCTGGCGTTCGGTATGCACTTTCAGGGGAGAACCTTCAGCTGTCCATATCTGCTCGTATTTCCCGGCAGATTTGGCTGGCCGAATGTTAAGAATAATACCGTTCAGAATAAACCACCACAGCCAGCGCGGAAACTCCACGATGCGCGGTTCACTCAGGAATTGTTTCAGATAAGGACGCAATGCTTTGGCAGTTGGAGCCTCTGGCGTACCCAGATTAACCAGCAGAACACCAACTCTGCCTGGTGAACCATGTCGAAAAACGGGCTCTGGTAACATATGGCTCATCAATGGGAAGGAATATGCGGAATACTACGATAAATTGCTTGAAAGCAGCCTGGCTGTAATGTCTACAATGGGAATAATGCGCTCGTATGCCATACGCCGCGGGCCAATCACACCCACTGTGCCGACAATTTTCCCTTCCATCTCATAAGGGGCTGTCACTACGCTGATTTCTTCCAGCATTGTTTCATCTGATTCCCCTCCGATAAAGATCTTCACCCCGTGCGCCTGTCGACTCAGTTCCATTAACTGCAGCAGCCTGGATTTTCGTTCAAACAGCTCGAACAGGCTTTTCAGGCTGGAAAGATTTTCTGATAAATCACGCACATCAAACAACCGATGCTCTCCCGCGATAACGACAGCCTCACTGCTTTCCTGCAAAGCATCATTACCCATTTCAATAGCCGCATTCATGAGCCCGGTCATATCCCGGCGCAGCTGGGTCAATTCGTGCTGCAGACCTGAACGAATTTCTTCCAATGTACAACCGGCATAATGCTGATTGAGGAAATTTCCGGCTTCAATCAGATCTGACTGGCTGTAGACTGTTTCCGTAAGAATAATCCGGTTCTGGACATCCCCTTCTGGCGTTACCAGAATCAGGAGAATCCGCTTCTCGGTCAGTGCCACAAATTCTATATGACGGAAAACTGCCCCTCCCATCCGCTTGGGTGTTACCACCACTCCTACAAACTGCGTCAGATCCGAAAGCAGGCGGGATGTAACATTCATTAAACGGGCAGGATTATTTGGATGCAGCTGATTTTCCAGCAGGGTGATTTGCTCATTATCCAAAGACTTGACTACCAGCAGGGCATCGACAAAAAAACGGTAACCCAGTGTTGTTGGCATCCGCCCGGCAGAAGTATGAGGGCTGGAAACGTACCCCATTTCTTCGAGGTCTGTCATTACATTGCGAATCGTTGCCGGACTCAAATCCAGCCCGGAAAATCTGGCAAGAGAACGCGAACCAACGGGCTGGCCTTCATGGATATAACGCTCAACCAGGGTCTTTAGCAGAATTTTTTCACGTTCATTAAGCATCTGTTTATTTTACACGAATCAGCCGTACGATAAGGAGGGTTAGCCCGGGAGGAATCCCCCTCAGTCTCCAACATGCCAGTAAACAGCCCTTTACAGCTGATTTCTGCCTTTTTTACCATGGGCTGCGGTAATATCCGGTCATATCACTATTTGCAGCCAAACTGATTACTTGAAACAAAAATCAAAGTGAAGTTAACTGTTTCAGCCCTCATCATCCATGAATAGCGACTTGTTCAAAACGATTGCTTTAATTGGGAAGCATAAAAACCCGGATATTGTGATTCCCCTGCTGAATCTGGCAGCGTATCTGACTGATCAGGGTGCCAGTGTAGTCTTGGATTCACTGACAGCAACACATATCAGCAGCAGCAAATATCCCGTATTGACACTGGAAGAAATCGGCAAACAGGCTGATCTTGCAATTGTGCTGGGAGGTGACGGAACGATGCTCAACATCGCTCGCGCGCTCGTCCTGTTCGGCGTCCCGCTCATCGGCATCAATCAGGGCAGGCTGGGCTTTCTGACAGATCTTACAGCCGATACAATGCATGAAACCCTGAATGCCATGCTGGCCGGGCAGTTTGTGGTGGAAAATCGCATGCTGCTGACAGCCGAGGTAACCCGCAATGGAGAAAGCATCTTCAAAGAACTGGCTTTTAATGATGTAGTGCTCCACCGCGGTATTAGCAGCGGCATGATTGAGCTTGAAGTTCATATTAACGATGAATACGTTTATTCTTTACGATCAGACGGGCTGATCATTGCAACCCCTACCGGGTCAACTGCTTATGCGCTTTCTTCCGGCGGGCCAATCCTGCACCCCGGGCTTAATCTGATGACATTGGTGCCCATCTGTCCACATACCTTGAGCAACCGTCCAATCGTTATCGGTGCGGATGCAACCATCGAAATCAAAGTTCATTTCACAACCGAGATTAAAATCTACACAGATAGCCATTCCTGGTTTGATCTGGGTGAACATGACAGAGTATTTGTTCGTCGCTGCCCGGACACCATCAAGCTCCTTCATCCTGTCCACCACAGTTATTACCGGATGCTCCGGGAAAAACTCGGCTGGAGCAGTATTCTTCAGAAAAACAGTCGTTAACCCCCCATGCTGCAAAACTTATCCATCCGGAATTTCGTGATCGTTGATCATATTGATCTGCATTTCAAATCCGGTTTTACTGTTCTGACCGGTGAAACCGGGGCAGGGAAATCCATTCTGATTGATGCACTGGAGCTTGTACTGGGCAGACGGGCTGATATCAGCCAGATCAGGCACGGCTGTAAACGTGCTGAAATTTCTGCTCAGTTCGATGTAAGCGCAATTCCCGCTTTACAGGAATGGCTGGCGGAAAATGCACTGGAAGATGAGGCCGGTATATGCCTGTTGCGTAAAATCATGGAATCAGGCGGACGTTCACGCAATTTTATCAACGGACATCCTGCCACGCTCCAGCAATTACGTACTATCGGAGAATGGCTGGTAGACATCCACGGGCAGCACGCACATCAGCTGCTGATGCACAGCCATAAGCAATGCGAGTTACTTGATTCCTGGGCGGGAGAAACAGAGCTTGCCCGGGAAGTAGCCATCTCATACCGGCACTGGCAGGATCTTTGTCAGCAGAGATCCACCTGGGAGCAACACAATGAGCAAAATTTGCGTGAATACGAAACCCTCACCTGGCAACATCAGGAACTGGCCACCCTGAATTTCTCACCAGAAGAATGGGAAAATCTGCAAATTGAGCATAATCGTCTGACACATACGGCCAGCCTGCTGGAAACCACACAATTCAGCCTGGAATCATTATCAGAGAATGAAACAGCGGTATTGTCGCAACTCAGTACTGTCATTACCCGTCTGCACAGCTTGTCAGATATTGATAACACGCTCGCTCCTGTCTGCCACCAGCTGCAGTCCGCACAAATACAACTGCAGGAAACGGTGTATGAACTGAAACGCTATCTGCAGCACCTGGACATCGATCCCCGCAGATTACAGGAAACAGAAGCACGTATTGCTGCCGTTCACAGTACCGCCAGGAAATATCGTGTTACACCGGAAACACTGCCTGATTTGCTGAAAACAACCCGGCAGCACCTGGAACAACTGGGTAATGCAGCCAGTAGCGAAGCACTGACTGAAGCCGAGCAATCTGCCCGGGATCATTTTGAAAATCTTGCCGGGAGATTAAGTAAAATCAGGCAGCGTGCAGCAGAACAGCTTTCGGAGCAGGTAACGGAGGCCATGCAAACACTGGCAATGACCGGCGGCTGTTTCAATGTGGCGTTGATACCCGTGCCATCAGGCAGTTTTCACGGTATGGAGCAAATTGAATTTCAGGTAGCAGCTCACCCGAATCTGCCATTACGTCCCCTAAATAAAGTGGCTTCTGGTGGAGAATTATCCCGCATCAGCCTGGCAATTCAGGTTATTACCAGTAAAGCCGGCACCGTTCCCACTCTGATTTTTGACGAAGTTGATACCGGAATAGGAGGGCGTGTCGCCGAGATAGTCGGCAAACTGCTCCGGCAACTGGGAGAGGCCCGGCAGATAATGAGTATTACGCACCTGCCGCAGGTTGCCGCCAAAGGGAACCATCACTGGCGCATATCCAAGACCTCCAGCCCGGAAAATAAACAACTGCCGGTCAGTCAAATTTCAAAACTGAATAAAATTGAAAGAATTGAAGAAATAGCCCGTATGCTGGGTGGTGAAAGCCTGACTGTCGCCACGCGCCAGCATGCAGCTGAAATGCTGGGCTACAAAGAATCAGACTGCTGATCTGAGCAGACAGCAGAGTACCGGAAAAAACCTCTACCCCACATTTCCATTTCGTTCTTTGGTTTCCTCTACCGGAGCAACGTATGTAATCAGCTTTTCCGGCTGGGAAGTCTCGTTACAAACCATTTTTCCTTCCACTACCGCACCCTGGTGAATTTTTATGGTTTTATAGAAAATATCCCCGGTAATTTTAGCTGCCGGCTGTAGCTCAAGATTTTCCGCAGAATGAATCGGCCCCCTCACTGTGCCATTAATGACTACATACGGTACCTTGATTTTTCCTTCAACTATCCCCTGTTCACTAAGCACCAGCAAGGAATGTGGCTTACCACCGGCTGCTGCAATATTGCCACAAATACGACCATCCACACGCAACCCGCCAGAAAACTGGATATCACCTGTAATTACGGCATCCGATCCAATCAATGTATCGATATCACTGACTGTTTTATGTTTTCTTCCGAACATGTTCCGATTCCTTGCGAGATAACTGGATTGTCTTCGTCAACACGGCTTTACTTGAACCATTCTCATAAATAAGCACCTGCAAACTCTTTACTGCCGTATCTGCCGGTATCTGGAAGCTTTTCTCCAGTCTGTGATAAAAGCGGAAACTGATTGGGAATTCCTTGGAGGCATTCTCACCCACCAGTGAAATAAATTTCTCTTCACCATTCTGGAGTAATCCAACCACAAATTCGAGTCTGCCACTGAATTCTTTTGATCGCTGCCCCCCCTGGGCAAGCAACAAAGTGTACAGATACTCGCCTGGAAGCTGGCCTGCTTCCAGTGAAAAACGGTGAATAACAAGCTCTATATCAGCAGATTCCTCATTTCCTGAAATCATCTGCTGAAAGAGGGTTAAATCTTCTCTTAACCGTTCATTTTCTTCATCCAGTGATTTGACCTGTTTTACCAGATCAGCACGTGTGGCATTACTGATTTGCAGCTGTCTGACAAGTTCTGCAAGCTGCGAGCAAAGCGCGGTGTCATATTTTTCCAGACAGCTGTTGGATTCAAGAATCTGCTCAAGTGCAGGATCATTCGTGACATTATCTGCCGGCCTGGCCGTATTCTGCCCGACAACATACATGCCATAAGCCAGTAGAGCTACCAGTGACAACCCCAATAACACCATCAGCAAACGCCGGTGCCAGGGGACGTGGGGGCGCACAACCAGTTTAGGCGCGCTAATGCTTTGTTTGTTATTCAGCAATTTTCCCCCGGTTCTTGGCAGTTTATGGAAGTTCTACGTATACCTTAATAACAGCTCAGCATTGTTTTTGCCATTTCACCTGCAAAATATAGCCGACTTAAGGCAGCAGCGGAACATGCCGGATTCCTGTTGTCTCAGGTAGCGCATACATAATGTTCATATTCTGAACGGCTTGCCCTGCAGCGCCTTTAACCAAATTATCCGTAACCGAGAGTATCACTACCGTATCGCCATTTCCCGGGCGATGGACAGCAATCCTGCAGAAATTCGAACCACGCACCGAACGGGTTTCCGGATGACTGCCTGCCGGGAGAACATCAACAAAAGGCTCATTGGCGTAACGATTCTCGTATAAGGACTGCAAATCAACATCCCCAGTCAGTCTGGCGTAAAGTGTGGCATGAATTCCGCGAATCATGGGAGTCAGGTGAGGTACAAAAGTCAATCCAATCGGCTTGTTTGCTCTCTCAGACAGGCCCTGTCTGATCTCCGGCAAATGACGATGACCTGGTACTGCATAAGATTTGAAATTGTCTGAAGCTTCCGCATACAGCGAATGTATTTCAGCCTTGCGACCCGCTCCGGATACGCCCGATTTGGTATCAGCAATCAGATGATCCATATCCACCACCCCCGCCTCAACCAGCGGAATAAAACCCAGCTGTACTGCTGTCGGATAACAGCCTGGATTGGCAATCAGGCGTGCACCCCGAATTTTCTCCCGATTCACTTCAGGTAAACCATAAACGGCCTCAGCTACCAACCCAGGTGCGGCATGCTTCATGCCATACCATTTTTCCCATTCCGCAACATCCTTAATCCGGAAATCTGCCGCCAGATCAATGATTTTTATTCCGGAATTCAGTAAAGCCTCAGCTTGCTGCATAGCTATACCATTTGGTGTTGCGAAAAAAACAACATCACATTTTCCAAAATCCACCCTGGTCGGATCACTGAATTTAAGTGCAATTTGCCCGCGCAAGCTGGGGAAAAGTTCATCTACTCCGATCCCGGCTTCCTGCCGCGATGTAATAACTTTAATTTTTACTTTCGGATGCTGCACAAGAATACGCAGCAGCTCAACACCTGTGTAACCTGTCCCACCTACGATACCAACATTGATCATCTTTGAAAATTAACAACCAAGAAGTTAATTATTTATCCGGGAATTGCTGCCGCTCAATCGCAACATACTACAAAATCTGATACAAAAAAGCCGCCCATAAAAGGGCGGCTTTTCAATTTGTTCTGCAAATAATGACCATCACCGCTTGGAGAACTGCTTGCGGCGTCTCGCCTTACGCAAACCAACTTTTTTCCGCTCCACCTCGCGTGCATCCCTCGTTACAAAACCAGCTTTACTCAGGGCCGGCTTCAGTGTTTCATCGTAATCGATTAATGCACGGGTTATGCCATGTCTGACCGCACCGGCCTGTCCTGATTCTCCTCCGCCATGGATATTTACCATAACATCAAAATTAGAGGTGTTTCCAGTCAGCTCCAGAGGCTGACGAATGATCATACGCCCTGTTTCGCGGGAAAAATACTCGTCAGCGGGTTTATGATTTACTGTAATGACACCTGTGCCCGGTTTAATAAAAACTCGTGCAACTGAACTTTTTCTGCGACCGGTTCCGTAGTTATATTGAATAGCCATGACTGGTTGGATTAAGCGTTAATTTCAAGTGACTGCGGTTGCTGAGCCGCATGAGGGTGAACATTTCCAGCATAAACCTTCAATTTTTTTATCATGGCATAGCCAAGCGGGCCTTTAGGCAACATGCCCTTTACCGCCTTTTCAAGCGGCCTGGCAGGAAAACGCTCATGCATTTTTTTGAAAGTAGTCTCGTAAATCCCACCGGGGTAACCGCTATGGCGATAATATTTTTTATCTTCAGCCTTATTACCGGTAACTCTTATCCTGTCGGCGTTAATAACCACGATATAATCGCCTGTATCAACGTGTGGCGTATAAATAGGCTTATGTTTGCCACGCAGGCGGTGAGCAATTGCTGCAGCCAGCCTGCCCAGAACTTTATCAGTTGCATCAACCACAAACCACTCATGATTCACTTCATGTGGCTTGGCAGAAAAAGTTTTCACTAATTTTCCTTTTGTTTTTATGGTACAAGATAACCGCGGATTATGAATTACCCTGCGAACAAAGTCAAATCGGGAGGCGGGTAAAAACTGCCGCTTCGTCAAATAATAACCATCACTGACAAACTCACACCGTTCAATTCAACAAATCTATGACGCAGGTTATAATTAAGCTTTTGCTGATCCCCATGAAACAACTCATTCTTTCTCTGTTTTTACTGGTATTGGCTTCTCCGGCATGGTCACAGCAACCGGAACTGGCAGTCGCGGCCAAATCATTCATTCTGACTGATTTTCACAGCGGACAGACACTCGCCAGCTCCAATCCGCACGAGCGACTGGATCCCGCCTCGCTCACCAAGCTGATGACAGCTTACGTCGTCTTCTCTGCACTGAAACAGGAGCGCATAAAAATGGATCAGGTTGTTCCTGTTTCCAATCGATCCTGGCGTATGGTGGGTTCGCGCATGTTCATTGAGCCCAACAAACCGGTAACAGTTAATGAACTGATTCATGGTGTAATCATCCAGTCAGGTAATGATGCCTGTGTTGCGCTGGCAGAACTGATCGCCGGTTCGGAAGATCTGTTTGTACACATGATGAATGAGGAAGCCAAACGTCTGGGTATGCACAATACGCATTTCATGAATTCAACCGGACTAACGCACCCCGAGCACTACAGTACCGCATATGATCTGGCATTACTGGCAGCAGCCATTATCAGAGAATACCCGGAGCACTACCCGCTCTATTCCATGCGAGAGTATAAATACAATGGCATCACTCAGCAAAACCGCAATCGCCTGCTGTGGACAGATCCCAATGTTGATGGAATGAAAACAGGATGGACAGAAGCCGCCGGTTACTGTCTGGTGACATCGGCAAAACGTGACCAGCGACGCCTTATCTCTGTAGTCATGGGCACCGCCTCACCCAACGCTCGCAGTATTGAAAGCCAGCGTCTGCTGAATTACGGATTCCAGTTTTTTGATACCGCCCACCCCTATAAAAAAGATCAGCCTGTCGCCAATGTCCAAATCTGGAAAGGTGAACAAAACAAGCTTAAAGTCGGGTTTGACCGGGATATTTATTTCTCTCTTCCCAAGGGCAAGGTGGGAGGATTAAAAGCCCGGATGGAATACCGCCAGCCACTTATTGCCCCAATCAGCCAGGGTCAGGAAGTAGGCGCAGTAAAATTTGTCCTGGATGGACAGGAAATTGCCACCTACCCTCTGGTTGCCCTGGAAACGGTTGATACCGCCAATTTCCTCGGGCGTTCCTGGGATAACCTGAAAATGCTGTTCAACTGAACTCGGATAATAAAAAAATAGACATGATTTACCTCAACGGCAGATTCTTACCGATAGAACAGGCAACTGTCCCCGTATTGGACAGAGGTTTCATCTTTGGTGATGGTGTTTACGAAGTCATACCGGTTTATTCACGTAAACCGTTCCGGCTGGGTGAACATCTTTCCCGGCTGCAGCACAGTCTGGATGGCATACGTCTCCAGAATCCCCATTCAGAGGAACAGTGGGCTGATTTGATTGAACGCATCATTGAGCTAAATGAAGGTAGTGATCAATACCTTTACCTGCATATTACCCGCGGAGTGGCAAAACGCGATCACGCATTCCCCCGCGGAGCCACACCTACCGTCTTTATCATGAGCAACCCGCTAATGACACCTCCTGGAGAGTTGCTCGTTTCCGGTGTTTCGGCAATCACCGCCCGGGATAATCGCTGGGGACGCTGCGATATCAAAGCTATCTCGCTGCTGCCCAACATTCTGCTACGTCAGCTTGCCGTAGATGCACAGACCACAGAAGCCATTCTGCTGCGTGATGGCTTACTGACCGAAGGGGCCGCCAGTAATATTTTTATCGTAAAAGATAATCTGCTGCTGACCCCTCCTAAAGATCACCGCATCTTGCCCGGCATCACCTACGATGTCGTATTGGAACTGGCTGAAACACACGGCATCCCACACGCTGTCCGAGATATATCTGAACTTGAATTACGCACCGCACAGGAAATCATGCTGACTTCCTCCACCAAGGAAATTCTCCCAATCACACGGCTGGATGGGCAACCCGTCAGCAACGGGGTACCCGGCCCGGTTTTCAGGCAGTTGGACAGGCTCTACCAGGCATACAAACTGGAAGTAATGCGCGGACATACTTCAACTGATAACACAGCTTCATGAAAGAAGAATCTCTCATTGAATACCCATGTGATTTTCCGATAAAAATCATGGGAAAATCACAACAGGGATTCACTCAAACTGTCCTGACCATTGTTAAAACTCACGCACCTGATTTTGACGATACCACCCTCGAAGTTCGAACCAGTAAAAGTGGTACCTATCTGAGCCTTACCTGCACCATCCAGGCTACTTCACGCACACAGCTGGATTCTCTCTATCAGGCACTGCACGATCATCCAATGGTAACCATGTTGCTCTAGGGATTCTCTGAAAAATGCCGGTGAAACACCGGCATAAGGAAAAAACAGACAACAGACAGCATGCTTACCGTAACTGTGAAAAATATGGGGGTAGTCGAATACCTCACCACCTGGCAGGCCATGAAGGAGTTTACGGCACAGCGTACCCGTGAAACGCCTGATGAAATCTGGCTGCTGGAACATCCGTCTGTTTATACTCAAGGCATCGCCGGAAAACCTGAACACCTGCTTTTCCCCAGCCAGATCCCGGTTATCAGAACCGACCGTGGTGGACAAATCACCTATCACGGCCCGGGACAGGTCATTCTCTACCTGTTACTGGACCTGCACCGCCGGCAGCTGTATATCCGGCAACTGGTCAGAAAAATGGAGGGGGCCGTGATAGACTTGCTGGACGAATACGGTGTCGTTGCACAAGGCAGCGAGGAAGCTCCCGGTGTCTACGTCAACGGTGCCAAAATTGCCTCTTTGGGGCTGAAAATTCGGCGCGGAGCCTGCTATCACGGGATAGCCTTCAATGCCGACATGGATCTTGCGCCCTTCACAGCAATCAACCCCTGCGGCTATCACGGTTTGCGTGTTACACAGGCAAAAGAGCTTGGCATCACTGACGGCAAAGAAATACTCGCCGGCAAGCTGGCACAACATTTTATTGCTCAACTAACTCAATATACAACAAAGGACAGTCATTCTCATGACCGCTGACACCCATCAACGAGGTGCCGCCAAAACGGCACGCAACCCGGTCAAAATCGATCTGGAACAATCCGGCCAGCTCTTGCGCAAACCTTCCTGGATTCGCGTGCGCTCCCCCAACAGCCAGCGGTATCAGGAAGTAAAACGCCTGCTGCGTGAGAATAAATTACACACGGTCTGCGAGGAAGCTTCCTGTCCGAATATCGGTGAATGTTTCGGCCGCGGTACGGCAACCTTCATGATCCTCGGTGATTTGTGCACCAGACGCTGTCCATTCTGTGATGTGGCGCATGGCCGGCCTCACGCTCCTGATCCCGATGAGCCGATGCATCTGGCAAATTCCATCGCGGTGCTAAAGCTTAATTATGTCGTCATCACCAGCGTAGATCGTGATGATCTCAGGGACGGTGGCGCGCAGCACTTTGCAGATTGCATCCGCGCGATTCGCGCCCAGTCGCCACAAACACGGATCGAGATTCTTGTCCCCGATTTTCGCGGCAGACTGGAAATTGCACTGGACAGGCTGTCTGCCTGTCCGCCTGATGTGATGAACCACAACCTTGAAACCGTACCACGCCTGTACAAACAGTGCCGGCCAGGCGCAGACTACGCACACTCATTACAATTACTCAGGGATTTCAAGGCAGCTTTCCCTCATATCCCGACCAAGTCCGGTCTGATGCTGGGGCTGGGGGAAACCAATGAGGAAATTATCGAGGTGATGCGGGATTTGCGTGCACATCAGGTTGATATGCTAACCATCGGCCAGTATTTGCAACCCAGCAAGGGGCATCACCCCGTCATGCGCTATGTTTCACCCGAAGATTTCAAGTCATTTGAACGCATTGCCACAAACTTCGGATTCAGCCACGCCGCCTGTGGTCCAATGGTGCGTTCAAGCTATCATGCCGATCAGCAGGCGCATGAAGCCGGCATTGAGTAAGAACGCCGATCAGGAAATGATCCGCGGTTAATTTATATCGCCCCGTCCCGGACAGCCTCGGCACGGTACCCGACTTCCTGTTCAGGTACAGCGTCATCGCCATGGTCTGTACCTGCCGGCATAGCGGGAAGGGGCTCTTCATCAAATGCTTTATCGCCCTCCTCAGTTGCAATACCAAGCGGTTTGAGCCCGGCAAAATCATACCGGCGGGTATCTGCCAGATGTGAAAGCTGAATATTCTGTAAAGCCGTAAACATCGTCTCAAGCCGGCCGGGATGTTTTTTATCCCATTGCTGCATCATTTCCTTGATTACCTGCCGCTGCATATTGGGCTGTGAACCGCATAAATTACAGGGAATAATGGGAAATTGCGCTAACCGGGCATAAGCTGCCAGATCTTTCTCCTTGCAGTACGCCAGCGGACGAATCACCACATGACATCCATCGTCACTCACCAGCTTGGGAGGCATCGCTTTCAGCTTTCCACCATAAAACATATTCAGAAAAAAAGTTTCCAGAATATCATCACGATGGTGGCCCAGCGCGATCTTGGTGGCACCCAGTTCAGTCGCCACCCGGTACAGCACCCCCCTGCGCAGACGGGAACACAGACTGCAAGTTGTTTTTCCCTCGGCAATCACCCGCTTTACAACGCTGTAGGTATCCTGCTCGACGATACGGAAAGGCATATTTATTTCCGTCAGATAACCGGGCAGCACATGCTCAGGAAAACCAGGCTGCTTTTGATCCAGGTTGACAGCAATCAGCTCAAAATCCAGTGGCGCATGCACTTGCAAGTTATGCAAAATATCCAGCAGTGCATAGCTGTCCTTGCCGCCGGACAGGCATACCATAACTCGATCACCGTTCTCAATCATATTGAAATCGGCAATGGCAGAGCCAACAAGACGCCTCAGCCTTTTATGCAGCTTGTTCGCGTTATATTCGGATTTTCTGGAAAACGCATCCGTAATCATATGAATTTACAAGGTGCCTAACAAAAATACTGTTAAAAAACTGCCAGAGCTCCCCGTTCCGGAGAAAAGCAGAGGAAGAAACGTTCATATAAGACAAGACGGGTATAAAAACAGAACCGCCCGCTCTCCCTGCCTATCCGGGACAGGAAAAAGAGAAAGTCAGTTATAGTTACATCTTCAAGGTTTTACCCCTTGAATCATAGCAATTTGAACAAATAAAAATTATAGCAATGCAACAGTTGACTCGCCAGGGATGAGGAAGAACATTATCTGCACGCTTATGGTCAAACTGACCGGAAGCCAGCGTTATTCTTTCTCAAACCGGCATAAAGCAAGCGTTTAGTGCTGCCTGTCTTCCCTGGTCGTTGCAAACAAATGCATGGCAAGATTATTGGAGAGCAAATGAAAATACAATTCAACCGATTTTTTACCCGTTCCTTACTGACTGCTGTATTAGCAGGAGTTGCCGGCGTGGCTGCAGCAACAACAACCGTCGAAGTGTATAAAAGTCCAACCTGCGGCTGTTGTGCCAAATGGGTTGATCACATGCGCGACAACGGATTTACCGTCAACATCCACGATACCGGTAACGATGAAACCAGAGCAGAGGCCGGTATCCTTCCCGAGCTTGGTTCATGCCATACCGCCATGATTGATGGTTATGCCATAGAAGGACATGTCCCTGCCAGCGACGTCAAACAGCTTCTGAAAGAACGTCCCCGCGCAGTTGGATTATCAGCCCCCGGCATGCCACATGGTTCTCCTGGCATGGAAACCGGGCGGGTTGACACCTATAACGTACTCCTGATCAGAAAACCCGGAGACAAGCGCAGCGCCGCAGAGATTTATAATCGATACGGCCCGGATAAACCCCAACCGGCAGAGAAGGCATCCGAAAGTAACACAACCCAATCTATTCTGAAACTTAAATAACGTGATGTCCGTAAGAATCACAGCGCTTGTATCACTGCTCCTTACTGCTGCCTGCTCGGAACAAACCGGCCCTCTGACGGCAGGCAGCACACTGGATCAGATTTTAGGCAGAAATTCCGCTGAACAAATTGTTCGAAATTTTGATCCTGAACAAATGGCGCGCGGACAGGCGCTTTTCCGGAAAAATTGTGCGGTATGCCATGGCCGGAACGCAGAAGGCACTCCAGACTGGCGCAAGCCCCTGGAGAATGGCAGATACCCGCCCCCGCCTCTGAATGGAACGGCGCATGCCTGGCACCATTCCACAGAAGAATTGAAAAACTTCATTCTGAACGGTGGCCCTCCGGGGGAAGGACGCATGCCCGGCTGGGCGGGAATCCTGAAAGATCAGGAGATTGATGACATCCTGGTCTGGATTAAATCCCTGTGGCCGGACGAAGTTTATCAGGGGTGGTACACCCGAATCGAGAACAGACCGAAATAAGCTGCTGAAATATACTCCCTTAAGTTCTGCAGCCCGGTTTTGCAGATATGCAGCATCGCCACCCTGGCGTACCTGTTCTGTAAAAATAAAAATCCTTCACGAAAAACCATCCACCGGCAAATTATCTGTCAGATAATTTGCCGGTATCTCTTTTTCCGTCATCAGCTACTGCCCTCACGTACTTTTCTCCAGAATTTTTGCCATTTTGAAATAAAGAGGATTGTTGACATTTGCTGATGTTTATCAATAAAACTACCACCCTTCTGCTTTTCCGGAACAATTCGGATCTCTGTAATCTGCTGATCAGCAGTTATCAAATTTTCAAAAAATTCTCCCGGCAACAGCTGTTCCAGCTTCGGTAAACATAACTGAACCTGTTTCCAGCAGGCTTCCTTCTTGCACCACTCGGAAATATTTGAAATACCCTGTGGCGGACAGGTAATATCTCCGTACACTATTTCTGAAATAATAGCAATGGTTCTTTCAAGTACGGAATCGATTCTTTGCTTATCCCAAATTGCCGAAAAATTAATGTTTTTTTGGCTGCGCTTTGCAATCTCTCCCAGAGCTGCAAGGGTATAGGCAACGATATTGGCACGGTATCCGCCGTTATACCAAGGTTGACCGGATATGATTTTTTCAGCAGCTCTAAATATGATTACCCGGGCAACAGCCCTTCTGAAATAGAACCCATCAAATTTATCAGATGATTTTTCCCATTCATGGCAGATTCGAGCGGCATATTGTGAGAAATTTTTCTGTGAGCCAAGATTGACCCATTTGGGATGGTCATCCCAGACATTCTCGAATTTTGCAAGATCCGTCTTGGTGAACATCTGCAGCTTGGGATGCTCGGCCTTGAAGCGACGCTGCTCTGCCGGTGTCAGTTTTGACTGTGCATCGGCATACTGACCGCGTGCGCGCTCGTAGAACCAGCGCGTCTCGCGAGGGGATCCCTTCTGCGCCGGCGCCCAGATGCGCCGCGAAAACCCTTCCATCCGGACATGGAACGGATGATTCGAGAAGAAGTCGGCAGCATTCACCCGATTCTGGGTGTTCGCATACTCCGATATCTTCGGCACAACCATCTCGCTTTGCTGGCTGTCGATGACGGACAGCTTCATCTGGACGAATATCTGGGAAAGGTCCGCCTTGTCCCGCTTCCGCGTATGGAACAGGGATGCGGTGGTCTGCCCGCCATTGACGATCTGGAGATCGACAATCCTTGTGATCGCCAGACCGGAATCCGTTGCCTCGGTCTCGACACTCTGCGCAGTGGCCGTGATCCCGTTGTTGTAGGCAAAGAACATTCCCGGCTCGTTCAGGATCGTTGCCCGTATGCCCCGGTTCACATTGCCACGGGCCTGCAGGAAGGTGCGAACGTTCTGTTCAAGCAGGCGTGCTCCGAATTTTCCGTACAGAGTCGCCAGAGAATCGGCAGGCATGACCATGAGGAAGGACTGATAGGTATCAGCTCCCAGATGAGCAGGAAGGCTGGCGATTCCCCTGCCGAACATCTGCACGAAGTCCAAATCAAGCGGCTCCTTGTGACTTCGAGAATTGCGCTGACGATGAAGTCGCGAAATATCCCATACGTGATAGCTGGCAGGAATGCCAGCAACTTCCCCTTCCGGAAGGCTCTGCACTGTCCCGCTGAGCGTGCGCTCGGAGAGAAGAATCAGGTTGAGTGCGCCGATGGCTCCTCTGCGATCGGCGATCTGTTTGGCGAGACCGTACGCAGGCGAAGTGACCTCAAGATCGACCGCAAGATTCCTGTCGATACTTGCCTCGAAGAACCTGGACAGACGCTTGAATGTCGATTCAAGCTCTGTCTTTGTCAGGGAAGCCAGTTCGGTACGGAAATCGAAATCAGCAACAAAAAGATCCAGGTTCCCTTCGTCATTGAACCAGTATCCATCCACCCGCATCCCGCCCTGTGGAGGACGATAGTGACACAATTCGAACCCCTCGGTGAAGCCTGTTTCGACAAGTTCGTCGGCAACAGTTTCCATGAACTCATCAAGCTGGAACCGGCCATTGGCTTCGGCACCAGACAGGAGTTCCTGTCGAAAGTCGTGGAAGAATTCATAGGCTGTCTGTTCCATCAATCTCCTCCAAAGACGACCGCCTCGTCACACTGATACGGAGCGATCGTTTCAAGCCTGATGTCGTAGGCGACCTTGACAATCCCAGTCGGCAATTGCGATCGCATGAGACGCGGAAAATCATCGGCGACCCGATAGCTGCGCACGTCGCTGACGACAAAACGCGGCTCATCGTAGTCAGGGAGCGGCGCGTAGCCGTGCGCAACCAGCTTCCGGTCAAAGGCCTCGATGGCCTCTGCCTTGTCGAGCCGCGCCTGGACGGCAGTGACAAGCTCGTTGAGCGAGCGGGCACCTGCCGCGTCAGCCAGATTGCTCAGCCGGTACACGCGCAGGAACAGTGCGTCGTTCAGGGATTCGAGCTGGTCTTCCGACGAAATGCGGATGCTGCTTCGTTCGGCGCCCGAGAGGGATTTGACCTCGACAGCCGTGTTGCCGAAGATGAAATCCTGATGTGACCGTTCCGGACCAAGCCAGGCTTCGACGACGGCGTTGCTCGGCATTTCCCGATCGATCAGTTCCGTCAGGAAGACGATTTCGGCGAAGAGGCCTCGAACATCCTCTGCGGACAGATGCTGACTTCGGCCCGAGAGGAAAGTCTTCCAACGACGGATGTGCGCCAGCGAGACTGCCAGAGAGCTGGCCGAGTCGGTGGCATGCTCCAGCGCGAATGCAAGGGTACGGCACAGTCCCTCGAAAAGATCGCGATCAACCTGTCTTTCAAGAGCGAGGACCAGGTGTTGCTGCCCCTGATCTCCGGCACGAAGATCGACATCGACGCCGTTCACCGCGACCGCGTTCTTCCGATACTGTGCTGCGTGGTCGCCGTGAAGTTCCACAATGAACAGACAGGCACCACTGGCATCGCGTCCCCAGAAGCAGGGCACGGCCGTGTTCACTGCAACCTGACGGACATTGAAATCCGCTCCAGGAACGGCGATTCCATCCCAGGGCGAGGACTCAGGCATCGTAGTCCTCCTCCTCGTCAGGATCGTCCGCATAACCCTGCATCTGCTGGAGCCAGACCTTGTTGACGACGACATTGATGGTCGTCGAGTAGTCCCCGTAAGGGAAGCTCATGCCAAAGGCAGCGATCGGCCCCATCACAGCATCGCCCTTGGGCTCCAGACTGTGAATCATGAGGAGGGGTCTGTTCCTCACCATCCGGTAATGTGTGTCGGATACCGCCCCCGAGCCGTCGTCGTCGCCTGCGACTGTTCTCGCCTCAGCGCGTTGCTCGTCGCTGAGCCCGAGCTTCTCGTCACCACGCGAAGCAACCCTGTCCTTGTTCAGGCGCCACGCAATGCCATTCGGCTGATCCTTCCCGACGACACGCACCTGATTCCTCAAGGTGAATGGGCGTTCGCCGCCCGATCCACCCGAGGGAGAAATCAGCAGAACATCCGCAAGCGGACGCTTCGTTGCGATCCGTTCGAGATAGCTCACCACGTCTGATTTCTGTCCCGCAAAGGTCGAATGGCATTCGAATCGAGTGAGAAAATCGGCGATCACCTCGACGGGCACGTCTCTGAAGATGACGCCTTTCTCGGTGGACTCCTCCGGCCGTCCGCCGAATCCATTTCGCCAGTGATCGGCGATCAGCTCAAAGTTCCTGGCATTCACGTCGGGGGCGGTGGAGACGATGTAGCTTTCACGGAGTCGCCCACTGAAACTCTGTTCGACCGTGACCTCCTGGCCGGATCTCATCTTGTTCGCGGCCGTGATCAGCAGGCTGTCCGGATGCGAGCGGACGTAAAGCCCAAAGTCCTTTGGACTGAGGCGATCGCGCCGCATGCGCTTGACCTGCTGCACAAGTTCTTCGGCAGCTTCGGCGATGTGGGAGTACCAGTTGATCGAATCGCGGGAGAGATGGACACGGCAGAGATCCTCGAAGCCCAGCCGGTAGCCGAACCAGCGACCCATCTGCATGAGGGTGTCGTACATCTTCGTGTTGCGGTACATGTAGCTGACGGTCAATCCCTCGATGGTCAAGCCTCGCGACAGACTCAGACCACCGACCGCGACCACAGTCAGCCCAATACCTTCCTTCTCGTAGCGGGTGTAGTCGAGCACTTCGTCACTCTTGCTGTTGATGACGTAGAGGTGAAGGTGCTCAAAGACGCCGACGAGAGCTGCCTTCACTTCCTCCCACGTCACCCCGGCATCGGCATACTCGGCGTCGAAGGCACCCTTCAGGCCTTGCATGTACATGTTCCTTGAAGAAACACCCTCCGGCATCGCGTAGTTTGCGAGAACCGCTTCCCTGATCTTCTTTTCCCTGAGGCTCAGGAAATCGCGCACAGCCTTCTGCACCGGCACAAAGCGCGACACATTGACCATCATCGAGCAATGCTTGCTGGCCTGTCCGCGCAGGTTTCGGATGGCGCGTGCGACGATGAACTCGTCGAGTGCGCGATAGAGGCTGGGAGGCAGCTCATGGACAGGATCGTCGCGTTTGTGCGAGTAGGGAATGAGATCCTCGCAATCATCGATCGGCCTGATGATCGATTCGCTGGTCGCCTCATTCAAGAATACTTTCTCCGCACCGAAATAGGTGGTGGGTGCATCCAGGCAATAGATGAAGTCGCGAGGGAAAAGCTCTTCCTGCACATCATCGCCATAGGCATCCGGATTGATGAAGATGTTGGCGAACGGGGTTGCCGTATATCCGACGTAGCAGGACTTCGCAAACAACCCCAGGATGCGGCGAATCATGGCATTCGTCCGGGTCGGATCCAGGTCCTCCTTGTTCGTGTTGATGGATGCGTTGTCGGCTTCGTCGTCGATCAGCAGCATGGGTACATCGGAGATGCGGTCTTCTCCTTCGGCGTTCAGCGCCTTCAGCCATTTGTGCAACGCAGTGAGCGTCGTGACGTTCTTCTTGATGATCAGGATGATCGGCTTGCTGAAGTCGTTGATCTTCCAGCCGCTCTTGGCCGCTGTGTTCTTGTTGAAGTCCTCGTTGATGTTGGTAAGCGTTGCCGGATGCGGATAGCCCGGAGCGAGACCGACGCCGATGTTGCGGCGATCCTCGGGATCACTCGATCGGCCTATAAAGGCCTCGTCGATTCGCTGCTGTGTCTGCCTGCGCAGGTTGTTGTGAATGCCTGCGATGACGACAATGAACTTGTAGCCCGCATCGGCTGCACGTGCTATCAGACCCGTGTAGTTGGCTGTCTTCCCTGACTGCACATGGCCGATGACCAGGCCACGGCGGTTCCAGCTCGTGCCTTCGCTCAGTGGATCCTGAAGATGACCAAGAATGCGGGTGGTCACATCGCTCAGCGACTGGACCATCTGCGGAGGCCAGCCCTCGTTGCGAAGGAATTCCTCGTATGCACTGGCATAGGTCCAAGTGACGTCCTCGCGCTTGTGAACCCATTGATCGTCATGCTTCGCATTGACATCAACCAATGAAATGCCTGCTCCCATGCGGGTCACAACCGATTCCATGGCCTCGGTGACAATGTTGCGGAGATCTCCCGCATAGCCGAAGATTGAAGCAATCTGTCTTGCCTTTTCCTCCACCTGATCGCGCGTCGGCGTTTCCGCCATGTTGGCAAGGCCCGAGATAAGCGCGTTGGCAATGTTTCGTTCTTCCGTGATGGCTGTAATGCTCATGCAAAGGCCTCGCTGATGAATTTTTCGGCCAGCTCCATCTGACCATCGAAAAGATGCGTGGAGCGCACGATCTGAAGAAAGGCCTTCGCATCGCCCGGCCTGTCGCCGTACAGCACCTGGCGCAGGCTTCTCAGGCGCTCCATGGTCTGGCTTTCATCCACCGATCGCTGATTGATCTCGCGTGGGTGGGTTGAGTAGTCGGAATAGATCATCTCGACCGGTAGCGAGGCCGCAACCGAATCAAGCAGCGTGCGCAGCAGGTCTGCATCCTCTGGCGAGAGTCTTTCTGCCAGTGAGACGATGATCGGATGCTGGTCGTTGATCGCGAACCGGATGCCATCATGATCGGCATAGCGCTCCCAGAACGGTGCCTGGGTTTCCTGAAACAGCTTCTGTCCGCGTCCCCGATGTACCGTCACACTGCGGCTGGTGATTCTGGCGATGATCTGGCGCAGGCGCTCACGCACCACATGAGGGGGTCGCGCGCGCGACTTCTTGATGTCGATTGTCCAGGCTTCGTCCAGACTGTTGGGGAAGTCGATCTGCACCCGCGCCAGCTTGGTGGCCTCACCCTTGGGCACCAGCCGGAACCAGTCTCCCCACGCCATCAGCCGCCCGTTCCGATAGACATAGCCTCCCTGGTTGGAGATAAAGTCGCTGCGATCCTGGTAGTAGTCGTACTCGGACGCGGAAAGACGGCTGTGGTGTGGCAGCACATAGGGTTGCAGGCACACTTCCGCATCGCCGATGCGGACAATTTCCTCCGGAAGAACCTGAGTGGCCGGATTCTTTCTGCAGAAAGGATCGAATGCGGCAATGGGGTGACCGTTGATGGCAAGCGTGATTCTGGGATGCCCCTTGACCTCGCCCGAAAGGAAGCGATGGAAGACGAGGGCGAGATGTCGCCCCACCACCTCAAGCTTCTCGTTCACGATTTCCTGCCGCCGATCCCCGACTTCGTCTTCGAGTATGCGATCGAGTTCTCGCCAGAGGACTGCGGTACCGTGCCTTCCGAGCCGATCGACATAGGGCAGCGCCTGGATGTCGGCCTCATCAAGAATGCTCAGGATCCAGTCGTCTGCTGCATCGATGCGATCCAGGTTCCACTCGGCACCACAGATGGAGGCATCACTTGTGCTGACCACTGTCAGGGAGCGGCACTGCGAGAACGACGCCGTCTTCAGCCCAAGACCAAAGCGTCCGAGATCCCTTGGGGAACGGTGCCGTCTGGGGTTGTCGGTTCCATGACGCATTGCGGCCAGCAATTCCGCCTCATCCATGCCTCTGCCATTGTCGAGAATGACAAGTACGGGATGTTCGCCCGAAACATCGCAGACAATGTCGATCACATCCGCACCCGCGGAAATGCTGTTGTCGATCAGGTCTGCGATGGCCGTTTCGAGCGAGTATCCGAGATCCCTCATCGACGCCGAGAGACAGGCCGCGCTTGGTGGATGTCTGTGCTCCCGTGCCATTAATTAATTCCTGTAAGCTGCTGACAAATTTTCTGAATAACAGAGTCCGGGTTATTTTTCAGTTCACACTCCCAGACTATAATTACACGCCAACCCTGATTTATCAGTTTATCGGCCACTTCTTGGTCTCGCTTAACTGTTCCCTGAAATTTGGCAACCCAGAAATCAGTGCGTGTACTGGGTGTGGTTGCGTTTTTACACCCGGAATGCCGGTGCCAATAACAGCCATGAACAAAAATAACAGTTTTGTAACGTGGCAGAACCAGATCAGGTTTTCCAGGAAGATTTGATACGTGCAGACGAAACCGGAAACCCGCCTGGTGCAGCAGAGAACGCAGACATTTTTCTGGGCGCGTATCTTTATTGCGGATACGTGACATATTCCAGCTGCGATGTTTAGGAGAAATCCGATCTGCCATTAGTCATCTTTCATTGAATCAAGGACTTCAGCAATGATTTCTGCTATCTGTGCAGCAAGATATGGAGGGACGGCATTCCCTATCTGATGGTATTGCTGAGTTCGCGGACCCTCAAATTTATAATTATCAGGGAATGTCTGCAGACGAGCAGCTTCCCGAACAGTAAGGCTGCGGCACTGAAGAGGATCATAATGAATAAAGTAATGTCCATCCTTCGAGATGTGCGATGTGATTGTCGTGGCAACTTCATGCGACAGCTGTACCCGGAAACGATCAGAAAACATTTTTCCCGATGCACCAAGGCCCGCATTGCGATGGTCAGGAAGAAGAGATCCCGGGAAATCAGAAAGCTTTGGACTGCGCTTCATAACTTTGGCAAATACTGCCGCATACATATAGCGACGAAGATCGGACGCCATATGGGTGCGCGCGCCATGAGCGTCCAAAAAGCATAATCTGTCATCGCGCATGAATGTCAATACACGATGCTGTCCTACTATCCGACCCGGATACCGGGCTGATGACCGTTCCACAGGAGGGCTGCCGCTATTGGTGTATGACCTGATCCTGCTAACAATGGTAGCGGCACACTCATTGTTCAGCTCTCTGTACAGATCTCCTGTCGCTACTGCGACAATTTCATTCCACCATGCTTCCGGACTGTCCCTACCGCGGGATAATCCACTGCGCACAGCCGGAAGATGTCCGATGGTATCTTCAACAGCAGGAGCCTTATGCCGGCACAACCGGCGAGGCTTAACATTTATATCGCTGCGAATTCCGACAATAAACATCCTGTGACGGGCCTGCGGAACCCCAAATTCTTCTGCTTTCACAAGAAAAAGCCGTGGATCAACGCATTCACCGGGAAGCTCATCCTCTGACAATGAATAGAGACGATAACCCAGACCGTTAATGCTGCTGCCAAGAGCAGCTTTGGGGGCTGTCAGATCACCAATAATACGCCAAATTACAGGCTGGCCTTCGACTCGTGCCGACAGAAGTCCCTTGACGTTTTCCATTACAAAGACTGGAGGATGGTGATCAATAATGATTTTCAGATATTCACGATACAGAAAATGCCGCTCATCATTCTCAAAATCAGGGCTTTTCATCATCCGGGAACGACCGACAAGAGAATAAGCCTGACACGGCGGACCACCAACCAGCACCCATTTTTTCCTGCCTGTCAGGCGCTTATTTATGATTTCCTGTACATAACCGTGTGTTTCTTTTCCCAGAGCGATCTGCAGTGCGGATTTGCTGGCTTCGTGATACTGCGTATTGTATTGTCGGTACAGATCTTCAATTTCGATACCGCCACGAAGATAATCATAATAGGGTTCAGGTATTTCTTCTGATGGGAACAAGCGAAGAAAATGGCGGAGTAAGAGTGTCCTATGCGAAAACAAATCACATTCAATGGAAACAAGGCTGTGAAAGCGCGGCTTACCACTTTCACCAGGGCAGGTCGCAAAACCCTCCCCCAGTCCGCCCGGACCGGCAAACAAGTCTATTACGGGGTACTGACTGTTTTTTTCCATTCAACTATCAGGCTTAATCAAGACAAACCAGGCTACTGCAACTAATCATAAAGCACACTTGCAGCATTAAGGAGAGGGCATTTCAACACCTTTTTTTCCACACATCTCCTTCTGTACTGGATTTTGATGGAAGATGCCACAGGAGTTGATATATCCCGGCTGGCGAGGTATCAAGAATATCGGTGAAAGAATGGGTAATAACCGCAATCTTCAGTTTTATTGCCGGAAGATATATATGGCGCGCCCAGCACGATTCGAACGTGCGACCCCTGCCTTCGGAGGGCAGTACTCTATCCACTGAGCTATGGGCGCCTGGGAAAAACGGTTTACTGATGTGCTGTTCCCCTGTTTTCCAAACAGGGCTGAGAAACAGCCGATAGCAGCAAGCAGACAAATGTGTGGAGTTTGAAGAGCTGCTTACCGGTTAGATTACTGCTGTAATAAAGGCGGCCATTATACTACTACCTCCACCCAACGTTTTAACGTTGCTGAAACAGAGAAAAACAGACAACCCGGAGCTATTTTTCTGTTTTCTGTTCGTTATCCGGCCAGGAAAAATACACATAGCCCTTCTGGGGTACTTTGGCCTCTTTAAAGTGCTTCAGGGCTTCACGATCCACCTCTTTATCCCACCAGATCGCGCGTGCCTCTTTTTGTTTTTCGATAAGTTCGGGCTGTTTTGCAAACAGTTCCCGCATAAACTTGGTGTGTTCCGATTCGTAGAAATAATCCATACCTGTTTATCCCTGAAATCATTAATTATATAACCCGCCCCTTTAATCGCCGAGCGGTGATGTGGTTATTCTGTTTTTACCATCAACCCGCCCGGAATATGACCGGTCATTATAAATCAGTAACAAAATCAGCAAGAAGGAAAATACCGGATCCATATATGAAAGTATTAAAACAGGAGTGGGTTTTTTGTCAGCGCAACGGAAACGATATAAGCAAACACTACTTGCGCCAGCATCCAGGCCATCACTTTTGTCCGGCGTGTCCTGCCTAACCTGAAAGCAATAACACCCAGCATGATGTAAACCAGCAGGCCGATAATTTTTGCAGCCAGCCAGGTTTCAGCAAGCGGGTTTCTGTGGGTAATGACAGCCAGCGTAACAGCACTCAGCAGCAGAATTGTATCGTTAACATGTGGAGCAACTTTTACCCAGCGCTGCTGCAGCCAGGGAGAAACATTCAGCATCCATATTCCGCGCAGCAGAAATAATGTGTAGCTGATGATGACACAGCTTACATGCACATATTTCAGTACCAGGTAGTCACTCATCATTAGAAATTAGAAAAATGACCAGCCGTGACTTCCCGCAACAGCGCCTGCAACCGTAATCAGGCTAAGGCTCAACAGTATCCAGTGCATTCGCTGCATTCTGGCCAGTGTAGCTTCAGGGTCCTGCTGCGCGCGCTCGCTGACTTTTTTATGCAGTACTCGCGGTTCCAGTACGAACAAAAACAGAGTAAAGATACTCCACACCAGCACCATGGCATGCATCCACCAGAAACGCACCTCAGTAAAACGATACCAGGCATCGAGAACATGGATCATATAAAAACCGCTCAGCCCGACCAGTAATGTGGTAAATCGTGCCTGGCGTGCAAAGCGTTTCTCGATACGCTGAAAAATAGCTGTCCGATCAAAATCCACCGGTGACATACGGGCAATTACCGGCAGCAAGGTGGTTGTCACCATCGCCACTCCGCCTATCCATAACACAACTCCCAGCACATGCAACACCCTTGCCAGTATGAAATCATCCATCTCGACCACCTTTCAGTTTTTCAACCAGAGGCAACACACCAGCCTGATCAGGCTTCAGACCAGCCAAGTGCCTCGTCATAATCAGAGAATACGATCACATCCGCTTCTGTAAACAAATTGGATACCCACGCGCTCCATGCCTGCCACTGACTATCCGTTACCACTGCCACCCGGTTGATTTTACTGCCATGCTCACGCATAAACCGGATCTCTTCCCAGGCAACATCCATCGAATAGGACACCATATCGCGCAAATCCAGCAGCAAATTGGCTTCTCCATTGAAATGAAACTGGTAGAGCACCTGGTCTTCAAACTGCCTGAAATCATCCAGAGTGAACTCTCCGATAATTGCGACAATGATAAGATTATCTGTTTTTTCAATATTGATCATGGATCATATGCTCCAAATGATGAATGTTAGTCATAGATAGCCCTCATAACATCTGATATTCCCGCCTCTGCTTTATCCAGGATCAGTCATCCAGGGTGACGATACTTGTACGCCGCGCTGGTACACCACGAAAACTCAATAACCCCCCCAGTATGATTAACCCCATACCAGCCCAGGCAGAAACCGGCAGGCGTGCGTCCCAGAAAAACAGATCCATCAGCCCTGCAAACAGCACAGAGCTGTAGGAAAGCACCCCGACCGTGATGATATTGCTCCCCCGGTGCGCCCGGGAAATGGCTAATTGCGCCAGCGTTGCGGTTATCCCTATTCCCAGTGCCAGTGTCAGGCTTTGCAAATTGACCGGACTGAAAGAAGTGAATAACAACCACAGGCCGGTAGCAACCGTGCAAACCAGCGTGAAATAAAACACGGTGATCCATTCCGACTCACCCAGCTCGCTCAACTGCCTGACATGGAGGTGAGCAACACCTGCAAACAGGCCAGAGCCGATACCAATCAGTGCCATATACCATTGTCCCTCTGCCAGAGTGGGTCTGAGCAGAAGCACGACACCCGCAAAACCCGTCACAAGCGATCCAGCCAGCAACCAGTTAAATTCTTCTTTCAGCCATATCACGGCCAGGAAAGCAAGAAACAGAGGCCAGGTGTTGTTCAATGAAATTGCCGATGCCAGCGGCAATTGCAGAATACAGTAAAAAAACAGCAACACCCCACCCAGTCCGGATAATCCGCGCCAACAATGCGTTTTCCAGTACATTGTTGCAATGGGCATACCATAGGCACGCATGACCAGGAAGGTAGTAATCACCCCCACCAGCGATCGGTAAAATACCAGCTCGGTATTGGAAAAGAACGCTGCAGCCAGTTTAACCAGCACGCCCATGCAGGCGAACATCAAGCCCGCCACCAGCATCCATAATGAGGCCATCCCGGCAGCAAAATCCCGTTTTAATACAGATGCGGCCCGATTTCCCGCCGCAGGAAACGATGAAAGTGTTCCATTCCCGCTTCCATCGGCTGCTGATATGGACCCGTTTCATTTATCCCATGTTCATACAAAGCACGTCGCCCTGCTGTAATTCGCCTGCAGATTTCATCATCTTCCCGGGCGGTTTCCTGATATGCAGCCTGCTCTCTTTCCACAAATTCACGCTCGAACAACGCAATTTCTTCCGGATAATAGAATTCAACAATATTCATACACTGTTCTATCCCGGTTGGCAGCAACGTGCTGACAACGAGCGTATCCGGATACCACTCCACCATAACATTCGGGTAATAGAGCAGCCAGATCGCACCATGACGCGGAACCTGCTGGTTATTCTGCTGCAGCACCTGTGTGTGCCACTTCTGATAAATCTCTGAACCTGCCCGGTTGAAATCAGGATTGACTCCGACAGTCTGAACGCTGAACCAGTCACCAAATTCCCATTCAAGCCGGCTGGTGTCCACAAAATGCCCCAATCCGGGATGAAAAGGATCAACGTGGTAATCTTCCAGATAGACTTCAATGAATGTTTTCCAGTTGCACTGGTAATGGTCAATCTGGACACGATCCAGTACATACCCTGAAAAATCCAGCTCGTTACGGGCCTTCATACCTGCGAGATCACGGTTAACATCACGTTTTCCGGAAAAAATCAGCCCGTTCCAGTGCTGCAAAACTGTTTTACCCAGATTCAGACAGGGATTCTTACTGAAATGCGGCGCTCCCAGTAACTTGCCATCCATTGCATAAGTCCAGCGATGAATCGGGCAGACAATATTTCTGGTGCTGCCACGCCCTTCCAGAATGGTTGCCTGACGGTGGCGACAGACATTCGACAGCAACTCAATACCGTTTTCATTGCGCACCAGAACCCTGGCATTGTTTTGAGTGGCAGGCACGTAATAATCGCCTGCTTCCGGCACCATCAGCTCATGCCCGACATAACCGGGCCCCTGGTTAAACAGCAGCTGCTTTTCCAGCTCAAGTATCTGCGGATCTAAATACCAGTCAACAGAAAGTTGCGGTTGTGCAACAACAGGATCGGAAGTTTGTACAAAGCTGGACATTATTTTCAGTGCCACCTCTCAGTCAGGGAATAAACAAAACCAACCGGGGAAAAATCAAATTTACCGCGACAGGATACCTTAGCAGTGAACATGATCTTTTTCCACAAAATCAACCGGAGCAGCAAACAGCGTCACCTGCCCGGTATGCACCACATCATTTCTGCCACACGGTTACTGTATGGTATCGCCCGCAGCACTACTGCTCAGCCACGCCAAGATTTAACCACATCACTTTAGTCATCGACTATAATCAGTCGCTTAATCGGGTTAACAATCTGCAAATACCGTTAAAGTCGCGCATTATCCTCTTCTGTTACGGGATTACAAATGTAATGTGCCGAATACAAAGCGCCTAAAGCGTTCCTAAAGTAGTGCTCAAAGCGCTGCACGCAGATTGTCATGTCGCAAACAATTCACTCGTACCAGCCCAATACAATGAAAACAGATAACAAGTTCACCACTATTCAATTACTCATTACAGGCCTGTTCGCATTAAATCTGACAGCTTGTGACAGCGAGCAGGAGGTAAAAAAAGACAGCAGCAAGCCAGTCGTACAGGCTCAGGGACCCGCTACCGGGATACTGGCCGACTCGGCAGTGGAAGGTGTGTCCTACTCCGCCTCATCCGGTGCATCAGGCGTCACAGATGCGGCCGGACTTTACAAATTCAATCATGGTGATAGCATTGATTTCCATATTGGTAAACTGAACCTTGGCAAAATCACCGGAACAGGCCTGACTACACCCATTGAACTGGCAGCAGATGACCGGAACAAACTGCTTAATCTGCTGATCCTGTTCCAGTCACTTGATGCTGACAATGATCCGGCAAACGGCATCTCCATACCGCAAGCTGCAGCAGATGCACTGGACACGGCGCTTGATCTGACAGCCGATCCTGCTTCCTTTCCCGCTTCCCCGGCACTTGCTGCTGCCAGAGAAGCGGCCGGCATACCTGGCAGCGCCAAAACGGCGGAAGAAGCCAATACCCATTTTCTGTCACAAGCCATCAACCTGCTGGGCAGTCATCTGTGGGTAAACCAGGACGATACCAGTTTGAACTTCTTTCGCTTTTCGACGGATGGCAGCGGGCAATACCTGCATGGTATTGCCACCCCGGATGATGCCTGTGATGCAAACCGTGCCTGCGGCAGCAGGCTGGTATTTACTGCGGGCGTGGAATACGGCACCGCCAAAGCAACCGAATATGACAAACGCGGCTTCAAGATCACCAGCACGACTGAGGTGGACACCGATATTCAGTCAGGGCTGTCTCATCCTCGCCCCAACTGGCGCATCTACACCAATGGAGATGAGCTGATCATTTCCGATATTGTCATTGTGCAGCGTGAAAAAGAACAGGCGAGCCTGTTTGGTGAACTGTTCCATATCACCGAACCCATTAAACTCAGCTCCGATGATGAAGTGGCAGAGACCACCATACAGGAAATCCGTTACCGGAAAATGGATAACTCCCAGGGTATTGTTGGTGCCTGGGCGGTCAACAGGGATTCAATCAAATCTCCTGTTTTTCTGTTTTTCCCGGATAACCGCTACATGCTGATTGATCCGGTCGGCAATGCTACGCAAACCTCACCGGCTGCATGTGCCAAACCCGGAGTTGAACTTGCCAGCTATACATTTGATGCAGCCAGCGACTCACTCAAACTGTCCAGCTTCACTTACAACACGGCTGGCTGTGCCGGTTTATCGAAACTGGATGGTAAACAGATCTCCTTCAAGATCGATGCAAATGCACAAAGTGCGATACTTTCCAGCGATGGATTAGCGCCCGTCACACTGCAGCGCCTGTCCAACTGACACCTCTCCAGTCAAACAGAGACTTACCGGGAGAATACGCCAGTTACGGCATTCTTCCGGCAAGCTGAATCCGGATTACTCCGGCATGGCGATTATCCGTGTTGCACTTGACGTCCCGGTTAACCGGTTATTTGACTACCTTGCTCCGGGTGCAGGTACAGATGATATAGGCCGCTGTGTACGTGTTCCTTTTGGCAACCATAATCATTCAGACAGCCGGAAAATCTCCGGAGTTATTCTTGATATCGGCGAAATATCATCCATCCCGGAAGAAAAACTGAAATACGCCGGTCAGATTGACCGCGAAACTTTGCCGCTACCCCGATCCCTGCTCCAGTTATTCGAATTTTGCAGCCGTTATTACCATTACCCGATCGGTCAGGCCGTGATGAACGGCCTGCCGGCATCACTGCGGCAATCTAACCATATCGCTCGCCGAAAACCGGCCGTATCTCCGGACTGGAAACTGACTGAAGCCGGGAAGGCCATTCCCCTCTCAGCCATCCCTTCCCGGGCGAAAGCAAAGCATCAGCTGTTTTCCCTGTTGCATGAACATGGAATCATGACAGCTGAAGCCTGCAAAACCCTGCCACCCCATTCCCGCAAGCTGTTACAGGAATTCAGGGATAGGGGCTGGGTAGAACAATATCTGGCCCAGCCTGACAAACCAGTATTCAGTACAGCCCCCGCACCTGTTCCGACAGAAGAACAGGCACACGCCATCTCAGCAATTCTCGGCAGTACGGGTACATTTTCTCCTTGGCTGCTCAACGGTGTCACCGGAAGCGGTAAAACAGAAATCTACCTGCAGGCAGCCACCTCATTACTCGCACAGCAAAAGCAGGTTTTGATCCTGGTACCGGAAATCAACCTCACCCCACAATTGGAAGCGGTTTTCAGGAAACGCTTCCCGGGAACAACACTGGTCAGTCTGCACAGCGGGCTGAACGACAGCGAACGCTGGCATGGCTGGCAACAGGCACAACAGGGAAAAGCAGGCATTATTCTGGGCACGCGCCTTGCCATTTTTACCCCGATACCGGAACTGGGCCTGATTATTGTCGATGAAGAACACGATTACTCTTTCAAGCAGCAGGATGGGTTGCGTTACTCCGCACGTGATCTGGCCATTTATCGTGCCAGACAGGCCGGTATTCCCATCATCCTGGGTTCTGCCACGCCTTCCCTGGAAAGTTATCACCAGGCGCTCACCGGCCGTTACCGATTACTGCGGCTCCATTCACGTGCGATCAGCCGGGCGACGCTACCAGCTATCCGCTGCATCGATTTACGCATCACCTCTACTCAGGAAGGATTGTCAGAACCGGTACTCGAAGCACTGCGCCGCAATCTGTCCAAAAAACAGCAAAGCCTGGTATTCATCAACCGGCGTGGCTATGCTCCAGTGTTGCTCTGTAAATCCTGTCGCTGGATTGCAACCTGCAAACGCTGTTCCAGCCGTCTGGTTGTTCATTTGCGAGAACGACAGCTACGCTGTCACTATTGTGGTGACCAGCAGCCTGTCTCACCGGCATGCCCGCAATGTGGAGACCCTGATATCCTGCCGTTTGGCCATGGAACACAGCGAGTCGAGGCGGCACTGGTCAGTCATTTTCCGGAAGCACACATTTTGCGGGTTGATCGTGACAGCATTCGTCATAAAGATGCCTGGCAGAAGGTACTGGAACGCATTCATCGCGGAGAGGCGGATATACTGGTTGGCACCCAGCTACTGGCAAAAGGCCATGATTTTCCGAACCTTACACTGGTATGCGTGCTAAATGCCGACGCCTCACTTTACAGTACCGATTTTCGTGCTGAGGAACATCTGTTTGCCCAACTGATGCAAGTGGCCGGGCGTGCCGGCCGGGCAAATATTCCCGGTACGGTTCTGATTCAGACTGAGTTCCCGCAACACGCGCTTTATCAGGCATTACAGCGTCAGGATTACACAATGTATGCGCAAGCACAGCTGAAAGAACGTAAATCAGCCGGATTTCCTCCTTTTGTTTACCTGGCGGTATTGCGTGCAGAGGCCCCCGTGCTGACGGATGCGCTGGAATTTCTGCAGCAGCTGGCAGCAGTAGCGGCCCTTTCGGAGGATTACGCTCACATCCGGCTTTATGATCCTGTCCCCGCCCCGATGCAGCGCCTAAAAGGACTGGAACGTGCCCAGCTGCTGATTCAGGCACGCTCCCGCAGACATTTACAGCTATTTCTCAGTGACTGGCATCAGCGCATTGCCGCATTACCCGTTCGCAGAAAAATACGCTGGCATCTGGATGTTGATCCGCTGACGGTTTAAGTCCCCCCTCCTCAATCCTGAGTGCCGCGAATCAGCAACACGGGAACAGATGCTGATCGCGCCACACCCTCAGCAACACTGCCAAGCAATAACCGGCTAAAACCCGAGTGGCCGTGTGTGCCGATTACGATCAGTTCCGCCTGCCAGCGTTTTGCTTCTTCCACCAGAACACTGGCGATCCGTTCATTATTCGACTGAATCAGCCTGGTTTCGATCGGAATATTGGCAGCCCCCACTATTTCAGCAGCACTGGCCAGTATTTTCTCACCACAATCATGAATCGTTTTTTGCAATTCCTCGTAATTGAAATAATTTTCATCCACCAGATAAATCGCATCCTCATAAACATGTACGAGCTCAAGGCGGGCCCCCATCTGCTTTGCCAGTTTGATCGCTTCCTGCAAAGCATGGCTGGAAGTAAAACTGCCGTCCACCGGAACCAGAATTTTTTGATACATATCCCCTCCTGCAAAAATTGACCGGACTTTAAGAGCCCTCTGAAACATATTGGTGAGGCGCTTGTCCCGAGTAAAAAACGCAGTTTACAGAGAGTAAATGATGAGCCGCATTTTCAGACTGTTTTTAACGTGGTGACCAACGCAGGCCGTTTTTCAGAGGATCCTCAGGCGCTGCGTAAATGAGTATATCTGACCAGTAATACTGCCAGCAGGGGCAGCACAAAACCCAGAATCGTTACGGTAATCAGTAATGCGCCCAATTCACTGTAATCGGCGGCCAGCAATATCCTGCCGGTCTCCGTATCTTTGACCTCCCGGGTTACCGTAAATATCTGATTGATATATTTGGTTGCCAGCTGTGAGGCAGACAGTGCCAAATTAGTAAATGAGGCCATGACTGCAAAGAAAGTTGCCTTAAGTTTTTCAGGTGCGGAATTGGCAATCCAGGCCAGCATCGGGATCATGGATATTTGCCCCAGTGGTGACTCCAGTGCAGTATCAATCACAGCAATGAAACGTGCATCGACAACACCGCCGGTGTGTGCTGCAGTCCACTCATGCAAACCGAAATACATTGAGATCACCGGCAATGACAAAATTGTGCCGGCCACGGTCAGTGCACCGATGACGTAAGCCATCGAACGTTCGGCCATGAAACGGCGAAAAATGAACATGCCGGCAAGCGTCAATACAGAACCGATTAATGAAAGTGTCGCCATAAACTGCTGATCAAAACCCAGTTCATCAATCATCCACCAGGTTGAACCTGCACCCGGTGAGGGAACCGCGCGAAACACAAACACCAGCACCGCCGTTCCCACCAGTACATTGCGTGCATCGCTATCCAGCTCGGCTGTCAGCTGCCTGATCAAAAACAGTACGATTGCCATCGACAGGCAGAATATACTTTCTTCAGCATAGGGAATCTGCACCAGGCCAACTCCCAGTGAGACAACGGTAAACACCAGCCCGCCCCCGAGTATCCACCAGTTAACAGGCGGTGCATCAACATGCACTCCCAGCAGGGTGTTGATTTCACTCTGACTCAACCCCTGCCCGGTAAACCGTCTGATCTCACGCCACCTCAGCCAGCTCGCCAGCCAGATCCCGCACACGGATACAAACGGTATTACCAGCGCAAGCTGGTACACAAACAGATAGGCTGCCGCCTTACCCGTTTCCGAAAGCGCAGCGACATCTTTCATCAGTACAACATTCGCCAGCGCAACCAGAATACCGCCACCAATAATGGCAACACGCCCCAGCGTCTGCATCGTAATATGCATCTGCTTGCGTGTTTCAGGATCAATCAGCCGCCCATCCGCTTCAGCACGAGGCACAGCTTCCACCGTCATGGCATCAGCCACCACATCCTGCAGCACATAACCAACGGGTGACAGCAGAGATGCCAGTACATACCACTGTGATAATGGCGCAATCTCACGCATGACTTCATCATGCCCGAGCAGCCCGATCATGATGAACAGGCTGGTTGCAATCAACCCTGCTCCCAGATAGACCAGCACACTTTTCCAGCGCCACATTAAATCCACCAGGTGGCCCAGCGGCATTTTCAACGCCCACGGCAGCGCCATCCAGAAACCAAGGGCGGCCAGAAATTCTGCCGACAGCCCCAGTCTCTCCTTGACATAAAAAGTGCCAACGATTCCGGTCAGACTGGAAATACCAGCTGCCAGATAAACCATCAATGGCGGCAGGTAGGAAAGTCGCATCTCCCTGCCCAGAGACAGCAGGTTAACATCCACCCACCGCACCAGCACGGTGGGCAGCCGTGTTACGGCAAGCCAGATATCCACTTGATTATGCGCAACTCAGGCAGGACGTTTGCCAATGCGCACCAGAACATCCTGCTGCCCCCCATTACGCAGAATGGTGAGGGTTGCCGGTTTACCTGGTGCAAGGGATGCGACCAGATTCAGCATTTCAGAAGAATCAGCAATGTGTTTGCCATTTACTGCCAGCAAAACATCTCCAGGTTTGATTCCGGCATCATCAGCCGGCCCGTTCTTAAGTACGCCGGCAATCAGTGCCCCTCCCGCTTCCTTGAGGCCAAATGACTCTGCCAGTTCCGGAGTGATGTTCTGCATACTCACCCCCAGCCAGCCGCGTACGACGTTACCTGTTTCAATGATCTGCTGCATGATCTGTTTGGCTGCATCCACCGGTATCGCAAACCCGATTCCAAGCGAACCGCCGGTACGTGAATAAATTGCGGTATTGATTCCGATCAGATTGCCGGAAGTATCCGTTAGTGCCCCACCCGAATTACCGGGGTTGATTGCGGCATCGGTCTGGATAAAGTTCTCAAATGTGTTGATCCCCACCTGGGAACGCCCCAGTGCACCAATAATCCCCATGGTCATCGTCTGCCCTACGCCAAACGGGTTTCCGATCGCCAGTACAATATCCCCTACTCTGGCTTTGTCCGATTCGCCGAAAGTAATACTGTGCAGGTTATCCAGGTCAATTTTCAGCACAGCCAGATCACTTTCAGGATCTGAACCGATCACCCGTGCTTCCGCATTTCTTCCATCCATCAGTGCCACCTGGATTTCGTTGGCAGCTTCTACCACATGGTGGTTCGTGAGAATATAGCCTTCCGGGCTGACAATCACCCCCGATCCCAGGCTGCGCTCAGTTCTCGGACCGAAACGGTCACCAAAAAACCGTTGAAAGGAAGGATCATCCATGAACGGATGAGAAGGTACTCGTACCTCTTTACTGGTAAAAATGTTCACCACCGAAGGCATGGCCACTTCTGCCGCCGTATGAAATCCACCCGTATTCAGCGCCTGATCCATATTTCCCTTAACCGCTTCACGAATAGTTGCAAGCTTCCCGCGCGGCGTCCACGGAAGTAATTCCGGACGCAAGGTCGAAACCACGAAAAAAATGGCAAGAATAACGGTGACCGTTTGTGTGAAAATCAGCCAGAGTCTTTGCATAGAAAGTCCCTTATTCGAATAAACAGAAAAACTATTATGCATCAAAATATGCTGGAAAATTACCTGAATAGTCTGCTTGCCATTCAGCAGTTCCGTGATTACTGTCCCAATGGTTTACAGGTGGAAGGCCGTGCCTCAATACAAATACTGATCAGTGGTGTAACCGCTTCTCAGGCTCTGATAGAAGCCGCACTGGATTTGCATGCAGATGCCATTATCGTGCACCATGGCTATTTCTGGCGCGGGGAAGATCCCTGTCTGCGAGGCATCAGGCGCCACCGTATTGCCACGTTAATCAAACATAACATCAATCTTTACGCCTATCACCTGCCGCTGGATGCACATGTTGAACTGGGCAACAATACCCTGCTTGGAAAGAAACTGGGAATAATCGAGGAAGGCCGTTTTGGTGAGCAGAATATTGCTGCTTACGGCCATTTTCCGGAATCAGTCAGTCTCGACAGGCTGGATGCGTTACTCAGCTCAGGCCTTGGCCGCAAACCACTGATTATAGGCGACCCGCACAAACCGGTCCGGCGAATTGCCTGGTGTACCGGGGCAGCCCAGGGTTACTTCGAGGAAGCGATCCGACTGGGTACGGATGCGTTTATTACCGGTGAAATCTCTGAGCAAAACGTGCACATTGCCAGAGAATCCGGTGTTATGTTCATTTCAGCAGGACACCATGCCACCGAGCGCTACGGTATCCAGGCACTCGGTGAGCATATCTCGCGAAAATTTGGTATTGCACACCACTTCATTGATGTGGAAAATCCGGTATGAATGATACCGGAAGGACAGAGTGAACAAAGTTATGCTACGGCCATCGAATAACGAAAAAAGACTGCTTACCGGTTTTCGTCGTTATCATCCTGATGCTTGTTTTTTTTACGGGGAAGCGTCCACCAGATGAGGAAAATAAATAATCCCAGCGCCAATGCTGCTTCAAGTGCCAAAACCCACATATTCTCTCCACACAAAATGTTTTTACCAGACAGTTACTTTAACCGATATCGGCTGAAAACCCAATTTGCCGCCCTGTTGATCTCCGTTCCATTCATTTTGACAGGATGCAAAACTGAAACGATTGCAACCCGATCTCCTGCACATCCGATCCCGGCAAAAACAGCTGCCATCTCTCCAGACTTAGGCACGGCAAAGCCCGTTCAAGGCACAGGGGTTAAACCGGATAAAAGGTTACTCAAGGCAGCCAGCTGGTCAAAGCTGCCGGGCTGGCAGCACGAAAGCCTGATTCCGGCATGGAATACCTTCATGCAAAGCTGTAAATCACTTGAAAAACATCCACCATGGCAGGAAGTGTGTTCGCAGGCTGCATCCATTCGGCAAACCAGCGAACAGACCGTCCGGAAATTTCTTGAAAATCACTTTGAGCCTTATCAGGTGACTAACCCGGATGGCAGCACCACCGGACTGGCAACAGGCTATTACGAACCATTACTCAAAGGCAGTCGCAAATACTCCAGCCGGTTTCGCTACCCAATCTACGCCGCCCCAGACAATCTGCTGGCGATTGAGCTGAAAGACACACAACCGGGGGCAGGTCAGACATCGTTACGCGGCCGCCTGCAGGGACGCAAGATTGTGTCTTACTACACTCGTGCCGAAATTGAAAATAACCGCAACCTGCTGAAAGGGAAAGAATTGCTGTGGGTGGAAGACGAAGTAGAACTGTTTTTCCTTCAGATACAGGGATCCGGCCGCATCGTGCTGGAAGATGGAGAAACCGTAAAAGTTGGCTTTGCCGATCATAACGGACACCCGTACCGCTCTATCGGAAAAGTATTGATTGATCGCGGCGATCTGCCTGCCTGGCAGGCATCCATGCAAGGCATCAAGCAGTGGGGCCGGCAAAATCCCACCAAATTAAAATCCCTGCTGCAACAGAATGCCCGCTATATTTTCTTCCGTGAATTGCCGCCCGAGCTGACCGGGCCAATTGGTGCGCTGGGCGTTCCCTTAACTGCCGGCAGAAGTCTGGCCATCGACCCGAGCAGCATCCCGCTGGGTGCACCGGTTTACCTGGCCACTACCTGGCCCAATACAGCCCGGCCGCTTAACCGGCTGATGATTGCGCAGGATACCGGTAGCGCCATCAAGGGTGGCGTACGTGCTGATTTCTTCTGGGGATACAGCCCGGATGCCCAGGTCCAGGCGGGGAAGATGAAACAGCAGGCCCAGATGTGGGTTTTACTTCCCAAACAGTACAGGGAATAGGCACGTCAGCCAGTCAATCAGACGGACAATGCTGAATCACTGATGCTGATTACTTGCTTCCCACCTGATCCAGCCGTTTTTCGATTTCGGCCTGGGGAATGAATCCCGGCACCACTGAGCCATCTGCAAAAATCAGAGTGGGCGTACCGGTTACCTGGTTCTGACGACCTGATTCCAGCAATATCTGTAACGGTGCATCACAACTCTTGCTGGCAGGGGCAACCGATCTCAGCATAAAATCATCCCATGCCTTAACCCGATCTTCAGAACACCAGATAGCTTCAGCTGTTTTCATGGAGCCATTGAGAATGGGGTACAGCAGGGTCTGGATAGTGACATCCGTCACACCGGCCAGTTCTTTTTCCAGTTTTTTACAGTAAGGGCAATTGGGATCAGAGTACACAATCAGTGTACGCTTTCCGTTTCCTTTGACTGTTTTAATTGCGCGATCCAGTGGCAGCGTATCAAGTGCGATCCGCCGTGAATCGCGAATCTGCTGCATACGCTCACTGGTCAGGCTGACTCGCTTCCTGGCATCCACGATATGCCCCATGAAGAAATATTCAGCCTTCTCATCCGTATAAAAAATTTCTCCATCGATCACGGCTTCATATAACCCCAAGTAAGGCGTTTGTGTCAGACTTTCTATTTTGCTTCCCGGGAAAAGCGCCTGAATTGCTTCTTTCAGATCCGCTTCATTCGCCTGAACAATTCCGGCAAACAATGAACCCAGCAGGCTGAATAAACATAAAAACAAACGCATACCCTTTCTCCCATGTAAAAATCCAGTAACCATCAAAAATGAATTCAGCCCAATTTCAGCTCAGCGCATGACGCATCAGCCGGTTTTTCAGAAGTGGCAGCCGGTTGGTAATACCCAACCCCAGATTCCTGATGCGCATAATGGCTGCATCCTCGCTGCCAAACAGTTTCTGCAGCCCGTCCGTCACCCAACCCATGGCGAGAATATCCTCCCTGCGATTACGTTCGTAACAGCGCAGCAAAGAAAATTCACCACAATCTCCCAGCCCGTCAAACTGCATAAGAACATGAGCCAGCTCACGGGCATCGCGCAATCCCAGATTAACACCCTGGCCTGCCAGCGGATGAATCCCGTGTGCCGCATCACCAATCAAAGCCAGCCTGGGTTTGACAAGTGATTTGGCCTGTACAAAGTTCAGCGGGAAACCGCGTTGCGGCGTAATCAGCTGCATTGCTCCCGGCGCATGTTCCGCTGCCCGGCCAACCTGTTCACACAGCGCCCCGGGGGAGAGTGTGAGCAACTCATCAGCCAGCACGGTATTCGCTGACCAGACCATCGAAACCCGCTTTCCCGGCAGCGGCAGCAGAGCAAGAATGCCGTCACGGCGAAACCACTGGCGGGCAATGTGATGATGAGGCTGTTCCACCTCAAAATTGGCGACTACTCCGGTCTGATGATAGCTATGGCGATCCACCTGAATCCCCGCCTGTTCGCGCACACGGGAACTGACACCATCTGCCCCGACCAGCAACGCCGTCTGCAGAACCGTACCATCGGACAAGGTCAGCTCAACGTGGGATTCATGCCAGGCCAGTGAATCACACTGTGCCGGACAAAACAGCTGCACATTGTCCGCTTCCGTCAGCGCCTCCCAGACGGCATGCTGCAACTGGCGATTCTCGATGATACAGGCAAGCTCCGGCACACCGCTTTCATATGCGCTGAAATCAATCCGGGCTGCGCTATCGTCACCCTGCACCCGCATTTCATGGACCGGTGAAATCCGGTCCGGATCCATACGCTGCCAGACACCACAGGATTGCAGGAATTCCACACTGCCGGGGCTGATCGCATACACTCGCGCATCCCAGCTGTCATCAACCGGCAAAGGGGCTGGTTGCCGTGTTTCAATCAGCGCCAGCTTCAGCCCGCTACCCTTTAACGCAGCCAGCAGACTCGCGCCCACCAGCCCGCCCCCAATCACTACAATATCGAATTTCATCGCCGGATTATACTAAGGAACCCTCGCCTGGATCACTGTTTTCGACCACCCGGCGGAAAACAAACCCGTACACCGCACCCGTCACCACAAAGAAGCCACGAGCTGACGCGGCAGCCCGGTACGCTGTCACCATCATTACCGGATTGCTTTTGTCTGCCGCGCTACACTCGCGGCTCAAGACCTGATGGTGTTCACAATGAAGCTTCATCCCGCCATTTCCATTTCAGCCAGATGCGCAGCTGCCTGAAGCTGTCCGGTTCAATATTGTCCGGCAGGATGACCACGGTACGATAACGGTATGTCTGCCCCGCTTTCAGGCAGAGCACGGTCATATAAGATGCGACAAAAGTACTGGCATCGATGGTGGTATGAATGGATTCACCTGCATAAGTCTCAATTCTGCAGCGGTTTCTTCCGGTCAGATGCAGCATCATGACTGATCGCGGAGAAACAAGCCAGGCATAGCGCCGCAGGTAATAATAAAGGCTGCCTGCCAGCAGCAGGGTAATTATGATCTTCACCACCACAGGCAGCGCCAATGGCCAGAACACCCCGGCTGCCGTACAATGCGCAAGACTCAGCAGTGCCGCCAGTCGCCTGGAGGGCCGCAGCTGAATTGAGAGTTCATTCATTGATTGATATTGATTTAACCCAACACAGCATTTTTTCTCATGCACCCCGACTGGCTCACATTTCTGACAGCGCAAGGCGCTCTTATCGAACAAAACCGGGTATTGCATTTCGGACAGCCTGCTGCCGAACTGGCACAAGCCGAATCAGGCACAATCCTGGTCGACCTCTCCCACCTTGGCCTGATCCATTTTTCCGGCGAGGATACTCAACATTTTCTGCAAAGCCAGTTAAGTTGTGACATCCATTCGGTCAGTTCAGAGAAAGCGGGCTATGGCGGCTATTGCACACCCAAAGGCCGTCTGCTGAGCAGCTTTCTGGTATGGCAGGCCGTTTCCGATAACAGCTGCCTGATGCAGCTCCCGGCAGAGCAGGTGGAAGCCATTGCCAAACGGCTGAAAATGTTTGTACTGCGGGCCAGGGTGATTATTCAGGATCATACCGGCAATTGCATCCGCATCGGTATCGCCGGCAAGAACACTCACACGCTGCTGCAGAACGTGTTACCAGATACGATTCTTTCCACTGAACCACTGACTGTAACGGCCATCCCTGATGGACAGATCATTTGCCACAGTGAAAACCGGTTTGAAATTCTGGTGAATCCTGCTCGTGCACCTTCATTATGGAAGCAACTGAGCGATCAGGCACGGTGCGCGGGGGCTGCTGTCTGGGACTGGCTGGAAATCCGGGAAGGTATCCCGGCGATTTTCAAAGTGACCCGGGAGGAATTTGTTCCGCAGATGATCAATCTGGATGCCATAGGCGGAGTCAGTTTCAGGAAAGGATGTTATCCCGGGCAGGAAATTGTTGCCCGCACACAGTATCTCGGCAAAATAAAACGCCGCCTGTACTGCGCTCATCTGGACGTGGATTCAGGTATAAATGCTGCTGCAGGTGACGGTCTGTTCAGCACGGAGACCGGCGATCAGTCATGCGGGATGATTGTAAACGCTGCACCTTCACCCGCAGGGGGAATTGATGTCCTAGCCGTAATTCAGTCCGGCAGTACGGAGACCGGTTCAATTCACTGGAAAACACCGGACGGCCCGCAATTGATCATACTGCCCTTACCTTACGCAATTACCTGATTTCTTCAACTGACAGCGCTGCTCTAAAAACCTTTTGGGACATGTCAAAGTGACAACGCAGGCAGTTTTTCAGAGGATTTTTAATTTGTTATACCATTGTGTGACAGCAACTGCACAATATCGGTATGACCCTGTTTTTTAGCCCACTCCAGCGCTGTCCCGTCTGCTTCATTCCGAATCCGGGCATCTGCCCCGTGTTTTAACAGCAGATCAACTGTTTCGTAATGATTGCCTCGTGCCGCCATCATCAGGGCGGTTGTGCCGTTATCCGTTGTAGCGTTAATCCTCGCTCCGTAACTCAGCAGAAACTCAACTATTTCCCTGTACCCCCTGCTGGCAGCATAAATCAGCGGATTCCACCCGTCATGATCAATTTTTGCACCTTTCGCATACAGCTGTTTGACCAGATCCAGCTGCCCGTAATAACTTGCCAGCATAACAGCTGTTTCACCATATCTGTTTTGCAGGTCGGGATGGGCACCTGCCTCCAGCAGCAGCCTTCCCATTTCCGGATTTTTATTGCGAGCGGCCAGCATCAGCGCTGTTTCATCGTGCAGGTCCCGCATATCCGGGTTCGCACCTTCCTCCAGCAGGCTCTTGATACGATGGGTCTTATTGTTCTCTACCGCTGAGATTAAATCCTCATCTGCACCGGCATAAACGGGCAAACACAGGAAAACAGTACAAAACAGGGTAATAACTGACGCAATGCGCCATTGATTCCATGGAGATCTGTTCATCTCAGGCCACCTTGAACAAGTTGAAGAAGTTATGGGTTGTTACCGCAGCAATCTCAGCCACATCCGTTTCACGCAACCGGGCGATTTCCTCGGCAACATGCCGGACAAATGCGGGCTGATTAGTCTCACCCCGATGAGGAACAGGCGCAAGATAAGGAGAATCTGTCTCAATCAGCATCCTGTCTGCCGGTATTTTTCTTGCGACTTCTTTAATGATTGCCGCATTTTTGAAAGTCACAATTCCGGAAAATGAAATATAAAAATTCAGATCGAGCGCACGCTGCGCAATCTCCCAGGATTCGGTAAAACAGTGCATCACCCCGCCAATTTTATCTGCCCCCTCTTCTTCCATGATACGCAGCGTATCTTCTGCTGCTGCACGGGTATGGATAATCAGCGGTTTACCACATTGCCTGGCGGCACGAATGTGTCGTCGAAACCGCTCACGCTGCCATTCGAGGTCCCCCTGCAGCCGGAAATAATCCAGACCGGTTTCCCCCAGTGCAATTACCTTTGCATGATCTGCCAGCTCCACCAGCTGTTCGATCCCGGGCTCCGCCGTCTCTTCATAATCGGGATGCACGCCTACCGAAGCAAACAGATTCGGGTGCGACTCAGCCAGTGCGCGTACGCGCGGAAAATGTTCCAGATTGACACCAACGCATAAGGCATGGGTTACCTGGCTGGTTTGCATATTCGCCAGTAATTCATCCAGGCGGCTGGCGAGATCGGGAAAATCAAGGTGGCAATGGGAATCAACAAACATAGGATTTTTGAAGGCGGTTTCGATTCGGTTCAAGTGGTTTCTGCTCAGCTTCCTGCAACCTTGCCGGAAGCTATGGGTTTGAAAGCGGTCTTATCCACATCTGCCCAGCAGTTAGGTGTTTCAAACAGGCGTACATGTTCCAGCGCCAGCCGGCCTGTATATTCATTCAGAAACGTGTGATGCAATATGTCAAAAGCGATCAGGGCAAGGTTTTCAGCTGTAGGCTGCACGTCCAGCACGATCGTTTTATGCCCTTCCAGGGATTGCAGAAATTCCAGCACACGCGTATCGCCGGCGTAAACCAGAAAGGCATGATCCCACTGATCTATCAGGGCCTCTCTGATAACATGTTTGACCCGCGAGAAATCCATGACCATGCCTTGCTCCGGCGCCCCGGCATCGGTGATAATACCTCCCGAAATCGTGACTTCCAGCACATAGCGATGCCCGTGCAAATTGCGGCACTGGCTCTGATGTGTGGAAATACGATGTCCCGCATCAAACTCGAATTTTCGTGTAATCAACATTCCGGGAATTATAACATTGCCATCTTCTGCCGGACGATTAAGCCAGGATGATCACAGCCGCGACAGTGCCGGGCTGACCTACGTTTATCCGGTCATCTCTCGCCGTGCCGGCGGAGTTTCCATCGGAATTAATCTCAACCCCAACAATGCATGTAACTGGCGCTGCATTTACTGCCAGGTGCCTGATCTTAAGCGCGGGACTGCACCTGTTATTGATCTGGTCAAACTGGAACAGGAGCTGCGGGATTTTCTGCATGAGCTGGTATATGGAAACTTCATGCAGGAAAAAACCCCGCCTGAAGCCAGAGTGATCAGGGATATCGCCTTATCCGGCAATGGCGAGCCGACCAGTGCCCGTGAATTCGAACAGGTTGTTGAAATCATCGGTAAAGTAAAAGCTGATTTCCCCCTGCCGAAAGCACTCAAGCTGGTGCTAATCACTAACGGGAGCCTGATTAACCGGCTGTCTGTGCAAAAAGGATTACGCCTGATGACCAGGCTCAATGGAGAAATCTGGTTCAAGCTTGATAGCGTGACACAGGCCGGGCGGCTGCGTATCAATAACACGCAGGCAAGTCTGCAACGTATGCACAAAAACCTGAAAACAGCCGCATTTCTTTGCCCGACCTGGCTTCAGACCTGTGTATTCAAACTGAATGAAAGGCATCCCGACGCCAGTGAAACCGATGCCTATATCAGCTTTATCCGTACCCTCCTGCAAGAAGGAACTCATATCCAGGGAGTACTGCTTTACACCCTGGCGCGCTCTGCACTGCAACCCGAAGCTCCCGACCTTTCAAAGGCAGATCCAGACTGGATGGAAGCTTTTGCCGACAGAATCAGAGCGCTTGGAATCTCTGTAAAAACCACCACTTGAATTCAATAAAATCAGGGAAACAGCCGGTTTACTTTATCTGTTTGGCTGATTTTTTGAGATTCTTATACAGATCAGGATATTGCGCCTTCAACATCGCCGCGATGATAAGGTCATCCCGTTTTATCTTGGATAAATCGACGTGTTCAATATGAACCAGTCTCAATAATTCCCTAACCGATTTCGGCATTTCCCGTCCACTTTCATAGCGCGAACCTCCACTCTGAGTAACGCCGACCTTGCTCCAGAATTCCTGCTGATTTAATCCAAGCCTCTGACGAATTTCCCGTGGATTAGGTATATCCTTAAAAAGTTTCATATCCATTTTTTGTTTAATATCAATAATTTGAGATAACATCAATACAATGTTATATTTTTGTTATCGTCATAAAATGATTCAACTTAAGCTTGGGAATTCATTCATTAAGGGTATTTTCCACCTGCTTTTTTATCTTTCAGGCATAAACACCAGCCGGGATATTTGTTACACAGAGATAAAAACTGCCGGTACTGAACTAACGTCTCGGAAAGAATCAGCCTGAGAACAGAACAACACCAAACCGATGAATACAACCTGTTATGAGAGTGGAATAAGTGCGGAGAAGTTCGATGAAACTGAATTCATCATTTTGAGGAAAAAAATTTCAGACAGAATCAGCGATGTTCGCGATCCAGTTGCCCGGGCGGATCAATCTGCACGGTAACGTGATCTATCGCATAACGCTCTTTCAGCCAGGATGATACCAGCGAAGGCAGAGATAACGGGTCAACACCACGCGCAGGGCTGACATGAACCGTTGCCACAATCGATTCATCTGTCAGAACCCAGGCATGAAAATGCCCGGCTTCCCCGATTTCCGGCAACTGTGCCAGGCCGCTCTCCACTGCCCGGGCATCTACTCCTCTGGGCACAGCCTGCAGCAGTACATGTATTGAATCTTTAACCAGCTCCCAGGCCGAGCGGACAATCAGCAAAGCGACCAGCACCGACAGAATCGGATCAAGAATCATCCAGCCGGTGAACATAATGCCAACTGCGGCCGCAATAGCACCTGCTGACCCGAACAGATCCCCGATCACATGCAGCAAAGCACCACGCAGATTACTATCCCCCCGGTTACCGGACCATAAAATCCAGGCTCCGGCGAGATTCACAACAAGACCAGCCACAGCCACTATCAGCATGGGTCCGGCCAGGATTTCTGCCGGCGTGTGGATCCGATCAATAGCCTCCCGGATAATCCAGACTACCAGTAACAGCAGCATTACACCGTTTGCCAGTGCAGCCAGCACACGAATACGATGAAACCCGTAAGTTCTCGTACCATCAGCCGGCCGTTTACCCATCCGGTAAGCAATCAGTGCCAGCAAGAGTGCGGCAGCATCAGAAGCCATGTGCCCCGAATCAGCAATCAGCGCCAATGATCCGGATAGCCATCCGCCAATTACCTGTATCAGCGCATAACTGGCGGTAAGAAAAAAAACGAAGCGAATGCGGCGCTCGTTATCTTCTGTAAGAACCAGTTTATGATTGTGGTCCTCATGACCGACCCCGGTATGAGTATGGTTCTGGTGAGGCTGTGGAGTGGACATGAGCTGCCCTTTAATTTCTGCTCTTGTTCAATAAGCAGCATCGGAAACAGTATCAGAAGCAGCAACCGGCAGAAACGGCTGAAACCGGCGCAAGCGCAAGGCATTGCCAAGCACGAACACGCTCGACATCGCCATGGCGCCTGCTGCGAAAACCGGTGACAGGAGCAAACCCCAGGCCGGGTACAATGCACCTGCCGCCAATGGAATCAGCGCTGAATTATAGGTGAATGCCCAGAACAGATTCTGGCGGATGTTGGTGATGGTTGCTTTTGATAACGCTATGGCATTTGGCACCCCCTGCAGGTTACCGGACATCAGCACCACATCGGCAGATTCCACCGCCACATCAGTACCAGTCCCGATCGCCAGCCCCACATCCGCCTCAGCCAAAGCCGGTGCATCGTTAATACCATCACCAACGAAAGCAATCTGCCCGTAAGCTTCCTTCAGGCGGCGCACTGCTTCAATTTTGCCTTCCGGCAGCACCTCGGCCACCACTTCGTCGATACCCAGCTGTCTGGCAATCGCCTGTGCAGTACGTATGTTGTCACCGGTAATCATTGCCACCTTGAGACCCAACTGATGCAGTGCCGCAATCGCCGCCGGTGTGCTGGATTTGATCGGATCCGCCACCGCCATAACAGCTGCCGGATGGCCGCCAATCGCTGCATATAACGGTGATTTACCCTCATTCCCCAGCCGATCGGCTACGCTGGAAAAAGCTTCGATATCCATTCCCAGTTCACGCAGATAGCGATCAGCACCAATCTCCACACTGACGCCCTCTACAGTAGCGTGCACACCCATACCGGTAATGGATTCAAATTCATCCAGTGCCGGTAACGCAATCCCCTCCCGCACGGCTGCATCGACAATGGCACGGGCAATCGGATGTTCCGAGCGCGATTCCACTGCTGCAATCTGTGCCAGTACCTGATTTCGATCAAACCCGGCAGCAACTTCAAAATCAGTAAGCACCGGACGACCTTCAGTCAGGGTTCCGGTTTTATCCACTGCCACCACCCGGGCATCCCTGAGCAGTTGCAACGCTTCACCCTTGCGAAACAGGATACCCATCTCGGCACCACGACCAATACCCACCATGATGGAAGTCGGCGTAGCCAGGCCCATCGCACAAGGGCAGGCAATAATGAGTACCGCCACCGCATTGACCAGCGCAAATGTCAGTGCCGGTGCCGGGCCGAATATCAGCCAGACGGCGAAAGTGATCACCGCTGCCAGCATAACGGCCGGCACAAACCACAGCGTTACTTTATCCACCATTGCCTGAATCGGCAGCTTGGAACCCTGTGCCTGTTCTACCAGACGAATGATCTGTGCCAGCATGGTCTGTCCGCCCACGGCAGTTGCACGCAGCGTAAATGCCCCCCGCTGATTGACGGTCCCTCCTACCACTTCACTGCCAGCCGTCTTTTCAACAGGAACAGGCTCACCGGTAATCATGGACTCATCCACGAAACTGCGGCCCTCCACCACATCACCATCTACCGGCACACGCTCACCCGGCCGCACCTCAACCACATCACCCAAAGCCACTTCACCAGCCGGGATATCAACCATACTGCCATCGCGCAGCACATGTGCCACCCTGGCCTGCAAATGAATTAACCGTTTGACCGCCTCTGAAGTTCGCCCCCTGGCACGTGCTTCAAGGAAGCGGCCCAGCAGGATCAGCGCGACGATAACAGCCGCCGCTTCGTAATAAACGTTTACCGTACCGGCAGGCAACAGCCCGGGCGCGAAGGTGGCAACCACCGAATAGCTGAATGCGGCGAGCGTACCGACCGCCACCAGTGAATTCATATCCGGTGCCAGATGCAGCAATGCCGGGAAACCTTTTGTATAAAAACGCCGCCCCGGAAAAATCAGTACCAGTGCAGTCAATACGCATTGCAGATACCAGCTCTGCCGCATACCGACAGTGGTCATCACCCATTCATGCATACCCGGGATCAGGTGTGAACCCATTTCAATCACAAAAACAGGCAATACCAGCACACAGGCAATGATCAGATCACGCTTGAGCTCAGCACGCTCGGCATCCTTCTTCACGGAAAAACTATCATCAGCCTGCGCTACCGTATCAATCACCCGGGCTTCAAAACCTGCATTCTCAACAGCACTGACCAATACATCGGTACCGGCCACACCCAGTACCGTGGCACGTTCTGCAGCCAGATTCACTGTCGCATCCGTGACACCGGGTATCGCCTTGAGTGCACGTTCAAGCCGTGCCACACACGAAGCACAGGTCATACCTTCCACGGCCAGCTCAACGGTAGCTGCAGGTACATCGAACCCCACGTTCTCGATTGCCTTAACCAGCGCCAGGCGATCCACCGGACCAGTCATACGGATATCCGCACGTTCAGTCGCCAGATTAACCGACACGCCACTCACCCCTTCGACTTTAGCCAGCGCCGCCTCCACCCGACCCACACAGCTCGCACACGTCATACCCTCAACAGGCAGACTGATAGTCGTATCTGTTGCACAAACGTCAGTGTTGTTTGATGTATTCATCTTCTGCTTTCCAGAGAATAATTTTCATTTGAATCAATCCCTTCCTTTATATACAGAAGGAATCTGCCATCAAACCAGAATAATACCGGCCAGCGGTGGCAGGGTAACAATGATGGAATCCGCCTGGCCGGACCACGGCTGCCCGGTTGGAATACAATCCCCGGAATTACCGGTATTGCTGCCACCGTAGTAGGCTGAATCACTGTTAAATACCTCACGGTAGGATTTCGATTCCGGTACACCCATCCGGTAACCGCTGCGTGGCACCGGGGTAAAATTCAGGATCACCAGCATGCATGATCCGTCTCTGGCACGTCGCTGATAGCTGATAACGGATTGTTCTGCGTCGTGACAATCCAGCCAGGAAAATCCTTCCGCAAAAAAATCCTGTTCGTGCAGCGCCGGTGTATTCAGGTAGAGATGATTCAGATCCCGCATCAATGCCTGAATGCCACGATGCGGTTCACGTTCCAGCAGGTACCAGTCAAGCTCATGATTTACCCGCCATTCGCGCCCCTGAGCAAATTCATTACCCATGAAATTGATTTTCTTGCCCGGGCAGGTCATCTGATAAGTAAACAGCAGGCGCAAACCGGCAAATTTCTGCCAGCCGTCACCTGGCATTTTGTCCAGCAGGGATTTTTTGCCATGCACCACTTCATCATGCGACAGTGGCAGCACGAAGTTTTCACTATAGGCATAGAGCTGGTTGAATGTCAGTTCATTGTGGTGATAGCGTCGATGCACCGGATCCAGCTGCATGTAACGCAGCGTATCGTTCATCCACCCCATGTTCCATTTCATGGAAAAACCCAGCCCGCCCAGATAAACCGGGCGCGACACCGCCGGCCAGGAAGTGGATTCCTCAGCAATGGTTAGTGCACCAGGAAATTCACCATGCACCATCATGTTCAGCTCACGCAGGAAATCAATGGCATCAAGATTTTCCCGTCCGCCAAAACGGTTGGGTAACCACTCCCCTTCCTTGCGCGAATAATCAAGGTAAAGCATGGAAGCCACCGCGTCCACACGCAACCCGTCAATATGAAAAACGGACAGCCAGAAATGTGCACTGGAAAGCAGAAAGGATTTCACCTCATTGCGCCCGTAATTGAAGATATACGTTCCCCAGTCATGGTGGTAACCCAGGCGCGGATCCTCGTGTTCATATAAAGCCGTGCCGTCAAACCGCGCCAGCGAAAAACTGTCCTGCGGGAAATGCGCCGGAACCCAGTCGAGAATCACACCGATTCCGGCCTGATGACATCTGTCCACAAAGCTCATGAAAGCTTCCGGACTGCCATAACGACTGGTTGCTGCGAAATAGCCGGTTGCCTGATACCCCCACGATTCATCCAGCGGGTGCTCGGATACCGGCAGCAGCTCAACATGGGAATATCCCATCTCCCGCAGATAAGGAAGCAAATGATCGGCAAGTTCATAATAAGAATAGAATCTGCCATCCGGATGACGTTTCCATGAACCCGCGTGCAGCTCATAAATATTAAGGGGAGCGTGCAGCCAGTCCCAATTCTCACGCCGAGCCATCCAGTCAGCATCATTCCAGCTGTATTTCTGTTCGGAAGGAATCAATGACGCATTATTGGGGCGCAGCTCATACCGGGTTGCATAAGGATCTGTCTTGAGCACTATCTCACCACTGATCCGGTTCCGGATTTCATATTTGTACACCGCCCCCTCGGGCAAATCCGGAATAAACAATTCCCACACACCACTCTGGTCATGTACCGTCATGGGGTATACCCTGCCATCCCAGCGGTTGAAATCTCCAACGACACTGACACGCTCGGCATTGGGTGCCCACACAGCAAAACGTATACCGGTAACGCCATGATTTCTGGCCCGCTGAGCCCCCAGCATACGGTAAGCCTGTAGCAGGCGACCCTCATTAAACAAATACAGATCGTGCCCGGAAATCTGTATGGGGAACGCATAGGGATCATGGCGCTCCTCGATCTTCCCGGTTTCTGCATGCTCCATGCGCAGCAGATAAGGATGTGCGACACCTTCGCCCATCCATTCAAAAATTCCATCTTCATGTACACACCGCATTGGCTGAAAACCTGACGGGGTATGCAGCCACACACGCGCCATACGGGGCTGAAACACTCTGACCAGCCTGCCATTCGGGACAGCGTGCATCCCCAGATAGGAACAGGGACGATGCAGCCTGGCTGCCAGCAGCAATGACTGTGCAGAATCGTCCGTTAAACCGGCTGATGAGAAAGGCTGGGATTTCATTGGCATGGACTCGTTATCCCCTGTCGCTATCACTTGCGTGGCGGCTGGCAATGGTTATTCGGATCAAGTAAGATGAACAAAGAGTATGCGGTTTTTTACAACACTGCAAATCAGCGAGGCGATCATGAAAGTTCAGCAAGCCGTTCAAATGGATGATAATCCACGCTTTGTCAGCACACTTACCCGCAACACACTCGCTCTGATCCTGGCTGGTGGTCGCGGAACACGCCTCAAGAATCTGACAGACTGGCGTGCCAAACCGGCCGTTCCATTCGGCGGCAAGTTTCGTATTATTGATTTCACACTATCCAACTGTGTCAATTCAGGCGTTCGCCGCATCGGTGTCGTTACCCAGTACAAGGCACAAAGCCTGATACGCCATATCCAGCGCGGCTGGAGTTTTCTCGACGGCCGGTTCAAGGAATTCATCGAACTGTTGCCCGCCCAGCAGCGCACGGAAGACGAAACCTGGTATCAGGGCACGGCTGACGCTGTCTTTCAGAATCTTGACATCATCCATACACACAATCCCGGCTACGTACTGATTCTTGGCGGCGATCACATTTACAAAATGGACTATGGCCGGATACTGGCCGAGCATGTTGAAAAACAGGCGGATCTGACGATTGCCTGCCTGGAAGTACCGGTTGCAGATGCCAGCGCATTCGGTGTTATGGCGGTAGACGATGACTGGCGTATTACCAGTTTTGCCGAAAAACCCGGTCACCCCGCCGCGATTCCCGGAAAACCCGGTCATTCACTGGCCAGCATGGGTATTTATGTCTTCAATGCAAAGTTCCTGTATGAGCAGCTGATCCTGGATCACGATATGGAGCAGTCCTCGCATGATTTCGGGAAAGATGTCATTCCCCGCCTGGTAGAAGGGAATGCCCGTGTATATGCTCACCGCTTCCAGAATAGTTGCGTCAATATGGCTTCCGGTGTGCCCTACTGGCGTGATGTCGGCACAGTGGACGCCTATTGGGAAGCAAACATTGACCTCACCACCGTCACACCTGATCTGAATTTATACGATGAAGACTGGCCGATCTGGACTTACCAGGAACAGCTCCCCCCTGCCAAATTTGTCTTTGATGACGATAACCGGCGCGGCCGTGCGCTGGATTCACTGGTATCCGGCGGGTGCATCATCAGCGGCGCAACGGTACGCCGCTCCCTGTTATTCTCCGATGTACAGGTGCGCGGCTACAGTACGATTGAAGACTCCGTTATCCTGCCTAATGTCACTATCAGCCAGCATGTTCATCTCCAGCGGGTCGTGGTGGAAAAAGATTGCGAGATCCCCGAAGGGCTTCAGGTCGGTTTTAATTCTGAAGAAGACAAAAAGCATTTTTACGTCACGCCAGACGGCATTACACTGATCACCCCGGAAATGCTGAAACAGCGCATTCACTATATCCGTTAAATTTCCCGAGCCGGCCGCAAAGCCGGCCTGATTCTTATCCACTTCCTGTATATAAACTGATTTACGATGGACAGCCGTTCTTCCAGACTTGACCTTGTATTACTGTGGCACATGCATCAGCCGGACTATCGCGACTATAACACCGGAGAATTCATGCTGCCGTGGGTTTATCTGCACGCCATCAAAGACTATACCGACATGGCGCATCATCTTGAGAAACACCCTGCTATCCGGCTGGTGGTGAATTTTGTTCCTGTTCTGCTGGATCAGCTGGAGGATTACACCGATCAGTTCACTTCCGGCACGATTCGCGATCCCTTGTTGCGCCTGCTTGCGGCACCGGATCTGGATCAGATTTCTCCCAATGAACGTCTGCATATCCTGAACAGCTGTTTTCTGAGCAACCATGACACCATGCTCAGGCCCTACCCGCCTTATCAGCAGCTGCGTGAGCTGTACGATCACCAGCAGAAAACAGGTGACCGGGAATTAATGTATGTTTCCGGCCAATACCTGGCTGATCTGCTGGTGTGGTATCACCTCGTCTGGATGGGTGAAAGCGTGCGACGGGAACATGAATGTATCGTCCATCTCATGTCACAAGGCAAACTGTTCAGCCATGGCGACCGGATCCTGCTGTTCAATCTCATCGGTGAGCTTATTCGCAACATCATCCCGCGCTACCGCAAGCTGGCTGAATCCGGCCAGATCGAGCTTTCCACCACGCCACACTATCATCCGCTTGCGCCTCTGCTGATCGACTTCACCTCTGCCCGGGACAGCCTGCCTGAAATTACCCTGCCTGCCCATTCCGCCTACCCGGGCGGGCGCAATCGAGTAGCATCTCACCTGCAATCCGCCATTGACAGCCATAACAACCGCTTTGGCAGCAGCCCTGCCGGCATCTGGCCTGCTGAGGGAGCTGTCTCAGAGCCGCTACTTGATATCCTGATTGAACACGGCCGCCAATGGTGCGCCAGTGGTGAGGCTGTTCTGGCCAACAGCCTGCGTAAATCCCATCCCGATCAACCGTTACCTGCCCGCAACGAATACCTTTACCGCCCATACCGGTTTAAATCCGGGGACAACAGCATCCTGTGCTTCTACCGGGATGAACAGTTATCCGACCTAATCGGGTTCGAATACGCCAAATGGTACGGGCACGATGCCGCCGCCAACCTTATCCAGCGGCTCGAACGTATCCACAGCGAAACAGCCGGCAACCCGGCACCGATTGTCAGCGTCATTCTGGATGGCGAAAATGCCTGGGAATCGTACCCCTACAATGGCTATTACTTTCTCAATGATCTGTATGCCATGCTGGAAGCCAATCCCAATATCCGTACAACAACCTACAGCGACTATATCGCCGGGTTGCACGACAATAAAATTGAGGTAACACACCTTCCAGCCCTGGCAGCAGGAAGCTGGGTATATGGCAATTTTTCCACCTGGATTGGTGATCACGACAAAAATCTCGCCTGGGAATTATTGTGTGCCGCCAAACAAAGTTACGACCTCGTCATGCAAAGCACCCGCCTGACGGATCAAAAAAAGGCAGCAGCAGAGCGGCAGCTTGCTTCCTGTGAAAGCTCAGACTGGTTCTGGTGGTTTGGTGACTACAACGCGCCCCGTTCAGTAGAGCGTTTTGATCTCGCTTTCCGCAAAAACTTGGTGAACCTCTACCATCTTCTGGAAATCCCTGACCCGATCACCCTCCTTGAACCTATCAGCCGGGGAGGAATCTCTGCAGGAGAAAGCGGTGCGATGCGACACGCTTCCTCCTGATTCCGGCACATAAAATCCGGCACGAGCAATACAAACCGCTGATAACTCCCTAACTTGCAGGATATTCCGATGACCTCATCCATATCACTTCTTTTTGGTGTCCATGCCCACCAGCCAATTGGCAATTTCCCGGAGGTTATCACTGATGCACATGAGCGCTGTTATAAGCCGTTCCTGCACACCCTGTACCGCTATCCGGAATTTCGTTTTGCTGTCCATTTCTCCGGCTGGCTGCTGGATTTCCTGTTTGAGCACTACCCGCACGATATGGCACTGCTGCGCGAAATGGTCAAACGCGGCCAGATCGAGCTGTTTGGTGCAGGAGATACCGAGCCGGTACTGGCAGTGATTCCCGAACGGGATCGTATCGGCCAGCTCAAGACCTTCTCCGACAAACTCAAAAAAAAGCTGGGGCAACAGCCACAAGGCGCCTGGCTGACCGAACGTGTCTGGGAATCAACAGTCACTCCGGCACTGGCAAATTGTGGTATCCGCTATGTCATCGTGGACGATTATCATTTTATTTGTGCCGGCAAACACAAAACAGAGCTCAATGGTTTTTTCACCACGGAAGAAGATCACCACACACTGGATCTTTTCCCTATCTCGGAAGCCCTGCGTTACCGACTGCCGTTTTCTCCTGCACAGGAAGCTATCGCCTATATTGAATCACTGGCTGATCAGGCCGCTCCCGGCCATCAGCCTGCCGCAGTTTATTTTGATGACATCGAGAAATTTGGTATCTGGCCGGAAACTTATCAATGGGTTTACGAACAGGGCTGGCTAGAGCAGTTCATACAGGGAGTGCTGGCCTCTCCCTGTATCCGGCTGCAACACTACCGGGATTACCACGCCAGCGAAAAAACCCGTGGCGTTATCTATCTCCCCACCACTTCTTATGTTGAGATGAACGAGTGGACGCTACCCGCCGAACCTGCCCATACCTACGCCGATCTTGTCCAGCAGGCCAAATCCGCCGGGGTGTATGAACAAAACAAATCTTTCCTGCGCGGCGGTATCTGGAAAAACTTTTTCTCGCGCTATCCCGAATCCAACTGGATGCACAAACGCATGCTTAATCTTTCCGCACGCTACGCACAGTTACCGGCCAGACAGCGCACAGGCGCCATGCGGCAATGCCTGTACGCCTCCCAGGCCAATGATGCCTACTGGCACGGACTGTTCGGCGGGCTGTATCTTCCCCACCTGCGACGTGCTGTCTATAACAACCTGATTGAGCTGGAAGCGCTGCTTGACCAGCACACTCCCCGTACCCCTCAATATCAGGAAGATATTGACCTGGATGGTATCGAAGAAATCCACCTGCAAAATGGAAGCGTGCAGGCGATTCTTAAACTGGACGGCAGTGCCAGCATCTGCGAACTGGATACTTATCCGCTCAGGCACAATTTTGCTGATACCCTTGCCCGCCAGACAGAACACTACTATCGGAAAATCCGGCTGAATTCACAGGAAAATTCAGCACAGTATCAATCCGGAATTGCTTCCGCACATGACCGGGTCAGCTTCAAGCATGAAATCAGCCCGGCCGATCTGCAACCGGATCCACATCCGCAATACCTGTTTATCGATCACCTGAATGGCGAAACATTGCACTACCAGCTGCAACCTGTAACCCGTGAGAATGAAATCATTTTCCGGGCGGAAACGGCTTCCGGGTCACTCAGCAAATATTTCCGGATTTCCGGCAGTCAGCTGCAGGTAACGTACGAATGTACAGGTAAACCGGACGGAGACCTGCAAACCGAAATCAACCTGGCCATGCCCAGCTGCGATGGCCCGGGCGGGCGTTATATCAGGAATCACACCGTGCTATCCGGCTTCGGGCAACGCATCGAACTGGCTGATCTGACTGCACTCACACTGGAAGACGATACCCTGGGTGGCAGGCTGGTGCTTAAAATTAAATCGCCGGCCAACCTTCACGCCCGCCCGCATTTCACCGTTTCACAATCGGAGGGTGGATTCGAAAAAATCATGCAGGCAGTCAAACTGACACTCACCTGGCCGGCAACCGGCTGCAAGCAGCAAATCACTCTGCAATTTGACAAAAAGACAGATCACCACAGCAGCAACTCGGATTAACCGGACAACACCGGCAGGGCAATATATGACGACAGAATCCCGGCGGCTTGAACAGTGCAATGAAGGCGGTGTCCCCTGGAAAAAATGGGGGCCTTATTTAAGCGAACGGCAATGGGGTACCGTGCGGGAGGATTACAGCGACAGCGGGGATGCCTGGAATTATTTTCCACACTACCAGTCGGGTGCACGTGCCTACCGCTGGGGGGAGGACGGGCTGGCCGGCATCAGTGATGATCGCCAGCTGCTCTGTTTTGCGCTGGCATTGTGGAACGGACACGATCCTGTACTGAAAGAACGTCTGTTCGGTCTGACCAATCAGCAGGGCAATCACAGTGAAGATGTCAAGGAATACTATTTCTATCTGGATGCCACTCCCACTCACAGTTATCTGAAATACCTCTACAAATATCCGCAGGCCGCTTATCCCTACGAAGATCTGGTCACCACCAGCGGGCAACGCTCCCGGCTGGAACCGGAATATGAGCTGCTGGATACCGGCATCTTTAATGAGAACCGGTATTTCGATATTTTTGTGGAATATGCCAAGGCTGATACGGAAGATCTGCTGATCCGCATCACTGCTGTTAACCGGGGCCCTGAAACTGCCAGTTTACGGCTGTTGCCCACCCTCTGGTTTCGTAATACCTGGTCGTGGGAATCCGGTACAGCAAAGCCGCAACTGTCCCAGGAAAAAAATCCGGGCAACTACCGGGTAATCCGCGCCGAACATGAAGTACTGGGTGAATACCAGCTATTCTGTGCGGACAACCCGCCTTTGTTGTTTTGTGAGAATGAAACCAACGCCTGGCGGCTGTTTCACAGCAACAACACCGGCCTCTATACCAAGGATGGCATCAACAACCATATCGTCTCCGGTCAGGCAGATGCCGTCAATCCCGCCTGTCACGGCACCCGGGCGGCAGCGGATTATGCATTGAGTATTCCTCCTGGAAACAGCAGCGAAATCCGCTTGCGCCTGTGTCGTGCTGAATCCGTCAGTGCAGACACTATCTTTACTGATTTTGATCAGCTCATTGATCAGAGAAAAAAAGAAGCTGATGATTTTTATGCCACCCTGTCCGGTAACAAACTCGGCAGGGAACAGCAGCGCATTCTGCGGCAGGCACTGGCTGGCATGATATGGTCCAAGCAGTATTACGAATTCGACGTAAAACGCTGGCTGGATGAGCATCATCAGCAAAGTATACGCGACACCGGCTGGGAACATATGCAATGCAGGGACATTATTTCCATGCCGGACAAATGGGAATATCCGTGGTTTGCCGTCTGGGATACCGCTTTCCACACCCTGCCGCTGGCCATTATTGATCCCGCCTTTGCCAAACAGCAGCTCAGTCTGTTTCTGGAAAATCGCTATCAGCACCCGAACGGGCAGATTCCGGCTTACGAATGGAATTTCTGTGATGTGAATCCACCCGTACATGCCTGGGCGGTTTATATGGTTTACCAGGTCTGCCAGGATTATCACGACCAGAATGATCTGGCATTTCTGAAATCTGCCTTTGCCAGTCTGGAAAAAAATTTCTGCTGGTGGGAAGCCCACCGGGAGCCGGATAAAAATGTGTATGAAGGCGGATTCCTGGGACTGGACAATATCGGCGTATTTGACCGCAGTACCCCGCTGCCCACCGGCGGCCACATTGAACAGTCAGATGCCACTGCCTGGATGACCCTGTTCTCGCAGAATATGCTGCAAATCGCGCTGGAGCTGAGCTTCCATGAACCGGATTATGAACAGAGGGTGCTGTCCTATCTGAACCGTTTCATGTCAACCGCCGCCGCCATGCAGGATGTCAGCGATGAGCACCGCGATATGTGGGATGATGAAGATGGTTTTTTCTATAACGTGTTGCGCTTTCCGGATGGCCGCTCAACCCGTATCAAGGTACGCTCCCTCGTCGGTCTGCTGCCGCTGTGTGCCGTAACTGTCATTGAAAAAACCACACTGGATAAACTGCCGCAGGTGGCAAAACTGTTTGAAGATCTGGTTCGGCGCCGGGATTACCTGACTCGCCATCTGTTCTGCCCGATCAGGCCCGGTGTTGAAGGTCGCCGTCTGCTGGCTGTTCTGGATGAGGACAAACTGCGCCGGATACTGGCAAGAATGCTCGATGAACAGGAATTTCTGAGTCCTCACGGCATCCGCTCACTTTCCAGATATCACCTGGAACATCCCTACGAATTTTACTGGAACGGACAAACATTCACCGCGGATTATCAGCCGGGGGAATCCACCACCAATATGTTTGGCGGCAATTCCAACTGGCGCGGCCCGGTCTGGGTACCTGTCAATCTCCTGATTATCCGTGCACTGCTCACGCTGTACGCCTATTACGGCGATAATTTCCGGATTGAATGTCCGACCCGATCAGGCAAGCAATGCAACCTGTTCCAGATCGCCAAAATGATTTCCGCACGACTGCTGCATATCTTCCTGCCGGATGAGTACGGCAGGCGCCCCGTTTTTGGCAGTACAGAAAAATTTCAGACCGATCCCCACTGGCGGGATTATCTGCTGTTCTACGAATATTTCCACGGTGAAAACGGCTCCGGACTGGGTGCCAGCCACCAGACCGGCTGGACAGGCGCGCTGGCCGCCCTGCTCAGTATATTCGGCTCTCTGGAACAGGAAGAACTGACCGAACTGGGCATGCAGGAAATCCCCGCCATTCTGGCAGGAAATAACGGCCCTCTGCAAATATAGCCGTTACCTGAAAAACAAACCATGGCCTGAATTCGATTATGCCTGCAAAGCCAGGCTGGCAACATAAAATAGCTAATAGCTTCCCGGAAACCTCTCTATCCGCATTAAAATAATACGTCCCCCACATAACGTGGCATTCAGCCAATCAATCGGAGTTTCAAACATGTCATTTACCGAATTCCGCACCCAGTACCTGGTGCGTTTCTGGTCACCTATCCCGGCTTTACTGTCACTGGGAGTTGCTTCATCCTGTTACTTTGCGATTACTGGTACTTTCTGGGCGGTAACTGGTGAATTCACCCGCTGGGGAGGACATATTGCCGCATGGCTTGGTTTTGCTCCGCAACAGTGGAGCTATTTCCAGCTGATCGGCCTGAAAGATTCACCACTCGAGCGTATTGATGGCGTTATGATCATTGGCATGTTTGCCGGTGCACTATGTGCTGCACTGTGGGCCAATAATGTGCAGCTGCGCTGGCCGACCAGCCGGCGCCGGCTGGTGCAGGGGCTGATCGGCGGCATCATTGCCGGTTTTGGTGCGCGCCTGGCGATGGGGTGCAATCTGGCGGCTTTCTTCACCGGTATCCCGATGTTTTCACTCCATGCCTGGGCTTTCATGCTGGCTACGGTCACCGGAGCATGGATCGGTGTAAAACTCTGCCTGCTGCCGCTCCTGCGTACCCCGCTGCGGCTGGATACTGTACCCAGCACGCTGTTTGCTGACACGGCCGCTCTGGCCCGGCGTGCTCGCCTGCAAAATCGCTTCGGTTTACTGATTGCTGTATTGATACTCGGCTTTGCTGCCTCACGCTTTGAAGTTTCACTGGTGTTGGGTCTGGCAGTATTGTTTGGTGTATGCTTCGGCGCGGTAATCGAGCGCGGACAAGTCTGCTTTACCAGCGCTGTGCGTGATCTGTGGACCACCGGACGCACCCGCATCGCTTACGGTATCCTGTTGGGCATGGCGGTAGCCTGTCTCGGCAATTTCGGTGCAATCGCGCTGGGTGCCACACCCAAAATCTTCTGGATGGGCCCCAATGCCGTGATTGGCGGACTGCTGTTCGGTATCGGCATCGTACTGGCCGGTGGCTGTGAAACCGGCTGGATGTATCGGGCAATGGAGGGACAGGTCCATTTCTGGGTAGTCGGCATCGGCAACGTCATTGGCGGCACCCTGGTCGCCCTCTTCTGGGATGAGCTGGGTGGTGTACTGGCCCTGCCCTACCCGAAAATCAACCTGCTGGAACAGCTGGGAACAGGCGCCGGTCTGCTGGCCAGTCTGATCGGGCTGGCACTGGCAGCCGGGCTGGTTTACCTGAATGCCCGACGCCATAACCAGCGCCATACTGCCGCAGCCAGTCTTCAGGAAAACCTTGCTCAATGAGCCGGAAACCTGATCTGTCACTGGATTTACGCGGGGAACATTGCCCCTACAATGCCGTTGCCACGCTGGAAGCCCTGGCTGGCATGGCACCCGGACAGATACTGGAAGTCATTACCGACTGTGCCCAATCCGTAAACGGCATCCCCGAAGACACTCGCGCCAAAGGTTACAACTGCCTGACAGTCGAGCAGCACGGCCCGCTGTTCCGTTTTGTTATTCGCGTGCCCGGCTGATTACATTCGAAAATGACTGATCAGACTGATGTATCAGAAGTACGAAGAAGTATGAGAACGCTGATATTTCTCTACCGCCTGCATCACCAGCGAATAAACCGCAGGTACCACTACCAGCGTTAACAATGTCGATGAAATCATGCCACCAATCACTGCGATGGAAAGCGGGCGGTTGGTTTCAGCACCGGCACCCAGCCCCATCGCTGCCGGTAACAGTGCAAGGATAACGGTCAATGATGTCATCAGCACCGGTCTCAACCGAACCGGGCAGGCTTCCCTCAGTGCAGCATCCACAGATTTGCCCTGCTCACGCAGCTGGTTGGTCAGATCAATCAGCAGGATCGAATTTTTAGCCACCAGGCCAATCAGCAGTACCAGGCCGATCATGGAAAATATGTTAAGTGAATTGCCCGTCAGCCATAAGGCAAAAATACCGCCTATGATTGCCAGCGGCTGCGCGACCATAACGATAAGCGGTTGCAGAAAAGAGTTAAACTGACTGGCCAGCACCATGTACAGCAGAACTAGCGCCAGGATAAAAATAAACAGCGTATTTGACATGGTTTTAGCCAGCTCTTCCGCCTGACCGGTCATCTTCACCGCGTAGCCGGCCGGCAGAAATTCAGCAGCCTGCTGAAATACCATATCGGCAGCTTTGCCCAGCGGCAGTGTCGGGTTGGCATAGAACATTGCCGCATATTGCAGATCAAATCGCCCAATCACGGCTGCACCGAGGCTGTCGTGGAAACTGGCAACCGTATCCAGCCTGACCAGTTCATTCCCGGCACTTCGCAAATAAATTTTCTTCAGATCTTCAATCTGGCTGAACCGATTTTCTTTACCTTTAATCCTGATTTCATAACGCTGACCATCTCCCGGTTCATCACTGAACCTCGCCACATCCACCCCACCGGTAAACATATTGATTGCCGTAGCGACATCTGCGGCTGAAATACCAAGACTGGCCGCGCGCGTCCGATCCAGATTCATCACCAGCTGTGGCAAGTCAAGATCAAGATCCAGATCTATTTTACCCATTCCCGGTATTTCACCGAGCCGCCGCTGCATCTCACCGGATAAACGCCCCACTTCCTGCAGATTGGGGCCGGTCAGGTTGAACTGTAATTTTTCAGAACGCTGACCACGCACAATCGCAACCGGGGCAGGAAATGCCTGCACTCCCGGAATTCTGTCAAAACGTTCTCTCAGCTTGGAAATTAATGCTTTCTGGGTCATGGTTCGATCCTGGCGATCAAACAGACGAACACTGACAAATCCTCTGTTTACCTGGCCATCCTGCCCGGCTCCAATAATGGAAAGGTAGGTGGCCACTTCAGACGGGTAGGAAGCCAGCACACCTTCAATCAGCCGCATGCGCGAATCGGTATAGTCAATACTTGAACCCAGCGGAGTCCTGAAATTAACCGTGAATACCCCTTCATCCGCTTCCGGAGCGAGCTCCTTCTCCACTTTGCCGAAGAAAAAGCCGCTGCTCAACACCGCAACGACTGTAATCAGTACAACCTTCCAGCGGTGAGTGATCGAATAATCAAGCAGCGAGGTGTACAGCTGATCCATACGGTTGAACCAGTCAGCCATCCGGTAATAAAGGCGGCCATGTTGTTGTTCAACACGCAGATAACGTGAGCACAGCATGGGGGTCAGCGTAAGCGAAACCAGCAGGGAAATCATCACACCAAACGTCACAACCACTGCAAATGATTTGAAAAATTTGCCGATGATGCCATCCATGAAAATCACCGGCGCAAAAATACAGACAAGCGACAGCGTGGCTGCAATTACCGCAAACACGACTTCATGACTGCCTCTGACCGAGGCCGCTGCCGCATCAACCTTACCATTTCCCGCCTGATCCCGGCTCATGTGCCGAAAAATGCTTTCCAGCACAACAATAGCGTCATCCACCACCACCCCGATCAGCAGCAGCAGCGCAAGCAGTGTCATAGTATTGAAGGTAAACCCCGAGAAATACATCACGGCGACGGCTCCCATCAGGGATACCGGAATGGCAGTGGCAATGATTAACGTGGAACGTACTGAGCGCAGGAACAGCCATACGATCAATGCGGCCAGCAATGTGCCTTCCACCAGATGTTCCTGCAGCGAATTTACCAGTTCCCTGATAAAAATAGCGTCACTGGTGGAAACACTGATGCGCATACCGGGCGGTAAACCCGGGACAATATCTTCTTTCAGCTTGCGCTCGACTTTCTCGATAATGGCTACTGTATTGGCATTCGAAACCTTGACAATGCCTATTCCCAGCGAAGGCTCTCCCTTGAAGCGTGCCACCTGACGATAATCGGCCAGATCATCCGCGACCTCCGCTATTTCTTTCAGCCGGATTGGGGCGCCATTACGATACGTTACGATCAGATTGCTGATATCCCTGATATTGTGGAATTCCAGATCGAGCTTGATCAGCTTTTCGGTATTCTTCCCTATGAGAAAACCACCCGGTAACTGAATATGTTCACGCCGGAAAGCATTGATGACGTCACTTGCGACCAGGTTGTAGGAGGCCAGGCGTTCGGGCAGGATATTAATTCGTATGGTACGATCACGCCGCCCGCCAAGACGGACTTCACCGACGCCATCAATCGTCTCCAGCTTCTTCTTGATAACGTTAAAGCCGAACAGATTGAGCTGCTGCAGTGTGCGATCCCCCTGCAGCGACAGCCACATTACCGGCTGCGCATTGGTTTCAATTTTACGCACGATCGGTGGATCAGCATCGTCCGGCAATCGCCGCAGAATCTGGCTGATATTCGACTGTACCTCGTTGTAGGCAACATCAATGTTCTTATCCAGACTGAATGTAATGGTGGTAACTGAAACACTGGGTGAAGAACTGGATTGCACATGTTCAATACCGGGGATGGTATTGATGGCAGTCTCGATAATGCTGGTAATACTGGCATCAACAATATCGGGATTGGCTCCAATCAGCGTTGTTGTCACCGAAATCATGGGGAATTCGATATACGGCCAGCGATCCATGCCAATGCGCTGATAACTGATTATCCCCAGCAATACCAGCAACCCGGAAACCATCCACGCCAGCACATGGCGCTTGATTGACAACTCGGGCAGTGTCATGAATCCGCCTTTCCTGATGCTTCTTTCTGTACCGAGATTTTAGCGCCATCGGTCAGGAAAGCGGCGCCATCCAGCACCACCTGTTCACCCGCCTGAATACCTTCAATAATTTCGACCATGCCATCCTGCCTCAGGCCGGTATGCACGATTCTCTGATGAACCTGTGCCTGATCCTGACTGACCGCATAAACCACTTCACCCGCTGGCCTCAGTACCACACTTTGTTCCGGTACCACGACCACATCCTTGCGTACATCCAGCACAATCACACCACTGACGCTGGCTCCCGCATGCCAGCCAGGCTGATTTTCCACATCGGCCAGTACATCTATTGCCCGGTTACCCGCGCCGATCGCCGGTTTCAATTCTCTGATGTGAGAAACGATTTCAACATCAGAAGTCGGTGAGCTCAACCGTACTTCCAGACCGGGTTTGATATGCGAGGCAATACTCTCAGGAAATGGGAGATGCGCGCGCAGCCGCTGGTTACTGATGATCTGGAACAGCGGATCACCCACCTTGACATAATCCCCTTCGGAAACTACCCGGGATTCAACAGTTCCATCCATAGGGGAAAGCAAACGTGTTTTGGATTGATTGTGCTCGATAGTCGCCAAACGGGATTTAGCCCCCTCCAGCTGACGGTGTAAAGCAATTTCCTGGGTTTTAACATCATCCAGCACAATTTGTGAAATAAAATTGCGTTCAACCAGCCTGGCATTGCGTTCGACCAAACGCTTCTGATTGTTCAATAAAGCCTCCAGCCGGGAAACTTCACTAACCGCCTCTCTTCGCTGCAGCTGATAATCGACCGGATTCAGCAAGGCGATTTCCTGCCCTTTTTTCACATGCTGCCCCTGACGCACCTGCACTTTAAGTACACGCCCGGAAACTTCAGCCGCAATGGTCGGATCCATCAAACCTTCGAGCGATCCAACCGTTTCCTCACGCACTTCCATCGAAGCCTGTTTAGCAGTAATTACGCTGACTGAAGGCGGGTTGACGACTTTTGCCACCTCTTCCTGTTTGCCGCAAGCAGAAAGCAGTACCAGAGCAACATACAGCAGTTTTTCTGTTCCATTCAACATTACTGTTAACACCCTCCTTACAACGCAGATGAGTAAACTGGCAATCAGAAGCCCCTCTCTATGACAGGGGTAAAGGATTGGATTGGGGATAGTACCAAAATATGCCTTCCATCTGCCTGGAAAGAAAAGCATATTCAGGCCGGTGTGCTGTAATATGCGGAATGCAAAGTCAGACTATCGTATCGTAAAAGCAGGAAAGTAAAGCTGCGCCGGATACAAACAGGTCGGTGAGGGTTGTCAGCAAGTGACCGCCATAGGGGGACGGCACACCCGGCGCGGGCTTTATTACTATTGTGGGATTTTTACTGCGAAGATCTTTACCAAATGCTGTTTGTGCAGGATATTTCTACCCCCGTCAGCCCCGGAAGAGAACTAACAGGGGTATTCGGATAAAGTATTGGATAACAAAAAACAGTGCTTCCAGCTTCTTAGTACACCTCAGATACCACCTGCTGCAAAACGAGCTGATATTACGATCAATGACCCCAGCACTGCCATAATAAACACAACAGCAACCATCATCTTTCTAAAAGTTTCGGTATCACTGCCCTTTACTACTTCACCCATTTTCTCACTCCTTTCTTTATATTAACCCGAAGAAAATCATGCTCCTGATTGGCATCTGTTTTATTGATCCACGTCAATAAAATGCAGCTTTACTGTCGCAACCACCCGGTTGATCTGGTTTTTGTGCAGCAGACAGGGCAAACAAGATCTCTGCTCGTATCAGATACCTGCCCAGATACGGGCAAATGCAATTACAGGGGAGAAAACAGACTGAAGTCGATCAGTCGCTCAAAAATGAATGGGTAAAGAGAGATCAGGAAAAGGGAAAAGCCGAGAATCAATATGAGCTCAATTTTCCTGTTTAATTTTATTCTTGGTTAAGGCAGTAAACAGGGCTGGAACAGTCTTTTTTTCCTGTCGATATGCAAGGAACAGCGATTGAGTTTCCGCTTGTCTGGCTGCAGCCGGTGAAGCCGGATTAGACTGCGGAACGTAAGGTTGGGTAAAAATAGGGTCGCTATGTTTTGATATACCTCCTCTGCGCGAATCGGCATATCTGTGCGACGCAGGCAGCTTCCTGCCTTTCTCATTTTCGGTATTCTCCGCTGGTTTACTGTCATGGCGAGAATTACCGGATGCCATCCGGTTTTTCCGGTCCGGCAGATTGCGTAAAGATTGCTCTGCTTCAAAACCGGTAACCGGCTCTACCTCCAGTTTAGTATTCAACAGTTTCTCAATATTGGCCAGCAGCTCTTTTTCATGTTCGCTGACCAGAGAAATTGCTTTTCCTTTACTGCCTGCCCGACCGGTACGCCCGATACGATGGACATAATCCTCCGGATTACCGGGTAATTCGTAATTAACAACATGAGACAGTTTTTCAATATCAATCCCGCGGGCTGCAACATCAGTCGCAACCAATATCTGTATTTCACCATTCTTGAATTCAGCAAGCGCTTGTGTCCGCTGCTGCTGATTTTTATCACCGTGAATGGCTGCCGCCGAAATCTCATTACGAGTCAGCATTTGTGCCAACTGGGAAGATCCATGCTTTGTTTTGACAAAGACAAGCGCCTGCTTCAAATTTTGCTGACGAATCAGGTGAAGCAGCAGGGCAAACTTATTACCCGGATTTACCCGGTGAACAATATGTGAAATAGATTCATTCACCGTATTTCGTGCTGCAGCTTCAATCCGGATCGGCTGTTTCAGCAGGCTGTCAGCAAGCTTTCTGATTTCACTCGAGAACGTGGCTGAAAACATCAGGCTTTGTCGCTGCTGGGGCAATAATGCCATTACACGTCTGATATCCGGTAAAAAACCCATATCCAGCATGCGATCTGCCTCATCCAGCACCAAAACTTCGGTCTTCGAAAAATTAACCGCCTTTTGTTCAACCAGATCCAGCAGACGACCGGGAGTGGCTACCAATATCTCCACCCCTGTTTGCAATACCGCAATCTGGGGTTCAATACTAATTCCACCAAAAACGACCGCTGATCTCAGTGCAAGATATTTTCCGTATTTTTTGACGCTTTCATCGATCTGCATGGCCAGTTCGCGGGTTGGTGCCATAATCAATGCGCGAACTGGGTGCCTGGCAGGAGACATACTTGTACTGGCATGTGCCTGCAGGCGGTAAAGCAAAGGAAGGGTGAAACCGGCTGTCTTGCCGGTGCCTGTTTGTGCACTGGCCATCACATCCCTGCCAGCCAGAATTGAGGGAATAACCTGTGCCTGGATTGGTGTGGGATTTACATAGCCCTCATCACTGACGGCGCGAAGAATTTCGCTGGACAGACCCAGCTGGTCAAACATTATCTCGCTGCTCATAGCCTATGTTTGCACCTGCAAGAAATACACAGTATCGAATCGGTTTGAAGTATTTCCATAACAGGGTAATGAATTAAGTTAATAAGTGTAAGTATAAGCTTAACCCCTGCCGGTTTGGGCTCACTCAAAAAATACCCCTGCTCACACGCTGCAACCTGGAAATATCGCTCATTTTTTACTCAAAATCACTTTAAGATTAATTCCGCCATTTTTGAACCATTTGACCAGGCCGCTCACTCTGCCAAGAGCACTCAGAAAAATCGGAGCGCCACTAATGGCAACAGCATCCACCAGACAATACCAGGCGGATACCCCACTAGGCGGGTTGCCTTGTGTCAATTCAAATATCGGTTCAAGCGCAGCCCACCGCCAGGTACCGGCTGCGGTACCAATCAGTTCCAGCCAGGTGGTAATAAAGAATGCCGCCAGATATACCATCGGCGACCTGCCTTTGAACAGATAGATCAGGAACACCACATAAAGCAGGGCCCCCACCTGATCACCATGCTCGGATAATCCGCTAACCCCCCATGCTGACCAGAACCCGCACACAATCATCACAAACGCTGCAATTTTCCGGGCGTGCTGGAGAAAAAAACCTGATCGAGCCAGTGCTACAGCAGTCAGATAAACCATACCGTGGCCCGGGGGTACGTACAGCGGTACATTCTCCATACGGTAGGTATACCCCCCCATATAAATGGATGCAAAATGCTCACCGGCTGTTGCAAAAGCGACAGCAATCACAACCTGCATTCTTATTTCCCGGTTTTCACCACGAAGCAATAGAATCAGGAAAATCCAGGCAATGACACCCAGCATATTTTGTAACAATAAGGTTCCATGTGCATCAATCACGAGGCTAACCGCAACACAAAAAAAGGTAAATGCCGCGATGAAATAATCACGCTTCCTGTGTATCGGATTTTCGATTGTTTCCGGAAATCTACGAAACATGTTTAACCTATTTTGAAAATAAAAAAACCGCCTTATCTGACGGTTGAAAACAGTGACCTGCTTGTTTCATTTACCAGCCGAGAACAAGCCCTGATAGCAATGTTTAAAATATAAACACTTGTTGCCTGCTGATCTATCCGGATTATTTCTGAGATATCCATAGATAATTAAAGCTGCTGGCCTGAATCTATTCTGAAAGGGCCATCACAGCCCCCTCAGAACAAACAAATACAATCACACCACCAAAAAATGATTACTCTTTTCCTTTTTTGGCAGGTTTGGCACTGGCCTGGAATTCATCATGGAATTTGAATTTCGGTTCGCCTTCAAATACACCTTCCAGTTTGTAGTGTTCGTGCATGGCTTTGGTGTTCTTGACCATCT
>NZ_JADZAJ010000022.1 GCF_020852615.1 Nitrosomonas sp. | reverse complement strand
CTTCTACAACCGCACCCGCAAACAGGCACGACTTGGTTATCTGTCGCCTGCTGCTTTCAGCCAACAATACTATGCAAAACAGATGACCGCTTAACCCGTTGGACTCTGTGATTGACGACCTACCTCAGGTTTCTGGTCGGAAGAAATTGAAATGGTACGCCGCCAGTCGTATCCGCGATATTGGGAGCAATTGAGCTGGTCACAGAAAAAGCTGGCCAATCTGATGCGTAAAATTGATGTTTTTTTCTAAATACACGGACTGCATGCAGCCGCTTGCTCGTCCGGGTAGAAAGGGTAGTGGTTACTTTATTTGGCAGATCAATATCATGAACGCATGGCAGGAAAGATTGGCACTCCTGAAATATAAGGGAGGATTCAAGGCGGCAGTATTCTGGCTGATTAAAGTGCTATGCAGAGTAGAGATTTATTTTTTCTGCACAACTGATTTGACACAGCGGCAAACGCCGTTATCACAGCCTCCTGTAAAAAAACCCGGGGCAGAAGTATTCCACTTTATTTCTCTAAGCTCCACCCGGGATATTGCCATATATCCAAACGAACTGATCGAACAAATCAATTCACAAAGCGGTCAGAGTGTTGCACAACTTATCCGTAACAATGCAAGAGTCTACGCATTGATCGACGGGACACAAGTCGTATCACAAACAAATATCAGCCACAGCGCTGTTATCCGGGTTGATTCACCAACAGATTTAGATATTGGCCTGGTGTCCGGGGACGCCTTCCTTGGCTATTTATTCACTTCCCCCCGTTACCGTGGATTAGGTGCTGCAGCATTGCTACTGGAAATGGTGTGTGAAGATATGAAGAAGCATGGCTGTTCCAGAATCGTGACACATATCCGTTCCACCAATGTGTCTTCACTTAATACTTTCAGGAAATGCGGCTGGCTCAAAGCCGGCTGGATAGCTGTCAGTACCGGCAATCGCCTTCTGCTGCGCCACCTGCAAAAAACCGGCATTACTGTCCTGGCTGTTAAATAATCCCGCTAGTCCCGACTGACTGACCACTTACGGAGAAAGCGGCGAATTCTGGATTTTAATCCCCATTTTTCAATAAAATCCCCTCCTAATCGGGAAAGCGTGTTGAATCCGCGTAAGGTATAGGCAAGCACGCCCAGCGGAAATTTTCTCGGAACCAGATAAAAATTCTGCTCTATCCGATACATATTGGATAAGCTTCTTTTTCTTTCATTATCTCCATACAAAAAATCCAATCGGGTGACTCCACAGCCAATCAGATCACGGATCCGATAGATCTGCACAATTGTACCGACAGATTTATCTCCCCAGGCGGGATCGTAGCCGGTTTGTTCCGCATAGTAGATACCACCATAAATGTAACCATGCTGGAACGCGACCGGCTCCTGATTACAAATCAGAAGATAACTCTGAAACCAGCCATTCTCTGCAGCACTTGTAAGAACATGGCGTGTTTCAATATCATCGCGAATACCAAGACCGAGTAAATTACGCTGATAAGTTTTATCAGATACCTGTTGAGCCAGAGGTAAAAATTCCAGTACATCTTCAGGTGTAGTAAATATGTGGTGATTAATCGTGATTTCAGGATCCTGTTCAAGACGGCGCAAAGCACGTCGCACTTCTTTACGGGTTCCATATCCCAGATTCTGAATATATTCCTCAAAGCTTTTAGGTAATGCAATCAGCCGTCTGTGATAAGCCTTTCCGGAAGGGAAAATCTGATACTTTTTCTGCAAAGCAGCATCGTTCTGAAGAAACTGGCCAAACGGTGAATCCAGTTCAACGCCCAGCCCAAACAAGGTTTCGCGATTTCCAAGTATTTGCCATATGCTATCGAACAGACTGCGCAGGACTTTCTCTGCATCGATTCCTTCCGACAACAAAGGGCTTGTTGTCATGCTGTAACGACGGATCCGGTATTCCCAGAGTGAAATACCGAATAATTCAAAACTCAAAGAGGATGGATGTACGAAAAATGGAGCGTAACCGGACAATGAGCCATCTCGTGCAAAATACAAAAAGATTTTGACGGATTTATCATGGCTGCATTTGGTATAAAGCCAATCCGGGTCATGATCCATAACAGCAGCGGAATGGTGCCGAATCAAATCTTTAACAGCCAGCAATGCCTGAGTTCGTGCTGTGGTATCGAGCTGATCCAGATCTTGCCATTCCCGGCCATCATCAAGTTGCGGTATATCGTATGATTCTGGAAGCGGTACATTTTGCGAAGACATAAACCTTCAGGATAAATAAATTCAGAGTAAGTAAACAATATGACCTTATGCGGCCGATCGAAGTATTTTTTTGATATAGGACTTCAATTTCAGCCTGTCCAGTACCTGGACGATACCGCGTGATAATCCGTCACTACCGGCATGTAATGCCACTCTGATCAGATTGCGCCAGGTGCGTCGAAAATAATAAATATCCGCACAATATTGTGCACTGGTTGCAAAGAATGCCTTATGGGCTCCCTCTCCCTCAGTAAAATCGAAGATCTTTATGCGGTCCGCTGCAAACAGACATTGCAAAGCATAGTACTGAAGTAATGTTCCAGGTGACCAGCATTGATATTCCGGATCGTGACCCACGTATTCGTAGAGAGCAATCCCGTTATGCACCGGACAATAAATATAGGCAACCGGTTTTCCCTGATAAAAAAGAATATAACCGCGAACGTTACCCTCTGCGGCAAGCGCCAGCATATCTTTACAGAATTGTTGACCGGAAGGCAAGCCACAGTCAAGTAGCCGTTCCTGGTAAGTCTTCTGTGAAACTTCCATTGCCAGTTTATAGAATTCATGCATCTCTTCCGGCCTAAGATATTCTCTCCAGTCGATTTCTCCCCCCGAAAATTCCGCAAACTTCTTTATTTTTCGTAAAAGTGTATTTCTGGATTTGGCAGAAAATTTCTTCAGATAATTCTCAAAACCACCATCGAGTACAACCCAGTGTCGCTGATAGCTTGAGGGAATATATCGAATTGTTTGCGGCAATATATTGAGTCTTGGCAAAGGAGACTCAATCGGATGAGAACGTGTTACCACCACATTAACAGAATTTCCAAAAAATTCTGCAAGCTCTTCCGGCACGACCGGATGAGCAGGTAGTTCAGTAAAATGCGTTTTCAGTACACAGGCATTCAGCGGCCAGGTAAGAAGCCTGATTTCCCCCAATCGTACGGTAAAATTTATTGATTGCCTGGACCATTTCTCCATTAGAAAAACCTTGAATAGACCTGCTCGGTATAACGTCTGATTGTATGATGCGGGCGGGAACGCAAAACCCCGGGTGAGTTTATTTCAGGAATGACTCCCGGATCAAGTTCAGAGAACAAAGCCGTTCTAAACTTACCGGCATGATCAGACAAAAATTTGCACAAATGATTAAAGCGGCTGATATTCAACTTATCTGGCAAACTCAGCTTGCCAGCACTTCTACCCTTGACCAGCTCAAAGCTGTGCAAAACAATCACAAATGAAAACCAGCCCTGCCGCCAGGCATCCAGTAAAGCTGTTTTCATTTCCTCAGCTGAACATGCTGCCAGCTGCGCATGCCGTTGATGCCCGGGATAATCCTGGAAAAATGAAATTGGAAATTCCCATACTTCTTCAAATTTATGCGGCTGCAACAACGGTTTATCCACATCAATCTTGCAGTCTTCCCCCAGATAGCAAAAGTTATAGCTGGAATCAAACGACAACCCGTTTTGTGCCACAGCACGTAACGTATCCCGATTGGCGCCATAACTCCCGGCACGAAAGGCATGGAGCTTTTTTACGCCAGCTGCCTGGAGACTGCGTACTCCCTTTGCTATCAATGCAGCCTGTTCATCCAGCGTGAATTGGTGTATGTATTGCCTGAAACAGGGAGGAACAGTCGGATCATGAATTTCACTGAGCCATTCAGTATGCAGGTGCAGCTGGACTTCCTGGCCATTACGCTGAATCAAATCAACCACATCAGCAAGATGATGGCCGCCAGCCCGGTCAGCAAACAGTGGCTCCAGAAAATAAGTGGCTTTTAACCCGTACCGGTTTAGCTGCTCAATTTGATAAGGCAGCCCAAAATCCCCTTCAGCAGTTCTGCCATAAAAGCACGCAGCAATTTCTTCATCAAACGTTTTTTTATCCGGTGACAGGGCACGCACCGGCCAACCCTCGGAATAAGGCCATAGCTCGGTATCAACAGTGAGATAGACGTTCAGCACTGAATTACCCTGCTTTCCGGTTGAGCATTCTGTGATTGACTGAATCAACCTCAGGCAACTTTTCTATCCTGACCCGTATATGACACATTTCCCGCATTGAGGGTATTGCGCAGAAAAGCCTCAAACATCAGTAACGTCCAGATAGGGGCGCTAAAATCCCGCCTGCCGGACTGGTGCTGATCCAGCATTTTTTTAACGAAGGCCATGTCAAAGATTCCTGTATCCGCTAACGTATTGCCAAGTAATGCTGTACGTACACGTTCGCGCAACGGGCCGCGAAACCAGCTGGCCAGCGGTACGGCAAAGCCCATCTTGTTACGGTAAAGCACTTCATGTGGCAAATACGGTTCCAGTGATTTTTTGAGCACGTATTTACCCTCCTGCTGGTGTAATTTCATGGAAGCAGGCAGCCCCGAGACCCATTCAACCAGCTCATGATCCAGCAGCGGAACGCGCACCTCCAGCGAATGGGCCATACTGGCACGATCCACCTTGGTCAGGATATCACCTGTAAGATAGGTTTTCATATCCAGATACTGAATCAGTGACAAAGGATCCTGTGTCGGGCTTTTATCCGCATAACCACGCAGCACCTCAACTGCCTGATAGCCTCGCAAACTGTGATGAAAATCCCGGGTAAACAATTGTGCACGCAGCCGATTGTCCAGAATGGATACGCTATGGAAATAACCTTCCACAGAATCACGTGCAAGCGATTCAAACGTGGTCTTGGCACGCAGAAACTTAGGCGCCCAGTCCGCCTTGGGATAAACATCACCCAGCAGGCCAAACAAGGGTTTTCGTAATCCTAACGGTAACCTGGAACGCAACCGTTCTTCTATCATGTGCCAGCGGTAACGGCGGTAACCGGCAAAGTTCTCGTCGCCCCCGTCTCCGGAAAGTGCCACTGTCACCCGTTTTCTGGCGAGCTCACAGACACGATAAGTCGGAATGGCGGAACTGTCAGCAAACGGCTCATCGTACAATGCGGCCAGCCGGTCAATAAGATCAAAATCGTCCTGTTTTACCTGCTCAGTAAAATGTCGGGTCTGGTAGCGCTCGGCAACCAGTCGGGCATAATCTGATTCATCAAAAGCAGGGTCAGCAAAAGCAATCGAGCAGGTATTGACCGATTCTTTCATCAGGCCACCCATCATTGCCACAACAGCACTGGAATCCACTCCCCCGGAAAGAAATGCGCCAAGCGGCACTTCGCTCATAAGATGACTGTCCACAGCATTTCGTAACCGGACAACCAGCTCTTCTGCCGCCTCCTCTTCACTTAAAACACCATGTGGCGCAAATGGTATATCCCAGTACTCACGGGGTAAGGCTGGCTGCTGTCCCTGATGCAATAATAATGAGTATCCAGGGTTCAGCTTGAACGCATTTTTAAAAATGGTTTTCGGCTCGGGGATGTAGCCATAGGCAAAATAATCTTCTATCGCCTGATGATCGAGTGTCTTGTCAAAATCCGGGTGGACCAGCAATGCCTTGAGTTCCGAAGCAAACAAAAATAACCCGTTATCCAGCAGGGTGTAATAAAATGGCTTGATACCCAGCCGGTCACGCGCCATAAACAGCATTTGCCGGTTGCGATCCCATACGGCAAAAGCAAACATGCCGCTGAAACGTTCCACACAGTGTTCGCCCCACTCTTCCCAAGCATGTACGATTACCTCAGTATCACAATGGGTACGGAATTGATGCCCCAATGCTGTCAGTTCTTTAGCCAGCTTCTGAAAGTTATAGATTTCACCATTGAACACGACAACCACGCTGCCATCTTCATTAAACAGCGGTTGCTGACCACTGGATACATCCATGATAGACAGGCGGCGATGTCCAAATCCCAAACCGGGCTCAATATGTACCTGCCCTTCGTCCGGGCCACGGTGCGTTAGTGTCTGGTTCATGCAGTGCAGCAGATTACGGTCAATCCCGCTGCCACTTCGTATATCAAATACACCTGTTATTCCACACATATCTTTATCCGGTCAGTTGGTTATTTCAGTTTCTGGTTGAACAACAGCATGACCCAATACCCGATCATATACTGCAAGGTAACCGTTTGTCATGGAACTCATACTGAATTGCTGCTCAATAACTTCACGTGCACGTTGCCCGTGTCTGCGGGCCATTACATCATTCCGGCAATATCCATGGATTGCACGGGCCATTGTTGCGGGATCTCTCGAAGGTACCAGATAACCGGTTTCTCCTTCCGTTACCAGTTCGGTATTCCCCCCCACCCGGGTTGCCACAACCGGCAAACCGCTTGCCATGGCTTCCAGTATGGTATTGGAAATACCCTCGGACAGTGATGGCAGTACAAACACATCCATCGCCTGCATTAGTTGTGCGATATCGTTACGCTCTCCCGGGAGCCAGGCAAATTGCTCAACCCCGGCTGAGCGCAGCATAGCTTCACATTGTGCTTTTGCAATACCATCTCCGATGATTACGAGCCGTACGGGCCTGTCTGTTGCAGATTGCTTTTCGTGCAACAATAAAAAAGCCTTGATCAGTGTTGGAAAATCCTTGATTTCAGCCATTCTGCCAACACTACCGATAACGAATGGATTACCTTCAAAAAACCCGGAAGGAAACAATTCAACCGGAATCGTGTTATCCGGATGAAAATGCAGATGCTCCACTCCGTTATAAATCTGATGTGTTTTTGTTAAGGGCACCCTGATTGTATCGGTTAACCAGCTCTCCAGGTCTCTGCTAACCGTAATGTAACGGTGAACGAGCGGACGAATCGATTTACGCAACAGGTTATATTTCCAGTTCTGCCCGTCAAGATCAAAAACATCCCGCCCATGTTCCCCGTGTATACGTGCCTTCACTCCGGATACAGCAGCAATCACCTGGGCTTCCATAGCGGCAAGGTTACGGGTATGCACGATATCTGGCTTAAGCTGCCTGAAAATCCGGTAGAGTTTTCCATAGACACTCAAATCGTTACCTTCACGCTTATTCAGCGTAATGATCCTGACATCGTCCCGGTTAAGCCGTTTATGAAATTCCGAGCACCCTTTGAGGCAAATAATGACGTGCCGGTAACGGTTCTCGGGAATATGATTAATCAGATTCACCAGGCCATTTTCCAGCCCTCCCACGCCAAAATGAAAAATCACATGGGCTATCAGTGGCGGGCAAGACATTTTCCCGGCTCCGTTTCGCTTAGTCATGCGCGCTGTGCACAGCCAGGAGTTTCCCGACAATCACCGGCTTCATATCAGCCATAAATTCGTGCAGCACCGATGCAGCTTCTTCCGGATCACGATCGTACGATGCAGCCACTATGATTTCAGCACCATCCTCTCCTTTACCGAGAATCCGGTTCATCGCAAGGATCGCTTTAGCAAGATAAGGATCAGCCGTTTCGTGTTCAATCAGCCAGAACCACCGCCAGATCAGTAATTTATCCTTCGGCCCGTACAGCTGGTTCTGATTGACAGTAAATTCTGCAGATCCCAATGATAAATTCTGCCTTTCTCCGTCTACGTTCCGCCAGCCACTGCGGTCAGTTGCCAGAACGTTGCCGGAACTGATCAGCCCGTTTCCCTGCTTCTGTCCCCGGTAATAGGTTATATAAAGGCTGATACGCCTGTTTTTCTGGTAAAAATGGCCAATAAACTGTTGAGAAAAACCAGTGTAATCCGGAACCCAATCGGTAAGTCGGGTCGGGTCAGCCTCCCATTTGCCGGAAGGATCAGTCACCCTGGTTTCCGGTACTGCGCGTACATCCGTTTCCTTATTTAAATAATCCAGATAAACCGGCCAGATCAGCGCAATCGCCACAACAGATCCAGCCATACCCAGCATTGATTTCACCGGAACAGCAGAAGATTTCAGATTGGTGGGAACACTCTCTGCTGATACGACCTCATCAATATGATCTTCCCGCCAGAATGAACCCAGCCAGAACAGCAAGAGCATAACCAGACCAAAAAAAATCCAGCCATAAACCAGATGATCTACGCCGACAGCAAGCGTCATGCCGCTCAAATGCCCGATCATGACGATCAGATAGGCACGCATCCCATTGGCGATAATGGGTACCAGGATGGAAAATATAATGAATATCAGTCGCCTGCTGACACTGCGGTAAGTCAGGTAAGCGTAGAGCGTTCCTAACGTCACCGAAGCAATCAGATAACGTACGCCACTGCAAGCCTCTACTACTGACCAGTTACCGCTGGGAATGCTGAAATAACTTCCCTCACGGTAGACCGGGATCCCTGTTGCCTGTAATGCTGTGACTGTAAAATCAGCAGTAAAATTAACCAGCGACGGAATCAATGCTTCACCAAACGGGACAGCAAACAGAAGATACGCGAGCGGGAAAATAACAGTAATAAACGCAGCCCGTCCAAGTATGGCCCACACTATTACGGGGATCATCGCTACCAGAGCATATTGCTCCACTACCAGCACATTTGCCGCCGACGCTGCCAGCCATCCAAATCCCAGCCCGACCAGAACCGGCAGTGACGTGTAATCAGGAAGATAACTGACTGCCACCAGCTGTGCCCGCTTCTTCCAGATCATGTAAATACTGAAGGGCGCAATCAGATAACCGTGAGCGTAGGTATCAGACCGGTTCCAGATGGCAACAATTGATTCAATGGTTTCGTGGTAAATCCCCAATACCGATACAATGACCAGCAGCGTTATCAATGCTGCCGTCTTTTGCTCGCTTGAAGAATTATTGCCTGATACAAGGCTTGACTGGATCTGTGTATGCATGACTGACCGGTTAAAGCAATGCAGGAATTGTAACCTGACTAACAGAACGGCCCGGTTCTTCTAAACCTTAGCCAGAACAGGCGCCCGAAAGTAACGCATCGACTCGCGACAGATTGGCCGACCAGGTGTAGTCCTGTAAGACCCGCTCTCTCGCCAGCCGCCCCATGGCTGCCTGCTCATCGGAATCAAGCAGGGAAAACAACCGTTCAACAAAATCCCCGGCATCCCTTGCCACGATCAGTTCTTTATCCGATATGGCATGAATACCTTCCATTGCCTGCTCAGAAACCACTACAGGTTTTTGCATGGCCATTGCCTCCAGCACCTTGTTCTGAATACCTCGCGCAATCCGCAAGGGGGCAACAGCAGCCGTTGCGTGCATGAGATAAGGGCGAATATCCCCGACAACCCCGGTTACATGTATACCCGGTAAATTGGCCAGCATTTGTACCTGCCTGGATGGTTTGGCGCCTACGATATAAAAACAAACATCCGGCAGTGTTGTATGAACAGCAGGAAACACTGAATTTGCAAACCAGTTCACCGCATCGATATTGGCCCAGTAATCCATGGCACCGGTAAATACCAGTACTCTTTTCTCAGCCGGATAAGGGTTGGGATAATCGCGTGCGGGGGAGAAAAAATCAGTATCAACACCGTTGTTGAAGAAACTAATTTTAGCTGCCGAGTCCGGTACGAACTGTCTGAATAACTCCGCCTCTTTTTCTGAAACAAAGGTCGAATAGCTGAACTGTCCGGCTATCTTTTTTTCATAATCAAGCAAGCACTTTGACTCTCTGCGGTAAATCCAGCTCAATGGCCAGGGCTTTGATTGCGCATACTGCCGCCATTTATCCGAGTCCACATCGACAAAATCAATGACGCGATGATGATCGGACAGATGTTCAGCATACTGTGCCATGGCAGAAGAGAACACCACTATGTCCTGAATGGATCTGGTATCAAACAGCCCATTAACCCATTGTTTTAGTTTCGTATTACGGTAATAGGCCAAAGTCAGCGGATCATTACCCGACAACGCGTACAGGCTTTTTACCCTGGCCTGTAATGGATCCAGCCGGGCAATGCACACATCCTGGCAGTAATTCCTGACTTCCTCCTCGTACTGCCAATCCTCCTCAGCATCAATAAATGTGCCCAGATACACGCGATAGCGCTTGCTCAGGTGCTGCAAGAGGTGGAAGGAACGTATTTTGTCCCCCTTATTGGGAGGATAGGGAATTCTGTGCGTCAGGTAAAGCAGTCCTTGCACCCTTCTCAACCCAGATTTTTAACAATATGCGGACCAATCATATTGGCCAATACTAATGGCATTTTTTGCCATACTTTAATAAAAAGCTGGTATTTCGGATTAAGCGGGTTATGCTCAGGGATTGTTTTCGCCTTATGAAGCTGATATTCGTAAAATAATGGCTGCGGCTCAAACCCCCAGTTCTTTTTGAAGCTGTACGACCCGGTTCCCTGCTTGCTGCGCCCGAAATCAAAAACCCGATAACCACGCTCACAGGCGCGCCGCATCAATTCCCAGTACATAAAATCATTGCCCGCCAGATCCCGCGCCGCATCTGTTCCACCACCGTAATAGGGCAAGACTTCATCCCGGAAATAGAAACTCATGACTGCGCTGACAATATTGCCGTCTTTGGTAATAACAAGCAGTTCACAATCTTCCGCAAAAACAGCTTTTAACAGCTGGAAATATTTACGGGAAAAAACCGGGGTACCCAGTCGATGCACACTGGCCGAATAGGCATGAAAGAAACGCCCGGTATCCTGATCAATATCACTTTGCAGTTCGTATTTGATCCCCTTACGCACCATGGCCCGCTGTTTACGGGGAATCGCCAGCATATTCTGTTCTGCATCGGGATCTATTGTCTTTCGGAACGTGACGTATAAGTCCTTGGTTGGCCAATCCGGATGGAATGGCTGGAAACTACGGTATTCCAGATAATCAACCTTCAGGTGCGCAGCCAGCACCTGCGCAGCCCGGTCAAGCCGGGTTCGCGCGCTGTCTGATATGGCAGCAATACCGCCATATACACAAAACGGCAGAGCACTCAGACTATGTCCAAACAAAAAACTGTTTATTTCTGCCAGAGGCAACACTCCTTGAATGTGCCCGTCCTCTTCCACATACAGAAACCAGGTTTTATGTCCGAAAGCCTGTTCTATCACCGGCTTCCACCCGGCACGATGAAAAAAGGTCGCTTCAGGACAAGCCATGACAAACTCATCCCACGCCTGAAACTTATCTTCAGATAAAACAGAAACCCCAGGTAACCCATCCACAAATGGCAGATCTGTATTTTGCACAGTAATATCGCTCAAAAATCAGGCTGTTCGCTGCAGAAAGATCTGATCCATACGTCCCCAGCTGAAATGTCGGGTTAGTGAGCCAAGTCTCTTTTCCATTCTGCCCAGATTAAGGTAATGGCGAAAACGTGTTTTGAGGCCAATTCCCGTCTGCCGGGGCTGATCAGGATCAATTTCCCAGGGGTGAAAATAAAAAATTGCCGGCTGTTTATCAACTGAATTGACTCTTTGTAAAAACCAGCGCGAAACTGCATAGGGCCAAAGACGGAAATAACCTCCCCCACCTGCTGGAAAATTACGATCCAGCAAGCGTACGGTCGTTACCGGTAATTCAAGTATCTTCCGGGAATCAGTCGGATTAAAGGCAAAACGTGGAGCATCCGGCATACCGTAATGATCATGCTCTACCGGATAAATACTGGAACTATATCGATAGCCTGCTTCTTCCAGGCAATCCAGCGCCCAGAGATTATCTTTATTGATAGAAAAACTGGGGGCACGATATCCCCAGACAGATTGTCCACCAATATCTTCCAGCAGGGATTTACTACGCACGATATCATCATGAAATTGATCACGATTCAGTTCAGTAACACGGTGATGAGCATAGCCATGACTGGCCAGTTCATGCCCATTTTCAACAATTTTCTTCACCATAGCCGGGTAACGCTCTGCTATCCAGCCCAGCGTAAAGAAAGTTGCCTTGATTTTTTGTTCATCCAACAGCATGAGGATCCGATCAATATTACCTTCCACTCTGCACGGCAGTTTATCCCAGGATGAGCGCGGAATATGCCGGGCAAAGGCAGATACCTGGAAGTAATCTTCCACATCGATTGTCAACGCATTACGGATCATACAGTTCATTCAGGAGACACAGCCAGATCAAACTCTTTCTGAATGTCAAGCATCACTTCATTGGCCTCAGTTTTACCCAAAGTCTGTAATTCTTCCAGACATCCCATGATAAGTAAGCGGTCACAAAATAGATTAATCTTGCGTGGAATCCCTGAAGAAAAATTATGAATTACCTCAAAAACCCCATCCTGTAATACAGGATTCCCACTCCAGCCGGCTTTTTGCAGGCGATGCTCAATATAAGCTCTGGTTTCAGCCTGATCCAGCGGCCCCAAGTGGTATGTTGCAATTACCCGCTGACGCAGTTGCTGCATCTGGCTGCCAAGCAACGTTTTTCTAAATTCCGGCTGACCAAGGAGAAAAGTTTGTAGCAATGGCCTGTTATCCGATTGAAAATTCGATAACATCCTTAATTCTTCAAGCGTCTGGGGTTGAAGATTCTGGGCTTCATCCACGACCAGCAAAGCTCTGCTACCCTCTCGCTCACACTTGCGAAAAAATCGCTCAAGCTCAAGCAGCAATGTCGCCTTGGATAAATTTTCATAAGGCAAACCAAAAGCAGCCACTACCATCCTTAAGGCATCGTCCGGATCCAGTCTTGTGCTCACTAACTGTGCTGCAGCAACCCGTTCCTGTTTCAACTTCTGAAACAGATGGCGCATCAAAGTTGTCTTACCAGCGCCTACATCACCGGTAATAATAATAAATCCATCTTCCTGTGAAAGGCCATACTCAAGATAAGCAGCAGCACGTTTGTGCCCACTGCTGGGAAAAAAGAAATTTGGATCGGGTTTTAACTGAAACGGCTTCTCGGTAAAACCGTAATAGGCCAGGTACATAAGCTTTATCTTTCTAAAAATTCATGCTTAAAGTTGCCGTTATCGTATTTGAGCTATATTCAGCATTACTACGGCTTGATAATCGACGCTGATGGAAATACATAATTGAACCATTTACATTAGCACCGAGCTGCTTGTTTAACCCTGTACTGGCTATTATATTGTCATCTGTCTGATTAGTTACATCATAACTGGTTCGAATATAACCAAAGTTAATATTAGCGTTTGTACGGGGGGACAACCTGTGATTCCACAGCATGTTTCCTCCCGTCTGCGTGGTATTTTGAGTCAATATCGCATTGGTCCCCATTAAACCGGCATCCTCCGCGTCAGGACTAAATGATTTCCTGGAATAGTTAAATGCGCGGAATACAAGCGAGTTCTTTTTACCATTCAAGGTAAGCGAAGCATTCAAGTTTTTAAGTAAAAATACGCGGTTGGTCAAAAAATTATTGGGATCAGAGAAGGAAAGAGGAAGCCCCTGATTTAACAGCGTCTGCCCCCCCTGAGTACCTGAAAATAACTGACTCAGCATGGATGCATTCATGATTGGCCCGCCAGACAAGGATTGCTGGCCAAAAGTAGTAAGGTCCTCGTTGTAGCTTAAGCTCCATACCGTTGCACGAGTACGGTGATCGATAGCTGCTGCATAGGTATTACCAAAAAATCTTTTCCCGCCAGATGCGCTGATACTGGTTCTCTTGGTGGGAATCCAGGAAAAACCGACTGTCCAGGAGGGGCCGGATGTTCGCCCTCTTATCGAAATGAAACTGTTTCGTTCATAACCAGCAGTACCAATAAGACTAAACTGTGAAGTAACCATATACTTGAGTGAGCCAATAGCCTTCTCCATCTCTATTGTCCCAAGATTACCCAAATAGGTTCCTGAGCCTTTCCGGCTTATCTCTGAACGATCGTAATTTAATCCCCAGCCAACCGTCTTGAAAGCGGAACCACTGTTCAGTGAAAAAATCACTGTGTCAACCGTGTTATTTAAGAAATTACGGGCATTAGAACCTACCTCGCCATGGGCATAGCGAAGCTGTCCTGAAGCAAAATTCTTGAAACGATGCTGGATATAGGGAGAAATATTCCATGCGCGAATATCACGTCTGTTACCAGTCAGATTCGTATTATCAGCCGCCAAAGGGGCAAATAAAAAAGCATTCTGCTGAGTAACAGTAGCAGTCCCGTCTATAAAAAAATAATGCTTGATAATTTCAGCTGTACCATTGGCTGCCAGCTGATTACGTGCCTGAAACCGCCCGTTCCTGGCATATATCAGGTTATTCAAGGTATAGTTTAAGTTGGATGTGAAGCGACGTCCGTGACCCGTTATGTCTATTCCCGGGTTAATTTGAGTAATAAACTCACTTCCGGAGAGGCCTCCTCCACCGAACCCGCCCAGTCCCCCGCCAAATCCACCCATTCCTATATTGTCAGTATAGGACTCGCTCACCACTACCCGGGGCCGGATATCCCATTCTGCTGAAACTGCCTGAGAAATCCAGCTACTTAACCCCAGAATACAACTGACCTTCAGGTATACCCCCCAATAAAGAGGGCTACCCGCAACATACCTGGATAATCTCATTAATAATAGCCGTAGTATCCGGCACTGCCATGTGCTCTGGCTTTGTTATAAATCAGATTAACAACATCGCACACTTCAATCTGTTGCAAAGACTCCTTTACTGTCTGCTGTGTTGTTCTCTCTGCTTCAACTACCAGGACAATTTGCCCCATTTGGCCTGCAAGCACTCGCGACTCACTGGTTAATAACAACGGAGGGGAATCAAAAATCACCACACGGTCATGATAGCGCTGTGCAAGCTCTACCAGAATGGAGCGCATACTCTGACTCGCCAGCAACTCGGTTGCTTGTGTATGGCGTCTGCCCGCAGGTATTAAGGTGAGTTTTTCCACATTCGTTTTCATCATCACATCAGATATTGATAAACGTGGATCACGAATAACATCCAGCAACCCGGGCTCTTCCGGACTGAAACCCAGGGTTACCGGGATAGAAGGACGAGCAACATCAGCATCCACCAGCAAAACCCGATGATCCATCTCCATAGCAATACTCATTGCCAGATTGAGTGAGCAGAAGCTCTTCCCTTCCCCAGATAATGAACTGGTAACCATAATCAAATTACCATTTTTTATTCCACTATCAGGATTAAAGGCATTTGCTAATAACGGACGTTTTATCAGCCTAAACTGCTCAGCCACCTCAGATTTAGTATGGTGAAGTGTTACCACTCCTTTTCGATGCAGACCCTCCAGATCAATATCAATTCTCTTTGCGGATTTCGTGTCAGTAACCCGGTTAACCGGGTCAATCAGCAAATCACTCCTGGCAACCTTGCTGCCACCTCCTCCCTTTTTTTCCACCTCTGTATCAGATAAAAATAATGAGCTACGATCACTTTTTTCACGAGAATCGTGCTGCAACACGTCACCTGGTACAAAGTTTTTTATATCTTTCTTTGCAAGCTTGCCTGCAGCCCTTTCTATAAGGCTCATATCCACTCCATCATTATTTCAATCTCAGCCGAATTTTTGTTCAGGTACAACGACTTCAAACAACCCATTCAGGCAGACGGCGTTACATACGGCTTAGCATAAACCATTAATACCACATAACAGGTCAGCAACACCAGCAAAGAAATGCTAAACGCATAGATCTGTTTTTTGTTTTTCAGTTTTTCCTGTTCTGTCCATATCATTGGAACTGATCCCAGAATAGGCAGACTTGTTAATTCCCTTAAAGTACTCTGGCTATGAAAGGTTGGCCGAATTTGGCTGACGAGGAAAGCAAGGCCAATCCCGCCAGCCAGAGCCCCAATCAGAACAAATGTAAAAAACTTCTTACGATCCGGTCCGGATGGATTCTCCGGAACCGTGGGCGGATCAACAATCCTGAAAGACATCAGGCCTGTAGTTGAAGTCAATTCACCTGAAATTTCAGCGGATGCTCTGCGCTCCAGCAGTTTTTCGTAATTGGCTTTATTCACACTATAATCACGATTAAGCTGCTGCATTTCCACCTCAACAGCCGGCACTGTGTTGCTCATTGATTTCAGACGTTCAAGCCGCGCTTCGTACTCAGTCACTCGCGCTTTCATAGATGCTACCTGTGCCTCAGATTCAGCCAGCGCAATATTCAGCTGCTGCATCATTGGATCGTAATTTTTACCGGTATTATTTACATTACCAGCAAGCTTGGCTTCCTCAACCTTGCGCTCCTCAAGCTGGGTAATCAATCGTTTTGTTGCAACCACATCAGGATGCTGGTCAGTAAAACTCAGCATTAAATTATCCAGATTTTTATTTAAATCCTGTATACGGGAATCAATTTCCGGATTGACAATACTTTTCGGCGATACCTCACCCACTTCAAGCAACAATAGAGGTTCATCACCTGTTATCTGTTTCTTAACCGCATCACGTGCCTGTTCAGCTTCAAGTAAAGCGAGCCTGGCTTTTTCCAATTTTTCAGCAGCCGATACCAGCTGGCTATAGTAATCCCCCCCCTGGCCCGGCAAATAGCCAATATTTTTCTGTTTAAAAGCCGTCAGTGCGGCCTCAGCAGCCACCAGCTTTTCTTCATAGGCAGCAATCTGCTGATCAATAAAACGTAACGCTGAAGCTGAATCCTGTTTTTTACCTTCCAGCCCACCCTCAACGAAAATCGTCAGTAACGACTGAACAATATCTTTAGCTAATTTCGGATCTTTATTATCGTATGAGATCATGAAGATATTATCTGATCCTGTTGTTCCCAGCTTGATATCCTTCATCAGTTTGGTTACCAGTTCTTCCCTGGCGCTATCATCCACAATCTTGATATCCAGATCGACCATACGAATAATTCTTTCAACATTCGGCCGGCTAATAAGTGTCCGGCTCATTATGCTGATCTGCTGATCCGGATTAGGTGATACGGTCATCCCGGCCATCAGCGGACGCAGAATACTCTGGGTATCCACATAAATCCGCGCAGATGCCTGGTAATTATCCGGCATCCGATAGACGAAGGACCAGCCTGCAACAGCAACAACCCACGCTGTTGCAACTGAGACCCATCTATACTTCCAAACACCCTTGATATAAACCAGCAGTTGAGCAATTAACTCACTCATATCGGGCTACCCCTTCACCTATCATGGTTACAGCCAAATTAATCAAAAAAAACTTTCCGGAATAACCAGTACATCCCCCTGATACACCGGTACGTTGGCAGAAATATCGCCATCCCGAATCAAGTCTTCCAGCCTGACCCGAAACTGCTGTTGCTCACCATTAACATTGCGAATGATTCTCGCGCTGTTTCCCGCCGCAAAATCGGTTAATCCCCCTACTGCAATCATGACGTCCATTAATGACATATTTTCTCTGTAGGGCAATGCCTGGGGCTGTGTCGCCTCACCCACCACTCTGATCTGCTCACTAAACGGTCCGACAAAATCAGTTACAACGACAGTAACGACCGGCTGCTGCAGATATTTAGAAAGCACTTCTTCGATACTGCGTGCCAGCTCAGTGGAAGTCTTTCCACTTGCAGGTAAATCCTCCACAAGTGGCGTAGTAATCTTTCCGTCCGGGCGCACCGGAACACTCATGGATATCTCCGGGTTGCGCCAGACAATAATATTTATTGTATCGCCCGGCCCGATCAGATAATCGTGAGGCACCTGCTCTCCCTGCTTGGAAAGTAACGGATAAGTTGAACATCCGTTGACAACAAACAGATTAAGAGCGACTAACAGACAAATTGCCCAGGATTTAATAGAAATATTCACTCGAATCCTCAATAAAAAACAGGTGTATTTTCAGCTCTACTACAGAAGCTGCAGTATGGAGCCCGCTTTCCAGCCAAGCATAAATACAAACCACTTTATCAGCCTGATAACATCCCGAAAAAACAACCGGTGTTACGCTGTAAAAACTGACAAACAATTATTAGCCTACTATGCTTTCAGATAAAAAATATGATTAATATCATGTCTTTTTTTCTTTTTACACACACAAAAAGATACCAGACCCAAACAGGTTTCTAACAGAAACAAGGGGCTGTTATTCTATATGTTTTTCACCCTGACCATGGTTAGAACTTACCCTCCCCGACATGGTATTTGTGAGATTTTGAGCTGAATGATACAAATTCAACTCTAAGCACATCTCCCCCCACCTCCTCGGCCATTTTTCGAAACTCAGTAACCTGTATCTCAGCCGGAACAATGAATACCTGAAAATTTCCCGATTTATAATGAACTGTAACTTTCATACCTCGCCCCGGTATATAGCTGCCCGAATAAACAACCCTGTCAACCTGATAAAATCTTTAATTGCTTTAAACGGCTATATTTGCCTTTTACCTTACTGCCTTTTAATATAGCCACACGGTAATCACCGTCCCACAATACCGGCTTCATTCTGCGGTTTCTTTTCTCTCTTATTGAATTCCTGCAGAAGCCCCCCGAATTCTAGGCTGTTCAAACCAATTCAAATTCAGGATTAGTAAAGCATTTATGGCTCAATACGTTTTAATCATGAATCGCGTTAGTAAAATCGTCCCTCCCAAACGCGTTATTCTCAAAGATATTTCACTAAGTTTTTTTCCAGGTGCAAAAATTGGCCTTCTTGGCCTAAACGGCTCTGGTAAATCCACCCTGTTAAAAATCATGGCCGGAGTAGATAACGATTTTGAGGGGGAATGCACGCCCATGCCAGATCTGAAAATCGGCTATCTGCCACAGGAACCACAATTGGATCCCAAACTTACTGTGCGCGAAGCCGTTCAGGGGGGATTGGGGGAAATATTCGATGCACAACAGCAGCTGGAAGCTGTTTACGCCGCCTACGCCGAACCAGACGCTGATTTTGAAGCACTGGCTGCTGAACAGTCACGACTAGAAGCCATACTGTCTGCACAAAATGGAGACAATTTATCCCAGCAAATGGAAATAGCCGCCGATGCACTGCGCCTTCCGGAATGGGATGCTCAAATCCAACAGCTCTCAGGTGGAGAAAAACGTCGTGTCGCACTCTGCAGACTGCTTCTCTCCAGACCGGACATGCTGCTTCTGGACGAACCCACCAACCATCTGGATGCAGAATCGGTAGAGTGGCTCGAACAATTCCTGGCACGCTTCCCCGGCACAGTGGTAGCAGTTACCCATGACCGCTATTTCCTGGACAACGCAGCTGAATGGATACTGGAGCTTGATCGTGGCTATGGTATTCCCTGGAAAGGAAATTATTCAAGCTGGCTGGAACAAAAAGAAGCACGCCTGAAACAGGAAGAAAGCACGGAATCTGCGCGCCAGAAATCACTCAAGCAAGAACTGGAATGGGTACGACAGAATCCCAAAGGCAGGCAGGCAAAATCCAAGGCCCGTCTGGCCAGATTTGAAGAACTCAGCTCCCAGGAATATCAGAAACGCAACGAAACACAAGAGATTTTTATTCCCACAGCAGACCGGCTGGGGAATGAAGTTATCGAATTTACCAATGTCTCCAAAGGATTTGGCGATCGTCTGCTGATTGACAACCTGAGCTTCCGGATACCGCCCGGCGCGATCGTTGGGATCATCGGCCCCAATGGTGCCGGTAAATCCACCTTGTTCCGCATGATCATGGGAAAAGAACAACCGGATACAGGCAGCATTAAAACAGGCGAGACAGTGAAAATTGCCTACGTAGATCAATCACGTGACGCTCTGCCCGATGATCAGAATGTTTTCCAGGCCATCTCCGGCGGAAATGACATGCTTATCGTTGGTAAATATGAGGTCCCTGCTCGCGCCTATCTTGGCCGCTTTAACTTCAAAGGTCCGGATCAGCAAAAAATTACAGGAACCCTTTCCGGTGGTGAACGGGGCCGGTTGCATCTGGCCAAGACGCTGATATCAGGAGGCAACGTACTGCTGCTGGATGAACCTTCCAATGATCTGGATGTGGAAACATTAAGGGCACTGGAAAATGCCTTACTGGAATTTGCCGGTTGCGTGCTCGTTATTTCTCACGACCGCTGGTTTCTGGATCGCATAGCTACCCATATCCTGGCTTTTGAAGGCAATTCACAAGTCACTTTCTTTACAGGCAATTATCAGGAATATGAAGCTGACAAACGCCAGCGCCTGGGTGAAGAAGGCGCAAAACCCAAACGAATCCGCTATAAGCCAATTACGCGCTGATTTGCTGCCTGTTTTCAACTGTTACAAAAAGACACAATCCTTAAGTAATTGCTGTATAATTATGGCCCTGCCTGAGCTTTAAATCATGGCAGGGTTTATTGGTTTCATCGTTTCTGACCTCTCCAGATTCCTCTGTTTCTTCTTGAAATTGTGCAGTATCCCTGGTTAGCAGCGATGTTTTACATGTGTGCACCAGCGATACCGGCAATTTTTGCTGCGGTATATTCCTGTTTGCGCATTTAATTTCTTTACTATCAGGAAAACCGAAGTGTCATTTGAAAATCTGAATCTGCATCCCGCCATTGTAAAAGCCGTATTGGCAGCGGGTTATACTTCTCCCACCCCTATCCAGCAACAGGCTATTCCCGAATTAATTGCCGGCCACGATGTGATGGCAAGCGCACAGACCGGAACCGGCAAGACAGCTGCTTTCATGTTACCGGCATTACATCGCCTTGCCACACCCGCAAAAAACCATGGCCGGGGTCCACGCATTCTGGTCCTGACACCAACACGCGAGCTGGCTTTGCAAGTTTCTGACGCTGCCAGTAAATATGGAAAATTTCTGCCGCGTATCAACGTAGTCAGTATTCTGGGTGGAATGCCCTATCCCGTACAGAACAAGCTCCTGTCCCAAACCGTAGATGTACTGGTCGCCACTCCCGGACGTTTGATCGACCACATCGAACGCGGCCGCATCAATTTTTCACGACTGGAAATGCTGGTACTGGATGAAGCTGATCGCATGCTGGATATGGGATTTATTCAGGATGTCGAACGTATTGCGCTCTCAACACCGGCAGAAAGACAAACGCTGCTGTTCTCGGCAACGATGGATTCTGCCATAGAGAAAATTGCCGCACGTTTGCTCAAAACTCCCAAACGTATTCAGGTTGCTACCCAGCATGCCAGGCTTGATCATATCGAGCAACGCATGCATTACGTGGACGACCTCATGCACAAAAACCGGTTACTGGATCACCTGCTGCGTGATACCGCCATTAAACAGGCGATCGTCTTTACTGCAACGAAACGCGATGCCGACTCTCTGGCAGACAATCTTGCTTCTCAGGGACACATGGCTGCCGCAATGCATGGAGACATGACGCAACGCGAGCGTACACGCACTTTAACCGGATTACGTCAGGGACGGCTCAAAATCCTTGTCGCCACGGATGTTGCTGCACGCGGAATTGATATTGCTGACATTACCCATGTCATCAATTTTGATTTGCCAAAATTTGCTGAAGATTACGTGCATCGTATCGGACGAACCGGTCGGGCTGGCGCTTCCGGTATTGCCGTCTCATTTGCATCAGGAAAAGATGTCGCACACTTGAAACGAATTGAGCGGTTTACCGGCAACCACTTTGAATTTCAGGTCGTACCAGGCATGGAGCCGCGCACCAAACCAAGATTTGGTCGTGGCGATGACAAACCCGGGAAAAGGCCTTCATCTGCGCACAAAGCCAAACGCTCATGGCCGGATAATGCCAATCCGCGTACATCTTCCCAGAACCGCAAAGGAGGGAGTGATAAAGGAACCGAGTTTACGCAGCCATTTGCTCGTGAAACCCGAAAACGTCCATTCAGAGACAGTAAATTTAACAGCAGCGACCGTTTTGCCCGTACAGAGCAAAGCCAGTAAGTAAAACCAGCATTCTCCGGGTATTGATTTGATGATTGATACCTGGAGTCTGCCAACCCCGGGCATCACTGAAAATTCGGAGCGCAGTACTTAGAAAAATACCCTGACAGCTTCCTCTACCCGTTCCACCGCAACAATTTCAATTCCTTTGATAACCTGCCTGGACTGGTTAGCTTTCGGAATAATGGCGCGAGTAAAGCCCAGTTTGGCCGCTTCCTTTACCCGTTCCTGTCCCCGCTGCACTGGCCGCACTTCGCCCGCCAGTCCTATTTCTCCAAAGATGGCTGTCTTTTCAGGCAAAACCCGGTTCTTCAGCGACGAAACAATCGCCAGCAACACAGCCAGATCAGCACCTGGCTCAGTAATTTTGACCCCACCCACCGCGTTGATAAAGATATCCTGATCAAAACAGGGAATGCCGGCATGACGATGCAGTACTGCCAGCAGCATTGCCAGCCGGTTCTGTTCCAGTCCAACACATAATCTCCGCGGGCTGGGTGCATGTGCCTCATCTACCAATGCCTGAATTTCCACCAGCAGCGGGCGTGACCCCTCTTGCGTTACCATCACACAAGTACCCGGCACACGCACACTATGGTGAGAAAGAAACAGAGCCGAAGGATTACCCACTTCCCGCAACCCCTTTTCTGTCATGGCGAAGACACCCAGCTCATTCACGGCTCCAAAACGGTTTTTAAAAGCGCGAATCAAACGAAAAGCCGAGTGTGTATCCCCTTCAAAATAAAGCACTGTATCCACCATATGCTCCAGAACACGCGGCCCGGCCAATGCCCCATCCTTGGTTACATGCCCTACCAGTACGATGCAGGTACCACTGGTTTTGGCAAAACGTGTCAGACGAGCCGCACATTCACGCACTTGCGCAACCGAGCCGGGTGCGGAATGCAATGTTTCAGAATAGATAGTCTGAATCGAATCAATAATGGCAATTCGTGGATGATGTTCTGCCAGGATTGATTCAATAGCCTCAAGCCGGATCTCAGTCAGCAGACCAACCCCGGCCACATCCAGAGACAGCCGCTTCGCACGAAGTGCAACCTGCTGCATCGACTCCTCACCACTGACATACAACACCCGGTGCTGGGCGGACATTCGGGACAGCGCCTGCAATAACAATGTGGATTTACCTATCCCCGGATCACCACCCAGTAACACAACGCTGCCTTGTACCGCTCCTCCACCCAGCACTCTGTCAAACTCATCCATTCCTGTCTGAAAACGGGGCATATCTTCAGCCTCGACTTCACTCAGACTCAATACCTGTTTCTGCCCGGAGTCCGGAGTAAGGCGCAGTAAACTCTTTTCCCGTACAGTTTCTGTCAGTGTATTCCATTCGCGACAGTGCGGACACTGACCCTGCCATTTCAAAGTCTGCCCGCCGCACGAATGGCAGACATAAAGCATCCTGAGCTTGGTCATGAATGAACCACTGATTGGAAATTATTGATACAAGATAGCTGAGACCCGCTATCCCGGGATTGAAAAACTGATAAAATGGCGTCCCTGAATACCTCAGACCGGAGAGGTACCGAAGTGGCCATAACGGCGCTGACTCGAAATCAGATGGTCAGGATTTCCTGGCACGTGGGTTCGAATCCCACCCTCTCCGCCACCCTCAGCATTCGGTAATGCTGACACTGACAGCCAGGCCACCCAGTGAAGTTTCCTTATATTTATGCGACATTTCCAGGCCTGTCTGCTTCATCGCATTAATACAGTTATCCAGCGGGATGAAATGCTCGCCAGTACCGCGACAGGCAAGTGCTGCAGCCGTGTGTGCCTTGATTGCACCAAAGCCGTTACGTTCGATACAGGGTACCTGAACCAATCCGCCTACCGGGTCACAGGTCATACCCAGATGATGCTCCAGTGCAATTTCAGCTGCATTCTCAATTTGCTCTGTAGTGCCGCCCCGTACAGCACAAAGGCCGGCAGCAGCCATCGCTGCTGCCGAGCCCACTTCTCCCTGACACCCCACTTCCGCACCAGAGATAGAGCTGAGGTGTTTGATCAGCCCTCCGACAGCTGCTGCAGCCAGTAAAAAATCCCGTACCTGCTGCTCAGTACCGCCTTCGTGCTTAAGCAGATAGTAAATAACTGCCGGAATAACCCCCGCTGCGCCGTTAGTCGGTGCTGTGACAACCATGTGCCCGGCAGCATTTTCTTCATTTACCGCCATCGCATAAGTACATAACCAATCGTTTAGTGTGGCCTTCTCCGGGTGTGTCTGCAGCTGCCCAAATAAATCTTTTGCACGTCTGCGTATATTTAACCCGCCCGGAAGACGGCCTTCTGCTGCCAACCCCTGCTCAACACAGTGACACATGGCTTGCCAGATATTGTCCAGCCCCTGTTCCAGTTCCAGTGCTGACATTCTGGTCAGCTCGTTGGCACGCTTCATTTCAGCAACGGTCAGTCTGCTCTGCCGAGACATTTCAAGCATACTGCCTGCAGAATCAAACGGATAAGGATACGCTCCGGCGGATTCAATCTTGAGCGGGGCATTCAACTGGTTGATTTCTGCCAGTGTGCAGATAAACCCGCCCCCGATGGAAAAAAAAGTTTCGGACAGAATTTTCTTTCCCTCTTCATCCAGCAGATAAAAAATCATCCCGTTGGGATGCTGTGGCAGAGGGTCTGATTTATCGAAAACAATATCATCCTCGGGATTAAACCCAACGCATCTCCCGCTTGCCAGTTCCAATTTACCGGTAGCCCAGAGTGTTGCTGTCAGTGCATTAACATCCTGCCCGGCAAGTGATGCGGGACTATAGCCATGCAGCCCCAGAGTGACCGCCCTGTCAGTGGCATGCCCTCTGCCGGTAAATGCCAGCGAACCCTTAAGCACACAATAAACACGGTAGTCAAGATCACCCGATGTCTGTGAAATCAGCTGATCCACATGATCACGAAAAACATTTGCTGCCGCCATGGGTCCCATGGTGTGAGAACTGGAAGGGCCGATACCAATTTTGAACAGATCAAGTACGCTGATAAACATGAAATAAGTCTTGCCGGGTTATGGATGGTTAAGAGTCATGCCTGTTTTACAGATTGCTGCCATTTCGGGAATTGTATAGCAGATTAAGCAAGATTTACCGGGGCAGTCATAAATTTGACCGGCATAAACCGGCTATGATCTAATCTTGTCGTTCAGGTGCAACAAATGATAACCCCATAAAGCATGCCATCTTCCTGCGGTAAAAATTATGGACGTAAACGCCGACTGCACAACAGACACAATCTAAACCATGTGCTGCACGAATAATCACAGATAACCCAATCGACTTTATTTCTGACAGATGCCCAACCTACTACCTATATTGTTTGTTATACGCTTCTTCCTTGCCTGCCTGGTGTTTTTTCACTCCCCGTTCTGCCAGGCCGATCTCGTGGAAACAGTTGAGCGGATCAAGCCGGCAATTGTTGGAATCGGGACTTTCCAGAAATTACGTTCCCCTCCTGTTAACTTCCTGGGTACCGGGTTTGTGATCGAAGACGGGCTGCATGCTATAACCAATACCCACGTAATCGCTGATTTTTCCAGTGGTGCCGGTAAAAAAGACACCCTGATCATCATGACCGGCAGGGGTGATAAACCCGAATTAAGAAATGCCAGCATCGTAGCGCTGGATAAAGTGCATGATCTTGCCCTGTTACGCTTCGAAGGAACTGCGCTGCCTGTGATGAAGCTGGGAGACGCCAGAAGAATTAAAGAAGGGAAATCCATGGCATTTACCGGTTTCCCGATCGGGATGGTACTCGGCTTCTACCCGGTAACCCATCGCGCTACCATCTCATCCATTACTCCCGTCATCCTCCCGGCACAAAACGTCAGGCAGCTTGATGCAACCAAAATTCGTGAGCTGCAGCAATCCGCCTATAAAGTATTTCAGCTTGACGGCACAGCCTACCCGGGCAACAGCGGAAGTCCGTTATATGATCCGGATACAGGTGAAGTTTACGGTGTAGTCAATATGGTCTTCATTAAAGGCAAGAAAGAATCGATACTGAGCGACCCCAGTGGTATCAGCTACGCTATTCCGGGAAATTACATCACTGATTTACTGAACCATCAAAATTAACTCCCGATTACTTTATGATGGTGAGATAATTTGGCAGCTTTCACCATTTGTGCTTTTTATTAGCTTGCCAGCTCTGTTTATGCACCCCTTACACTGGAGCGTGCCGTGATTCGGGTATCTAATCATTACATTTCCAGATTCTCGGTGTTGCTTGCCTGTATCGAAGCCTCCGTCCTGCTTGGTATTTTTTTTGCCGGAGCAACTATCCGGTTTATGCAGTGGGGCACTCCCTCAACCGAAGCACTGCTTGAACAGTTACCCGGGGCCATTACCTTTACTATCGTCGTTATTGCCAGTATGGCAGCGCTGGGTATGTACCAACTGGCAGGCAGACAGGATTTTGAAAGTATCCTGTTGAGACTCCTCCCCTCCCTGGCACTGGGTTTTGGTTTCATTACACTGATTTTTTATCTGTTTCCGGATCTTTATTTCGGCCGCGGACTGCTGGCCATTGCCATGCTGCTGGCCTTGTCACTGATACTGATAATCCGGCTGCTTTTCTTCAGATGGTCCGGGCTGGACAGCTTGCGTCCCCGCGTACTTGTATTGGGAGTCGGTGAAAATACCAGGGAATTGCTTGATCTGACCGATAACAATTCCACACTTTCCAATTTGAAAATAGTTGGATTCGTACCATTTGATAAAGAAAACCGATGTGTCCCGGCAGATAAAATTATTCCCAAAACCGGCTCCCTGCTTTCTCTGGCCAATCAGCATGATGTCAGTGAAATCATTGTCACCACACAGGAAAGACGGGGCGGCACCTTTCCAATACAGGAACTGCTGGAATGCCGGATCAGCGGGATCAAAGTCATGGATCTCGTCGGTTTTTATGAACAGGAAAGCGGCCATTTACGGATGGATGCACTCTATCCCAGCTGGCTGGTATTTGGCAGCGGCTTTAACCAGGGATCCCTAAGAACAGCGGTTAAACGAATATTCGATATTGTCGCCAGTCTGGTGTTGCTGCTCGTGACATTGCCTGTCATGCTGCTGACCGCACTGCTGATCCTGCTTGAAGATGGGCTGCCTCTGTTTTACCGGCAGGAAAGAGTGGGATATGCCGGGAAACCGTATATGGTTATCAAATTCCGCAGCATGTTCAAGGACGCGGAAAAGGCTGGAAAACCCCAATGGGCCAGTGCTGATGACCCCCGCTCCACACGGGTGGGAAAAATCATCCGCAAATTGAGAATCGATGAAATACCGCAGATCTTTAATGTGCTCAAAGGAGAAATGAGTTTCGTCGGCCCACGTCCCGAACGCCCTCATTTTGTTGATATGCTGAGTGCACAGGTTCCGTATTACAGCATGCGGCACAGCATTAAACCCGGTATCACCGGCTGGGCTCAAGTTCGTTATCCCTATGGCGCCTCAATAGAAGATGCCATTGAGAAACTTCAGTATGATCTGTACTACGTCAAGAACCACAGCCTGTTCCTTGATTTCATTATCCTGATCGACACGGTCGGTGTCGTCCTGCTGCGCAAAGGCAGCCGATGAATCCAGGCTGTCACCTGCTTCCCCGGTACTAATTGCCATGGCAACCCTTGGCTACGCGACAGCAGCGGTTGTCTTTTTCTTTCTGTCGATACTGCTGATCACCAGCTGGCGAGGCCGCCTCTACGGGTTACTGCTGGCAGCAGCCTGCCTTGTATCCTCAGTATGGGCAGCCACCATTGCCGGGCTGGCCTATCTGGACTACTCATCTCCCCTGCTGGTTCAGATACTGGAATTACTGCGCAACGCCACTCTTACCGCTTTCCTGATTACCCTGCTGGGCCCTTTTCAATCCGGACAACCCGGAGAAACTGATCAACCCCCGCTCAGAATCAGGCCAGCAGTTGCTGCCATTATTCTGTTCTATCTGATTAACCTGATTCAGGTAATTTTCTTTAGCCAGATTGATATCAGCCCGAACCGGTTAACCCCTTCCTACGAATTTCTCACCTGGGTAACAATGGCCATTATCGGGATGATTCTGGTAGAACAGTACTACCGGAATACGCCGCAAGAGCAACGTTGGGGAATCAAGTTTATCTGCCTGGGGATCGGCAGTCTGTTTGTCTTCGATTTTTACCTGTACAGTGATGCCCTCCTGTTCAGAAAAATCAGCGCTGATATTTGGGCAGCGCGTGGCTGGATCAATACACTTATCGTTCCTATGATCGCCCTTTCAGCTGCACGCAATCCCAAATGGACAGTAGGTATTGCAGTGTCACGCCGAATCCTGTTTTATTCCTCTGCACTGTTTGGTGCAGCCATTTATTTATTATTGATGGCTGCGGCAGGTTATTACCTCCGGTTCTCTGGGGGTACCTGGGGCACAATATTTCAGCTGATTTTCCTGTTTGGCGCGATTATCCTTTTGATCGTCGTGCTGTTTTCCGGAACAACACGTTCCTGGTTAAAAGTATTCATCAGCAAACATTTTTTTAGCTATAACTATGATTACCGAGAAGAATGGCTGCGCTTTACGCGCACACTATCCGAAGAAGAAACGGAATTACGGGTCAGGGTAATCAAATCTCTCGCACAGCTCGTCGAAAGCCCGGCCGGTGCAGTTTGGTTCAAATCAGAACAGTATCAGGCCTATCTGCCGATTGCCCGCTGGAATATTCAGCCTGTTGATGCTTCCGTGGCAATTGACAGCCCCTTTTGCCAGTTCATGCTGGAAACATCCTGGGTAATTGATCTATACCAGCACGATTCCAAATCACAGCAATATGCAGCAATGGTACTGCCGGACTGGCTGCCTGCCATTCCCAAGGCGCGCTGGGTAGTGCCGCTGCTCTTGCATGGAGAACTGTCGGGGTTTGTTGTACTGACCGAGCCCAGGAGTACGGTCGAATTCAATTGGGAAGTCAGAGATTTACTGAAAGTGGCCGGCAGACAGGCAGCCAGTTATCTGGCACAGCATGAAGCGGCACAGGCACTATCTACAGCTCGGCAGTTTGAATCCTTCAATCGCATGTCCACATTCATTGTGCATGACATCAAAAATCTGATTGCCCAGCTTTCGCTGCTGCTCGCCAATGCGGAAAAACACAAGAATAACCCTGAATTCCAGCAGGATATGCTGGATACCGTAGCGTTATCCATCAACAAAATGAAACGCATGCTTGAGAAACTCAGCAGCGGCAGCATGCATGATACAAAAAATTCCCTGTCACTTGATGAGGTGCTGCAGCAGATCATTGCAAGCAAATCCTTCCATGAACCCCAACCGATACTTGATATTATTAATCCCGGGCAACAGATACTGGCCGATCCGTCACGGCTGGAGCGTGTTCTCGGCCATCTGATACAAAATGCAATCGAAGCAACCCCCAAAGAGGGACATGTTACAGTACGGCTCAAACAGCAATCCGGACAAGCAGTCGTTGAAATTGAAGATAGCGGACATGGCATGAGTGAACAATTCATCCGTGAAAAACTGTTTACTCCTTTCGAATCAACCAAAACAGCAGGTATGGGCATTGGTGTATTCGAGAGCAGAGAATACGTTGAAGAAATCGGCGGAAAATTGCATGTGTCCAGCAAAGTCGCTCAAGGAACGATTTTTACAGTCACGCTGCCATCAGTACCTCCTCCGTAACCTGCCAGATATTCCTGAAAATACGATCGTCCAGATTCTGGTGCTCACCATCATGAGGTTGGTCCGGTATTTACCCGTTACCCGCTTTTTCTGAAAGCTGATTTTATGCTCCACTACTTCGAACATCTGATCAATCCTTTCCCGTCCGGCAAACTGACCGAACCACCTGCCGAGCTCTACCCGTTCTGCCGTCATTACATGAAAGGTGCAGAGCGCTATTTTATTTTGCTGGCAATCGCCACCTTTTGTGTGGCAGTGGGCGAAGCCATGCTGTTCGGTGTACTGGGAACGGTGGTGGACTGGCTGGCTGAGAAAAACCCGCAAGCATTCCTGCAGGAAGAAAAACTGACTCTGATCGGGTTATCGCTTTTTATTCTGGTACTGATGCCGATAATCGTGTTCTTTCATTCAGCCATTCTGTATCAGACCCTGATGGGAAATTTTCCCATGGTCGTTCGCTGGCTGGCTCACCGCTACCTGCTTGATCAAAGTTATGCTTTTTTTCAGAACGAGTTCAGCGGGCGCATTGCGACCAAAGTTATGCAAACAGCACTGGCTGTACGTGAATCAATCATCAAAACACTGGATGTGCTGCTGTTTGTCACTGTCTATCTGGCCACAGCATTACTGCTGATTGCCCATGCGGATTTGCGCCTTTGCATCCCGCTGCTGATCTGGCTGGTCGTGTATTTGTGCATCCTGCGTCATTTCATCCCCAAACTCAGGCATATTTCCAAGATCCAGGCAGATACCCGTTCCGACATGACCGGACGCATCGTGGACAGCTACGCCAACATCCTCACCCTCAAACTCTTTTCTCACACCCGGCGAGAATCCGGTTATGCCCAGGATGGCATGCAAGCGTTCCTGGATACTGTTTATCCACAAATGCGCCTGGTGACATGGCTGAATACCTGTGTCTGGATCAATAACATGCTGTCCGTTTTCGCAATCGGCACACTTGGCATCCTGCTGTGGCTTGACGGCAGTATCAGCACGGGTGCAATCGCCATTGCACTCAGTCTCGCCATCCGTCTGACCGGAATGTCTCACTGGATCATGCTGGAAGTGGGAGAATTGTTCGAAAATATCGGTATCGTACAGGATGGCATGAACATGCTGGCCAGACCACATGCGATAACAGATTCCCCTGACGCCATACCACTCACCGTCACAAAGGGGGCAATAGACTACAATCGGGTTGAATTTTCCTACCACAATAACGTTAAAAATGAGGATCACCGGATTTTCGACGCACTGGATCTGCATATCAGCGCCGGCGAAAAAGTAGGCATTGTCGGGCCTTCCGGAGCCGGGAAATCGACCCTGATTCACTTACTGCTGCGTTTTTATGATATTCAACAGGGCAATATCCAGATCGATCAGCAGGATATCCGCGCTGTAACACAGGAAAGCCTGCGTGCCAGCATCGCCATCGTTACCCAGGATACCTCACTGCTGCACCGTTCCATTCGGGAGAACATCCTGTTCGGCAGACCCGATGCCACCGAAGACGAAGTCATACTGGCCGCACAGCGGGCACATGCGCATGAATTTATTCAGGAACTGGCTGATAGTCACGGCCGCAGAGGCTATGATGCCATGGTGGGAGAACGCGGTGTCAATCTGTCAGGCGGGCAGCGTCAGCGTATCGCCATCGCTCGAGTCTTGCTCAAGGATGCCCCTATCCTGATTCTGGATGAAGCAACGTCTGCACTGGATTCCGATATCGAGGCCAGTATCCAGCAAAGCCTGCATGAGCTGATGCAGAACAAAACCGTCATCGCCATTGCTCATCGCCTCTCCACCATTGCCGCGATGGATCGGCTGATTGTCCTGGACAACGGGCGTATCGCCGAACAGGGACCCCATACGGAATTACTCGCGCATAATGGACTTTACGCCAGATTATGGAATCATCAGTCCGGCGGCTTTTTAGGTCATATCAATCGGGATGAAATCTGCCAGCCGGCCAATGATGCACCCTCAGAGCGAAACTGACTGCCGGGTGACGGACGGCTGATCAAACCGCCGGTACAGTACCGGCAATACCACCAGTGTTAATAATGTGGAGGTAATCAACCCGCCGATCACCACAATGGCAAGCGGCCGCTGCACTTCTGATCCCGGACCGGTGGCAAACAGGAATGGAACCAGCCCAAGCATGGCAACTGTCGCTGTCATCAGGACCGGGCGAAACCGCTGTTCACATCCTTTGATGACAGCATCTCTGACACTGGCACCTTCATCGCGTAGTTTGCGGATACAGGAAATCAGCACCACTCCGTTCAATACCGCAATCCCCCATAATGCAATAAAACCCACTGAAGCAGGCACTGACAGATATTCACCAGTGATAAACAGGCCGAACACGCCCCCTATTGATGCAAACGGCAGTACCAGAATGATCAGGGCAGCCAGCTTAATTGAATTGAACAGCAGGAACAGCAGAAAGAAAATTGCAAGAACAGTTACTGGAACGATGATCGAAAGGGTGCTCATGGCGCGCTCCATATTCTCGAACTGCCCGCCCCATTCAAAGAAATAGCCGTCTGGCAGTTTTACCTCACTGGCAATCCGTTCCTGCACTTCCGCCACAAATCCACCCAGATCACGGCCTTCAACATTCGAGCCGACAACCACGCGGCGCTTGGCACTTTCACGTGATATCTGTGCAGGCCCGTCAACGATGCTGACATTGGCAACGGTATACAAAGGTACAGTTGCGCCATCTGGCGCCCGCAGTGGCAGGTTACGAATACTCTCGATACTGTCGCGAAAATGTTGCGGAAAACGGACTACGATGGCAAAACGCCGCTCACCTTCATACAGACTGGTTACCTCCCGGCCACCAACAGCGGTCTCGATCAGCTCATGCACATCAGCAACATTGATACCATTACGTGCAATAGCGTTGCGATCAATGTCAATGGTGAGTGATTGCTGGCCGGACAGCCGCTCTATGCGGATATCCCGCGCACCCGGCACACTGCGCAGAATGCGCGCAATCTGCTCTGACAGCGAGCGTAATCTGTCCAGATCATCCCCGAAAATTTTTACGGCAATCTCGGAGCGCACCCCGGTCACCATCTCATCCACTCTTTCGGCAATCGGCTGTGACAAAACGATATTGACGCCCGGCAGAACTTCCAGCAATTTACGGATATCGTCATCCACATCGTCCTGGGTACGGCCGGATTCCGGATCCAGCGTCACCATCGGATCGGATTCATTCTGCCCGGCCGGGTCAGCGGGAGATTCTCCCCGCCCCAGTTTGGAGACTACACTTTTTACACCTGGTACCTTCGATACCGCCTTCATCGCTTCCATTTCCATCGCAATCGCCTCATCCAGCGATATCGAAGCCACCCGGTTAATTTGCGGTGTCAGCGCACCTTCTTTTAAAGTCGGAATAAATGATTTCCCCAGCAATGGAAATAATGCAAAAGACAGAAACAGGAAACCCAAGGCGATCGTGACAGTCAGTTTCTTGCTCTGCAGTGCGTTATTGAGCAGCGAACGGTAAGCTGCTCTCATCCTGGCGATAATCGGAGTATCGTGATCCGCTCCCCCTTTCAGAATATAGGCACACAACACCGGTGATAATGTCAGCGAAACCATCAGAGAAATTGCCAGTGCAATCGCAATCGTGAAAGCCAGCGGGCTGAACAGCTTGCCTTCCATGCCCTGCAGTGTCATCAATGGCAGGAAAACCAGAATGATGATGCCGATCCCGAAAATGACAGGTGTCCCCACCTCGCCCACTGCTTCAACAATGGTGCGTGCACGCGATTCCTGCGAATTACTGCCCTGCCCAAGATGGTGAAAGACATTTTCCACCACTACCACGGTTGAATCGACCATCAGTCCAATGGCGATCGCAAGCCCGCCTAATGACATCAGATTGGCGGAAATGCCCTGATGGTTCATTACCATAAAGGTCAGTAAAGGCGTAACCACCAGTGTCGCCACCACTATCAGACTGGAGCGCACATCCCCCAGAAAAATAAACAGCACGACGATGACCAGAAAGATACCTTCCATCAGCACCTTGCTGACTGTCCACAATGCGGCATCGACCAGATCGGTACGATCGTAATACGGGACAATCTGCAGCCCGCCGGGCAGCAGCTTCTGCTCATTAATCTCGGCTACCTTTGCCTTGACGCGCTCCACAATTTCCTTGGCATTACCGCCCCTGACCATCAGCACAATACCGGAAGCCGATTCGGTATACCCTCCCTTGATGACGGCTCCTGCCCGAACCTCCGTACCCGGTTTCACTTCAGCAACGTCCCGCACAAACACGGGTACACCACGTTCTTCTGACAGAACGATATTGCCGATATCCTGCAGCTTGCGGATCAGCCCGACTCCCTTGACGAGATACTGTTCACTGCCGGTTGGCAGGATTCCGCCACTGGCGTTGGCATTATTTTCCGCAATCGCCTTTTCAACCTGCTCAAGCGTCAGATGATAATGGCGCAGCTTGTTGGGATCTGTCAGTACATGGTATTGCCTGACATACCCGCCCTGTGAATTGATTTCCGCCACCCCGGGAATTGACCGCAACATCGGCCGTACCACCCAGTCCTGCACAATGCGTCGCTCAGTCAACTCTTCAACGGTCAGTGCCCGCTCACCATCATCGGGGTGGTCAATTGTGTACTGATAAACCTCACCCAGCCCTGTGGAAACCGGGCCCAAACGCGGGATGATTCCGGGCGGCATTTTGCTGGCCACTTCCAGCAGCCGCTCCATCACCAGTTGCCGGGCAAAATAAACATCAGTTTCATCAGTGAATACCAGCGTGATAATGGACAGACCGCTCTTGTTCAGCGAGCGCATTTCCTCCAGCCCGGGCATCCCGGTCATGGCAATTTCCAGCGGAACTGTCACCAGCCGCTCTATCTCTTCCGGACTGCGGCCAATCGCTTCCGTTGCAATCTGTACCTGCACATTAGTGACATCCGGAAAGGCATCGACCGACAAACGCTGCGCGGCATACAAACCAAACCCCATCAGAATCAGCGCCAGTACGACTACTACCAGCCGCTGCGCCAGTATGGCGCGTACCAGAGAAATAATCATGGCTATTCCAGATCTTTGCGCTTACGCTCGTTATTCAGGTGAAAAGCACCTTCCACGATAATCTGCTGATCCGGTATCAGCCCTTCCACAACGGGCCTCATCCGATTGATTGCTTCCTCCAGCCTGACCGGAGTTAACGTAAACCCACCATCTTTCCGAGCGACAAATACGTGATCTTCGTTATTCTCACGTACCACGGCCCCTTCCGGAACGACCAGGCGTTCACGCGCATGTTCATCAATATGTACCGTAGTCAGCATATCGGGCCGCAGCCTGCGTTCCGGATTGTCTACCTCCGTGCGTACAGTCACAGTCCGGGTCAGCGGATTCACAATATCGGATACAAAAATGATGGTTCCATCAAAACTCGCATCCCCCAGTGCGGGTACTCGCACCTCGACATGCTGACCCTGTTTGACAAAATGTGCTGCGTGTTCAGGCACGTCGCCCACTACCCACAGTACTGATAAATCAGCCAGTGTAAATAACTGATCTGACGGCTGTACCACTTGTCCCAGTGCAACATTGCGCGTAATTACCGTACCGCTGCGTGGCGCGGTAATTACTACGGAAGGCAGGATTTGTCCGTGTTTAGTCAGATCCTGCACCGCTTTATTATCTATCCCCAGCAAACGCAGGTGGTCTTTGGCAGCACTGAGTTCGGCATTTGACACCTGTAACTCCGATTCCCGACGCTGCAGCTCGGCCGCACTGATAACATCCTCTTTAAATAATTGTTTCGCACGCATGGCCGCGCGCTGCGCCAGTACAGCCAGTGAATTGGCTCGCAGATAGGCCAGTTGTGCCTGGGTCAGTTCCGGGCTTGAGATCCGTGCCAGTCTGGTACCGGTGGAAACACTGTCCCCCAGATGTGCATAAATCTCGACAATCCGCCCGGTAAAACTTGCTCCAACCTGAACGAGCTTCAGTTCATTTACCTTGATCTGCCCGGGAACCGTCAGCTTTTCCGCAATATCGGTATAAAACGGCTTGCCGGTTTTAATCCGTTTACGTAAATCCGGCCGGAGAAAAATCGTACCGGCATCATCCGTTTCTGCCTTGACGTGGCTTTCCGCCGGTTTTTGCTCTGTTTCTTTCCCGCAACCTGCAGCCAGGAAGGTGACAAGTATCAGAAAAATAACGGTAATTTTTATCGGAAAATGCATTGGGAAACGCTACTCCTTTGGATAATGTGCCCGCAGCCGGTCTATCTCCGCTGCTGCCGACTGTAACTCGAACTGGGCCTGCAATAATTCCGAGCGCGTATTGCGTAACACCCGCTGGGTATCCAGCACTTCAATGAATCCTCTTTCACCCAGCCGGAAGGCCGCTTCTGCCACACGCAGCGCCGCTTCTGCTTCCTTGACGATACCGCCTTCAAACATTTCCACTCTGCGCCGCGCAATCTCCATCGCCTGCCAGGCAGATTCCAGCAACCGATCAATCTCATAGCGCCGATAATCGAGTGTTTCACGTACTCTGGCTGCATCTGAAACCGCAGCATCGACTTCACCCCGCCGCTGGTAGAAAAGTGGAATCCGCACACTTAAACCGGCGGTATTCGATGTAAATTGTTTATCCTGAAAATTGCTGTATAAAACATCTACTGATGGCAGTACGGAAGCACGTTCCTGATCAATCCGCAAACGTGCACGGTTCTGTTCTGCCTCCAAACGGAGAATTTCCGGATTGGCTGCCTTCAACTCGGCACGTAACGCCTCCAGTGAAGGCAGATCAACCGGATCACCGAGTGAGGCGGTCACGTTAAATTCAGCAGGCAACGCTCCTGCAGTCAGTTTCAGTAAAGCAACCCGGGCCCGTTCTGTATTAAGGAATGCCGCTTCTTTCCTGCTGGCTGCTGTCATCACTTCGGTATCGGCACGGATCAATTCAAAGCGGGCTGTTTCACCTGATTCAACACTCAGCCTGATACGGCGCTGAATTTCTCCCATCAAGCCATGAATGTCTGATTCCATCATTGCCAGATCGCGCCGCAGCAAGAATTCGTAGACACTGACTCGAATCTGTGCCGCCAAATCCGCACGTGCCTGTTCCAGATTGGCACGACTGGCTTCAACACCCGCCTCTGCCGCACCGATGCGGGCACGTCGTACAAACGGGTTCTCCAGCGACTGGCTGACTGTCACCTGTCGCTGCATGGAAGAAGGTCCGGTTTCACTCTCAGGCAGACGACGGCTGTCAGGCCCCGCCATAAAAGTGACTTCAGGGTTGGGAAAAGCTGATGCACTGATGACTTCCGCGCTGGCAATATCCACCTGTGAACGGGCGGCCCGCAACAGGCCATTGGCTTGCAAGCCTATACGCTGAATATCAGTAACACGATATCCACCTTCTGCTGCCTGAAGCGAATCATTTACCCCTGCGAATAAAGCAATACCGGCCAGGAAACTCCAGAAAACAATTTTCTGCATACAAAGAAGAGATAAAAAACTGTGTTCATGATTCATGAGCTGAGTCATAAGGATTGAACCATGCGGACTAAATTATGAGAGCTGCACCGCGACAACTATTTATGCAGACAGTCTGGAATATCAAATGAATGCGCCAACTCCCCGGATAAAACCTGCCAGGAAAAATCAACGACTGATGACAGATGCAAATTGACAAATGATCTTACGGATTCTCTGAAAAACGACTTGTATTGCCATCACTACGTTAAACACAGTCTAAAAACACATATTTACGATCGGTAAACCGTGTTTTTACTCGGCGCAAGAATCGTCCCTATAGCAATCCACTCTATGCATCCGCGGATCAGCCCCATGGTTATTCGCTGCGCTTTACCTGTGTCATCTGTTTTTACCCGTTTTTTTCCTGACGCAAGCCGCCTCGCCAGTATCTTTCAGAAAATCCCTGGAATTACGTTTTTTCAATTATTCCTGCTTCTTTGCCAGACGTTTTTTCCACCACCATCCTGCTACCAGCAGAATGAGTGCCGCATACCCGATACCGTAAGTACGTATCCATGCATCAGGATTTTTTTGTACAAATAACTGGATCACGGCCAGATCCACAGCCTGCGGCTGCTCTCGCACCGTCTCCGATGTCTGCAGATACAGTTTGAGCAACAGCTTGTAACGCCCTGTTTTTTCAGGTGTCACGATCCATGACCAGTCTGTCTCACCCCGGCTGTCAACAAGCTGTATCTGCGGTTCAGGCGGGTCAATCGAAAACACATCATCACCCGCTATACCGGCACGCATTTCGGGAAAAACTTCGCCATAAATACCCTGCGGTTCTGTTCCTGGCAGAGATTTCTTAACAATATCGTTGATACGCTGCGCCAGCTCTTTGGTATTCAATCGCAACCTGATCTCGAAGGGGCTGTATTGCCTGACTTCTTGAGGCAGGCTGATTATTGAGCTGTTTGCGGGCAATTTCATCATCGTTAATGGCGGAAAGTGTTTCTGTCCGAACCAGGCATGTCCGAGAAAATTCATGACAAACGGGACAAACAAAATTGCTGCCAGTAAAACCGGCAGCACTATATTGAAGCGAACAGCTTTCCTGCGAATCATGCCTTCTCCTAACTGAACAGCACCTGAATTGATTTTTCGTCACCGCACGACATCGCAATCCAATGGAATAGGGAGTAGACTCCCGGGAAAATCAGATCCGTTTTTTTGCCATGGCACATAACATTCCCTGTTTCGTTGCTCATCGAGGGTATCCTGCATTGTATCCGGAAAATTCTCTGGTCGGAATTGATGCCGCAGTCCGGGCAGGTGCCCGTTATATTGAAACTGATATTCAGCTGAGCCGCCAGCTCACCCCCTATCTCTGTCATGATAACGACCTGAAGCGGCTGACTGGCTGCGACGCTTATCTGACAGAGCTGGCAGACAATGAAATCGACTTGCTGGCAGTTCCATATCCCGACTCCACAAGTACAGTCAGTCCGGCCGCACCTGTCCCCATTTCCCGTTTGGCGAAATTAAGCCGGTATCTGTCACAGCATCTCCAGGTTATTGCATTCGTTGAAATCAAAGCTGAAAGTATTGCCCGGTTTGGCTTGGGTCAGACAATGGATGCAATTCTTCCGGTTATTGACCGGGTATATGAACAATGTGTCCTGATTTCGTTCGATTGGGAACTGATGATGCAAATTAAATCACGTCAGAAATACAAAACCGGCTGGATCATTGACAATTGGACTCATGAACAATCTGCCATGGCTAAACATTTGCAGCCGGATTACCTGTTCAGCAGCATTCATTGCCTGCCCGCAAAACTCGATCAACTCTGGTCAGGTTCCTGGCAATGGGTGATCTATACCGTTAACGATTACAATACAGCACTCGATTACGCACAAGCCGGTATTACACTGATTGAAACCGATACAATCGGCACCCTGCTTACTCCCTGATCCACAGACCATGTCCATTACCTGCCACTACGACATTGCCATTATTGGAGGAGGTATTCAGGGCGTAGCAGTTGCACAGGCGGCAGCCGCTCACGGTTATGACGTGCTGGTACTGGAGAAAACAGCATTGGCAGCGGGTACATCGAGCCGTTCAAGCAAATTGATCCATGGTGGCCTGCGTTATCTGGAAAGCGGCCAGTTTAGTCTGGTACGGGAAAGCCTGAAAGAACGTGCGGCACTGCTGCGGCTGGCACCTTCTCTCGTTAGCCTGCAACCGTTTTATATTCCTGTTTACGACCAGACCTTACGTAATCCGCTGACCATACGCGCCGGACTCAGTCTTTATGCTTTACTGGCAGGACTGGGTCAGGGATCAGGTTTCCGTTCCATACCCAGAAGTAGATGGGGAACACTGGATGGTATTTCCATACGTGGACTCAAGCACATCTTTCAGTATTGGGATGCACAGACTGATGATCAGGCACTCACTCGGGCAATCATGCATTCTGCATCTTCGTTAGGTGCAGAATTACGCTGCCCGGCAGAGCTTATCCACGCAACAATTTATGAGGATATCTGTGAAATTGAATTTCTGGAAAATGATCGGCGCTATCAGTGTACGGCAGGCGCACTCGTCAATGCCGCCGGCCCCTGGATAAATCAGGTAGCAGAACGCATCTCGCCAGCATTGCCATCGTACCCGGTAGAGCTGGTACAAGGCACTCATCTGATATTAGAAGGAAAATTAGACAGGGGTTGTTATTATCTCGAATCACCGCAGGATCAGAGAGCCATTTTCGCCATGCCATGGAAGCAGCATATTTTACTGGGCACGACCGAGACAGTATTCAGGGGCGATCCTGAAAAAGTGCTTCCGCTAAAAGCGGAAGAAAATTATCTGCTGGGCTGCTTCCGGTATTATTTTCCCGATCACAGCGCTAAGGTTCTGGATCGATTTTCCGGTTTACGTGTACTACCTGCATCGCACAATACCCCGTTCAGCCGCTCGCGTGAAACCCACCTGCAGCCTGATTCCCTGCAATCTCCACGGGTCGTTGGAATATACGGAGGGAAGCTGACGGTCTGCCGTGCAACCGCCAGGAAAGTCTTGCACACCTTGCGTCTTTCACTTCCTGTCAGAACCCCCAGGGCGGATGTCTCACAGCTACCACTGAAAATTCCTTAAACTTCCTTAAGCGTCTCCTGAAAAACTCTCTGTGTTGCCATTATTACGTTAAAAATCACCCAAAAATACGTATTTAAATCTGTAAGCCGCGTTTTACTTACACCATCTGTTTTTTACCTGTTTTTTCTTCGTGCCGGCTGCTTCGCTAACACTTCGCAGAGAGCCTTTAGCTCACCCGGGAAACCCTCTGAATAAATATTCCCGGGATTTTCCGGATGATTCTTAAGATCTGCGAACGATAAACCTCATCGCTCAACGGCTTCACTTTCTGTTAAATCAGTATCGAGATAAGTCGTGTGCTCTGATGATCGCTGCTTTTTCCGGGCATTATGGAAAGACAGCCCTGTACCCGCCGGTATTAACCGACCGACTATCACGTTCTCTTTCAAACCACGCAAATCATCTTTTTTACCCATGATTGAGGCCTCTGTCAGGACACGGGTAGTCTCCTGGAAAGAAGCTGCCGAAATAAATGAGTCAGTGGAAAGTGATGCCTTGGTTATACCTAACAACACATATTCATAGGTGGCAGGTATCTTGTTTTCAGCCATAAGCTTTTCATTTTCGGTCAGCACTTCCGCACGTTCGACCTGTTCGCCCGGGATGAAACTTGAATCACCCGCGTTCGTTATCTGGACTCGACGTAACATCTGACGAACAATCACTTCAATATGCTTATCATTGATGCGCACCCCCTGTAAGCGGTATACATCCTGCACCTCGTCACTAATATAGCGGGCCAATGCCTCAACCCCCTGTAATCGTAATATATCGTGAGGATCTATTGGGCCGTCAACGATTACCTCCCCTTTGTTCACTACCTGGCCATCATGTGCTGTCACATGCTTATCTTTAGGAATCAGATATTCATGCGCGACGCCATCCAGATCAGTAATAACCAAGCGCTGTTTCCCTTTGGTGTCCTTTCCGAATGCTACCGTACCAGTTGCTTCTGCCAGGAAACCCACATCTTTGGGCACCCTGGCTTCGAACAATTCGGCCACTCGCGGTAAACCTCCCGTAATATCACGCGTTTTCGATGTTTCCTGAGGAATACGGGCCAAAACTTCACCAATACTCACCTGCTGGCCATCTCGAACCGTGATGATAGATCCGACGTGAAATGTAATGCTGACAGGCTGATCGCTACCCGGGATATTGATTTCCTTGTCATTCTCATCCAAAAATTTGACAAGAGGCCGCAACCCTTTAGATTGTGAAGCACTGCGCCGTTTCGGATCAATGACTACCAGCGTTGCCAGCCCGGTTATCTCATCAATTTGCCTGACTACCGTTACGCCCTCTTCCACATTTTCAAATCGAACTTTGCCCGCATATTCCGCAATGATCGGACGTTTGTGCGGCTCCCATGAAGCCAAAATTTGCCCGATCCTGATCGTTTCACCATCTTGAACAAGCAAGGTTGCACCATAAGGAATCTTATGCCGTTCACGTTCACGGCCATTTTCATCCTGAATATAAACCTCACCGCTGCGAGAAATTACGATCAGCTCATTCTGAGCATTCTTTACATAACGAACGTGATGAGAATAACGAATAATCCCATTGGACTTGCTTTCAACCTGATTCGCTACAATGGTCCTTGAAGCTGCGCCACCAATATGGAATGTTCGCATGGTCAACTGGGTACCTGGTTCACCAATCGACTGTGCGGCGATTACCCCCACCGCTTCCCCTACATTGACTAACATGCCTCGACCCAGATCACGCCCATAACATTTTGCGCACAATCCATAGCGGGTTTCACAGGTCAGCGGCGTCCTGACTTTGACTTCATCCACACCGCAAGCTTCGATCTCGCCAACCGCATCTTCATCGAGCAACGTACCTGCTGCATAAATCACGATGCCAGTTTCCGGGTTTACGATATCGGTCGCAGCAACACGGCCTAATATCCGCTCCCGTAATGATTCAATGACATCACCACCTTCCACCAGGGCCTTCATTACTACGCCACCATCTGTATCACAATCATCTTCTGTAATAACCAGATCCTGAGTTACATCAACCAGGCGTCGAGTGAGATATCCTGAATTTGCCGTTTTAAGTGCTGTATCAGCCAGCCCCTTCCGCGCACCATGGGTAGAAATAAAATATTGAAGAATGTTGAGTCCTTCACGGAAATTGGCTGTAATCGGTGTTTCAATAATCGAACCATCCGGCTTTGCCATCAGACCACGCATACCGGAAAGCTGGCGAATCTGCGCAGCAGAGCCGCGAGCTCCTGAATCCGCCATCATGTAGATGGAGTTAAATGACTCCTGTGTAACACCCTTCCCGTTTTTATCGGTTCTGATTTGCCCGGTTTCACGATCAACCACAGGTTCAACACTAAGCTGATCCATCATTGCTTTTGCTACCTGATCACCAGCTTTACCCCAGATATCCACCACCTTGTTATAACGTTCTCCCTGTGTTACCAGGCCGGATATGTACTGATTGGCAATTTCATGCACTTCCTGTTCAGCTGCCTGAATAATATTATTTTTCTGCGAAGGCGTAACAAGATCATCCAGGCATATGGAAATACCACCGCGTGTAGCATAGGTAAAGCCTGAATACATCAGCTTATCCGCAAAAATAACGGTTTCCCGTAAACCACACAGACGGAAACTTGCATTAATAAGCTTTGAAATTTCTTTTTTCTTGAGTGCTTTGTTGACTACGGAAAAAGGAAGTCCTGCCGGAAGAATTTCAGAAATAATTGCTCGACCAATGGTGGTTTCATAACGCGTTACTGTTTCAAGTAGTTCTTCACCAGGTGTATGAGGTTTTTTCTTCTCTTTAATTCTGACAGTGATTCGTGCATTCAACTCTGCCACCCTGTTTTCATAAGCACGCAGCACCTCCGAGACATCGGAGAAAACCATTCCCTCACCCAGAGCACCCGCCTTCTCGCGAGTCATATAATAAAGACCCAGCACGATATCCTGAGAAGGAACAATAATCGGGTCACCATTCGCTGGCGACAGCACATTGTTAGTTGCCAGCATCAAAGTACGGCATTCCATTTGCGCCTCAAGTGACAATGGAACGTGTACGGCCATCTGATCACCATCAAAGTCAGCATTGAAGGCGGCACATACAAGCGGGTGCAGCTGGATCGCCTTTCCTTCGATGAGAACAGGCTCAAACGCCTGGATACCAAGCCGGTGCAGGGTAGGGGCGCGGTTAAGCATCACCGGATGTTCACGGATTACTTCTTCCAGAATATCCCAAACGATAGGGTTTTCGTTTTCAACTTCTCGTTTGGCGGCTTTGATCGTGCTTGCAACACCCATTACTTCCAGTTTATTGAAAATAAACGGTTTGAATAATTCCAGAGCCATTTTTTTCGGCAAACCACACTGATGAAGCTTGAGCTGCGGGCCCACCACGATGACAGAACGGCCAGAATAATCAACACGCTTGCCCAGCAAATTCTGACGGAAACGGCCACCTTTACCTTTGATCATATCCGCAAGCGATTTTAAAGGCCGCTTATTTGCCCCGGTCATGGCCTTTCCTCGGCGGCCATTATCAAGTAATGAATCTACCGATTCCTGCAACATCCGTTTCTCGTTACGAATAATAATTTCGGGTGCCCGCAGTTCCAGCAACCGCTTCAGACGATTATTGCGATTGATAACGCGTCTGTATAAATCATTCAGATCAGATGTTGCAAAACGTCCACCATCCAACGGGACCAGAGGCCTCAATTCAGGTGGGAGAACCGGCAATACCGTCAATATCATCCATTCCGGCTTCATGCCTGATTTATTGAATGCTTCAAGTACCTTGAGCCGTTTGGCAGCTTTTTTGATCTTGGTTTCCGAACCTGTTGACTGTATTTCCAGGCGCAAAGACTCTATTTCCGACGGGATATCCATGCTGCTCAGCAGAGTACGAATCCCTTCTGCACCCATCGTGGCATTAAAATCATCTCCGAACTCTTCAGTTTTGTTCAGATAATCATCTTCTGTCAGAAGTTGCCCCCGGGTAAGCGGGGTCATACCGGGATCAGTAACGACATAGGCTTCAAAATACAGAACCCGTTCGATATCGCGTAACGTCATATCGAGAACAAGTCCAAGACGCGATGGCAGTGATTTCAGAAACCAGATATGTGCGACGGGTGAAGCCAGTTCTATATGGCCCATTCGCTCGCGCCTGATTCTGGACAAAGTAACCTCTACCCCGCACTTCTCACATATCACGCCCCGGTGCTTGAGCCGTTTGTACTTACCACAGAGACATTCGTAATCCTTAACCGGACCAAAAATTTTGGCACAGAACAGACCATCCCTCTCCGGTTTAAATGTCCGGTAATTAATTGTCTCTGGTTTTTTTACTTCTCCATAAGACCATGAACGAATCTTCTCAGGGGAAGCCAGCCCTATTTTTATAGAGTCAAATTCTTCTTTTTGTGTAACTTGTTTAAATAAATCAAGCAGCGCTTTCACGTTTCACTCCTGTGGATCAACGTATAAACCTGAAATGGATCAAAGAAATTCTGAATATCGTGCCGACAAATATATCAATGTTGTTCCAGGTCAATATCCAACCCCAGAGATCTGATTTCCTTAACCAGCACATTGAAAGATTCCGGCATGCCTGCATCAATTTTATGGTCGCCCTTGACAATACTTTCGTAAACTCTGGTTCGCCCGTTCACATCATCAGATTTCACGGTAAGCATCTCCTGTAAGGTATAAGAAGCACCGTAAGCTTCCAGTGCCCACACCTCCATCTCACCAAAGCGCTGTCCTCCAAACTGAGCCTTACCGCCTAACGGTTGCTGTGTAACAAGACTGTATGGCCCTGTAGAGCGGGCATGCATCTTGTCATCCACCAGGTGATGGAGTTTCAATACATGCATATAACCAACAGTTACCGGACGATCAAACGCTTCCCCAGTTCTGCCATCATAAAGTGTAGTTTGACCAGATTCAGGCAACCCGGCCAGCTTCAACATCTGTTTAATCTCTAACTCGTGGGCCCCATCAAATACCGGCGTAGCGAAAGGCACACCACTTCTCAGGTTTTTTGCAAGTGCAAACACTTCTTCATTCGACAGTGAAGCCAAATCTTCCTGTTTACCACCACTGTTATAGATCTTGTTCAAAAATTCGCGAATTTCAGAAACATTACGCTGTGAAGCCAGCATTTCATTCACCCGTTTACCCAGTTCCTTGGCTGCCCACCCCAAATGTACTTCAAGCACCTGGCCAATATTCATACGTGAAGGCACACCCAACGGATTCAATACGACATCAACCGGTGTACCATCAGCCATATATGGCATATCCTCTATTGGTACGATTTTGGAGATAACACCCTTGTTTCCATGGCGGCCCGCCATTTTGTCACCGGATTGCAATCTTCTTTTCACAGCAATATAAACTTTCACCATTTTCTGCACACCGGGCGGCAGCTCATCACCCTGGGAAAGTTTTCTGTGTTTTTCTTCAAAAGCCAGATCAAAAAATTTCCGCTTTTGTACCAGGCTGTCCTTAATCTGCTCCAGCTGCAGACTTGTACTCTCATCAACCAAACGAATATCAAACCAGTGATGCCGCTCGACACTCTCGAGATATTCATGAGTAATAACCGAGTTTTTTGCCAGTTTTTTAGGTCCGCCAGCGGCAATTTTACCGACAAGCAAGCGTTCCACACGTTGGAATGCATCTGCTTCAACAATACGCATCTGGTCAGCCAAATCTTTTTTGAAACGACCCAGCTCATCGGCAATTATCTGTTTAGAACGTTTATCGCGATCCACCCCTTCACGCGTAAAAATCTGTACATCAATTACCGTTCCGGAAATACCAGCTGGTACATGCAGGGACGTATCTTTAACATCAGAAGCCTTTTCTCCAAAAATTGCCCGCAAAAGTTTCTCTTCCGGCGTTAACTGTGTTTCGCTTTTAGGCGTCACTTTACCTACCAGCACATCACCAGCTTCAACTTCAGCACCGATATAGACTATCCCTGATTCATCAAGACGTGCACGCTGACGCTCAGATAAATTAGGTATATCTGCAGTTATTTCCTCGGTACCCAATTTTGTATCGCGACTGACGGCTGACAATTCCTCAATATGGATTGAAGTGAATCGATCGTCAGAAACAACTTTTTCTGATATCAGAATAGAATCTTCAAAATTAAGGCCATTCCAGGGCATAAATGCTATTAACATATTCTGCCCTAGTGCGAGCTCGCCCAAATCTGTTGATGCACCGTCTGCAATCACATCATCACGCGAAAGCACATCCCCTATTTTTACAATAGGTCTCTGATTGATATTAGTGTTCTGGTTCGAACGGGTATATTTTGTGAGGTTATAGATATCCACACCAACTTCACCCGCGCGCGCTTCTGCATCGTGTACACGAATCACGATACGGCCGGCATCCACATAATCCACTATACCGCCACGTATTGCTCTAACCGCAGTACCCGAATGCACGGCAACCACTCGCTCAATCCCTGTACCAACTAGGGGTTTCTCTGCCCGTAAGCAGGGGACAGCCTGGCGCTGCATGTTCGAACCCATCAATGCCCGGTTAGCATCATCATGTTCAAGGAAAGGAATAAGAGACGCTGCTACAGATACAATCTGAGCAGGAGCAATATCAACATACTCAATCTGGTCTCTGGACGCCAAAGTAAATTCATTCTTATGGCGACATGAAACAACTTCATCAGTAAATATCCCATCCTGATCAAAATTTGCGTTTGCCTGAGCAATCACATACTGACTTTCCTCGATAGCTGAAAGATAAACAACTTCTTCAGTTACCCGGCCATTCTTAACCATTCGATATGGCGTTTCTATAAACCCGTACTCATTCGTTCTGGCGTAGAGCGCCAGCGAATTGATCAGGCCGATATTCGGTCCTTCCGGTGTTTCAATCGGACAAACACGCCCATAATGCGTTGGATGCACATCTCGCACCTCAAAACCTGCACGTTCACGTGTTAAGCCACCTGGTCCCAATGCTGAAATACGTCTTTTATGCGTTATTTCAGACAGAGGATTAGTTTGATCCATAAATTGCGACAACTGACTCGATCCAAAAAATTCACGGATCGCTGAAGATACCGGCTTAGCATTGATGAAATCATGCGGCATGAGATTTTCGGATTCCGCCTGACTCAACCGCTCCTTAACCGCTTTTTCAACCCGGGCCAACCCGGCTCTAAACTGATTTTCGGCTAATTCGCCAACAGAGCGAACACGACGATTCCCCAAGTGATCAATATCATCAATCTCTCCTCGACCATTCCTCAGTTCGACCAGTATCTTGATTACATCAATAATGTCATCATTGGATAATGTTGTAGATCCGGTTAGTTCCTCGCGTCCCACTCTACGGTTGAATTTCATCCGTCCAACAACGGATAAATCATAACGCTCAGAAGAATAGAAAAGGCCATTAAATAAAGCCAGAACGGCTTCTTCAGTAGGAGGTTCTCCAGGACGCATCATTCTGTAAATAGCGACCTGTGCAGACATTTGGTCCGTAGTTTCGTCTATTCTTAATGTTTGCGAAATAAAAGGGCCATAGTTAAGATCATTTACAAACAGTGTATTAATGGCACTGTTTCCGGACTGCCTGATCCGCTCAAGCAGTGTCTCATTTATTTCACTATTCGCAAGGGCAACAACCTCTCCGGTTTCCTTATCGATAACATCCTCAGCCAGAATTTTCCCCAGTAAAAATTCTTCAGGTACGGGAATTTTAGTAAGTTTGGCTTGCTGCAAATCACGCACATGTTTTGCTGTTATCCGCTTATCCTTCTGTACAAATACTTTGCCATCTTCTGAAGTGATATCAAAACTCGCTAATTCTCCACGCAATCTCTCAGGTATAAGATCAAAAAGGATCTTGTTATCTTCTAACAGGGTAAAGCGGTCAAATTCAAAAAAATCTGCAAGAATCTGCGAAGAAGTGTAACCCATAGATTTCAAGAGAGTCGTAACCGGCATTTTACGGCGACGATCAATCCTGAAATAAACGTAATCCTTTGGATCAAACTCAAAGTCCAGCCAGGAACCACGGTACGGAATAATACGAGCAGAAAATAACAGCTTTCCGGATGAATGGGTTTTTCCGCGATCATGCTCAAAAAATACGCCAGGCGAGCGGTGCAGCTGTGAAACAATGACGCGCTCCGTGCCGTTGATGACAAAGGACCCCGTATCAGTCATAAGCGGAATTTCACCCATATAAACTTCCTGCTCTTTGACTTCTTTGACGGTCGGCTTGGATGCTTCCTTATCCAAAATAGTCAATCTAACCCTGGCACGTAACGGAGATGCATAAGTAAGTCCTCTTTGCTGACATTCCTTAACATCAAACACAGGGGAACCAAGTGAATAACTTATAAAATCCAGACGAGCATTATTGGAATGACTCTCTATTGGAAAAACTGAGTTAAATGCTGCCTGTAACCCCTGATTTTTACGTTTAGCGGGCGTAATCTCCGCCTGCAGAAAATCGGTATAAGATTCTATTTGGGTGGCAAGAAGAAACGGAAATGGTAGAATACTGGCACGTTTAGCAAAACTTTTCCGAATACGTTTTTTCTCGGCAAACGAGTAACTCATTAAATTTCTCCGTGCGCTGAAGATACAATTGGGTTGCGGGGTTTTTATTTGGTTTAGTGCTTTCCGATTGAAACAGAACTGCAACACTAACCCTACCTGCAAAATACGTGGGCTATGATAAGAAACGCTTTACTCTAACAGCTCATATCACTATAGGCAAAGATGTTAAAAGTAATTGAAAAAATATAAATAAAATAGCAAGGTCAGCTTTGAAAAATGTCTTTCTTTTTTTACTGTAACTTACCTGGCTTTATATGGAAAGATACCTTCAGCTTCCGTATATAAACAAAGGCTGGTAGTAGCAAATATGCACTAACCAGCCTTTGTGGTTAAATCACTTATTTAATCTCGCAACCAGCACCAGCTTCAATTAACTGCTTCTTAAGTGACTCAGCATCTTCCTTAGAAATACCTTCTTTAACAGCTTTAGGTGCACCATCAACCAAATCCTTTGCTTCTTTCAAACCTAATCCAGTAACAGCTCTAACCACTTTAATAACATTAACCTTGTTATCACCCGCTGAAGTAAGGATTACAGAAAACTCAGTTTGCTCCTCAACAGCAGCAGCTGCTGCCGGTGCCGCAGCCACGGCAACTGTTGCAGCCGCTGCTGAAACACCAAACTTTTCTTCCATTTCCTTAATAAGCTCGGATAGCTCCAGAACTGTCATATTCGCAATAGAATCTAAAATTTCTGCTTTTCCCGTAGCCATTTTCTCTCCTGATATAAATTAAATTCTGATCAAATTGATATAAATTGTTTCCAGTCAGCCATGACAATTATTTTTTATCACGCACTGCAGCAAGCCCGCGCACAAACTTTGATGGTACTTCATTAAGTGTTCTAACAAATTTTGCAATCGGAGCCTGCATAGTACCAAGCAATTTAGAGAGCAACTCTTCTCTACCAGGCAATACAGCCAGAGCAGCAACATCTTTATCAGACATTACTACCCCTGCCATAGCCCCGGCTTTAATTACAAAATGATCGTTACCCTTGGCGAACTCATGAAAAACTTTTGCAGTTGCAACAGGATCACTACCGATTCCATAAGCAAGTGGCCCCACCATCGATTCAGCCAGATCGGAAAACGGAGTACCAGCTACCGCCCGTCTTACAAAAGTATTTTTGATTACTCTGAAATAAACACCTGACTCGCGAGCTTTGACTCGCAATTGTGTGAATTTATCCACTCCCAGTCCACGATATTCAGCTATAACTACGGCCTGAGCTTTTGCTATTTGCCCGCTTACCTCGGCAACAATTGCCTTTTTTTCTTCGATATTTTGACCCAAAAATACTCTCCAGTCAGAATTTAGCCAATAAAAACCTATCGTTACATAAACGATAACCCTTTTACATCAAAAAACGGCGTCCTAACCAGGAGAAATTTACCTCTACCTGCTTGTGGGTACACCATCTACGTTGGGAGCAATTATTATGGTTACTAATTTTTATTAATTAAACCAGCAAACCTTGCTATTAAGCCCATCTCAGCCAACAACTAACTTACTAATTGCTGGCGTATTAAAAAACGGCCCCGACGGTCTTTGACAATCTGCTGACTCTATAAATCAACAGCCCAAAGCTCTTTTACTATAACCTTACAACGTCTCGGTGTGATCTACACGCACACCCACACCCATCGTACTTGAAACAGCCATCCTGCGCAGATAAACACCTTTGGACGTTGCTGGCTTTGATTTATTCAACGCCTCCACCAATGCCACAACATTTGCCTTAAGTGCTTCCACATTAAAAGAAGCTCTCCCTACTGTACAATGCACTATACCCGCTTTATCAGCCCTGAATTGAATCTGACCGGCCTTGGCATTCTTAATCGCATTTACAATATCGGTTGTTACTGTCCCAACCTTTGGATTTGGCATTAACCCTCGCGGCCCAAGTATCTGACCTAATTGTCCAACTACGCGCATCGCATCAGGGCTGGCAATAACCAGGTCAAAATTAATCTCACCTGCTTTCACACGTTCTGCGAGATCCTCAAAACCTACAATATCTGCACCCGCTTCCAAAGCTTCTTTAGCTTTATCTCCCTGTGCAAAGACCGCCACTCTAACTGTCTTTCCAGTTCCCGATGGTAAAACCACCGAACCCCTTACCACCTGGTCAGATTTACGTACATCAATACCCAAGTTTATTGCAATATCGACTGATTCATCAAATTTTGCTACGGCAGTTTCTTTTACAAGTGCCAACGCGTCAGTTAGTGGATACAAACGGTTACGATCAACCTTTTGCGCTATTTCTTTGTAACGCTTTGAAATTTTAGCCATATCTCACACTCCCTCCACTTCCACGCCCATGCTTCTGGCACTTCCGGCAATCGTCCGCACAGCTGCATCCATATCGGCTGCGGTAAGGTCTGCCATTTTTATTTTGGCAATCTCTTCTGCCTGTTCGCGTGTTAACTTACCCACCTTATCTACGTGTGGCTGCGCACTTCCCTTACTGAGGCCAGACAGCTTTTTAATTAAAACAGATGCAGGAGTTGTTTTCAGAACAAATGTAAAACTTTTATCTGCATAAGCAGTTATTACTACCGGTACCGGCAAACCCGGTTCCATCTTCTGCGTAGCCGCGTTAAAAGCCTTACAAAACTCCATAATATTCAACTGACGCTGGCCAAGAGCAGGCCCTACCGGTGGACTTGGATTTGCCTTACCTGCCGGGATCTGAAGTTTTATATAACCTATTATTTTTTTTGCCAAAATATTCTCCTGTCGGGTTCAAACGAGTATCACTTACGATACCCTCCCCTTTTTTAGTTATTTCTTAAGTTTTTGCTTAGCTATAAGATTGCACTTACTCTGAACGACAACGATTTTTTAAATCTTATCAACCTGATGAAAATCTAATTCGACAGGAGTTGGTCGCCCAAAAATAGATACCGACACCCACAACTTACTTTTGTCGTAATTAACTTCCTCAACATTTCCATGAAAATCAGTAAACGGCCCTTCTTTTACGCGCACAGCTTCGCCCGCTTCAAAAACCACTTTTGGCTTAGGCTTTTCTACCCCTTCTTTTACCTGATTAAATATACTTTCAATCTCTTTATGACTTATTGCAACGGGCTGCATGGACGTCCCGCCAACAAACCCCGTAACCTTTGGTGTCCCTTTAACCAAATGCCACGTTTCATCAGTCATCTCCATCTCAATCAGGATATAGCTCGGGAAAAACTTCCTTTCACTAATATTTTTCTGGCCACCCTTTACTTCAACCACTTCTTCTACCGGTATCAGTATCTCACCAAATTTTTCCTCAAGCTTGAGCTGTGCTATCCGGTCTTTCAATGCTTTTTTTACATTTTTCTCAAAACCGGAATAGGTATGAACGGCGTACCATTTCTTACTCATATTCCTCCCGGAACACCTTCAACTCTCCTGACCCATAGCATACTTAACAATCGCCATCAAACTTGAATCTATTATCCACAAAAAAAACGCCATCGTTATAACAAACGCACAAACCACACCCGCCATCTGTAACGTTTCCTTTCGACTTGGCCAAACAACTTTCTTTACCTCATCCACCGAATCCCGGAAAAAAGAAAACAGCTGCTTTCCTTGCGTCGTAAATAAAACTATCACGAATGCAAAAACTAATCCCAGCAGCAGAGACATCACCCTAACTACCATGGGGCTATCTTGAAGAAAATAAAAGCTAAAAAAGCCGGCTATCGCTAAAAATACCGCCAACCCAAGCTTAATTTTATTCACTTTTCCACTCTCGTAAGTTTTATCTTATCCCTCAAGGGATTAGGGATTTTTCACATTGTCAGCCAATAAAGGCAAGGCACAAACCTGTTTTTACTATTCCATGGCAGGCCAGGAGGGCATCGAACCCCCAACCTTCGGTTTTGGAGACCGACGCTCTGCCAATTGAGCTACTGGCCTATTCCCAAAAGCTTAAACACACAACAACCAAATCAACAAAACTACTCAATCACCTTAGCGACGACACCTGCGCCCACGGTACGGCCACCTTCTCTGATTGCAAAACGCAAACCTTCACTCATTGCAATTGGTGCAATCAGGTTAACTGTAACCGATATATTATCGCCAG
>NZ_JADZAJ010000021.1 GCF_020852615.1 Nitrosomonas sp. | reverse complement strand
CGTAGCGTCAGTCCAAGCATTACTTCCGATCCCCCTTGTTCGATGCCTTGCTCGCGGCGCGTTCGGGACTGCCCGCCGATTGCTGCTTGATCCAGCTTTCGATGTCGCTGCGCGAGAACCGCCACGTCCCGCCGAGCTTGAACGCAGGGATATCCCCGCTCGCCGCGAGCCGATAAATCGTGCGCTTGCCCGCCTTCAGATAGGCCGCGACCTCGTCCAAGGTCAGGATGTCGCCATCAGGCTCTGCCATTGCTGTTCCTATGCAGACATTGAATTTCGATTGCCAAGTCTTGCAGATTCTCCCATAGAACTGCGACGCCGACCAGTCGAGGCCGCGCTCGCAGTTCAAGTGTCTTGGGGGAAGGGCGCGCGAGGATCTGCCGCGCATTGGCGGCCGATCTCGACATGGCCAAATCATCGAATCCGCACCCTCAAGGGCAGGGCGTTACTCTCTGGCTCGGATTACGGACGCGGGTTCGGTTCCGCGTTCCACCCAGACCCCGCAGGAGTTCGAATCTTTCCGCACGAACCCGCAGGAACCCTCACCCGCCCGCACGGCCCGATGCCAGGCCGTTGATTTTCAACAAACTGCTCGAGCGGTCCGCGCTTGCGGACTGCGGACGTTCAATGGGCTGGAAATCTGGCTCGTCCAAACGGCCGCCGGTGCCGCCACGTTGCAAAACGTCGGTACTTGTCGATATCTACCGACGAATAGAAACAAGCGCCGATGTGGGAACGCCGTTCTGGATTGCCTCCACCATCCACGGCGGCAGGTGCGTTCCGGTTTCGAGCACGTTGTTCCAGTGGCCCGGCCCGATACGCCCGGCCAACTTGCCAACCGCGTGTTCAGCGAGGTCCGGGCCGAGCCATTCAAGGGCTCTGACGATATCGCCGGCGAGGCTGTCGTCCAGCACCAGCATCCACTTGGGCACACGGCGGATCTCGATGACTTGCTTGCCGAGATTGAGGGTCCGCACCTTGCCAAGCGAGCCAGCTCCCGCGACGCCTGATTACCACTGACCATGCACCGCAGATCCAGACTTCTGATCAAAGCCCCCTCTGGCTGTGCGTCGAGCCATTGGCTGATGAATTCAGCTGGACTGGGCATGCTCCGCGACCGACTGGCTGGTTGATATCTGCAAGCACGACTCCTCGTAGGCCTCGATGTCGACCTGGCGGTAAGCCACCCGGCCACAGAGCTTCAGAAATTTGGGTCCGATCCCAACGCTGCGCCAGCGTTCCAGGGTGGCCTCGCTGATGTTCCAGCGGGCGGCCAGTTGTTTTTGGTTGAGGTGGACGACGTCCATCTTGGTCTCCTTCCGAATGAGTTGGCAGGAGTCCATGAAGGCGCTGTTCCGTCCGCGAGCCAAGGCAATTCCAGGAAACGCCGCTACTCGGGCAGATCGTTCAGCTCGTAGCTGGTGCTGCGCCCGCCTGCATCGGATTTGCGCAGCACGCCCCGCGCAAGCAAGTCGTTGATGTCGCGCAGTGCCGTGTCCGACGAGCATTTGGCAATGGCCGCCCACTTACTGCTGGTGAGCTTGCCTTCGAAGCCGTCGAGCAGCTTGTTCAGCGACTTCACCTGTCGCTCGTTGAGTGGTGTGGTCGCCCAGCGCTGCCAGAACCGAGCCTTGGCCAGCACGGCATCGAGCGTGTGCTGGGCCTGGTCGACGGCGCGATGTAGGGCATCGAGAAACCACATGAGCCACTCGGTGACGTCCATCGACCGCTTCTGCGTCCGCTCCAGGATGTCGTAGTAGGCCTTGCGTTCGCGCTGGATCTGTGCCGATAAACTGTAGAAGCGCTGCGGGCTGCCGTCAGCGCGTGCCAGCAGCAAGTCGCCGATAGCCCGGGCGATACGGCCATTGCCGTCGTCAAACGGGTGCAAGGTGACGAACCACAAATGACAAAGGCTAGCCTTGAGCAGCGGCGGTTCGTTCGATGTGCTATTCAACCAGTCGAGGAAGCGGCCGGTTTCGGCTTCCAAACGGTCAGCTGGCGGCGCCTCGAAATGCACACGCTGCCGGCCAATGGGGCCGGACACTACCTGCATCGGGCCGGTGGCATCGTCGCGCCAGCCGCCGACCTTGATCTTGGAGAGCCCCGAGTAGCCGGTAGGAAACAGTGCGGCATGCCAGCCGAACAGGCGCTCACGCGACACCGGTGCCTGACAGTTGGCTGTGGCGTCGAGCACCATCTCGACCACGCCCTCGACGTGGCGATCGACCGGCGCGAGCGCGCCGATATCCACGCCCAACCTGCGCGCGATGGAGGATCGCACGGATTCGACATTGAGCTGCTCACCCTCGATCTCGCTGGTCTTGACCACGTCTTCGGTAAGCGCCGCGAGGCTGGCCTGATCGCGCAGGGCCATACCTACGTCGGTCATACGGCCCATTAGGAGTCCCTGCGCGCGACTGACCTCAGCCATGGGCCCGGCCAGCGCCGCCAGATCGAAGCGCCAAGCCGGCCAGTCGCTGGCCTGCCAAATGTATTTGTAATCGCCGCCATTCATGCGGAGATTATCGTCTGCAATCTCCGCATGCGCAAGTCATTCGCCGCAAGGCGGATCGCCGTGCCCAAGAATGGGTCTAAATGGGTGTGTTATTGGTTGTGGCAACGGACGCGGGTTCGATTCCAGATTTGGGAATTGAACTGGCATCCAATCGCAGACGGGTTTGATGCCCGTTCCCGGCGACAGGTATGGCTGGAAAACCTGCTTGCAGGTCTACAATCCGGCAGGCTTTTCGATCCGATTCGCCGCAGCCCGCAGCGCTTCGAGTCCACACTTTCAATAGTTGTTTGATTCTGGTTACGCCTGCACCATCAGCCGCGAGGGCCCGGATCCTCTCCAGGCCTTTTTTCCTGCCTGAGATTGTTCAGGTCAGGTGAATTTCTTTCGTATCGGCCCGTTTGTGAAAATATACAAACCGGCGCCATGACAAGATGGTTTGCGGCAAAAGCTTAATGGGCCAATGTGTTTTTCAGGGGCCGCCGGTTATTGCACTACAATACTGTCTGTTACCATCAGGATTTTTACTTTGACTGCGATGCCTTTTGAGCCCGTCATACTCTGGACAGATGCGCTGATTTATCTGCTGCTGGCTGCAGGCATTGCTTTCGCAATTTATGCCGGGCGGCACGGGCATGTACTGGCTTCGTGGCGCAACGTTGCGCATAGCGCCAGTGGCATGTCCGCGCTGACGGTTCTGTTGTGTTTCATCCTGATCGGATTGCTGGATACGGTTCATTTTCGCCCGCGTCTGGAGCAATCAGTGCAGGGTGGTGAAAAACAGGCATATAGCACGGAGGTATTGAGCCTGCTGGATCTGCTGGCGGCACCGTTACGTACACAAACGGAAAAAACCTATTCTGCCCCGTTGTCGGCCTGTCTTTACGCCAGGGAAACGATTACGACGCCTGATGGTAAGCAGATCAGGGATTTTGCCCGCCTGGTCCATGGCGGTGCGCATTTGCATCATCCGGAAACAGAGCTGGCCCGGGATGTTTTATGGCGATCTGTTTCCGGTATTTGTGCGGGATTGCTGGTCTGGGCCGGGCTGGTGGCCGGTTTAGGCAGTATAGAGGCTCGCCGGTACCATATTGCATTTCTCCCTGTGCAAACTGCAATATGGCGCGGAGCAACTGCAATACCGTGGCGTGCCATCCTGATAACGCTGGCGTTCATACTGGCCGCGTGCGGGGCGATTGCAGCGCTGGCCACGCATTATCATGTGCTGGGAACAGACAAGGTTGGACAGGATGTCCTGTATCTGGCGCTTAAAAGTATCCGGACTGGTCTCGTTATCGGCACGCTGACAACGCTGATCGTGCTGCCGTTTGCCTTGCTGCTGGGAATTGCTGCAGGCTATTTTCGCGGCTGGGTGGACGACATCATCCAGTATATCTACACCACGCTCAGTTCCATCCCCAGCGTATTACTGATTGCGGCGGCAGTGCTGATGATGCAGGTCTATATTGAGACCCATGCGGATATGCTTGATACCGCCGCTGCGCGTGCTGATCTGCGTCTGCTGTTTCTTTGCATCATCTTGGGGATCACCAGCTGGACAGGGCTGTGCAGACTGCTGCGCGGAGAAACCCTGAAGCTGCGGGAAATGGAATATATCCAGGCGGCACATGCCTTCGGCGTATCCCGCTGGCGTGTCATCACCCGCCATATTCTGCCAAACGTGATTCATATTGTGCTGATTACGACGGTCATGGATTTCAGCAGCCTGGTGCTGGCCGAAGCGGTACTTTCCTATGTCGGCGTGGGAGTGGATCCCTCAACCATCAGCTTTGGGACAATGATCAATGCTTCCCGGCTGGAGATGGCGCGAGAGCCTATGGTCTGGTGGACGTTATTTGCCTCGTTCACTTTCATGTTTACGCTGGTACTGAGCGCCAATCTTTTTTCCGATGCGGTACAAGATGCATTCAATCCGCGAAACCGGATAGCAACTGGTGATTCAGGCGGATTTCTCAAAGATCACGCTGATACGAAAGCTGCGAAGGAAGCGGCAAATACACTGTCTTCTGACAGAAAGCCTTCTGGTACATGACGGCACTGCTTGAAATTACTGATCTCCGGGTGCTGCTGCATTCCGGCCGGCAACCGGTACGGGCTGTGGACGGGTTATCGCTTGCCGTCCATCCGGGTGAGACCTTTGCTTTACTGGGAGAGTCCGGCAGTGGAAAATCTATTACCGCACTTTCGATCATGCGTCTGCTGCCGGATGCCGGAGAGATCACACACGGCAGTATCCGTCTGAACGGAGATGAGCTGCTGACTCTGCCGGAATATGCCATGCGCAAGGTGCGCGGCAACCGTATCGGGATGATTTTTCAGGAGCCGATGCTGAGTCTGAATCCGGTGATGACCACCGGTGCACAGATTGAAGAGGTATTGCTGCAGCACGCACATTTGCGTGGCACAGCGCTACAGGCACGTGTTCTGGAACTGCTGCGCCAGGTGGGTATTCCAGATCCTGCCCGGCGTATGGCTGAATATCCGTTCCAGTTCTCAGGCGGGATGAAACAGCGTGTCATGATTGCGATGGCGCTGGCGGGAACACCGGAGCTTCTTATTGCAGATGAACCCACCACGGCACTGGATGTAACGATTCAGGCGCAGGTGCTGGATCTCATGCGTAATCTGCAGCAACAGAAAAAAATGGCCGTTCTGCTGATTACCCATGATTTGGGCGTGGTGGCAGAAATGGCGCATCGCGTTGCCGTAATGTATGCGGGAGAAATTATCGAAACGGCCGACCGGCAAAATTTTTTCCAGGCGCCGGCACACCCTTATTCCCGCAAATTGTTTGCGGCCTTGCCGACAAGGAAGAAACGCAATAACGGGCTGGTCGTTATTCAGGGCAATGTGCCGGCACTTTCTCAAACGTTTACCGGCTGCCGTTTTGCCGGCCGCTGTGATCATGCATGGGAAAAATGCCATCAGGTGGCGCCACCCTGGGTGGCGATCACACCGCAACACCATGTTCGCTGCCACCTTTATCCGGATAATCCTCCCCCCTTATTCTCCAGCACTGCGCAGCTTCTGCCGGATAACCCGCCAGCCGGTGCCAACACCTCCGATCCGGATCAGGGTGAACCGCTTTTGCAAGTGGATGATCTGAAGGTACATTTTCCGATATATAAGGGGTTGTTCAAACGGGTGGCAGGCTATATCAAAGCGGTTGATGGTGTATCACTGCAAATTGGCAGTGGCAAAACGCTGGCATTGGTGGGCGAATCCGGCTGCGGCAAAACTACGGCAGGCAAGGGCATTATGCAGCTTATTTCCATCACATCCGGCAGCATCCGCCTGCAGAATCAGGCGTTACGCGGACTGGGCCGCAAACAGCTGCAGCAAAAACGTGCTGAATTTCAGATCATTTTTCAGGATCCGTATTCATCTCTTAATCCGCGTATGCGTATTGTTGAAATTATCGAAGAAGGAATGCAGGCACTTGGCTCGAATTCGGATAAAATCGCCGCCGATGAAAAAAGGCAGCATGCTATCGATACCCTGCTGCAGCAGGTGGGGCTGCCGGCAGAAGCCAAATGGCGTTACCCGCACGAATTTTCCGGTGGCCAGCGCCAGCGGATTGCCATTGCACGGGCACTGGCGGTCAATCCCCGGCTTTTGATCTGTGATGAACCGACCAGTGCACTGGATGTCTCAGTACAGGCCCAGATACTTAATCTGCTGAAAACCCTGCAACAGGAGCGAAGGCTTGCTTATCTGCTGATCACCCACAATATAGCCGTCGTGGATTATCTTGCAGATGAAGTGGCGGTTATGTACCTGGGCAGAATTGTGGAAAGCGGGCGCACTGAGGAGGTGCTGGATGACCCCAGACATCCGTATACCCGGGCACTGTTGTCTGCGGTGCCCGTGCATGAGCCAGGCAGCCGGCGTGAAATTATGCGGTTACAGGGCGAACCTCCCTCACCTGCCAACGTGCCGCAAGGCTGCCATTTTCATCCGCGCTGCCCGTATGTCATGCCAGTCTGCCGTGAAGTTTACCCGGCAGCCAGCCGGTTCAGTACCAGCCATACGGCACATTGTCATCTTTATCATTCAATTTCTCAGGAGCCCCAGGATTCTCAATGACGATTGACCAGGAAGTTAAGCGTCGTCGGACGTTTGCCATTATTTCTCACCCGGATGCGGGTAAAACCACACTCACGGAAAAGTTGCTGCTGTTTGCCGGTGCCATTCATATTGCTGGAAGTGTCAAGGCGCGCAAAGCCAGTCGCCACGCGACTTCTGACTGGATGGAAATTGAAAAGCAGCGCGGTATTTCTGTGGCCAGCTCTGTCATGCAGATGGAGTATCAGGATTGTGTGATCAATCTGCTGGACACCCCCGGCCACCAGGATTTTTCCGAAGATACCTACCGGGTACTGACCGCTGTCGATGCGGCGCTCATGGTTATCGATGCAGCCAATGGCGTGGAATCGCAGACCTTGCGTTTGCTGCAGGTATGTCGCGCCCGCAATACCCCGATCATCACTTTTGTCAACAAACTGGACCGGGAAGTGCGTGAGCCGCTCGATCTGATTGATGAAATCGAACGCACACTGGGAATGGATACGATTCCGTTCACCTGGCCTGTCGGTTCCGGTAAATTGTTTCATGGTGTATATGATTTGCGCCACCAGCTGATGCGTGTTTTTCGTCCCGGGATGGATCGTATTGATCAGGAAGAAACCGAAACTATTACTGATCTGGAAGATCCGGCAGTTTCAAAACGCTTTGGAGCCAATCTTGAACGGGCGCGTCAGGAAATCGACCTGATTACCGGTGCCGCACCTGAGTTTGATCAGACAGCATTTCTGGCGGGGCAGCAGACTCCGGTATTTTTCGGTTCCGCCATCAATAACTTTGGTGTACAGGAAGTGCTCGATACACTGGTTGAACTGGCACCCCCGCCCGGATCACGTAAAGCCATCCAGCGTGAAATTCAGCCTGGTGAAAAGAAATTTTCCGGTGTGGTGTTCAAGATTCAGGCCAATATGAATCCGGCTCATCGGGATCGCATTGCTTTTGTACGGATCTGTTCGGGTGAATTCAAACGCGGCATGAATCTCAAGGTGGTGCGCAGCGGCAAAGATGTGCGGACCAGCACGGTTGTTTCCTTTCTTTCACAGCGGCGTGAGCTGCTGGAAACCGCTTACGCCGGCGATATTATCGGCATACCCAACCACGGGACACTGCAGCTGGCCGATACCCTGACTGAAGGAGATCATCTGCAGTTTACCGGGCTGCCTTTTTTTGCTCCGGAGATTTTTCAGACGGTTGAAATTGCCGATCCGTTACGCAGCAAACAGCTCAAGCTGGGGCTGGCCCAGCTGGGTGAGGAAGGGGCCATTCAGGTGTTCCGCCCGCACTTTGGCAGCATGTTACTGCTGGGGGCCGTGGGGGTATTGCAGTTTGAAGTTGTCACCCATCGGCTCAAGCATGAATATGGTGTCGAAGCACGTATTGCACCGGCCAAATATCAGCTGGCCAGATGGGTCACTGCTGAAAACCTGCAGGAATTGCAGCGTTTTATTGATGCCAATGCTCACCGCATTGCCTATGACGCAGTGGATGCCCCTACTTTTCTGGCTTCATTTTCTGCTGAAATCAGTGTGGCTGAGGAAAACTGGCCTGGTATCCGCTTCCATAAAATGCGGGAACATGCCGGCCTGATGTTTCAGACAGCCGGCTGATCCCCGTGGCAGAGAACGCTTCCCCGAGTCACCGGTTTTATATGACACAGGCCGGGTTCATTGCATTTCTCGCAGCATGGCAAGTTTGTCTGTAATTTTTTCACGGACCGGTAACATGGGCTCGCACCCGATTCCGGTAAGTTTGGATTGGGTGTGCCTGTACCCGCGCTTTCAGGGAAGTATCACGCGATTGGGACGGCTTCCGGTCCGGCCGGTCACGCATAGTGTGCCCTGAATCACGGCAGCCACAGCAAGATAGATCCTGTCGCCGCTGTATCGGGCCCTGTCGTATCAGGGTCGTTATTCTGCCCGGGTTTCCTTGGCCATTATTTCAATTGGATTTTTGTGGAATATTCGGCTTGTTCAGCTTCCTTTTTACGGGTGACCGTACCCCGGTTTAATTATCATGACGCATTCCTTTGATGTGATCATCATCGGTGCCGGTGCAGCCGGGTTGATGTGTGCGATCGAGGCGGGCAAGCGTGGGCGCAGGGTATGGCTGATCGACCATAGCACCAAAATTGCCGAGAAGATCCGCATTTCTGGCGGCGGGCGCTGCAATTTCACCAATCTGCATACCCGGCCCCAGTGCTACCTTTCTCAGAATCCACATTTCTGCAAATCGGCCCTCAAACGCTACACACCACAGGATTTTATTGCGCTGGTACGCAAGCATGACATCACTTTCCATGAAAAGAAGCTGGGGCAGTTGTTTTGTGATGATTCTGCCAGACAGATCATCGCTATGCTGTTGGCGGAGGCACGCGAAGCGGGCGTGAAACTGGAAAATCCGGTGCAGGTGCATACCATCGAGATCATTGCAGGCGGTTATCGGCTTAACACCAGCCAGGGTGAGCAAACCTGTGTTTCGCTGGTAATCGCAACGGGTGGTCTTTCGATTCCCAAGATCGGTGCAACTCGTTTTGGTTATGAGGTTGCTAAACAATTTGGATTGCATGTGATCTCGCCACGCGCGGCACTGGTGCCACTAGTGTTTGGTGGCGCATTGCTGGCGCGCTGTAAAGAGCTGAGCGGACTTTCGGTTGAGGCAGAAGTGCGTTTCAGAAAACAGGGTTTTGCCGAAGGATTGCTTTTTACCCACCGGGGATTGAGTGGCCCTTCCATTTTGCAAATTTCGTCATATTGGGAGGAAGGAGAGCCGATTGTAATCAATCTGGCACCTGGTATGGATGTGCTTGCATTTTTAAGAGCGTACAAACAAAGCCAGCCCAGGCTGCATATCAACAACGTACTGGCGGAAATCCTGCCCAGGCGGCTTGCTCAAAGCATTTGCGATGAACGAAACGACAGCGGGCCATTGGCCAATTTATCCGATACTCGGCTCACAGCGCTGGCCAGTGCTGTCAACGCCTGGTATGTCAAACCGATTGGCACCGAAGGTTACCGGACGGCTGAAGTGACACGGGGCGGAGTAGATACCCGTGAATTGTCATCGCAGACAATGGAGGCAAATAAACAACCCGGCCTGTTCTTTATCGGCGAAGTGGTGGATGTCACCGGCCACCTGGGTGGTTTCAACTTCCAGTGGGCCTGGTCCTCGGGCTACGTGGCCGGGCAGTATGTGTAAAAGATTTCTGCATGATTGTTTTTTTTAAGATTTTTTACAGGTAGGATATAAATAAACCGATACCTTGAATTTGTCACTGCCTGAAAATCGGCTGTGCAGGGATCTCAACGAGACAACACAAAATATTTCTGATCCTGTCTAAAGTTTTGCGGGTGGTGGTCCGTTATACAAGCATGATGCATGTAAGTGATTATTTTATAAGGAATTCAATTGTGAAAATAAATCAGATAAATTCCGGGCGCACAGAAGCTGTTACGGGTAGCGCCCAGAAAAAGATGGACAAGGTTGCCAGTGCCCGACCGGGTGTGGCAGAAGAAAGTGACAGCGTGCACATCAGCGCGCTTTCAATGAATATCCAGGCACTGGATGTCGGCAGTGAAGCCATCAATACTGCGAAGGTGGCTGAAATCAAACAGGCTATCAGTGAAGGTCATTTCAGGGTTAATCCGGAAGTGGTTGCAGATCGTCTGCTTGAAACTGTGAAAGAATTGATCCGGAACAAACAGTAGGTTTGGAATGAACGTCATACAGATGAGCACTCGGGGCCGGGATCCGCTGGAACGTATCCTTCAGCAGGAGCTGGAGAATATTCACCAGTTTCTTGAGCTGCTTGAAAACGAACAGAATTTGCTTGCTTCAGGCAATCTGGATGAGCTGGCTTTGCTGGTTGCTGATAAAGATCGGATTTTGGATCAGTTTGCAAAATTAGATGCACGTCGTAATCATGTTTTGAATGAAGCCGGCTTGCCTGAAGGTGCGCGAGGAATAAAAGCCTGGACATCTGCCGACAATAACGAATCAACAGTCACGCGTGACTGGGAGGAGCTGCTTGACCTGGCTGAGCTGGCGAAACAGCTGAATCAGGCCAACGCAACTATTACTGCCAACTGGCTGCAATACACACGTCAGACATTGAATGCTCTGCATGAGGCTGCGGGGCGAACCACCCTCTACGATACCAAAGGCCAGATAACCTGACGGATCAAACTTCTTTTACTATGAAAGAGGTTTCACGTGAAACCTTTTTCCGGCAATAATGGTTTTTATCCCGTTTTTTCGATAACACCGCGGTCCCGCAGTTGCCCAACAGATTTAACCGGGTGCAATTTCACTATCTGTTTGATGATGTTATGAGCTGGTTTGTGCCAGTCTGATCAAATTCATATAAAATACCCTGGTTTATACGGCAGTGCCTGATTTGGCCTGACCATCTGCACCTGTTCTCCATGCTGTGTCATCAGTGGTCTGATTTTATGCATTTTTTAAAAGATTTTGACATTGTTGTCGTTGGTGGTGGTCACGCTGGAACTGAGGCGGCCCTTGCCGCTGCACGCATGGGCCGGAAAACACTGCTGCTGACACAAAATCTGGATACATTGGGACAGATGTCGTGTAACCCATCAATTGGGGGTATCGGCAAGGGGCATCTGGTGAAAGAAATTGATGCGCTGGGCGGTGCCATGGCTGCGGCGACTGATGAAGCCGGTATTCAGTTCAGGATGCTCAATTCCAGCAAGGGTCCGGCTGTTCGTGCAACCCGTGCACAGGCTGATCGTGTACTGTATCGCCAGGCCATTCGCAGGCGACTGGAAGCACAGCCCAATTTGTTGATTTTGCAATCAACGGTTGATGATCTGCTGTTGGATGGTGACAAAATTGCCGGTGTTGTTACACACCTTGGCATTACCTTCCCGGCGCGTGCCGTGGTGCTGACAGTTGGTACTTTTCTGGGGGGGGTGGCGCATGTTGGTGATCAGAATTTTCAGGCTGGTCGTGCGGGTGATCCCGCATCAATCAGACTTGCTCATCGTCTGCGTGAAATGAATTTATCAGTGGGGCGGCTTAAAACCGGTACGCCGCCACGTATTGATGCACGCACCATTAATTTCAGTATTTTGCGGGAACAGCCGGGAGATGAGCCAGTGCCGGTATTTTCGTTTCTGGGCAATGCCGCATATCACCCGCGGCAAATTCCGTGCTGGATGACGCGTACCAATGAGCGAACACACGACATTATTCGCACAGGGCTGGATCGTTCCCCTCTGTATACCGGAAAAATAGAAGGTATCGGCCCGCGTTACTGTCCGTCGATCGAGGATAAAGTGGTTCGTTTTTCTGACAGAGATTCGCATACAATCTTCCTGGAGCCGGAGGGGCTGGAAACCAGTGAGATTTACCCGAATGGAATTTCGACCAGCCTCCCCTTCGATATTCAGATTGAGCTGGTGCGTTCCATTGTCGGGTTGGAGAATGCACACATCACCCGGCCGGGCTATGCAATCGAATATGATTATTTTGATCCGCGCGCACTTAAAAAATCACTGGAAACAAAAGCAATTGATGGATTGTTTTTTGCTGGTCAGATTAATGGCACTACCGGTTATGAGGAAGCTGCTGCTCAGGGATTGCTCGCCGGTTTGAATGCGAGCCTCAAGCTGAAGGGCGAAGAGTTCTGGACGCCGAGCCGTGATGAGGCCTATTTGGGAGTGCTGGTGGATGATCTGGTTACCCGGGGTGTGACGGAGCCTTATCGAATGTTCACCAGTCGGGCAGAATTTCGTTTGCAGTTAAGAGAGGATAATGCAGACATGCGGCTGACAGAGACCGGCTATAGGCTGGGCCTTGTCAGCGAGATGCGCTGGCAGGCGTTTGCCGCCAAACGTGAAGCAATAGAGACTGAAAAAACAAGGTTACGCAACACCTGGATATTTCCCGGCACCTTGAAAACGCCGCAAATACCGAATCGGCCAGCTGATAATCGCTCGTATTCATTGTATGAATTGTTGCGGCGCCCCGAAATCAGTTATGCCGAACTGATGGTATTGCCCGACGGCGATCAGCCAGTAATTGATTACCTGGTCGCTCAGCAGGTGGAAATTGATGTTAAATACGAAGGTTACATAGAACGGCAAAAACAGGAAGTTGCCCGCCATACGCAGCATGAAACCATGGTCCTGCCAAAAAACCTGGATTATCGCGCTGTACGGGGGCTTTCCAACGAAGTTACGCAGAAACTCAATCAGCATCAGCCGGAAACCGTGGGGCAGGCAGCACGAATTTCCGGCATTACCCCGGCGGCCATATCCCTGTTACTGGTACATCTGAAGCGTGGTATGGCACACCAGGCAGTTAAACAGGAAAAAGCACATGAATCTGGAAAAACAGTTGCGTGACGGCCTGGCAGCCATCCCGGGATTGTCGGCTGATATAGTGCATTTAAGCAGCCAGCTGCTGCGCTATATTGATCTCATCATAAAATGGAACGGTACACATAATCTGACTTCGGTCAGGACGCCCGAATCGATGGTTACCCGCCACATGCTGGACAGTTTGGTGACTGTGCCGCATATCAGCGGACCAGGTATCGCTGATGTCGGGAGCGGTGGTGGTTTTCCGGGAATTCCGATTGCGCTGGCGCGCCCGGACTGGCAGGTAACCCTGATTGAAAGTAATCAGAAAAAAGCTGCATTCCTGCTGCAAGCCGCTCTGGAACTGAATTTACCCAATATCTCGGTCAGGCAGGGGCGAGTAGAAAAAATAATACTGGAAAACAGGGTGGATACGGTTATTTCACGTGCATTTTCCAGTCTCGAGCGTTTCATGAGTCTGTCGAAACATTTATGTGACAGTAACAGCGATTGCTGTTTCATCGCCATGAAAGGTGAATTTCCGGATATGGAGCTAATGCAGTTATCCCCGGAGTTTGTTGTTGAAAAAATTATTGCTGTTACCGTACCTGGGCTGAAAGCGAAACGGCATCTGGTTGTGATCCGGTATCAGCCGGGACAGTAACGGAAGGGTATGTGAAATTATTATGCGATCCTGCTGCCAGTACAAACATGTAATGTAATGACCAGAATACTTGCCATTGCCAATCAGAAAGGAGGGGTGGGTAAAACAACCACCAGCATTAATCTGGCATCCAGCCTGGCAAGTATTGGCAAACGTGTATTGCTTGTCGATCTGGATCCGCAGGGTAATACCACGATGGGAAGTGGCGTGGATAAACGTTTGCTGGATCGTACCGTCTATCAGGTCCTGCTGGGTGAACAGGCGGCTGCGGAGGTTCGCCTGCCAACAAAACCGGGAAAATATGATTTGATTCCGGCCAATCAGGAGCTGGCGGGTGCGGAAGTGGAAATGGTTTCACTGGATCAGCGTGAATCCCGTCTGAAGGATGCTTTGCTGCCGATTCAGGCGGACTATGATTTCATACTGATCGATTGCCCGCCTGCCCTGAATCTGCTGACGCTGAACGGGCTGTGTGTGGCGCATGCTGTTATTATCCCCATGCAATGTGAATATTATGCGCTGGAGGGGCTGAGTGATCTGGTAAACACGATCAAAAGGGTGCGGGCGGGTTTCAATTCATCCATCAGAATAGAAGGTCTGCTGCGAACCATGTTTGATCCGCGCAATCTCCTGGCACAGCAGGTATCCGATCAGTTGAAACAACACTTTGGCAACAAGGTTTACCGGACTGTTATTCCCCGCAATATCCGGCTGGCAGAAGCACCCGGGTTCGGGTTGCCGGTGCTTTACCACGACAGACAATCCCGGGGAGCACAGGCGTATCTTGAGCTGGCCAATGAAATTCTGGTAACCGCCAGTTGACGGATAACACGATCGGCAACCCATAAATATGAATGATTGGATACGGTAATCATGGCAAAACCTAAAGGATTAGGAAGAGGGCTGGATGCGCTGCTGGCCGGTAATCCGCCAGAAGCAGATTCCCTGCAGAATCTTGATGTCGGTTTGTTGCAATCCGGTAAGTATCAGCCTCGAACCAGGATGGACGAATCTGCATTGCATGATCTGGCTGAATCGATCAAATCACAGGGAATCATGCAGCCGGTACTGGTGCGGCCACTAATGGCAGGTGGCTATGAAATCATTGCTGGAGAACGTCGCTGGCGTGCAGCGCAACTTGCCGGTCTGGAACAAATTCCGGCGATTGTGCGTGAGGTTCCGGATGAATCTGCACTTGCACTGTCTCTGATCGAAAATATCCAGCGCGAGGATCTTAATCCTCTGGAAGCGGCAGCGGGAATTCAGCGCCTGATTGATGAGTTTGGTATGACGCATCAAACAGCCGGGCAGGCATTGGGTTATTCGCGCAGTGCGATCTCAAATTTGTTACGCCTGCTTAATCTGGCTGCACCCGTACAGGATCTGATTATGCAGGGGAAAATAGATATGGGGCACGGACGCGCCCTGCTTGCGCTAAATGCCGGTAAACAGCTGGAAATTGCATATTTGATTATGCAAAAGCAGTTATCTGTGCGCGAAACAGAAAATCTCCTGAAACAGATGAATCAACTCCCTTCCGTAAAAAACCGGCTATCTCCCGATCGTGATTTGCTGCGTCTGCAGGAAGACATATCTGCCCGGCTGGGCGCCAATGTTATTATCAGACAGGGAAAAAAAGGAACAGGCAATGTCATTATTCATTACACCAGCCTGGATCAGTTAGACGGGATTCTTGCGAAATTCTAGGAATTTTCTGAAAAGCCGGCGGTATTGCGCCACTCACATGAACCCGTGTTCTGAAAATTACTCAACATTCTGAATCTGCTCGCGCAGCTGTTCAATTAACACTTTCATGTCTACCGCAATTCGCGTGACTTCTCTTGATACAGACTTGGAAGCCAGCGTATTGGCTTCACGGTTGAGTTCCTGTGTTAGAAAATCAAGCCGTTTGCCGACAGCACCACCTGTCTGAAGGATATGCTCGAATTCATTGAGATGTCCCTGCAGGCGTGACAGCTCCTCATCCACATCAATTTTGTTGGCAAACAGAGTAAATTCCTGCCGGATACGTTCGTCTTTTTCGTCAAGATCAGCCGCTTTCAAGCTGTTCACCAACCTTTCCTGAAAGCCTGCCAGAATCGCAGGCAGGCTGGGCAGCAAATCCAGTACCAGCTGGCGCATACGCTGGACACGCTCCAGCAGGAGGCTTTGCAGTTTTTCTCCTTCACGCCTCCGGGCGGAAACAAATTCCTGTGCGGCAACATCCAGCAACGTCATGCAGGGAGTGCGCAGTTCATCGACTGAAATCTGATCGCTATCAAGCACGCCTGGCCAGCGCAGGATTTCAGCAACAGAAAGATTGCCTGCTGCGGGGAAAGCTGACTGAATCTCGCGGCTCATTTCCAGCAGACTGTTCAACTGATTACGATTCAGCCGCTGCTGACGGGAATGACCTGAATAGGCCAGAAAAGTCAGACGGCAATCCACTTTCCCTCGTGTGAGCCGGCCACCCAGAAAATCGCGCATGTCAGATTCAAGTGCACGAAGCTCATCCGGCAGCCTGAACTGCAGATCAAGATAGCGGTTGTTGACTGAGCGTAACTCCAAAGCCAGTGAGCCTTGCGGGATTTCCCGGGAGATTGCCGCGTAACCTGTCATACTCGCGATCATGAACTTTTCCACCCGGTGGACAGTCCAGTGCAGTTGGGGTTGATGCTATACTCGACCCTTAAATTATGTTTTTGATTCTTGGAGATAGTCATAATGCGGATATTAACATTTTTTGCCATTGCTCTGGTTGCCTTCAGCCTGACGACGCTGGATGCCGAGGCCCGCCGTCTGGGGGGAGGTGGCAGTTTCGGCAAACAGCGCCAGTCACTCAATCTTAACCGGCAGCAGCAGGCTGCCCCCAAACAGCAACCGGGACAGACAGCATCACCTGCTTCACAGGCGACCCCCGCATCCGGGGCTGGCAAGTGGCTCGGCCCTCTGGCCGGACTGGCTGCGGGCGGACTGCTTGCATCCCTGCTGATGGGGGGGGCTTTTGATGGAATTAACATGATGGATATTCTGGTGCTGGCTGGTATAGCTGCCGCTATTTTCTTCATCATGCGCATGATGCGCGGGTCTGCCGGGGGCAGACAAACACAGCGTCCCATGCAGTATTCCGGCGAAGGGACAGGCGGGATGGGAGGAATCACGCTACCCAACCGGGATATTGCCACACCGGCAGGTGGTACGGGCTCCAGTTACAGCGGGCAGTCTGCCAACACGGATACATCTGATATTCCGGCAGATTTTGATGTTGAATCCTTCGTCAAACAGGCCAAGCGTTCATTTATCGCTTTACAGCTGGCGCATGATGCCGGTGATCTGGAAGAAATTCGCGCCTATACCACACTTGGCCTGTTTAACGAAATCAGCAAACAGGTTGCTGAACATAAAGATACAGCGCAGCAAACGGATGTTCTGTCTGTCGATGCAACTCTGCTGGATGTAACCAACCAGGGCAGCCATGCAATCGCCAGCGTTCGTTTTACGGGTGAAATAAAGGATGCGCCAAACGCACAGCCGGAACCCTTTGATGAAATCTGGCACGTTGAAAAAGATCTGACCTCATCCGACTCAACCTGGCTGCTGGCCGGTATTCAGCAATCTGCTGATATGAAGCACTAACAGGTAACGGGTATGCTGCAGTAATACGTTTTTACGCAGCATACCCGGCAACTTCTGTAATCCGGAACAGATCTCCGAGTCGCAGGTAACATACCCCGATACTGAAAATGGATTTTGAAATACAGGAAAAAACGATCTGTTTTCAGGGGTTTTTCCGCCTGGAACGATATCGCTTACGTCACCATAAATTTAATGGTGAATGGAGCCGGTCGATCACACGTGAATTGTTTGAACGGGGACATGCGGCAGCAGTATTGCCTTACGATCCGCAAACAGACGAAGTTTTGCTGATCGAACAGTTTCGTGCTGGCGCAATGTCAGCTCCCGGTGGCCCCTGGTTGCTGGAAATCGTAGCCGGTGTAATTGAGACAGGTGAAACACCGGAACAGGTCGTTACAAGAGAATCCATAGAAGAAGCGGGTTGCCAGATCGGCGATCTCATCCCCCTGTACGATTATCTGGTCAGCCCGGGTGGCACGACAGAACGAATCGCGCTGTTTTGCGGAAGGGTTGCTGTGAAAACAATCAAAGCAGGTGCCATTCATGGTAATCACGAGGAAGATGAAGATATCAGGGTACACGTCATGCCGTTGGGTGAGGCAGTCAGTCTGCTGAGCGGCGGCCGAATTGTTTCCGCCAGCGCCATTATTGCGCTGCAATGGCTTGTACTGAATCGTGACGCTGTTCGGCAGCGCTGGCTTTTAGAATAGGAGTGTGCGTATGTGTGCCAGTAAATCTACACAGTTTTACCGGACACAATACGGCCTGTTTCTGGCATATCTGATGCTGTGGGTTGGCATCATATGCATACAGTCGGTTAATACCGCCAGCGCGGCAAAGAATGATGCCGGCAACGTTGCTGTCTGGCTGGATGTCAATGGAACGATTGGCCCCGCCATGTACGATTACATTCAGCGCGGACTTTCCAGAGCGGCTGAACAGCAGGCGCAATTAGTCATTCTTCAGATGGATACGCCCGGCGGGCTGGACGAGTCGATGCGGAAAATTATTCAGGAAATCATCGCTTCTCCGGTACCAGTGGTGAGTTTTGTTGCTCCAGGCGGTGCACGCGCTGCCAGTGCCGGGACCTATATTCTTTACGCCAGCCACATCGCAGCCATGGCACCTGCAACCAATCTGGGCGCTGCCACACCCGTCAGAATGGCTGCGTCGGTACCACCCGTACCTCCTGCACCGGTACCCAAAAAATCTGGTGTGCCCGACAACGCGCTGAAGGGTGAACTGCCTGGTCAGTCTGGTGTGCAAGATGCCATGACGGTCAAGGTGGTTAATGATGCTGTCGCTTATATCCGCGGCCTTGCCCGGATGCGCGGGCGTAATGCAGACTGGGCGGAAAAAGCGGTGCGTGAAGGAGCAAGCCTGACAGCAACCGAAGCACTTGATCAGCATGTTATTGACCTGGTGGCAGAAGATTTGGGTGATTTACTGACGCAAATAGATGGGCGCACTGTTGATTTGATCGGGCAGAAAGTGACGTTTTCCACCCAGTCTCTGGTTGTAAAGCGTATGGAACAGGACTGGCGTACTCGTCTGCTGGCAGTGATTACCGATCCCAATGTGGCCTACATCCTGATGTTAATTGGTTTTTACGGCCTGGTTCTGGAATTTACCACTCCCGGAACAATTGTCGCCGGTGTCGCTGGTGCAATCTGTCTGCTGCTGGCCCTGTTCGCTTTCCAGGTTTTACCAATCAGTTATGCCGGGCTGGCACTGATTTTGTTCGGCATCATTTTTATGCTGGCAGAAGCCCTGATCCCGGGTGTGGGGGTGCTGGCCATTGGCGGTATTACCGCTTTTGTCATCGGGTCAGTTATGCTGATTGATACCGAAATACCGGGTTATGGTATTTCAATCCCGCTGATTATCACATTTACGCTGTTATCAGCCGGGTTCTTCATCGTCGTATCCGGCATGGTACTCAGATCCAGGAAAAATCCGACGGTCACAGGTGTTGAGAAGCTTATCCACAGTACCGGCGAGGTACTGGAAGGTTTTGATCAGGAAGGCTGGGTACGGGTTCAGGGTGAATTGTGGCGCGCCCGTTCCAATATACCGCTGCTATCCGGGCAGAAAGTAAAAATTACGGCCATGCAGGGCCTGTTACTTACGGTAGAGCCCTGTCAATCCAATCACACGATGAACCCCTGATGGAGAATTGACATGTATACGGATCTGGTATCAGTTATTACTTTGGCATTGATTTTTTTCATCTTTTTTATCGCCAGTTCACTCAAGGTACTGAAAGAGTACGAACGTGGTGTCGTGTTCATGCTGGGGCGTTTCTGGCGAGTCAAGGGCCCGGGGCTGATCATTGTGATCCCCGCCGTTCAAACCATGGTACGGGTTGATCTGCGCACGATCGTAATGGATGTGCCCAGCCAGGATGTCATATCGCGTGATAATGTTTCTGTGAAAGTCAGTGCCGTGCTGTATTTTCGTGTGGTTGATCCGCAAAAAGCCATTATCCAGGTGGAAGATTACAATATGGCGACCAGCCAGCTGGCACAGACAACCTTGCGTTCTGTACTGGGACAGCACGAGCTGGATGAAATGCTGGCCAGCCGGGACAAGCTTAATACCGATATTCAGATGATTCTGGATGAACAGACTGAAGCATGGGGAATCAAGGTTTCAAACGTTGAGATCAAGCATGTCGATCTCAATGAAACGATGGTAAGGGCGATTGCCAGACAGGCCGAAGCAGAACGGGAACGTCGTGCCAAAATCATCCATGCAGAAGGGGAATTGCAGGCATCGCACCACTTGCTTGAAGCTTCACAAATTTTGGCAAATCAGCCTCAGGCACTGCAATTACGTTATCTGCAAACCCTGACTGAAATTGCGGGTGAAAAAAGTTCCACCATTGTTTTTCCGTTACCGATCGAGATTTTGGCCGCGTTACAGAAAATAGCAGAAAAGCAGTCCGGCGATTAGATCAGCGGGTGAATCGGGGAACGGTGTTTAGTGAATTGCCATCGGGTGTACGCCGGCCTTGAGCGCACGAACCGCTTCTGCAGGAGAGCCTACCACCAGCCCGCGCGGGCAAAAATAGAACTTTGCCAGCTCACGCTGGGCCTGTAGCTGCGCAACCATTTCCAGCGGCTGCCATTCGGAAATACCGGCGCGTGCCCAGGTTTTTGTATCGCTATTGCCTGTTGCATAGCGTTTTCTTTCACGCGTTTCGCAGCGCAATGCTTCGTACGAAACATTGTTTGCTCCCTGTGGTGACCGGGCCACCATACTGTATCGGATGACACGTTTCTCATCGACATTAATGGATTTGGCATCGATGAAATAACGCATGCTGGTGGCGGGGCCGGCATCAAATTCCAGTAAATTCTCCGGCTGAGGGTAAGCAGGGAGGCTGGATTGAATCGCCTCCCAGTCCTTCTTATAATCGAGTGTGTCAAAAAATTTACTTTGACTGACACAGGCAGTTACACCAAAAATCAGGGCCAGGCTCAATATGGTACTCATTTTATTGTTAAATTGCCGGTACATTACCTCTCCTTGGTTGTCATATTCTGTCTGCTAACCGGGATTCTCGGGAAACCGGCAGGAGCAGGAAATGTACCATAAAAGATTTAAGCCAAATCCTGTATCATCGCGCTTTTAACCTAATCTGCTGGTATGAAAACTGTCTTTCTGGATTTTGAAAAAGGCATTGAGGAATTTGAGGCAAAGATTGAGCAATTGCGCTTTGCTCAAGATGATTCCGCACTGGATATCTCGGCCGAAATTACTCGTCTGCAGGCAAAAAGCCAGGGATTGACCAAAAGTGTTTACGCAAAGCTCACACCCTGGCAGATTTCCCAGGTGGCTCGCCATCCGCAGCGCCCTTATACGCTTGATTACGTACAGCATCTGTTTACTGATTTCGAAGAACTGCATGGTGACAGGAATTTCGCTGATGATCAGGCGATCGTGGGTGGACTGGCGCGCTTCAACGGCCAGACTGTCATGGTGATCGGACATCAGAAAGGGCGTGATACCAGAGAAAAAATCCACCGTAATTTTGGTATGCCCAAACCGGAAGGGTATCGCAAGGCGCTCCGGCTAATGCGGCTGGCAGAGAAGTTCTCAATCCCGTTAATTACATTTATTGATACACCGGGTGCCTATCCGGGTATTGACGCGGAAGAACGCGGGCAATCAGAGGCGATTGGTAAAAATCTTTATGTGATGGCGGGGCTGAGAATTCCCGTCATCTGCGTCATTATCGGTGAAGGTGGGTCAGGGGGGGCGCTGGCCATTGCTGTGGGGGATACCAGCCTGATGTTGCAATACTCGACCTATTCAGTCATTTCGCCTGAAGGATGTGCTTCCATTTTATGGAAAAGTGCGGAAAAAGCACCTGATGCTGCAGAAATTCTTGGCATTACTGCAGACCGGCTCAAGGAAATGGGGCTGATTGATGGCATCATTCCTGAACCCGTTGGGGGAGCGCATCGCGATTACCCGGCTGTAATGCAGTCGGTCAGGCAGGTGTTACAGGAATCACTGCGAAAGCTGCAGGATATTCCCCTGGAGACATTGTTACAGAAACGCCTTGACCGGCTGCTGGGGTATGGCAGATTCAAAATCGACCAGCCCGGCTGATTTGGCAGATTGTTTTTTTCATAATCTGCACACACAAGTTCGGCCTGGAGATCACCTGGTTGTTGCGCTAAGTGGTGGGGTGGATTCTGTAGTACTGCTGCATCTGCTCACACAATTTTCAAAATCAATGCGGCTAAATATCGCAGCTGTTCATGTTGAACATGGCATCAGCGCACACTCGGGGCAATGGAGTGATTTTTGCCAAACCCTTTGCGACAGCCTTTCCGTCCCGTTGTCCATACACCGGTTAACCATTCGCAAACGGCCACAGGAAAGTCTGGAAGCGGTTGCCAGAGAAGCGCGCTATCAAATCTTCAAAACGATCCGGGCAGACTATGTCGTACTGGCTCAACATCAGGATGATCAGGTTGAGACACTGCTGCTGCAGCTCCTGCGCGGTGCGGGTGTCAAAGGACTCAGTGCCATGCCGGCGATCAGATCACTTAAATCAGACAAAGCAGCCAGGCTGCTCAGACCACTGCTCAATATTCCACGCTCCGGGATTCTGAATTACGCCAGGCTGCACGGCTTATCCTGGGTAACGGATGAAAGCAATCTGGATACTTCCTATGATCGTAACTTTTTGCGGCACCGGATCCTGCCCTTTCTGGAACAGCGTTACCCGGCCTATCGCAAAACCTTGTCCCGGTCTGTGCGACATCTTGGTGAAGCGGCACATTTACTGGATGATCTGGCTAAAATTGATGCTGAAGCTGCGCTGATTGCCGGCAAGCTGAGTTTGCCCGTGCTGCAGAAGCTTGAGCCGGCACGCGCCAGAAATTTGTTGCGTTACCTGCTGGCACAGTACATGGTTCGGTTACCCGGTTCCGCAAAACTCGAAGAAATTTTGCGCCAGCTGAACAGTGTCCAGTCAGATAATCATTTCCGGTTTATCGTGGATACTCTCGAAATTCGCTGCCACCGGGGGGAATGGGTTGAATTTATACCGGCAGATTCATTGCCGGGGCCAATGACCCCTGTTGTCTGGCAGGGTGAGCCGCGTCTGGTAATTGAATCTATGAAAGGTGTACTTGAGTTTACGCAGCGGCATAATCAGGGTATTGATCTGGCTAAATTAAATCAGCAGACTGTTACGATCCGCTCAAGATCCGGAGGAGAACGATTTCAACCGGACTGCAAACGCCCGCGTCGCAGTCTGAAAAAAATTTTGCAGGAAGCAGGACTTGCTCCGTGGGAGCGCGAGGCATTGCCGTTGCTTTTCTGTGGAGATCAGCCTGTCTGGGTGGCAGGAATTGGTATCGACTGTAATTTTCAGGTATCAGCGGGCAGCGCCGGGCTGGTTGTCACCTGGCACACCAACCTGGCCAGTCAGTTTTCAACTTGCTGAGACAGCCCGTATTTATTAAATCTGCATACGATTATTATGGACTGGTCTTTAGCTGCTGACAGAGCAATACCTGGGCCGTTTCGCACTCTCTTGAGAGGGGTCGGACAGGTATTCTTTTGCTGTAACGCAGTAACCGGGCTGGTTTTTCTGGTGGCTCTGTATATTGGAGGGGTGACTGCCGGGCTGGCCGCAACTGCGGGTGTCCTTAGCAGTACAGTTGCCGCCCGTTTGCTCAGATTTCCGAAAGAGGATATTGATGCAGGGCTGTATGGCTTCAATGGAACCCTGGTGGGCCCCTGCCTGTTTCTGTTTCTGGAAAATTCTCCTCAGCTCTGGCTGTATCTCGTACTGGCCTCAATATTGTCGACCATTGTGCTGGCAGCACTGACGAGAATGCTGCAACCCTATCACATTCCCGCTTCGACTTCGCCCTTCATCCTGACCTGCTGGATGTTCATAGCAGCGGTGTATGCTTTTGACAGTTTCGCGCGGGGATCGCTTTTGCCGGCAGCCGGTATTCCCGCAGAAGTTGCGGCTGTTTCCATGCTTCCGGTAGAAGCATGGCCTGTAGCTGTTACCCGGGGTATCAGCGAAGTTATGTTTGTGGATAATGCTGTCGCGGGTGTCCTGTTTCTGGCCGGTATCGCCATCAATTCGTTGCGAGGTGCGGTCATGGCACTGTCAGGGGCGATTATCGGTATCGTGGTACCGGTCTTTCTGGGGGCGGATAACGGCCTCATCGAAGCAGGGTTGTATGCGTACAACCCTGTACTGGTCATGATGGCAGTGGGATGGGTGTTTCTCAAACCTTCCGGTAAAAGTGCAGCACTGGCTTTTCTGGCGGGTATTTTCACTGTGATATGTCAGGCCGGCCTTGCCAGCTTTTTAGTACCACTTGGTTTGCCTGTGCTGACTTTTCCTTTCGTACTGATAATGTGGGTATTCTTACTGGCTGCGAGTAAAGCGCGCTTCTGAAAACGGAGATGCCCTTACCTTAATCTTCTTCGATCAGGAAAAGAATCTGTCTGGCAGAGACTTTGCTGTTGGTTTTGCAGAGAACGCGCCGTAATACCCCACTGACAGGTGCGCTGACGGTGAATTCCATTTTCATGGATTCCAGTATGGCCAGATCATCCCCGGCATTCACGTGCTGCCCTTCATTCACCGGCAATTTCCACACAATACCGGTTACATGTGTGTGTACAGTACGCGTTCCTGCCGGGATAGAGATATCGGTCGGAGCAGAGTGATCTTCCAGGATCTCGCTGGTGGTGTAATTTTCCTGACCTTCTGCCTTCCAGCGTTCGCGTTCAGCGATGTAGGCAGCCTTCTGCTTTGTTCTGAACGTATCGATGGAGGCAGCATTCTCTCTCAGGAAATCGTTGTACTGTTTCAGGCTGAAGCGATCTTCCTCAATACGCAGCGTAAATTTCCCGCCCGGAAAATCGTTGCGCATCCGGGCCAGCTCAGCTTCAGTCACGGGATAGAACCTTACCTGATCAAAGAAACGCAAGAGCCAGGGTTTACCTTCCCTGAAATCCTTTGTCTGAACATGGCTGTTCCACATCTGTACAGTACGCCCCACCAGCTGATAGCCTCCCGGGCTTTCCATGCCGTATACGCACATGTAGGCGCCACCGATACCCACTGCATTTTCCGGTGTCCAGGTGCGGGCCGGATTGTATTTTGTGGTGACCAGACGATGTCTGGGATCCACCGGGGTGCCCAGCGGTGCGCCCAGATAAACATCTCCCAGTCCCATGACCAGATAACTGGCATCGAAAACGATACGTTTGACTTCATCGATGCTGTCCAGTCCATTGATACGGCGGATGAATTCGATGTTGTCCGGATTCCAGGGGGCATCCTTGCGCACCGATTGCATGTATTTCTTCATTGCCAGCTGCACAGATGAATCATTCCAGGACAGCGGCAGATGAACGATGCGTGTGGGGACCTCCATGTTTTCGATTGCAGGCAGCTCTTTTTCCGCAGAGATCAGTGTATTCAACAGCCTGTCGCGTGGCAGCAGCTTCGCGTCGAAACGGATGTGCAGCGAGCGGATGCCGGGTGTCAGATCCACGATCCCCGGCAGACCACCTTCTTTCACTGCTTGCTGCAGCCATTCCATCAGGGCATGGATACGGAAACGCAAATTGAAGTCAAGCACCATGGGTCCGTATTCCACCAGCAGATTTCTGTCCCCGCCTTGCCGGTAGACCACTTGCACTTGTTCGCTGTTCTCGGGAAGGGTGTGCAGGATCGGGCTGTCGTCGGTTAACGCTACTTTTATGCCGGCTGACAGTGGTGTCTCCGGCAGTCGCAAGGCGCTGATGAGTGCGTCTTGTGATGCTTCCATCGTTGCTGCTTCGTCAGCGGATATTCGCCGGAAAGTGATACGGTCACCAGGGCGGAGCTGTCCCATTTTCCACAGTTCCGCGTGGGCAAGTGTTACCAGACAGACAAAGCCGCCCAGACTGGGACCATCCGGGCCGAGGATAACCGGTAAATCTCCGGTGAAATCCACCGCACCGATGGAATAGGCCACATCGTGAACATTGGATGGATGTAACCCGGCTTCTCCCCCATCAGTACGCGCCCATTTGGGTTTCGGGCCAATCAGGCGCACCCCGGTGCGATCTGAATTATGGTGTACCGTCCAGTCGGCGGCAAAAAAATCAGTGACACCTTCTTCCGTAAAAAAGTCAGGTGCTCCATGCGGGCCATACAGTACGGCAATTTTCCAGTGACGGGTATAGCGCGGAATAGAGGCTTGCGGTAATTCACGAGGCGTATAGCCGCTATGGTTACCCGCCACGATATTCAGCACATCACCTGCCTGCAGTATGCGTCCCTCATGTCCGCCGAACTGACCCAGCATGAATGTGGCCTTGCTGCCAAGATAATCGGGAACCTGGATACCTCCCTGTATCGCCAGATAAACCCGGCTGCCCTGATCCAGTACATCACCAAAAGCAAGTAACGCCCCTGCTTCAATTTTATGCGATTTCCATTGTGCCAGCGGTTTCCCGTTCAGATTGACTTCAATCGGGGCACCGGTTACTGCGATCACTGTGTCACAGTTGATGCGCAAAGTTGGGCCGGCAAAAGTGATCTCGATTGCGGCCAGTCCTTCCTGGTTGCCTGCCAGTCGATTGGCCAGTCTGAACGCCAGGCTGTCCATTGGCCCTGAAGGCGGCACGCCGATATTCCAGTAACCCTGTCTTCCGGGATAATCCTGTATGGTGGTTTGTATTCCCGGGGCGAGTACATCAACGGTGGGTGTAGCCAACCTGCTGGTATCCGATATTTTTTCAGACATTGTTATCTCCATGTTCGGCAACATCATATTCAGAATCAGGCAAAAAGGCTGCCGGAAATGAAATCGGGTTGCCGTTACGACTTCTTATTCAAAAACAGCTGCTCAGTATCAGGAGGGTCAATTCCAGACCAGTAAGCGAACGGGGGTGGGGTTGTAGGCGTTGCACGGGTTATTCAGTTGCGGGCAGTTTGAAATCAGCACTACCACATCCATTTCAGCCCGCATTTCCACATATTTTCCCGGGGCAGACACTCCGTCTGCAAATTGCAGTTTGCCCGTTTCAGTGACTGGAACATTCATGAAGAAATTGATGTTGGCGGGAATATCCCGTTTGCTCATGCCCAGGCGGTCACAAACCGGATCATGCGCCAGGGCATGCAGAAAATTATCCCGGCAACTGTGCATCGGGTATTTATCAAGTGTGTAGCGTGTCGTATTGCTTTCAGCCGCACAGGCACCACCTACCGTATCATGTCGCCCGCAGGTGTCTGCCGTGATGACGAGCATGACATTGCCCAGGTTGGAATACAGTCTGCTCCCGGTCGTCAGATACAGCTGGTGCTGCCGGCTGATGGTATCGGCAGCGCTATAACGTTCTGCTGCATCATGTGCGTTGTAAAACAGTGTATCTACCGCCTGGTTGCCTTCAAGATCAACGATGCGGAATGTTTGCCCTTTTTTGACTTCCCCTACCCATGGTTCGCCTGCGGCACAAACCGCATTTAGCACTGCAACATCAGGGTTCAGTGTACTTTCAACCAGATTTTGCGCGTTCATTTAGCACCTCCGTAAGCATAAAAACGACGAGTGTTTTCCATACCGCGCGCATTCTCTGCGATATGAGTACATGCGCCGGCTGTGGCAGGAGAAGAGATTGATACCGCCAGATCAATTGCACCGGGATCATAGGCTTCAGCCGGATCCAGCGGGTGTGGCGCTGCAGACAGTACCACCAGCGTATCCATTTCAAATGCCAGATCCACATAGCTGCCCGGTTTACTGTGATTGGCATGGAATTGCATTTCCCCGGACAGGTCGACTGTTACCTTGCTGAAAAAATTGATGTTAGGCACCACATCACGTCGGCCCAGCCCCCATTTTCCCAGCTCGATCAGCATGCCATCGAGACCGCTGCGATACATGTTATTACGCAGTTCCTGGTATCGTCCTTCACCATATTTCCGGCGTATCAGTCCGGCATCGCTCAGGCCGCAGACCGTATCGTGCCAGCCGGCGGTGTCTTTGGTAATGCAGCAGAAAATACGCCCCATATCCGAGTGACAGGCGTGTCCCCGGGTCAGATAAAACGTATGCTGGGTCTTGAGCGTGTCCGCCATGTTGTAGCGTTCCAGTTTTTCTTCCCGGTTGTAGAGCAGTACCGCTGCATTTGCGCCGCCTGTTACATCTGTCAGACGCAGGGTTGTCCCCCGGCGTACGATCCCTGACCAGTGACATCCACCTGGAATATGAGTTTTCCAAAGATATTCGCTAAGCTGGTTCATGTTCTATCTCCTCCTCATCTTTTATGTTTACGGTTGATCTGCACACGCAGCGTTGTCAGAATCAGTATGACGCCTAATACCAGCGGTACCGCCCAAAGTTGCCACCATGGTGCTCCGGGTGCTGCCATATACTCGCGCGGCCAGCCAATATTGATCAGCTCGAATACAGCCCAGATGAAAGCCAGTGTGTTGATAACGGTTCCCCATCTGCCCAGTCTGAGTGCTCCCAGCGCCGGATTCCAGCGACCGGTCAATCTGGTATACAGCCCCACCCCCATCGTGACAGAAAACATGGCATACAGTCCGCCTGTCCCGAAAGTGATAATGGTTGCAACCGCACCGTCATTCAGCCCGAAAAGTAATCCGAGGCCAGCTAAAAGCACAGTTCCCCCTATTGCATTTCGCGGCAGCTGTGTTTTTTCGGTAACCTGTGAGAAAAAGGCAGGCAGGTTACCCTCGCGTGCCATTGAAAAGAGAATGCGTGAAGTGTAGTTGACAATGGATGATCCACATGAAAGGAAGGCAGTGACTACAATCACCAGAAATGGCTTGGCAGCCCAGGCACCTATCGTGCCTGCAATGATGGGCGAGACAGGATCCGTTGTTGCGCTGGCTTTGATCAGCGTGTCGTGATCAATCGATAACATCAGCGTGGAAGAATTGAAGAGCACGACACTGCCCACTGCCAGCAGGGACAGAAAAATAGCACGTGGAATCATCTTTTCAGGATGATGAACTTCCTCAGCAATGGTGGAGCAGGAATCAAAGCCGATAAATGCCCAGCCGGCGATGGCCAGTGCGGCAAGAAAAGCCGTTGTGCTGGAGGGCGCCAGGCCCGTTCCCAGGTGCTGAAACAACTCCGAAACCGGATAAACGCGGAAAAATGAAAACAGAATCAGCGCCATACAGATTGATCCTGCGACCTCAGCGCTGACACCGAGCAGATTGATTATTTTATAAACACGCTGGTTGACGATATTGACTGCCGTACAAATCAACAGGAAGGCAAGTCCCCACAAAACCGCAGGAACCCCTTGTATTTCTCCACCTGAAACTACTGCAGAAAGCCACATTCCGCCTGTATAGGCAGTCGTGGTCAGCATGGCGATCGCCGAGCTGACATAAATAGCCCCGGCATACTGGCCTGCTTTTGGTCCGATCAGTAGTCTGGACCATTTGTAAGCACCCCCGGCAATGGGAAATTGTGAGGAAAGTTCGGCGTAGACAGTGGCAACCATTAGTTGCATAAGCAAACACAGTGCCAGCGCAGTAATCCACCCTCCCCCGGTAACCAGATTCTGTATGCCAAAAATGGCATACAGCCCGACAACCGGAGATACCACGGAAAAACCCAGCGTAAAACAGTTCCAGACACTCATGCTGCGGCAAAGCTGTGCGGTTCCGGTGTTGCTGATTGATTCGATATGTGTCGCGGGAAACCGGTTTTCTCTTTTTTCTACTGACATGCTTGCTCTCCTTTGGAAAACAAAGGAATTGCATGCAGGCAAAACTCAACAAGGGTTATCCACAGAAAATGGCAGGGAGTGGCAAAAAAACCTGGATCAGGGAGGATGTTACCGAAAAATTCCGCTTGTGACGTTGCTCTGGCTAACGAGCAGCAGCCATCTGTTGAAAAAGGTACGAGAAGAAGATCTGGATTTTGAGCAGGGGGGTATGGCAGTAATTTTTCCACTTTGGCCTCCGGTAGTTAATGTATTGAACATAACCTCCCGGGCTTTTATCCCTCCGTGGAACTCTTTAACAGAGCCCGAAACTCTCGGACCAGGCACTTTTTGCAAAGCCGGAACCCTAGTTTCGTGAAATATCGTGTTTCTTTGCGTTTCTGAGTGCCTGGCCTGCCGTGAAACTCTGTCAGGCTTCGGCCTCGGTTACTGCAATCTAAAACGTGGAGATCATTATATACATCTAAATTTCTGGAAGACAAGAAAAATATATACCCAATCTTTAATGGAATGCCCTTCCTGCCAGCGTTGTTTCGATATATCAATTACGTTAGAATGGCTCCCCATGACTAAATTTGTCTTTGTGACTGGCGGCGTAGTATCTTCTCTGGGCAAAGGGATTGCTGCGGCCTCTTTGGCGGCGTTGCTTGAAACGCGTGGTATCAGGGTGACAATTCTCAAACTGGATCCTTATATCAACGTCGATCCGGGGACGATGAACCCATTTCAGCATGGCGAAGTGTTCGTAACGGACGATGGTGCTGAAACTGACCTGGATCTGGGACATTACGAACGCTTCATCAGCACAAAAATGACCCGGCAAAATAACTTTACCACCGGGCAGATTTATGAAAGTGTAATCCGTAAAGAACGTCGCGGGGATTACCTTGGCGGGACTGTACAGGTAATCCCGCACATTACTGACGAAATCAAGCTGTTCATCCGTAAAGGCGTTGCTGATGCACAAGTGGCAATTGTGGAGATTGGCGGTACAGTTGGTGACATTGAATCCTTACCGTTTCTGGAAGCCATTCGCCAAATGTCAGTCCAGCTTCCTCATCAGGATACCTGTTTTATTCACCTGACGTTACTGCCTTACATCAGCTCGGCTGGTGAGCTGAAAACCAAGCCCACACAACACTCAGTTAAAGAATTACGTGAAATTGGGATCCAGCCGGATGTGCTGCTTTGCCGGTCCGACCGCCCACTTCCGCAGGAAGAGCGGAGAAAAATTGCATTATTCACAAACGTTCGCGAAGAATCTGTCATTTCCGCGATTGATGTAGACAACATTTATAAAATCCCGGCATTACTGCACGAGCAAATGCTGGATGAAATTGTGTGTCACAGGCTGGATATCCTGGCCAGGCCAGCTAATCTGACTGTCTGGAAAAAACTGGTTCATGCGCTCGAACATCCCGAGCATGAGGTTTCAATCGCGCTGGTTGGCAAATATGTCGATCTGACGGAATCATACAAATCTCTGTCAGAAGCGCTGATTCACGCGGGAATCCACACGCGCTGCAAAATAAAAATCCATTATATTGATTCAGAAGACATAGAACAGCGTGGAACAGATTGCCTGTCCGATATGGATGCCATTCTGGTTCCCGGAGGATTTGGCAAGCGCGGGGTGGAAGGCAAGATCATGGCGATCAGCTATGCCAGAAATCATCGGGTTCCCTATCTCGGTATATGCCTGGGCATGCAGCTTGCGGTCATAGAGTTTGCCCGTAATTGTCTGCAACTCGAACACGCACACAGCACGGAATTTGATCCGGATACCCCTCACCCGGTACTCGGATTAATTACCGAATGGCGGGATCGCGGCGGACGCATTGAGAAACGCTCAGAACAGACAGAGCTGGGAGGGACCATGCGGCTGGGCGGACAGGAATGTCTGTTGAAGCTACATACTCTGGCGCACAAAATCTATGGAGAAGATAAAATCATCGAACGGCATCGGCACCGCTATGAAGTTAATGCTGAATACATTCCACAGCTGGAGAAAGCCGGCATGCAGATAAGCGGCTTATCTGCCGAGGGTGATCTCTGTGAGATGATTGAACTGCCCCAGTCTGAGCACCCTTGGTTCGTCGCCTGCCAGTTTCATCCGGAGTTTACCTCCACACCCCGAAATGGGCACCCTCTTTTCAAAAGCTATGTGCAGGCTGCGATCGGTTTTGCTGACCTGTCCAGTAGTCGCGCAAAGCAGAGTCGCTGCGATACACAGGAGAAAATGACAGCCGGTAACCCGGGTTGATTACCAGGGAAACAGTTTTTTATGCTGAGAACAGACGCCCGGTAAATTATGCTGCTTTTAGCTGGCAATCAACATCGACTGGCAACGCCAGGCCCACACCTTAATAAAACTTCCCTGCTCCAGTAAAAACAGGACAGGTCAAGTCAGGTAAATACAATTATCCCGCCATTTTGTTGGATTTCCAGCTATCGAGAAGTGTGCATAATAAAAGTACCAGATAACCACATAGCAGCCGCCGTCAAATTTTTATTTTTTCCACCACCAATGAATAACACAAGGAACACAGTATGAGTGCAATCGTAGATGTAATCGCCCGCGAAATTATCGATTCTCGTGGTAACCCAACTGTAGAAGCCGATGTGTTGCTGGAGTCAGGTGTGCTTGGGCGCGCTTCTGTACCGTCTGGTGCATCGGTTGGTACACGTGAAGCTGTTGAGTTGCGTGATGGTGATACACAGCGTTTTTACGGGAAGGGTGTATTAAAGGCGATTGAAAGTGTTAATGGCGAAATTTCTGAAACAATTGTGGGGCTGGATGCGGTAGAACAATGCTTTATTGATAAGACACTCATTGAGCTCGATGGCAGTGAGAACAAATCCAGACTGGGTGCAAACGCAATACTCGCTGTCTCACTGGCAGTGGCCAAAGCTGCAGCAGAAGAGTCCGGCCTTCCTCTTTACCGTTATTTGGGGGGAATCAATGCCAAATGGCTGCCTGTACCAATGATGAATCTGATTAATGGCGGAGCGCACGCAAATAACCGCCTGGATATGCAAGAGTTTATGATTATCCCGCTGGGATTACCGAGCCTGCGGGAAGCTGTGCGATGTGGCGCAGAGGTGTTCAGCAAGCTTAGAACGTTGCTTAACAAAAAAAATCTGCCAACAACAGTGGGTGATGAAGGAGGCTTTGCTCCCGGTTTTGCTCATAATGAAGACGCACTGGGGCTGATTGTGCAAGCCATAGATGAAGCGGGTTATCAGCCTGGCTCTGAGGTGGCTATCGGGATAGATTGTGCCAGCTCCGAGTTTTATCGTGACGGGAAGTATCATCTTGACGTGGACGGATTGGCCCTTACTTCGGCTCAATTTGTGGATTATCTCGCTACGTGGGTGGAAAAATATCCCATTATCAGCATTGAAGATGGAATGAGTGAACAGGATTGGGATGGTTGGGGGCTGCTGACGGAAAGACTGGGCAAAGCGGTTCAGCTGGTTGGGGATGACGTGTTTGTTACTAATACAAAAATCCTGAAAGAAGGTATTAACCGCAATATTGCCAACTCTATCCTGATCAAGATCAATCAGATCGGTACGCTGACTGAAACGCTGAACGCAATAGAAATGGCAAAATGTGCGAACTACACTGCTATCGTCTCTCATCGTTCCGGGGAGACTGAAGATACGACTATTGCCGATATTGCCGTTGCCACCAATGCTTTACAGATCAAGACAGGGTCACTTTCACGCTCGGATCGACTGGCCAAATACAACCAGTTGCTGCGTATTGAGGAAGATTTGGATGATATTGCGCAATATGCCGGCAGATCGGCTTTCTATCAGTTAAAGCCATGAAAACTGTAGCCGGGCTGCTGGTTCTTATGATTGGACTCGCACAATATCCACTATGGTTTGGCAAAGGGAGTTTATTGGCAATTCTGGAAATGCATGAACAGATTGCCGCTTTACAAGAAACTAACCAGATGCTTCAGAATAGAAATACTATTCTGGAAGCAGAGGTTAATAATCTGAAAAAAGGGTTTGATGCAATTGAGGAACTGGCGAGAAGTGAGTTGGGTATGATTCGCAAGAATGAGCAGTTCTTTCATATAGTGGCGTACGAAAGCAAGTAAACATTCTTGTGGCAAAAGGACCAGCAGATATTTTTTGCAGAAGGATATTGTAAAGGGGGAGGTTAATGATCTTTAAGTGGATATTCCTGATCGTTTTTATTCTTCTGGTTTTCTGGCTGCTTAAACGGCTCAAGCCTAAACAAAAGCTTTCTTACGATATGCCGGCGGAGATTGTTGAGGACATGGTGCGCTGCGCATATTGTGGCGTTCATCATCCACAAAGTGAAAGTATTAGTGAAAACGGGCAAAACTTCTGCTGTACCCGGCATCAGCAATTACATCTGCAGCATTAATTTTTTTTTTTACAAATAGAATGGATCAGGAAATCAGACCGTATTTGTAAATTTTGTCAGATCCTGCTCGCACGCGCGATACGGTTATCGTTATTGTATTTTTCCGGCACTAAACTGCTGTCTGGATGAAGTAACAAATAACAACAGGAAAACGATCTTTCGTTTTCCTGTTGTTATTTCTGTAAAAATTTTCCGTATTTCTGGTTGAATTTTTCTACCCTGCCAGCAGTATCCACAATTTTCTGTTTTCCTGTATAGAACGGATGGCAGGACGAACACACTTCAATATGTAAAGGTTTGCTTAAAACAGAGCGGGTTTTGAATTCGCTGCCGCAGCTGCATGTTACGGTAATTTCGTGATACTCCGGATGGATGCCTTCCTTCATTTGATATCCCTATTTTTTAAAGCTAAATTAAAAGGCAGCTATTATCACTTAAGATATGTATGGCTGCAACCTGACGCCGTATTAACCGGATAAAAAACCTTCTTCAAATTTCCGATAGCACTGGAAAACTGGTGTGCTTCCTCTAATATCAAACACGCCGCATGGAATCAAAAAAATCGGCATTATTTTTTGTTGCTCTGATTTTATCCAACAGGAATGACATAGCATCCATTTCATCCATTGGATAAAGCAATTTACGCAGAATCCATATTTTTTGCAGAATTTCAGAAGGGATCAGCAACTCCTCGCGACGAGTTCCTGAACGATTCACATTAATAGCAGGGTAAATACGTTTTTCAGCCATACGACGATCAAGGTGAATTTCCATATTGCCCGTTCCCTTAAACTCTTCGTAGATCACATCATCCATACGTGAACCGGTATCTACCAGTGCAGTGGCAATAATGGTGAGCGAACCGCCTTCTTCAATATTACGTGCAGCACCGAAGAAGCGTTTGGGGCGTTGCAGCGCGTTGGCATCCACTCCGCCGGTCAGCACCTTGCCCGATGCCGGTACAATCATGTTGTATGCGCGCGCAAGGCGGGTGATTGAATCGAGCAGGATAACCACATCTTTTTTATGCTCAACCAGTCGTTTCGCCTTTTCAATTACCATATCCGCCACCTGAACATGTCGGGCAGCTGATTCATCGAAGGTGGATGATATAACTTCTCCCTTCACGGAACGTACCATCTCCGTCACTTCTTCCGGACGTTCATCTATCAGCAATACCATTAGTACAACATCCGGATAGTTGGCTGCAATGGAATGTGCAATATGTTGAAGCATTACAGTTTTACCGGATTTTGGGCTGGCTACCAGTAATCCACGCTGGCCTTTGCCGATAGGCGCAATCAAATCAACAATCCGGCCGGTAATGTTTTCCTCGGATTTGATATCCCGTTCCAGCGTCAGGCGTTCCGTTGGGAAAAGTGGTGTAAGGTTTTCAAACAGTATCTTGCGCTTGGAGTTCTCGGGCGGTTCATTATTAACCTTATCTATTTTGACCAGCGCAAAATAACGTTCCCCCTCCTTGGGGGGTCTGATTTCACCGTCTACTGAATCACCCGTATGCAGATTGAAGCGACGGATCTGGCTGGGAGAAATGTAAATATCGTCCGGCCCGGCCAGGTAGGATGTATCGGGGGAGCGCAAAAATCCAAAGCCATCCTGCAAAATTTCCAGCGTACCTTCTCCAAAGATACTTTCACCTTTGCGTGCCTGATTTTTCAGGAGCGCAAAAACCAGATCCTGCTTACGCATTCGGTTAGCGCCTTCAATATCATTTGCAACGGCCATTTTCACCAGCTCGGAAACATGGATGATTTTTAAATCAGATAAACGCATGAAAGTGACTCTTGAAGATCAAAAAAAATGCAGGTGGATGAAGAGGGTATTCAGGTGTGTTATACGATTCGTGAAATTACTGCTGATTCACACGATATCGAGATAACCTGGGTGTGACTGGTAAGTAAGATGCAAGTGCATTCCGGAAAAATAGAGTCAGCCGAAGAAAATTGCTGATGATTCATTCGGCTGATACTGATACTTGAGCCGGGTATCTTACAAATGGCTATCAACAAACGCTGTCAGTTGCGATTTTGATAAGGCTCCAACTTTTGTTGCCCCAATATTGCCATTCTTGAATATCATCAGGGTAGGAATACCACGGATGCCATATTTTTGAGGGGTTGACTGGTTTTCATCGATATTAAGCTTGGCTACCTTAAGACGGCCGCTATACTCGCTGGCAATTTCATCCAGCAAAGGTGCAATCATTCGGCAGGGACCGCACCACTCAGCCCAGTAGTCGACAAGCACCGGAACGGTACTTTGCAAGACTTCTGATTCAAAACTTGCATCCGTAACATAATGAATGTGTTGACTCATGAAATCCTCATCTGATATTTATTGGATAAAAAATGAACGCCTGGAATAGCCGAGCCCTATGCATCCGAACTGTTAACTGAGTTCCAGCCAGCCTGCCCGCATGAGCTGCTGAAGACAGGGCCTAAACTAAAGTGTGGCTATATGTTTATATGCTACCGAAAGATCAGGCGGATGGCAGTTAAAATATGCAGCATTGCTACCCCTATTTCCAGCAATACCACCTTCACCACAACCATGAGACAAAACAAGAAGGGCTAAAGACTTCCACCATTATACTTGCAATAACAGCTGAATCAATAAATCCGGTGATATTTTTTTAGGGGATTTTGAGGGGATTCCGGTGTGTTACAAAAGAATTTTTCGGTCTGCCGGATAAAACCGGTTCTCTAAAACCGGTACAAAATTGTTTTATCCGTTATATTGCGTACTTGTATGCCTATATCTGCCTGTTTTTGAGCTGCCTGCAAATGAGATACTTTCTTCTGTTCGACCAAAACGTTTTCGGCTTTAACAAGCTGAGACAAATGCACAGGTTTTTCCTGAAAATTAATGCAGGTATTAATTTGATTAAACACAGCATTCCCGGTTATACCCTTCGCCAGATTTTATTTGTTTCAGTCATCTTAACTGCTCACCATACGGTATGTATGGCGGCCCAGCCAGTTTCCGCGTTGCGCCCGGAAATTAAGCGTTTTGTAATACACATGTCAAATCAGCACAGCTATGACGCGGATGCGCTTGAGGAGGCCTTTGCCCGGACAAACTTTCGTCCGGAGATTCTCAAACTGATTTCTGCACCTGCCACCGCCATTTCCTGGGATGAATATCGGAAGCGATTTGTTAATACACAACGCATTAAAGGCGGACTCGATTTCTGGAACAAATACGCAGCTGAACTGGGACTGGCAAGGAAGATTTATGGTGTTCCCGAAGAAATCATTGTGGCGATCATCGGTGTTGAGACTTCCTACGGTACATCAACCGGCAACTATCGTATTATGGATGCACTGACAACACTGGCCTTCGATTTTCCCAGGAGAGCAGACTATTTCCGGGAAGAGCTGGAAAGTTATTTATTGCTTGCCAGAGAGCAGCAATTTGGTTTGCTGGATGTTAAAGGTTCTTACGCCGGAGCAATTGGCATTCCCCAGTTTATGCCGTCAAGCTATCGGCGATACGCAGTTGATTTTGATCATGATGGAGAAATCAATCTCCCCGGAAGTGCTGCCGATGCAATAGGCAGTGTGGGTAATTATCTGAAGGAATATGGGTGGGAAGCGGGCAAACCTGTTGCGGTTCGTGCACAAGCCCGATCAGAAAATTTACAGGAATTTCTGGATACAGGCATTGAACCGTTACACCCGGTTGGAAAGCTGCGTGGAGCCGGTATCATTCCGCTTGATTCTGTTTCTGATGATACGCTGTCATCATTACTGGAACTGAAGATCCAGGAAAAACGCCAGCTCTGGCTGGGTTTCAGGAATTTTTACGTTATTACGCGCTACAACCGCAGCACATTTTACGCAATGTCAGTGTTTGAACTGGCCAAGGCAGTTCGTGCAGCCAGATTATCTTATACCACAGAGCGGTAATGATCCCGATTTGTCCTGGCTTGAGGAGCGGCTCTTCAGCTACGCAATCGGTCAAATACCACGATGTGGTCAGTTTCCGACCGGATACCGATTTTTTCACCCATAGCATGATCATGGTGACTGGGAATCAGTGACAGTACGATTTGCCCGCTATCAAGTCGCAGTGTGTAGAGGAATTGTGCACCACGAAATGCTTTGTGCACTACTGCTGCCCGTAACGGGCTATCATCGTCGTGAATGATGTCATCAGGACGGATCAGCAAATCGACCTGTTTACCGGCAATTTCATCTGGTGACTGGCCGGGGTGGTAAATATCGCCGGTAAGTGTACCTAATTCAGTTTCCACCGTTCCGGATTGCGTGATTCTGCCGGGGATCAGTGTGCCCTGCCCGATAAAGTCCGCGATAAAACGATTTGCCGGGCGATGATAGAGTTCATGTGCGCCACTCCACTGCATCATTTTCCCGGCATGCATCACCCCTATTTTATCCGCAACTGCGAAAGCTTCTGCCTGATCATGCGTAACCAGAATCGCAGTGATATTCAGTTTCTTCAGCAGTTCACGAACTTCCTGACTCAGATGCTCACGCAAACTTACGTCAAGATTGGAAAACGGCTCATCCAGCAGTATCAGATCAGGGTAAGGCGCCAGCGCCCGCGCCAGTGCCACGCGCTGCTGCTGGCCGCCAGATAACTCATGCGGGTAACGATCTGCCACTTCTGTCAGGCTGGTAACCTGCAGTAATTCAGCAACACGGAGTGCTCGCTCTGTTTTGGTGCTGCGATGCAAACCAAATCCGATATTAGCAGTGACATTCAGGTGCGGAAACAGTGCATATTCCTGAAATACCATGCCAATTCGCCGCTGCTCGGGGGGGAGAACAAACCCGGGCCGGCTGACGGGGGTTTCATTCAAGCGTATTTCGCCGGATATAATCGGTTCAAACCCGGCAATACAGCGTAAAACTGTGGTTTTGCCACACCCGCTTGGGCCAAGCAGGCAACCAATTTCACCTTTTTCAAGCTCAAATGACAGTTCATCCACAATCACCTGCCGGCCATAGGCATGGCTGATTCTGTCGAGTTTCAGTAATGCACTCATTTCTCTGTCAGGTTTCGGAATGGCGAACTAAAAGAATAATCGGGATCAGTCCGGTCAAAATCAGCGTTAGTGCAGGTAACGCCGCCTGCTCCCACTGTCCCTCGGAAGTCAGTGAAAAAATGCGCACCGCCAGCGTATCCCAGTCAAACGGTCGGGTCATTAATGTAATGGGCATTTCCTTCATGACATCTACGAATACCAGTGTTGCAGCGGTAAACAGACTGCTCTTCAGCATCGGAAAATAAATTGTTTTCAACATTGCCCAGCCGGTAATGCCAAAACCTGTGGCTGCTTCATCGATACTGCGTGTTACCCGCTGCAGTGCGCTTTCCAGCGGGAAGTAGCTGACTGCAAGAAAACGGGTCATATAGGCAACCAGCATGACTGCGAGTGTTCCCTGGATCAGCAACCCGGTTTCAACGCCGGAAATTACCTCAATCCAGTCACTTAGCCGGTTGTCAAGCCATGCCATCGGTATAAATATCCCAACTGCCAGCACTGCCCCGGGTAGAGCATAGCCAACCGTGGCAAGACGGACAGCAAACCGTGAATAACCATCCGGGTAAAGGCGTGCAGCATACGCCAGCATGGCTGCTGCCAGACAGGTCATCAGGGCAGCCAGCACCGAAAGCAGGACAGAATGCCAGGCAAACTCAGGGTAACGTTCGTCAAAACCGGTGGCTGATGAGTTCCAGGCCCATATACTCAGTTGTATGACCGGTAATATAAAGGCAAAAAACAGGACTGTACCGGCAAAAGCGGTAACAGTAATCGCTTGCCAGCCAGTGAGCCGGATACGGTCAGCCTGTGCGCTTTTTTTGTTCTCATAAAAACGCATACGTAAACGAAACCGCTGTTCTGTCAGGATGATGACAAGTACGATCAGAATAAGCAGTGATGCGAGCTGTGAAGCGGTTGACAGCGAGAACATGCCGAACCAGGTTTTATAAATTGCGGTGGTAAACGTATCGTAATTAAAAATGGATACAGCGCCGAAATCAGCCAGTGTTTCCATCAGCGCCAGCATGATTCCTGCAACAATCCAGGGGCGCGCCATTGGCAGTACCACTTTGAAAAAACCTTGCCGGCGATTGAAGCCAAGGGATTGGGCCACTTCCAGTAAACGTTTTCCCTGTGTCAGAAAAGCATCGCGTGAGAGTAAATAAACATAGGGGTAGAAGGCTAATGTCATTACGATGGCTACGCCCGACCCGCTGCGTATATCGGGAAACCAGAGTAAATCAGAGCCAAGCCAGCCACGTAAACTGGTTTGCACTGGCCCGGTATAGTCAAATATGCCGAGAGCGACAAATGCGATGACGTAAGCAGGGATTGCCAGTGGCAGAAACAGTGCCCAGGAAAAAAAACGATACCCCGGAAAAGCGTAAACCGAAGTAAACCAGGCCAGGCTGATTCCCAGGAACGACGTCCCCAATATCACCCCCAGCGAAAGCCACAGGGTATTTGTCAGCAGATTTGGCAGCGTGGTAGTGATCAAATGCTGCCAAATCGCTTCATCCGGTGACAGGAAGGAGGAAAAGACCACACATACCGGAACAAGAACCAGACTTGCTACCAGGAATGGAAAAATACGCCAGGCACGTCTGATTCTGTTCCCGGCTGCGAGACTGTAATGCGGCTGCGCAGCCGGCACTACAGTCGGTACAGTCGGGTTGGTGGAAGAAAAATTGTTTCTCAAACGGGTTTTACTCTAACGGTAGCCTGCACGATCCATCAACCGGACCGCGTCAGGTTGCAGCTCTCCTGCTTTTACAATACTTCTTGAGTCCTGTCTGAAGCTGCCCCAGCTGGTAAATGGCTCACCGTATGTGACTTTTGGATTGGCAGGGTATTCCATATTGAGATCTATGAACATTTTTTGTGCCTGTTCGGAAGAGAGGAATTCCAGTAGCCGGACAGCCGCCGCTTCATGCTTGCTGTAGTGCGTAACACCAGCACCGGAAATATTGACATGCACGCCGGTTGTAGCCTGGTTTGGCCAGAAAATTGCCAGTGGAAGTGCCGGATTTTCCCGCATCAATCGACCATAGTAGTAGGTATTAACCAAAGTCACGTCACAACGTCCTGCCGCAACAAATTCCAGGGCAAGCGTATCATCCGCAACCGGGTCCGTTGCCAGGTTGCTTACCCACCCTTTAACGATACGCTCGGTTTCGGCCTCGCCAAGTTCATCAATCATCATTGCAACCAGTGACTGGTTGTACACCTTCTTGGAAGAACGCAGACACAACCGATGCTTCCATTTCGGATCAGCCAGATCGGCGTAAGTTGATAATTCCTCAGGCTTTACTTTTTTGGTGTTATAGACAATGGTGCGGGCACGAACTGTCAATCCAAACCACAATCCCTGCGGATCACGCAAATTTGCAGGAATATTGGCTTCCAGGACGGGAGAGGTAACCGGCTTCAGTAAGCCGTTACGTGCGGCTTCCCACAAATTTCCGGCATCCACGGTAATGAGCACATCCGCAGGCGTCCTTTTACCTTCCGCAAGCAAACGGGTCAGTAATGCGCCTTCCTTATCCGTGGTGAATTTAACTGTAATTCCCGTTTCTTTGGTGAAGGCATCAAACAAAGGCTTGATCAGCTGTTCGATTCTTGATGAATAAACAATGATTTCTTCTGCCTGTGATGATAGGGGAGCTGCAAACAGAAAAGCAGCGAGTAGAAAACCACTGCACCAGCGGCCAGAACAACCGGAAATGAACGGAAGGGACATGATTTTGACTCCAGAAATTGAATAAACGAAATTAGTGTTCTCTTCAGTGGAGATGAAAGAGAGGAGGTTCAGGAGTCGCCACCCTGTCCGAAAATACGAATAAGCCAGTGCTGCGACAACATCCTGTAACAAGAATAATTATCAATCAGGATTTTTGTCAAGATAAAATACTAAACTGACAGGCGATATGTTTGCCTACTCATCCTGTAAACGTACTGCAAGAACATCACATTTTGCGTAATGCAGTACGCTGCTGGCTGTGGAACCCAGCAGCAGCGCAAGCCCGTGCCTGCCATGCGAACCGACCACGATCAGGTCAGCGTTTTCCTGTCCGGCAATACGGATAATTTCCTTTCCGGGTTCTCCCCAGATCAGCCAGCGCCGCGCAGAATCAATACCTAGCATATCGCCCGCCCGGTTCAATTTTTGTTTTTCAGTTTCCAGCATGGTGTTGGTTACTTCCGTATCTGGCGGGATAACTGTGCCATAAGGTGTATCAGGCATGGGAATATTATCCAACACATGAATCAGGCTTAGCTTTGCACCCGTCAGCAGTTCAAGATCCCTAACCTTCTGAATGATCTGATCGTCTTCGGGTAAAAAATCTATGGCAAGCAGAATATGCTGGTAAACAGACATGGTTTTTTCCTGGCAAGTTGATAAAAGCAGTTAAACAGCTGCATTTTGGCTACGGTCTTTGCAGATAGGCTGAAAGAAAGTCAGCAATACGTGTTTCGTAGCTTTTACCCGCAAAGGTATGCATATTATAGTGGCCGGCACCTTCGACAATCCAAAGCTCCCTGGGGGGCAGGGCTGCATCATACAAGCGTTTCACTTCGGACCGGGTGGTATGTCTGTCAAGCGTGCCTGAAATAAATAATACCGGAATGGCAAGATTACCAATCCGATCAATTGGATTCAGCTGATCAACCGGTAAATCAAGCAAAAAGGAGAAATACGGGAGCAGCAGAAACTGAAGGTATTCCCCTGCTTCTCCCAGATGCAGCCTGAGCCGGTTTGTGACGGCTTCAGTAAATGTCGGGTGCAAAGATTCGAGTATCATGGCATCAAGTCTCAGTGGCGGATTAGCCAGTACGATTGCAGCCGCACCCAGTGTAACGCCGATAGCGCCGATACGATCATGAGGAAAAGTATCCCGGAGGTAGTTCACTGCCGCTGCGACATCCGCTGATTCACGTGCACCAAAAGTAATGCGATCCCCCGGTGTTTCTCCATGTGCCTGTAAATCTATCATCAGTACATGGTAGCCCTGGCTGTTGAGAAATCTCCCCCGGCCAAGCATTTCGAGGCGATTGCTGCGAATGGAATGCACCAGCAGAACAGCACCGTGCCCGCTTGTTCCACGTGCCAGCCAGCCATGTACAACATAATTCCGGTTAACAGGAATCCGGACGGTTTCTACCGGGAAATCCGGCTGTAAAGTCTCAACAGCGGTGGGGGCGGACCCTGTTACGATTTCACCCAATATAACGACTGTGATACTGATGACTGCCAATACCGAGACAGATTGAATCAATATCCAGCGAATTATCCGGTTATACATCGCAAGTTATGATAGTTAAAAACCGGGAAATGTTACCAGCTGGCCATGAGGCTGTTTTCCGGGCATCTCTGAAAATCCGGTTGTGCAAAATGGTGTTTATGCATTGATTAATAAGGGTAAAGTTTTTAAAGGAATTCTTTGTTTAAAGTTCTGCTCCAGTTAGCCGAAAAGAACATTTTTAGGTCTCAATAATCTGAAGGCAAAGTTTGAAGACAACGAAGCGCAAGTTCGAAGAGCCATCTAATAATGGATTATTTGAGTTAAGCTCTCTCCTGCCCCTCAACAAATCGAGCAAACATGCCTGATTTTAATCACCTCACAGACAAGCAGTTTCTCGCCGTTGTATCTGTACTGATGCTCGCCAGCATAAGTCTGGCCGGATGTGTAACAGATCAGCAACGTAAACCCCTGGTATCAGGTCAGTCAGCCAGTCGTGAACCGGAGGCTGCAAAAACGAATGGTACCGAGGTTATTCCGATTCCGGAAAAATTACCACGTCAGCGGATCTACCGTGATGAAATCATAGCGCTGAAACAGAAACTCGCTGAAAAGGACGAGCTGATTCGCAGCCTGAATGCTCGCGAGCAGGGGCAGGCACAAGCGCTGCAGGAAACTGCCAGTGAAATCAGTCGTACCAAGAGCAAACTGCATCGGTTAGCGACACAGCCGGATGCTGCTTCAAAAATTGCTGAAGTGGAAGTCGCGATCAGCGCAGCCAAACAGGCAGGTCTGAATGAAGCTGATTCTGTATTGCAACGCCTGGCACAGCATTTGCTGAATGCGGCAACGGTTGCATATCAGCAAAAAGACTACAGCACCGCGATGAATTATGCAGCTCAATCAGGTGAGCTGATCGATGCGATAGTCAACCCTGCCAGAAAATCAGCAGATGCTCAGGATGCCACAGTGGTTTTTCATGTCTTAATCCCGGTATATATGGCACATGCCACTTACCTGCAGGCAGACCCGGACAGCCACTCCAGGGCGATTACCCTTCTGGAAAAAAATACCCCTTTGACTGCAGTTGCATATAACGGCAGCTGGCTGCGCGTGCAAACCGGGGATGCACTGTCCGGCTGGATTCAAAGCCGGTCAGTGGATGTTCGGGTGAATGGAGTGCAGCAGCGAGGTATATCAAATGACAGGTAGGCGAGCAGCAGACACCATGCAGCGCCGTGATTTATCCGAAAAACCGGTTTTCAGAAGTATTCCGGCCGAGCTGCGAACCATGCCACCGGCAGCTTCTCAAATCAAATCATCTTGAAGCGGATCAAAAGAAAAGTAATTATTGATTGTTTTTCAGTTTCTTTTGTTACAGTATCTCCCCGTTACTTCAACATACATAAAGGTAATTTCATGAACAAGAACAAAGTTATAGCGGTATTGATAGCAGGATTTATCACTTCCGGATGCGCTGATATGAGCGGAACCCAGAAAGGTACTGGTACAGGTGCATTGATCGGTGCCGGGACGGGGGCCGCTATAGGCGCACTGGCCGGGGGCGGTAAAGGTGCTGCTATTGGGGCGGGTGCCGGTGCGGCACTGGGCGCAGGTGCCGGTTACCTGTGGTCTAAACGAATGGAAGAACAAAAAGCACAGATGGAAAGTGCCACTGCCGGTACGGGTGTCGTAGTCTCGCAAACACCGGATAATCGTCTGATGTTAAACATTCCCAGTGATATTTCCTTTGATTCAGGAAGTGCACGAATTAAACCGGATTTTCGTCCGATTCTCGACAGCTTTGCTACCAGCCTGTTGAATAATCCCGGCACGCAGGTAACGATTACCGGTCACACCGACAGCACGGGCAGCGATACTGTCAACAATCCGTTATCAGTCAATCGTGCTGCAAGCACGCGTGAATACCTGGTTGGCCGGGGGGTTCCTTTCCAGCGTATCCAGATCGATGGCCGTGGTTCACATCAGCCGGTCGCCTCTAATGACACTGCTGCAGGCCGGGCAAAAAATCGCCGGGTGGAGATTTATGTTTCAGAAACACGTGCCGGTACAACCCAATAAACTGATTGAAAAAGTGATCAATACTCATGGCTGATACAGAAAATACCAACAAGGAAAAGTGGGAACATGAAACACTGCGAGAACTGGTGTTTGCCTCGTTGAAGGAACAAAGAAAAGCTCGCAACTGGGGTATTTTTTTTCGTTTGCTGACTTTTTCCTATTTGTTTGCGCTGCTCTTCTGGGGGCTGGGCTGGCTGGATACCGAGGTGGCCGGCGGCTCAGGCAAGCACACTGCATTGGTGGACCTGCGCGGTGAAATCACACCTGACAGTTTGAACAGCGCGGAAAATGTGAATGAAGGGCTAAAAAAAGCATTCGAAGACCGTAATACAGCCGGGGTGGTATTACGAATTAACAGCCCGGGAGGAAGCCCGGTTCAGGCAGGCAGTATCAACGATGAAATACGTCGGTTGAGAGCACTGTACCGGGATATTCCGTTATACGTGGTGGTCGAAGATATCTGCGCTTCCGGAGGGTATTATGTTGCGGCGGCGGCTGATAAAATTTTTGTAGATAAGGCCAGCATCGTAGGGTCAATCGGTGTGTTAATGGACGGATTCGGATTCACTGGCACACTTGAAAAACTGGGGGTGGAACGTCGCCTTCTGACAGCGGGTGAAAATAAGGGGTTCCTCGATCCTTTCTCTCCATCTGATCCGGTACAAAGAGAGCATGCAAAAAAAATGCTGGCTGAAATTCACCAGCAGTTTATTCAGGTGGTCAAGAGCGGCAGGAAAGATCGTTTGCAGGATAACCCTGAAATTTTCAGCGGTATGGTGTGGACTGGCGCCAAAAGCATCGAGCTTGGGCTGGCCGATGGCCTGGGTAACGCGGATTATGTTGCCCGGGAAGTTATCCAGGCTGAACGTATCGTTGATTTTACAGTTCAGGAAGGGCTTGCAGAACGCTTTGCCAAGCGGGTTGGCCGGGTGGCAACAGAATTCCTCTCTGAATCCAGATTCACATGGTTTATGCGGTAAGCCGCAATTTGTCCGCGGCACCGGGTTCCGGTTATGCCGGAGTGACCGGCGTCGCGGGCGGGTTGTGTTCTGATCAGCATTTTCACACCGTGGCTCTGCATCGCACTTCTTGCCTCACCCTGCACAACCGGATTTAGAAACCCGGCACAGAAATCTGGCATGACAATCTTTTCAGGGCCGGCTATTTCTCCCGCAGCCGGGTTCGCAAACGGGAAATGGCCTGAGTATGTAACTGGCAGATACGTGACTCGCTTACCCCCAGCACTGTCCCGATTTCACGTAAATTCATTTCCTGTTCGTAATACATACCCATTACCAGCTTTTCCTTGGCCGGCAATTTTTCGATGGCATCGACCAGCAGCTCCCTCAGATTCTTCTCCAGCAGCTGATCCAGCGGTTCATTACTTTGATCGCCGCACAGACGATCGAGAAAATGATCTTCCTCGTCTACCTGAAAATCCTCGTAATAGATTAATTGCCCGCCACCCGCTTCCTGCAGCATTTCCTGATATTCAATCAGCGGTAAATTCATTTCATCCGCAATTTCCTTCTCGCTGGGCGGGTAACCGAGACGTTGTTCCAGCGAGCGCATAGCTGTTTCTATCTGGCGCATTTTTTTGCGCAGGCTGCGCGGCAACCAGTCAGCTTCTCTCAGTTCATCCAGAATCGAGCCACGAATCCGCTGGGCGGCATAGCTTTCAAACTGGCGGCCATAGGAGCCCTCATAACGGTTGATTGCATCCATCAGGCCAATCATTCCTGCCTGAATCAGATCATCCACCTGAACACTGGCTGGCAATCTGGCCATCATGTGATGGGCTATCCGCTTGACCAGAGGGGTATATTCCGTGATGAACTGATCTTTATTTACGATGCCTGTTTCGGTGTACATAAAAACTACCTCACACTGTAAATTCCGCTGCATCAAGATGACTGGTACGAATCAGCCTGCGCATGAAATTTTCCACGCCATCGTTATCTGTCCAGTGCCCTGCACACCGCATCAGCTTTTCAGCCAGCTGGCGGTAACCTGCAGCCGAATCCGATGCCGGGAAAATTTCCACTACCGGCTGACAAAGCCGGGTTGATCGATGCAGCTTGTCATCAAACAAAATACACCCCATCCATTCCAGCCGGACTGTCAGATTCTTTTGTGCAACGCTGGCAATATTCTCGAATATCTCGCGCCCCCTGCTTTCTGACTGCACCTTGTTGACCAGTACCAGAAAATCCCGCCGGGCATATTCTTTACTGATGAGTTTAATCAGTGCATAGGCATCTGTAATTGCCTGACCTGAGCCGGACAGTACAATCAGTACCTGCTGAGAGGCCAGGCTCAGCGGAACGACCCGGCTGCCCCGACCGATTGCGGTATCAATCAGCACCGCGTCCACTGTCTGTGACAGCTCGCTAAAGCATTCAATCAGCCGTTCCTGATCAGCGGGTGCAAGCTTTGCCAGCGAATGAATTCCACGCATTGCCGTCAGAACCATCACCCCTTCCGGCCCTTGGGTCATTACCTGTTCAAGTGTTTTATCCCGGTTGATCACGTGCAGTAAATCGTAGCGTGCACAAAGGCCAAGATTGGCGTTGACGTCCTTGTGGCGCGGATTTTCATCCAGGATCAGTACGCGCTTGCCCATTTTTGCCAGTGCAGTTGCCAGATTAATAACCGAACAGGTTTTACCTACGCCCGATCGCCCGCCCACTACGGCAAACACACGTACGCCGGTATTTGATTCCAGTGCAGTCAGCTCACGTAAACCGGATGCCTGATCCCGGTTAGCGCAAATCATGATTGGCCCCGATACGCGTTTTTTGTCTGGCGGTTGATGGATCCGCAGAATTTCCCGCCATAATCAGTGCAAACTCGGGGTCCTGCAGTGAGAAAGGCGAGTTTTCTGCTGAAGGTTTGAAAATACGGTGTAACAGGTAGCGGGAATTGGCCTCGTGTAAATCTTCCGGAACCTTCTGGCCGTTGGTTACGTAATGCAGCACCAGTTTGCGCCGGATTACCGCATCCAGCGCCACACCCAGGCTCGCTGCTTCATCCACTTTGGTGATGATGCAACCATGAATACCGTGCTGCTGATAGGCGGAAATGACTTCATCCAGTGTGTCGCCACTGCTGGTGGCATTGAGTAACAGCAGGTGTTTTATTTCCGTGCCGCACTGGCTCAGCATGGTGATTTGTTCGGCCAGCATCTGGTCGCGCTGGCTCATGCCAACAGTATCAATCAGCACCATGTGCTTGCCGCGCAACTCATGCAGCATCAGCTGCAGATCGTCGATATCCTTGATGCTGCGTACCGATATACCTAGTAATTTGCCGTAAATGCGCAGCTGCTCATGTCCGCCAATACGGTAGCTGTCGGTGGTCAACAGTGCCACCTTGTCAGCACCATGACGGACGACAGCACGTGCGGCAAGTTTTGCCGTGGTCGTTGTTTTACCAACACCGGTTGGCCCAATCAGCGCATAAATCCCGCCCTGTTCAATAATTTCATCACCGGTGGTCGTCCGTAAATTCAGCGTAAGCAACGCAATGGTCCGCTTTATGCTTTGTTCAAAATCACGGTCAGCCGGCAGCTTTTCCAGCAAATGCCGTGACAGCTGCGGACTGAAACCTGCACTCAGCAGGGTGCGCAATACTTTCGTACTGCCCGGATCACGCTGGGAAAAGCTGCTCCAGCCGATGGTGGTTAACTGCTCTTCCAGCATCTGTTTCATGGACTGAATTTCCTGGATGATGCTGATGCTTTGGCTGTTTACCATCGCCGGAAGTGGCTCTGCCTGCTTTTGTATGGAAGGTGCCGGTTCTTTTTCAGCTGCCGGTTTTTGTTTAATCGCAGCAGCCGTTTTATTTACCGGTTTATTTACAGGTGTGGTGACAGGTGCTACTGGCGGTGTCTCACCGGCCAGACTGGAAATATCCTTGCCTGACAGTGCCAGGATTTCGATGCCACCCGGTACCTGTTTGTTTGACAGAATCACGGCGTCTGCGCCCAATTCATCCTTAACCTTACGCAACACCTCATGGGAAGTGGCGGCCAAAAATTTTCGTACTTTCATTTTTTGTTACCCCCAATGATCGATATAAATTTTATTTTTCTGGTATCCGGAATCTCGGAATGGGCCAGTACCCTCAACTGAGGCAGTGAACGGCGCAGGAAGCGGGACAGCAGCAGGCGGATTGCATCCGGCACCACCAGCACAGCCGGCAATCCAAGCTGTTCCAGTCGCTGGACTGCGCTGGCTGTTTCCCGGGTCAGCGTATCGGCCAGACCGGGCTCGATACCGCCACCTGCTACTGGATCAGATTGAACCACTTGCAGCAGAATGGCTTCCAGCGCAGGTTGCAGGCTCATAACCTGCATTTCTGCACCAGACGGAAAACATTGCTCCACGATAACCCGTCCCAGTGCCACTCTCACCAGGGCCAGCAGCTCGCTGATATCCTGAGTCCGCCCGGCGTGTTCGGTCAGCGTATCGATAATGGTGCGCATGTCACGGATGTTGACGCCTTCTTCCAGTAAATGCTGCAAGATTTTCTGTACCGTTGCCAAAGGCAGCAGCTTGGGAATCAGATCATCCGCCAGCTTGGGTGAGCGCTGGCCCAGATGGTCGAGCAGTTTTTGCAACTCCTCCCGCCCGAGCAGTTCGGAGGCATGCATGCGGATCAGGTGATTCAGGTGAGTAGTGACGACGGTACTGGCATCGACCACGGTATAGCCGCTGGTTTGTGCCAGTTCGCGCTGCTCTGTTTCGATCCAGACAGCAGGCAGCCCGAATGCCGGATCTTCAGTGTTGTTACCCGGCAGCGCCATGGTGACCTGGCCGGGGTTAATTGCCAGAAGCATGCCGTTATAGGATTCTCCCTGACCAATTTCCGAGCCTTTCATCGTGATGCGGTAGCTGTTGGGACGCAGTTCCAGGTTATCGCGGATATGCACTACCGGTGGCAGAAAACCGATTTCCTGTGCAAATTTCTTGCGTATACCGTTGATGCGCTTGAGTAAATCACCCTGACGCTGCTTATCAACCAGCGGGATCAGACGGTAGCCCACTTCCAGCCCGATCGTGTCCACCTGTACCACGTCCTCCCAGCTGGCATCCAGTGCTTCGCTAGTGACAACTTCCGATTCTTCCGGTTTGGATTCCGGCAAAGCAGTGCGTCTGGATACATAGTAAGCAATCATCCCGATGCCTCCCGCCAGCAGTAGAAACACGAAATGCGGCATGCCCGGAACCAGTCCCAGTGCACCGAGAATACCGGCAGCCAGCCACAGCACCTGCGGCTTGTTAAGTAACTGGTTTACAAATTGCTGGCCGAGATCTTCATCGGTACTGACACGGCTGACCATCAGGCCTGCTGCCGTAGAGATGATCAGTGCCGGGATCTGGGCCACAAGACCGTCACCAATCGTCAGCAGCGTGTAGTTTTTGGCAGCGTCGCCAATGTTCAGATCATGCTGCAGTACACCTACGATCAGGCCACCAATAACAGTAATCAGCATGATCAGAATGCCGGCAACAGCATCGCCGCGTACGAACTTGCTGGCACCGTCCATTGAACCGTAGAAATCGGCTTCCTGGGAAACCCGTTCGCGCCGCTTGCGTGCCTCATCTTCCCGGATCAGACCGGCATTGAGATCAGCATCAATCGCCATCTGTTTTCCCGGGATGGCGTCCAGGGTGAAGCGGGCGCTGACTTCAGCAATACGCCCGGCACCCTTGGTGATGACAACAAAATTAATCACCACTAGGATGATAAATACCACCAGGCCCACTGTGTAGTTGCCCCCTACCAGAAAATGACCGAATGCCTCGATGACTTTGCCGGCAGCATCCGGTCCGGTATGGCCGTGCATCAGCACTACCCGGGTGGAGGCCACATTCAGAGAAAGCCGCAGCAGGGTTGTGATCAGCAGAACGGTAGGAAAAACTGCGAATTCGAGTGCATCGCGCGAGTAGAGGCTCACCAGCAGCACGATTACCGCCAGCGCGATATTGAAGGTAAACAGTACATCCAGCACAAAGGGTGGCAGAGGCAATACCATCATCGACAGGATCATGATGATCAGCGCCGGCCCTGCCAGACTTTGCATCTGGCCGCCGCGCACCAGCCCGGCTAAAGACAGAATATTATTCATTCAATATCCACTCTGATAATGATTATGTACTGGCCGGGCAAATTACTGTCCGGCCTGATCCATTCCTTCCGGTATTGCGATTTCCGATGGCAGCTGCGGTGCAGTGCCGCCCGCGGTCTGATACTGTTTCAACTGAAAAACGTAAGCCAGCACGTGTGCCACAGCGGTATAAAGTGTTTCAGGAATCTCTGAATCCAGCTCCACGTGGTGATACAGCGCGCGCGCCAGTGGCGGCACTTCAAGTACCGGGATATGGTTCTCTTTTGCCAGCTCGCGAATTCGTGCTGCAATCAGTTGAGTGCCTTTTGCCACTACTTTCGGTGCACGCATCGAGCCATCCTGATATTTCAGAGCAATGGCATAATGCGTCGGGTTGGTAACCACCACGTCCGCTTTGGGCACTTCCGCCATCATGCGCCGGCGTGCCATCTGACGCTGCATGTTGCGGATGCGTCCCTTGACTTGCGGATCGCCATCATCTTCCTTGGCTTCCTTGCGCAACTCTTCTTTGGACATCCGCAACTGGCGGGTGTGATTCCAGAGCTGGAAGGGCACATCAATCGCGACGATCAGCAGCATGGCACCGACAATCAGTACAAAAGTCAGGATAATCAGTTTTCCCACGCTGATCAGACCGATGTCCAGCGGCATGCCTGTCAGATCAAGCACGTCCTGTTTGTGATTCCAGATCACCATGGCGGCGACGCCACCAATGACAGACGCCTTGGCGATGGCCTTGACCAGCTCAACCAGTCCACGCGATGAAAATACTCTTTTAAGCCCATTGACCGGATTAAGACGCTTGAAATCCGGCAGCAATGCCTTGGAGCTGAACAGCCACCCGCTGAGCAGCATGGGTGCTGCAAATGCAACGATAATCAGCCATCCAAACAGAGGAGCCATGGCCAATAATCCATCGAGTGCCAGCTGAAACAGCCGGGGCAGTAACCGTGCCGGATTGAAAGCCACCTCCTGCTCCATGCGCAGGCCATTTTCCAGAATGGCAGACAGTTTCTGCATGAGCAGGGAACCGGTTACCCATAAACCGCCGGAGGCTGCAATCAGCATGGTGAACGTGGTCAATTCCTGCGAACGTGGCACCTGCCCTTCTTCTCTGGCTTTCTCCAGACGTTTGGGCGAGGCCGGTTCAGTGCGTTCAAGATCGCTATCGTCTGCCATGGCGGATTCCTTTCAATGAGACGGAATTATCCGTGCCTGCCCGGAATGTGATGCGGCAAACAAGCGAGGATTTAGGCTGCTAATCGGGTGATCCCGGAGAAAATATGACAGGATTTAACAAAGACAGACACAATCCGGGCTGTGATTAACCTGAAGCGGCTGGTTGATTTCCGGAAGAGATCGGGGGGAATTTTCTGACGCCCCAAACAGGCTGAATTGCTGCTGCCCGGGGTGATTTTAGGAAAAACGGGACAATGTCAACAGGAAAGCATGCTTTCCTGAAGAAATTAAGCCCAATCCGGCCGCGATTACCGTTGTGCTGCAGAATTTATTGAAAATATCGGGTTATTCAGGTGCCTGGCAGGGAATATGCGATTCTTTATTTTTCATTTATTTCAGGCAACCAGCGCTTCCAGTGGGGGCGTGTAAGGTAATCCGAAAGCTTCAGCAACTGCCGGGTGTGTCACCTGTCCATGGTGTGTATTGAGACCATTTAGCAGTGCCTGATTATTGCGCAAGGCTGCCAGGCCATCATTTGCCAGTGTGGCGACATAGCTGGCAGTCTGGTTGTTCAGTGCAAACGTGCTGGTGCGTGGTACCGCACCGGGCATATTGGCCACGCAGTAATGCAATACCCCGTCAACTTCGAAAACCGGGTGGCTGTGCGTGGTAGGCCGGGTAGTTTCCACACATCCTCCCTGATCGACTGCTACATCGACAATCACTGAACCGCTGCGCATTTTCGGCAGCATTTCTCTTGTGATTAGCCAGGGTGACCGCCCGCCGGGGATCAGGATTGCGCCAATGATCAGATCGGCTTCGTAAACGGCCTGACGTACATTGATGGCATCGCAGTAACGGGTTTGCAGCCGTCCGGAAAAGCGGTCATCCAGTGCTTTCAGGCGATCATGGTTAATATCCAGCGCTGTTACTGCTGCGCCCATACCGGCGGCGACTGTCGCGGCATTGGCACCGACCACACCGGCCCCCAGAATAACGACATTAGCCGGTGCAACGCCCGGAACACCTCCCATCAGAACGCCTCGGCCACCCTGTGTTTTCAGCAGATAGGTTGCGCCAATCTGTACTGCCATACGTCCTGCCACTTCGCTCATGGGTGTCAGTAACGGAAGTGCGCCTGATGCTGTCTGTACGGTTTCATAGGCTATTGCGCTGGTACCGCTGGTGAGCAGCTTTTCTGTCAGGATTCTGTTTGAGGCCAGGTGCAGGTAAGTGAACAGCAGTAAATCTTTTCGCAGATATTGATACTCCGATTCGGTCGGTTCCTTTACCTTGACCACCAGCTCCGCTGCCCAGGTGTCTTCAGCCTGTTTCACAATTTCCGCCCCGGCATCACGATAATCCTGATCAGAAATGACGCTGCCTGCACCTGCTCCGGTTTCGACCAGAATACGATGGCCGCGACCAATCAGTGTGTGCACGCTGCCTGGTGTCAGCCCGACCCGGTATTCATCTGCTTTTGTTTCTTTGGGTAATCCAATAATCATTTACGCCCTAAGCCTTTCATTTGATTTTGATGATTAAGCTGCAAATACGCCAATTCTGATGTTTATTTTTAATGTTTATGCCAGTTCCACCCATACTGGTGCATGATCGGACGGGCGTTCCAGTTTTCTGGGGGTTTTATCCACCTGCCAGGCAGTACAGCGATCTGCCATTTCACGGCTCAACAGAATGTGGTCAATGCGTAACCCCCGGTTTCGGCGGAAAGCCATCATGCGATAATCCCACCAGGTGTAGGTTTTTTCCGGCTGTTCAAACAGGCTAAAACTGTCAACAAAGCCTGTGTCCAGCAATCCGCGAAATGCCTGCCGCTCGGGTTCGCTGCACAACACTTGCCCTCGCCAGGCTTCAGGATCATAAACATCGCGATCTTCCGGAGCAATATTGAAATCGCCCAGCAAGGCCACCTGGCCGTAACGTGCCTGTTCCTGCTGCAGAAAATGGTGTAACCGGGATAGCCATTCCAGCTTGTAAGTGTATTTTTCCGAATCGACATGTTCGCCATTTGGCACGTAAGCGCAAATGATGCGCAAGTCTCCATAGGTGGCTGCAATCAGCCTTTTCTGCACATCGTCCGGGCCGGGCAAAGCAGTACAGACATCACTCCCGGCTTCCTTACTCAGCAGGGCAACACCGTTGTAGGTTTTTTGCCCGATAAAGGTTGAGTGGTAGCCTGCCTGTGCAATGTCATCCATCGGAAAAAACTCGTCCTGAAGCTTGGTTTCCTGCAGGCATAACACATCCGGCTGATTGAGGTTCAGCCAGTTGATCACCTGTGGCAGGCGAACCTTGAGCGAATTCACATTCCAGGTAGCAATTTTCATGATTTGTTCTGATTGTTACTCAAATAACCGGGCTGAAAATACTATCATCAATTCCAGCAGTTACATGACTGGATAGGGGTGTGATAAGTAAACTGCAGCAGAATAGCAGCTATAATGGCGGCCCTTGTTAAACGGAGATGGAAATGAAAAAAACGATCGGGTTGTTGGCGGTTTCTGCAGTAATCGGACTGACAGGCTGTGCAAAAACGGATACTTACACACCACCTGCCAACGCCAGTGGCGAGGATATTTTTTATGCGAACTGTACGAAATGTCATAAACCGGAAACAGATGGCAAGGTGATGGCCTTGAGTTCCAAGATGGCCACTAAAGAAGCCATTATCGAGAAGGTGAATAAAGGTGGAATGACAATGAGTTCTTTCCCCAACATTACCGGAGAACCGGCGCAGCGTCTGGCTGAATTTATTCTGGCAAACAGCAGAACCAAATAATTTCCAGCCGGGAAACCGACTGCGGAATTGCTGATTCCACCTTCTGCTGAAAGTGGAATCAGTCCAGCCGTTCGATTGTCATGCGCCGGGGAATACTTACAGGCCACTGCAGTTGTTCCCGAATGACACCAGCAAAAGCTTCAGCATTATCGGGCTCGCCATGAACGACAAATGTTTTCAGGGGCGGCCGGTGGAATCCCTTTAACCAGTTGAGCAACTCCTGCTGATCCGCGTGGGCGGAGAGTCCGCCAACAGTATGAATCGATGCGCGCACAGGGATTTGTTCACCAAAAATACGCACATTTTTGTTGCCATCCACCAGCTTGCGACCCAATGTTTCTGCCGCCTGAAAGCCGGTAAACAAAATACTGCATTCGGGCCTGGGCAGATTGTATTTCAGGTGATATTTAATACGCCCGGCATTACACATACCGCTGGCGGAGATAATAATTGCACCGGATCGTATGTGATTGAGCCGGATTGAGTCCTCAATTTCCTGTGTGAGATGGATGTGCAGGTTTTCATTGTGCTGATCGTGCCAGTTCAGCGCATTGATGGTTTCCCTGTCGAGTAATTCCCTGTGGCTGAGCGTAATTTCTGTAACAGCCAGGGCCATGGGTGAATCCACATAAACCTCCATGGTGCCCAGTCGTCCCTGTCGCTGCAGATCGGCCAGCAGAAACAGCAGATCCTGAGTACGACCAACTGAAAAAGCCGGCACGATGATGTTGCCGCGGTTTTTCGTGAGCGTCCGGTTAATGATTTCCACCAGCTCATCACGTGTATCCTGCATGCTGCGGTGACAGCGGTTGCCGTAAGTGGATTCAACCAGCAGGTAATCAGCTTCCTGGATGAGCGTCGGATCGCGCACGATTGGATGACCTCGCTGTCCCAGATCGCCCGAGAAAACAATTTTTTTATGCTGCGGACCTGATTTCAGCCAGACCTCAATAATGGCTGATCCGATAATGTGCCCGGCATCGCGAAACTGGCAACGTACCGATGGATGTGGCTGACAGGGTTCATCGTAATTGATGCGGCGTATTTGTCTGAGAAAGGTTTCGGCCTGAGTAACCGTATAAAGCGGTGTATGTTTATGATTCAACGAGCGTTTATTACGCAACGCCGTTTTGGTATGCCATTCCGCTTCTTTTTCCTGAATATGGGCGCTGTCCCTCAGAATAACGGCGAGCAAATCAGCCGTGGCGCCAGTCATGTAGACAGGCCCCCGGAAGCCCAGTACAGCCAGGCGCGGCAATAATCCGGAATGATCCACATGTGCGTGGGTCAGTAAAACAAAATCGATTGTTTCGGGATTAAAGTCGATTGCAGTACTGTTTTTGTGATCGGCATCCCGCCCGCCCTGAAACATGCCGCAATCCACCAGGAAACGGACCTCTGCCGTTTCAACCAGATAGCATGACCCGGTGACTTCTCCTGCTGCACCCAGAAAAGTGATCTGCATGGGCGAGTTATATTTCATTGAGAATGTTCAGAATGGCCTGTGACATGAGTACCATTTCTTCTTCATTAATGATATACGGCGGCATAATGTAGACTGAATTTCCCATAGGGCGTATCAGAAGCTGATGCTTCAGCCCGGCCTGTGCAAACCGGTGTGTGAAATCCGGTTGGGGGTTTTCGACTTCAAAGGCCCAGATCATGCCGCAGTTACGAAAGTGTCTGACGCTCGGATGTGCCTGGACGGGCTGCAGGCATTGGTTGAGAAAACCGGCTTTGTGGCGGTTCATTTCGATCACGTTATCCTGCTCAATGATATCAAGTGTGGCCAGTGCAGCGCGGCAGGCAAGTGCATTGCCGGAGTGTGAATGTGAATGAAGAAAAGCCCGGCTGGCCTGGTCGTTATAGAACGTCTGGTAAACCGTATCATTGGTCAGAACAACGGATAATGGCAGATATCCGCCGCTCAACCCTTTGGCAAGACACATAAAATCCGGGGTGACAGCCGCCTGTTCGCAGGCAAACAGGGTGCCTGTCCGGCCGAATCCCACTGCGATTTCATCTGCAATCAGGTGAACCCGGTAGGTATTGCAGATTTCCCGTGCACGCTGCAGGTAAACCGGATGATACATTCCCATTCCGACGGCTCCCTGTACCAGTGGCTCCAGAATCAGCGCGGCTGTACTGGCATGATGCTCTGCAAGGTGTTTTTCCAGTTCAGCAGCAGCTCTCAGTGCATACGCTTCCGGCGTTTCTCCGGTTTCAGCAAAGCGCCAGTCAGGTGTGCGCACTACATGGGCGGGACGTAACAATGGTGCATAAACCTGCCGAAAAATCGGCACATCAGTGACCGATAATGCTCCCAGGGTTTCTCCGTGATAACCGTTTTGTAAATTAACAAATTGAGTCTTTTGAGGGAAACCGCTTTGCTGCCAGTAATGAAAACTCATTTTGAGTGCGATTTCATTGGCTGATGCGCCATCGCTGGCATAAAAACAGTGACTTAAATCACCTGGTGTTATGGTACTTAGCCGTGCTGACAACTCGACAACCGGTTCATGCGCCAGCCCGGCCAGCATGGCGTGTTCCAGCTTACCCAGCTGATCGATGATGGCGGCATTGATGCGGGGGTTGCAGTGTCCAAACAAATTAACCCACCATGAACTGATGGTATCCAGATACCGTTTCCCATCAGCATCATGTAACCAGATTCCTTTTCCTCTGGTAATCAGTACAGGGGGATAGGCTTCATGATGTTTCATTTGGGTACAGGGGTGCCAGACAGCGCACCGGTTATGCAAAGCTGATTTTTTATCGTTCACGGGCTTGAAATTCCTTATGACAGTCTCTATTATTAGCACTCACTGACGTTGAGTGCTAACAGTCCGTTTGCTTACACTCAACAGGTGCAGGTGCTTATTGGATCAAATAATAAAATTTCTAATCACTTTCGTTAATCATTGTAGGAGAAAAGGACTATGAATATCCGCCCTTTGCATGATCGTGTAATTGTCAAGCGACTGGAAGAAGAGCGCAAGACAGCATCCGGCATCGTCATTCCTGATACCGCGGCAGAAAAGCCGGATCAGGGTGAGATTATCGCCGTTGGCAAAGGAAAAGTGGGTGAAGATGGCAAAATCCGCGCACTGGAGGTCAAAGTTGGCGACAAGGTGCTGTTTGGAAAGTATGCCGGTCAAGCCGTGAAAATTAAGGGTGAAGAATTCCTGGTGATGCGTGAAGAAGACATCATGGGTGTGATTGAAGGTTAATGGATTATTAAATTAAATAACCAACTGAAATCGGGAGAAAAATATGGCAGCTAAAGAAGTGAGATTTGGTGATTCAGCACGTCATGCCGTGATCAATGGCGTAAACGTTCTGGCAGATGCAGTTAAAGTAACCCTGGGGCCCAAAGGCCGTAATGTCGTACTGGAGCGTTCATACGGCGCCCCGACCATCACCAAGGATGGTGTATCGGTTGCCAAAGAGATCGAGCTGAAAGACAAGTTCGAGAATATGGGTGCGCAAATGGTCAAGGAAGTCGCCAGTAAAACCTCGGATACCGCGGGCGATGGTACAACGACTGCAACGGTATTGGCACAGTCCATCGTCAAGGAAGGTATGCGCTATGTGGCTGCCGGAATGAATCCGATGGATCTGAAGCGTGGTATTGAAAAAGCAGTGGCTGTTGCGGTAGAGGAGCTGAAAAAACTGTCCAAACCCTGTTCCACCAGTAAGGAGATTGCCCAGGTAGGCAGCATTTCCGCCAACTCTGATACGGAAATCGGCAAGATTATTGCTGAAGCGATGGATAAGGTCGGTAAGGAAGGTGTGATTACCGTTGAAGACGGTTCCGGTCTGGAAAATGAGCTGGATGTTGTGGAGGGAATGCAGTTCGATCGCGGTTATCTTTCCCCTTACTTTGTCAGCAGTGCAGACAAGCAGATTGCGGCGCTGGAAAGTCCGTTCGTTCTGTTGCACGACAAAAAAATCTCCAACATCCGTGATCTTTTGCCGGTGCTGGAACAAGTGGCAAAAGCGGGCAAGCCTTTGCTGATTATTGCCGAAGATGTGGATGGTGAAGCGCTGGCTACGCTGGTAGTTAACAATATTCGCGGTATTCTCAAAACTTGCGCAGTTAAGGCGCCCGGTTTTGGTGATCGCCGTAAAGCCATGCTGGAAGATATTGCAGTCCTGACTGGTGGTACTGTGATTGCAGAAGAAGTCGGCTTATCACTGGAAAAAGCCCGCCTGGAAGATCTGGGTCAGGCAAAACGCATCGAAGTCGGCAAAGAAAACACCACCATTATTGATGGCGCAGGTGATGCCAAGACCATTGAAGCGCGCGTTGCTCAGATTCGTAAGCAGATTGAGGAAGCGACCAGCGATTACGATCGTGAAAAACTTCAGGAGCGCGTGGCCAAGCTGGCGGGTGGTGTTGCGCTGATCAAAGTCGGTGCAGCAACTGAAGTGGAAATGAAAGAGAAAAAAGCACGTGTTGAAGATGCTTTGCATGCAACCCGTGCAGCAGTTGAGGAAGGTATTGTTCCGGGAGGTGGTGTTGCATTGTTGCGTACTATTAATGCTGTCAGCAAGGCTAAGGGCGATAATCACGACCAGGATTCCGGCATCAAGATCGTTCTGCGTGCAATGGAAGAACCGCTGCGCCAAATCGTGACCAATTGCGGTGACGAGGCTTCCGTGGTTGTCAATAGAGTCAAGGAAGGCCAGGGTACCTTTGGCTACAATGCGTCAACCGGCGAATATGGTGACCTCGTTGCCATGGGTGTTCTGGATCCGACCAAAGTAACCCGCTCTGCTCTGCAGAATGCAGCATCAGTTGCCGGGCTGATCCTGACAACAGATGCTATGGTTGCCGAGATTCCGAAAGAAGATGCACCCGGAGCTGGCGCCGGTATGGGCGGTATGGGTGGCATGGGCGGTATGGACATGTAATCGACCACGACCGGTCTATCTGTTTGTAATCGGGAACCACAACGGATCGGTAGGCAAAATACCGGCCGTTGTGGTTTTTGGTTTTTTATCGATCGTGCTGGAAAACGCTATTGGATACTTTGAAAACATATTCGGGTGGCCGTAATTTACTTGCAGACAGGGTTATCCTGGTTACGGGCGCCGGACAGGGTATTGGACGTGCTGCTGCTCTGGCTTATGCGGAACACGGCGCCACAGTTATTCTTCATGGCCGTAAAACCGGGAAACTTGAACAGGTGTACGATGAAATCGAAGCGCTTGGCAAAGCTTCCGCAGTTATTTTACCGTTTGATTATGAGCAGGCAACAGAAGCTACTGTTGCCGAGCTGACTGAGGCGATTGCCTCTCAGCTCGGCAGGCTGGATGGTATTCTGCACAATGCCGCCTGGACTTATGGTCCGATGCCGCTTGCTTTTCATACATCTGAGCATTGGCAGACCATTATGGCAGTTAATCTGCTGGTGCCCGCCATGCTGACTCGTGCTTGCTTTCCATTGCTCAATGCATCTCCGGATGCCAGTGTGATCATGACAGGAGATACTCACGGCCAGGCTCCTGCCGCTTATTGGGGAGCTTTTGCAGTGGCGAAGGCAGGTGTTGAGGTGCTGGTTAAAATTCAGGCCGGGGAGTGGGAGATGTATCCGAATTTGCGGGTCAATGCATTGATCCCCGGTGCCGTAGATACACCACAGCGTACAAAAACGCACCCTGGCAGCAATAATCGTTTGTTGCCCAAACCGGCGGATTTGATGGAAACCTATCTTTTCCTGATGGGGCCGGATAGTGTCGGCATAACCGGCAAAACCTTCAGCGGTCAGAAGGAACAAGGCACATAGCGGGCAGGAAATCAGCGATGCCTGCTGGAAGAAGGTATAATCGGCCGCAAAAGGTTGTGGTGTGATCGGTTGCGTGGAAGTTCATATTGCAGCTATGCAGGTAGCAGTTTTGGCAGCAGGTGATCCTTTTTTTAAAAGGACACAGGTCTTGTCCCCGGAATAACCGGCGCGCGAAAGTGGCGGAATTGGCAGACGCACCAGATTTAGGTTCTGGCGCCGATGAGGTGTGGGGGTTCGAGTCCCCCCTTTCGCACCATGGAAAGGATCCGGCCAAATTGAGTGCAGCATGATCGTACCGCTTGTTTGATTAAAGTTACTTATCAGTTCAGGAAAACAGATGCAGACACAAGGGGAAGCCTCCAACCCGCTGGAGCGCATTATTGAACTTTCTGTTTCACGAGAAAAAGTTGAGGTTGAGGTAGGGGTACGACTGAAGCGCCTGGCTCCCAGGGTCAAGATTCAGGGATTCCGTCCGGGCAAGGTTCCGTTAAAAATGGTAATTCAGCAATACGGTCACCAGATCGAGCATGAAGTGCTGAGTGAGCTGTTGCAGCAGCAGTTTAGTGAGGTGGTTAATCAGGAAAAATATCGTGTTGCAGGTGTTCCGGATTTTGAATCTAAAAATTCGGGTGTAAGTGACGCAACAAGCTATGAGTTTCGTGCAACCTTTGAAATCTATCCTGATGTTGAATTGGGAGACTTAAGCTCAATTACGGTTAATAAACCGGCTTTACAGATCGGGGATGCTGAAATCCAGAAAACACTGGATATTCTGCGCAAACAGCGAGCCGCTTATGAACCAGCTGAGCGTCCGGCACAAACGGGTGACCGGGTTACTGTTGATTACCAGGGGCTGCTTGACGGAGAAGCTTTCCCCGGTGGGAAAGCGAGCAACTATAGCGTTATCCTTGGAGATGGACACCTGCTTGCTGATTTTGAATCAGCCATTCAAGGTATGACCGTGGGGCAGGAAAAAACATTTGATATGACTTTCCCTGCGGATTATCCGGGTAAAGATATTGCTGGAAAGAAGGTCAGTTTTACTGTCAGACTCAATCAACTCGAAGCTCCCAGGCTGCCGGAGGTTGATAGCGAATTTGCCAAAGCGTTAGGTATCCCGGAGGGGGATATTGATAGAATGCGATCGGAAATAAAGGCTAATCTTCAACGTGAAACGGCCCAGCGTATTCGTAACAGGCTCAAGGAACAAATCATGCAAGCCTTGCTGGATAAGGTTTCGATACAGGTTCCCAGAGTTCTGATCCGGCAGGAGGCGGATCGGCTGGTTGAGGAAATGCAAAGTACGCGTACTGCGCGCGGTCTTCATAAAGATCCGAATTTACAGCGGGACATGTTTCTGGAAAAAGCCGAGCGACGCGTCAGATTGGGTCTTATTTTATCCGAGCTAATTAATACGCACGAATTGGGTGTCAAGCCTGAACAGATTAAAAGTTTTATCGAAGAACATGCCCAGGGTTATGAAAATCCTGAGCAGGTTGTCAAATGGCATTACGCATCACCAGAGCGCCTTAAGGAAATTGAGCCGCTTGTACTGGAGGATAATGCCGTATTATGGTTGTTGGATAATGCAAAAGTTGTTGATCAGAATGTTACCTTTGACGAATTGATGGGACATACCTATGCAGTCAACAGTTGATCAGGAGAAAGGTGGATTGGATACGGCAGGGTTAGGTTTAATCCCCATGGTTATCGAAACCAGTGGCAGGGGGGAGCGCGCCTATGATATTTATTCGAGGCTGCTCAGGGAGAGGATTATTTTCCTCGTGGGACCTGTTACAGAATCTTCCGCCAATCTGGTGGTTGCCCAGCTTCTGTTTTTGGAATCTGAAAATTCAGAGAAAGATATTTTCCTGTATATCAATTCTCCCGGCGGTCTTGTGACAGCGGGTTTGGCTGTATATGACACCATGCAATTCATCAAGCCGGATGTCAGTACGCTTTGTATAGGCCAGGCGGCCAGTATGGGGGCGCTGTTACTGACAGCAGGTGCCAAAGGAAAGCGTTACTGTCTGCCAAATTCGCGTGTCATGATTCACCAGCCAATGGGCGGGTTTCAGGGGCAGGCATCCGATATAGAGATACATGCGAAGGAAATTCTGGCGCTGAAAAGCCGATTAAATGAAATTATGGCCAAACATACCGGTCAAACAGTCAAGGCTGTTGAGCGGGATACGGATCGTGACAATTTTCTTGGTGCAGAGGCTGCGGTAAAGTATGGTCTGGTGGATGCGGTATTGACCAGTAGAGAAGTAAAACAGAAATAAAACCAGATTGCCTTTTCTGTGTAACGGGCAAGGTTCGTTCGATGATTGCGGGGTGGAATGATGGCCGAAAAAACAAACGACGAAAAACTTTTGTATTGTTCTTTTTGTGGAAAGAGTCAGCGAGAGGTCAGGAAACTGATTGCCGGGCCCTCCGTATTCATTTGCGATGAATGTGTCGATCTTTGTAATGACATTATTCGTGAGGAAATTCAGGTTGATGAAACTGCCAAACTGACTAAAACCAGCCTGCCAACCCCCCATGAAATTTGCGAGACACTGGACCAGTATGTTATCGGGCAGGAGTCTGCAAAAAAAATACTTTCTGTTGCCGTCTACAATCACTACAAACGGTTAAAAAACCTGTCGAAGACCAGCAGCAGTGATGATATCGAGCTTTCCAAGAGCAATATTCTGCTGATAGGGCCCACTGGATCCGGTAAGACTTTGCTGGCGCAGACGCTGGCAAGGTTGCTGGATGTTCCGTTTGTTATTGCTGATGCAACAACACTGACAGAAGCCGGATATGTTGGTGAAGATGTTGAAAATATCATTCAGAAACTGCTGCAGAAATGTAACTACGATGTAGAAAAAGCGCAGCGTGGCATTGTATACATTGACGAGATAGACAAGATTTCGCGTAAATCGGATAACCCTTCCATTACACGTGATGTTTCAGGAGAAGGCGTGCAGCAGGCGCTTCTCAAGCTGATTGAGGGAACAACCGCCATGGTACCGCCCCAGGGCGGGCGTAAACACCCTAACCAGGAATTTGTCCAGATTGATACCACCAATATCCTCTTTATTTGCGGCGGGGCGTTTGACGGTATCGATAAAATTATTCGAGGACGTTCCGAGAAAAGCGGTATCGGGTTTGGTGCGGATGTCATCAATCAGAGTGACCGTAGAGAGCTGAATAAAATCTTGAGGGATATTGAGCCGGATGATCTGGTTAAATACGGCCTGATTCCGGAATTTGTTGGACGTTTGCCGGTAGTGGCCACATTAAGCGAACTGAATGAAGTGGCGCTGATTCAGATTCTGGTTGAACCTAAGAATGCCCTGATCAAACAGTACAGCAAGCTGTTTAATATGGAAGGCGGAGTTGAACTGGAGTTTCGTGAACAGGCTCTGGTGGCAATTTCCAGGAAAGCGCTTGCCCGTAAAACAGGTGCCCGCGGATTGCGCTCTGTACTTGAAGAAACGCTGCTGGACGTTATGTACGACCTGCCTTCAATTGAGAATGTTTCCAAGGTGGTTATTGAAAGCGGACCCAATGGTGATGAACTTCAGCCCATCATAATTTATGCGGAAAAACCCAAGCTGGCCAGGGGTTCGAAATAAATTTCCGTCTTTTATTGGAATTTAATTTTTTAACGGATGGTGGATACTTGCTCTTTCAGAATGTCACTATATCTTCGCCAAACCATGTTTCCCGCAAGGAATGAATGACATGACATCGGATATGATCGACACCAAAGAATCAGGTGAGCTGGATTTACCTTTGCTCCCGTTGCGGGATGTAGTTGTTTTTCCACATATGGTTATCCCGTTGTTTGTGGGACGTCCCAAATCCATTAAGGCTCTTGAGATTGCAACAGAAGCAGGAAAAAACATTCTGCTGGTTGCACAAAAATCAGCAGCCAAGGATGATCCTGCTCCTCAGGATCTTTACAAGGTCTGCTGTGTTTCAAGCATTTTGCAAATGCTGAAACTGCCGGATGGCACGGTTAAGGTGCTGGTCGAGGGAGGTTATCGGGCTGAAATTGAATTATTTAGTGATTCTGAAACTTCGTTTTCAGGGAGAGCTGTTCGCATCATCGCTGACGAAACAGATACTCCGGAAATTGAAGCATTACGGCGCGCACTCCTTTCTCAATTTGACCAGTACGTTAAATTAAATAAAAAAATTCCGTCGGAAATTCTTGCATCCCTGACCGGAATTGATGAAGCCGGGCGCCTGGCTGATACGATTGCTGCCTATCTGCCATTAAGATTGGAGCAAAAACAGGAAATTCTGGAGATTTTTGAAACTCAGCCGCGCCTGGAGCGTCTGCTTGGCTTGCTGGAAGCTGAGCTGGATATTCTCCAGGTGGAAAAACGCATTCGCGGCAGGGTAAAGCGCCAGATGGAAAAAAGTCAGCGTGATTATTATCTGAATGAGCAGGTAAAGGCCATTCAGAAGGAGCTGGGGGAAGGCGAAGATGGCGCTGATCTTGAGGAAATTGAAAGAAAAATAAAAGCAGCATCACTTCCTAAAGAAGCGCTTGCCAAAGCTGAGTCAGAGCTGAAAAAGCTGCGATTAATGTCTCCTATGTCAGCAGAGGCGACAGTCGTGCGGAATTATATCGATGCACTGGTTGCGCTGCCCTGGAAGCAAAAGACCAAAATCAGCAAGGAACTGAAACAAGCTGAACTGATCCTTGATGAAGATCATTACGGTCTGGAGAAAGTCAAGGAAAGGATTGTCGAATACCTTGCAGTGCAGCAGCGTGTTGCTAAATCCAAAGCCCCTATTCTTTGCCTTGTTGGTCCGCCTGGCGTTGGTAAAACTTCGCTGGGACGGTCCATTGCGCATGCCACAAATCGTAAGTTTGTCCGCATGTCTCTGGGAGGGATGCGTGATGAAGCTGAAATTCGCGGGCATCGCCGGACTTATATTGGTTCCATGCCCGGTAAGATTTTACAGAGTATGACGAAGGCAGGTGTCAAGAATCCATTGTTTTTGCTGGATGAAGTTGACAAGATGGGTATGGATTTCCGGGGAGATCCTTCATCAGCTTTGCTGGAAGTGCTTGACCCTGAGCAGAACAACACGTTTGTCGATCATTATATTGAAGTGGAATATGACCTTTCAGATGTCATGTTCGTTGCTACCGCAAATACACTTAATATCCCGCCTGCATTACTGGATCGCATGGAGGTTATTCGGCTTTCAGGCTATACCGAAGATGAAAAGCTGAATATCGCTAAACGCTATCTCCTGCCAAAACAGATGAAAGATCATGGCCTGGGTGAAAATGAATTATCCGTTTCAGAATCGGCGTTGCGTGACATTGCCCGCTACTACACGCGTGAAGCAGGCGTGCGCTCAATGGAAAGAGAAGTTTCTAAAATCTGCCGGAAAGTCGTCAAGACCCTGTTGATCAAAAAAGGCAAGGAAAAGATTATTGTTAATTCACGTAATCTCGATAAATATTTAGGTGTGCGCCGTTACGCCTATGGTGTGGCTGATGAAAAAAATCAGGTTGGCCAGGTTACCGGTCTGGCCTGGACGGAAGTGGGTGGGGAACTGCTCAGAATTGAGGCGGTAGTGCTGCCTGGTAAAGGGAAAACAATTACAACCGGTAAATTGGGCGAAGTCATGCAGGAATCCATTCAGGCTGCGTTATCTGTGGTCAGAAGCCGTTCCAGGGTTCTGGGGATACCTGATGATTTTTATCTGAAAAATGATATCCATATTCACCTGCCTGAGGGGGCCACGCCTAAGGATGGGCCCAGTGCCGGTATTGGTATTTGCCTGGCGATGGTATCAGCGCTAACTAATATCCCTGTCCGCGCATCTGTTGCGATGACGGGTGAAATTACGCTTAGAGGAGAAATTCTTCCAATTGGGGGGCTTAAGGAAAAGCTCCTGGCTGCGCATCGTGGCGGAATAAGTACCGTGCTGATTCCTGAAGATAATGTAAAGGATTTGAATGAAATCCCTGTAAACGTAAAAAACAGGCTGCATATCAGACCGGTGAAATGGATTGACCAGGTGCTGGATATTGCGTTGGAACACAAGCCGGAAATGCTGTCATCGGATATTTCCGGCCAGATTATTCCATCTCCCACTCCCTCTGAAGAAAGGGTAACGAGCACTCAATCAATCAAACACTGATTATTAGTTACCCGGAAAGTGAAGGGGTGCTTTGAGAAAATTTCGAAGTACCCTTTTTCTGTTTTTGAAGCAGCTTAAGCAAGGTTGGGTATCGCAATAGGATTTCCCCCTTATTTTTACAGTCAATCCGATAGTAAATTCCCCGCCCGCTTGATAGAATCCCTGCTTCAATCCTTAAAAAGAATCCCAAAGAATATTGATTGATTCACTCAACAGACGTAGTGAAATGGCAGCTGTTTGTTTTTAAAGTACCTGAGTGGCATCGTATTTTTCTGATGATTCTGGCTCTGATACAAACCGGTCATAAAAATACAAAGAGAGAGACCGGGTTCCGAAAGCCATGGACAAGATTTTTTATTCACATTTACTAGGAACCATAATGACTACAGAAAGCTTTCGTCCTGAGAAAAAAATTACTACATTTTATCCGCCCCAGCGTACCTTGTTGGGACCGGGGCCATCTGATACTCACCCACGGGTTTTATCCGCATTGGCACGCCCGACGCTGGGTCATCTTGATCCGGTATTTACCGAAATGATGGAAGAGATGAAAGGGCTGTTGCGGTATGTATTCCAGACAACTAATTTGTTGACTTTTCCTGTTTCCGGGCCAGGTTCGGTTGGGATGGAAATGTGTTTCGTCAACATGATCGTGCCCGGGGACAAGGTTATTGTTTGCAGAAATGGTGTCTTTGGTGGAAGGATGATCGAGAATGTTGAGCGCTGTGGCGGAATTCCCCTGGTAGTGGAAGATAAATGGGGTGAACCGGTTGATCCGCAGAAAGTGGAGGACATGCTGAAAAAAAATCCGGATGCCAGGATTATTGCATTCGTACATGCTGAAACTTCCACGGGAGTCCAGTCGGATGCAAAGACCATTGCCCAGATTGCGAGAAAGCATGATTGTCTTACGATCATGGATACGGTTACATCGCTGGGCGGGACACCTGTATATATGGACGGGTGGGATATTGATGCGATTTATTCCGGCAGCCAGAAGTGCTTGTCCTGCCCTCCGGGATTATCTCCGGTCAGTTTTTCGGAAAGGGTGGTAGACCTGGTCAAGAACCGTACTGAGAAAGTACACAGCTGGTTCATGGATATTAGCCTGCTGCTCGGTTATTGGGGAGCTTCCCGTACCTATCATCATACTGCGCCGACCAACTCTCTGTATGGATTGCATGAGTCGCTGGTGATGTTGTATGAAGAGGGGCTCGAGCGTTCCTGGGCAAGGCATCGCCGTAACCACGAAGCATTGAAAGCCGGGCTGAAAACACTGGGAATCGAATATGTTGTGGCTGAACCATACCGCTTGCCACAGTTGAATTCTATTCATGTTCCCGCCGGTGTTAATGAAAAGGAAGTGCGTCGCAGGCTGCTGGATGACTACAATCTGGAAATTGGTGCCGGGCTGGGTGATTTTGCAGGAAAAATCTGGCGAATCGGATTGATGGGTAATTCGAGCAAGATTGAGAAGGTTATATTCTGTCTGGACGCGCTGGAACAGGTACTGGCCGATTTAGGTATGAAAGTCGATAGAGGAGCGGCATCTTCTGCCGCGTATCAGTACTACGCCACGCGTTCTGTTTCAGCGTAATTAATCGAAAGTACAGCTGTATAAGCCGGGATGGCGAGTTTCTTCGGGGTATCTTGAAGAATTCGTCATCCTGGAAAAAAGAGCAGTACGTTAGCTTCACCGTTTCCGTTCATCTCCCGGAATGTTTCAGATAACCCGTACACCGGTTTTCTATTCTGTTTCTGCCGACAATTAGTAACGATCATCTGTATCTCTGGCGACCTTGTTGGCTGGCCCCATGAGTGGCGTTGCTGTTCGCTGCCCCCGCTCTCCCGAATTTCTTTCAACCCGGATACAAGATATGCCTATCACCAGACTGGAGCCATGTTCACTTGGTTTAACGATTGATCCTGATGCCCTGGAGTTTCCAGATACGTCAGCCCTGATTGATCAGCCACTTGACTGGATAGGCCAGGAACGTGCCAGACAGGCAACTTATTTCGGTCTGGAAATGGAGCATCCGGACTACAACCTTTTTGTGCTGGGTGAGACTGGCAGTGGCAGATCCTCCCTGTTGCGGCAGGCAATGACAGAGGTGGCCGCTCGTAAAGCACCTCCTCCCGATCTGTGCTACGTGCATAATTTTGCTGTGCCGGAGCGTCCTCTGGCCTTGCGTTTGCCGGCAGGCAAGGGAAGCTGGTTGCGACAGCAGCTTGCACAAGCTGCAGATCGTTTACTGCAGGAAATACCGGGGCGCTTTAATGAGAATGATTTTAAGGCGGAAATGAGCCAAATTGAAAAGCGCTTCAAGCTGGAAGAAGCGCATCATTTTGAAGAGCTCAGTACTTTTGCGGAGACATTGCATTTTGCGCTGCGACGTGAATCCGGGCGATTAGTGTTTACACTTCTGGGTGAATCCGGAAAGTTGCTGGCCGAAGAAGAAATACTGGCGTTACCGAAAGAGCAGAGAGCAGCCATTGATCAGGATGAGCAGTCACTACGCAGCGAAATTACATCGTATCTGCAAAAGATTCGTACTCTGGAACAAAGCCGGGATAAGGCATTTGCTGCACTATGCCAGAGCTGGATTGAGCCGTTGCTGGATCAGATACTGAATTGGGTGACAGAAGGGCTGGATCCATCTTTTTCTGATTACCCCAGGCTGGAACAGCATCTGCATAACATCAAACACGATATTCTCGAAAATCTGGATTTGTTCCAGCTGGCGGATGTCAGTGAAGATAAAAACCCGGGAGAGCTGAAGCTGTTATTTGAACGCTACCGGATTAATGTGGTGGTAGATAACCGGGACGAGCTTAGCGCGCCGGTTGTAATCGATGAGAACCCATCATTTAAATCACTGATTGGCAGCATCGGCTATCAGTCAGTGGAAGGTATGCTGGTTACGGATTTTACCCGCATTCGTGCAGGCAGCCTGCTGAAGGCGCACGGCGGTTTCCTGATGTTACATCTGGATGATTTGCTGGTTGATGCTTACTTGTGGGAGAAATTTTGCCGCTTGCTGCGTAATCACCTGTTACAGATTGAAGAGCCCTGGGTGGCCAATGTATCAGCACCGGTTGTACCAATTGAGCCAGAGGCTGTAAAAATTGATGTCAGGATTATCCTGATTGGTTCACGTGAGCAGTATTATGCAATTCAGGAAGAAAATCCTGAACTGGCACGGCGTTTCCGGATAAAAGTTGACTTTGCCGCTGCTTTTACAGCCAGCACGCAGGCTTATCGTGCTTTGTCTGTTTTTATTGCTCACATTTGTCAGCAGTCGTGTTTACCGCATTTTTCACGTGAGGCAGTGGCGTCGGTATTGAAAACCTGTCATAGAACAGCCGAAGATCAAAAGCGATTAAGTGCAAATTTCAGCCACACGGAAATGCTGGTTGTAGAAAGCGCGCTGCAGAGTAAAACGCGCGGGAGCCATGTTGTTGAAGTTCGGGATGTTACAACTGCACGCCAGGCCAGAACATTACGGCACAATTATCCGGATCAGTGTGCACAGGAAGCAATTGCCGACGGGGATGTAATTATTACCGTGCATGGTGAAAAAATCGGGCAGATTAATGGCTTGAGCCTGATTGAGATGGGGGATCACAGTTTCGGCATTCCAAGCCGTATCACAGCGCATACTTTTGCCGGGGAAGATGGCTTGCTTAATATTGAACGTGAAGTTGGCATGTCCGGACCGATTCACGACAAGGGCGTGTTTATTCTGCAAAATTTTTTATCTGCGCTGTTTCACCATAATGCACCACTGGCATTTAATGCTTCAGTGGTATTTGAGCAGGAATATTATGGGGTAGAGGGTGATTCTGCTTCCTGTGCGGAGTTGTATGCGTTACTGTCAGCTTTATCAGGGCTACCGTTCCGGCAGGGTATTGCCATCACCGGTGCGATTAACCAGTATGGCGAGATGCTTCCAATAGGGGGCGTTAATGAGAAGATTGAAGGTTTTTTCAGAGTTTGTGAATCAGCCGGGCTTGATGGTACGCAGGGGGTACTGATTCCGGATCGCAATTGCCGCCATCTCATGCTGGACGATGAGGTGGTGGATGCAGTATCGAAAGGCATGTTCCATATTTATGCCATTAGCCATATGCAGGAAGGTCTGGAACTGCTATCTGGTCTGCCGGCCGGAGTCAGCAGCGATACTGAATTGTATGAAATTGTCAATTATCCGCAGGATACGGTACTGGGTTACGCGCAGAAAACGTTACGTGCTTATCGTATGGCCTGTCAACAGACACCGCAGCGGGTAAAGATGCCGCATAAGCGGTCAGGTGAGCATACAGACAGGTAATTTCTGCTGGAAAAATCTGGAGAAGAGTAATCAGAGCAATGCATTAACTTCCAGCAGATCATCTTCGTCCAGATCACCTGCGTCAGCTTTCAGCTGGAGTCGGGCCATCAGATAGTCGTAATAGGCCCGGGCCAGATCTCTGCGAGCTGAGAAGTACTGCTGTTGCGCGTTGAGCACATCTATTTCCATGCGAACCCCCACTTCCTGGCCCAGCATAGTCGAGTCCAGCTGGCTGCGGCTGGATGTCAAAGCCCGCTTCAGTGCTTTGATCTGAGCAATACCATTGGTCACGTTAAGGTAGTTCTGGCGAACCTGCAAAGCGACAGTACGTCGTGTGTTTTCCAGGTCCTTGCGTGCCTTATCCCGGTTGGCCAGAGACTCTTTTACACGAGACTGCACCGACAGTCCCTGAAAAATGGGAACAGTCAATTGTAACCCCACCGTTTTACTGGTGAGATCAATTCCCCGACCGGTAAAAGCGCCTCCCACACCACTCTGATCGTTATATTGCGCGACCAGATCAAGCGTTGGGTAGTGGCCTGCTCTGGCGCGATTGATAGCCTGCTCGGAAATCTCATAGGCGATACGCTGTACTTTCAGCTGGAAATTTTTTTCTTCCGCTAATTTTACCCACTCGTCCATTTCTGCATGAGGCAAGGTGAGCGGATCAGCAATAATTTTATCCAGACTGGCATTTTGCAGATCATCAGGCAGCCGGTTGATAAGAACCTGCAGTGCACGCTGACTGATTTCCAGCTTGTTTCTGGCCGCTATTTCCTGGGACAGGGTTAAATCGTAACGTGCTTCCGCCTCGTGAGTATCCACGATGGTGGAAACACCCACTTCAAAGTTTCGTTGAGCCTGTTCCAGTTGACCATGAATCGCCTTTTGCTGGGATTCGACAACTTCAAGATCTATTTTTGCCTTGAGAACATCGAAATAGGCTTGTGCAACCCGTAAAACCAGATCCTGGGCTGCAATGACGAACTGCGCATCTGCCTGCGCCACCTCGTTTTTTGACTGCTGATAAATGATGAAATTTTCAAAGCGGATAATCGGCTGGGTAAGTGCAACCGTGTATCCACGATTTTTAATTTCTCTGGTTGGCCCCTGGCCGGTGTCAACATACTGGTTTTGAGCAACACCTGTCAGGCGGATATCAGGTAACAATCCTGCCCTGCCCTGAGGAAGCCGCTCCTGTGCCGCCACATAAGCGGCACGAGCGGCGCCATATTGTGCATCTTCTTCCAGCGCCTCGCGGTAAATCTGTATTAAGTCTGCTGATTGTAACTGTCCGCAAGAGCATAAATACAGCAGCAAAGCAAGACTCCGCAAACTTTTCATCATCTTCGTATTTTTACGGCCTGATGGTTGTTACTGGAGTTATCAAGCAATTAGTGAGGGGACTTCAAAAATGGAACTGCTCACGCTGCAATGCATTTTTGAGTGGTGCGGTACAAGTTTCAAACAGGCGTGTTGAGCTGTAGTTGCCTGGTGAAGTGCAGGTAATCAATGTTGCTTCCATCATTGGCTCTTCGCCAATAATGGCAAACAGCCGGCCTCCCGGTGCCAGACTTTGCTGAAACCCTTCTGGTAAAACCGGAGTGGAGGCTGTCAGGACAATAACATCATAGGGCCCATGGCCGGGCCATCCACGCGAGGCATCTCCCTTTTCAAGAGTGATATTGGTAATGTCGTGTGTCTGTAAATTGATATGTGCCATGGCATGAAGTTCAGGCACGATTTCCACGCTATGGACATGGGCACCGAGTTTTGCCAGTAAGGCGGTCATATAGCCTGTTCCAGTGCCAACTTCGAGAATCTTGTCAGTTTTTTTGATGTGCAGTTCCTGGAGGATACGTGCTTCCATTTTAGGCGTTAGCATGACGGCATCATGCTCCAGCGGGATTTCCATATCTGTAAACGCCATGAAGCGGTAGGCAGCCGGTACGAATTCCTCACGTTTGATTTCATATAACAAATCAAGGACCTCCTGATTCAGCACATTCCAGGTTCTGATTTGCTGTTCCACCATATTGAAGCGGATTTGTTCGAGGTTCACCATAGTCTTGTCGTTCTGTGATTGATGAAAGAATCGGGCTTGCAATTATTCCATATTTACTTTAGCTTGGCAGCCTTGGCTGGGGGTCCGCGCTCACAGGAAGCTGTGAAGCCGGTGAGAGAGTCCCTTAATACCTGATGCGGATAACGCCGCCGGAGGGAAGCTGGGGGTTGCCTCCTGCTCCTTGCGGCAATCTAAGGAGCATAGCATGAAAACACCTATTTCCAGGCTGGAAAAATTTACCAGTGACAGTGCCCGGGTAGATACGGCAGCGGTACAGCCGCTGCCCGGTTCACGTAAAATTTATATTCAGGGTTCGCGTGCAGATATCCGGGTGCCCATGCGCGAAATTACCCAGTCGGATACCGCTACCAGTCGTGGAGCAGAAAAAAACCCGTCAATTTGCGTCTACGATACCTCAGGTCCTTACACAGATCCTGATGCCCGCATAGATATCCGCCGCGGTTTATCTGCTTTGCGTGAAAAATGGATTGCAGAGCGCGGCGATACTGAAATTCTTACCGGATTATCTTCAAGCTACAGTCTGAGGCGGTTGCAGGATCCTTCTCTGGCAGAAATGCGCTTCAACCTGACTCGCCCGGTTCGGCGTGCCAGGAGGGGTGTCAATGTGACCCAGATGCACTACGCCAGACGCGGCATTATCACACCGGAGATGGAATTCATCGCACTCCGGGAAAATCAGCGCAGGGGACAGTTTTCTGAGCTGGTGGAAAATGAGCTGCTGGATCGGCAGCATCCCGGACAGAGTTTCGGTGCTGCGATTCAGAAATGGATCACACCGGAGTTTGTGCGTGACGAAGTAGCGCGCGGACGTGCCATTATTCCTGCCAACATTAATCATCCAGAAACGGAGCCGATGATTATTGGCCGTAATTTTCTGGTCAAGATCAATGCCAATATCGGTAATTCCGCACTGGGTTCCAGCATTCAGGATGAAGTGGAAAAAATGACCTGGGCAATTCGCTGGGGAGGAGATACGGTGATGGATCTGTCCACCGGAAAGAATATCCATGAGACGCGTGAATGGATCATTCGCAACAGCCCGGTTCCGATTGGGACGGTGCCGATTTATCAGGCGCTGGAGAAAGTCGATGGCAGAGCGGAAGAGCTGACGTGGGAGATATTCCGCGATACGTTAATCGAGCAGGCAGAACAGGGAGTGGATTATTTTACGATCCATGCCGGTGTGCGGTTACCATTTGTGCCAATGACGGCTAAACGCATGACAGGTATTGTTTCGCGCGGTGGTTCTATCATGGCGAAATGGTGCCTGGCGCACCATAAGGAGAGCTTTCTGTATACGCATTTTGAAGATATCTGCGAAATCATGAAAGCTTATGATGTCAGTTTTTCACTGGGGGATGGATTACGCCCCGGCTCGATTTATGATGCCAACGATGAAGCTCAGTTTGCGGAACTGAAAACACTGGGTGAATTGACTGAAGTCGCCTGGAAACACGATGTGCAGGTAATGATTGAAGGACCGGGTCATGTGCCCATGCACCTGATCCGGGAAAATATGGATCTGCAGCTCAAATATTGCCATGAGGCGCCTTTTTACACCCTGGGGCCACTCACGACCGACATTGCTCCCGGTTATGATCATATTACTTCAGCAATTGGTGCTGCCATGATTGGCTGGTATGGCACGGCTATGCTGTGCTATGTCACGCCCAAGGAACATCTTGGCCTGCCGGATAAGGATGATGTCAAGGATGGTATCATTGCCTACAAAATTGCCGCGCATGCTGCCGATCTGGCCAAAGGTCACCCCGGTGTGCAAGTTCGGGATAACGCACTTTCCAAAGCACGCTTCGAGTTTCGCTGGAGTGACCAGTTTAACCTGAGCCTTGATCCGGATAAAGCCAGGGAATTTCATGATGAAACCTTGCCACAGGAAGGCGCCAAGCTTGCCCATTTTTGCTCGATGTGCGGCCCTAATTTCTGTTCGATGAAAATTACCCAGGATGTGCGTGACTATGCGGCACAACAGGGAGTCTCTGAAGATGAGGCGCTGCAAAGAGGGATGGCCGGAAAAGCGAATGAGTTCATTGAAAAGGGCGGGGAGCTTTACAGCAAACAATGACGGTTTCCCGCAACTTATTTGAGTAAAACTGATGGGGTGTTATGGATTGGCTGCTGCTTTTTAAAGCATTTCTGCTTGGCATCGTTGAAGGGGTGACCGAGTTTTTACCGGTTTCTTCCACCGGCCATCTGATAGTGGCGGGTGATTTGCTCAATTTCAATGATGACAGGGCAATGGTTTTTACTGTGGCCATTCAGCTGGGGGCAATTCTTGCAGTCTGCTGGGAATATCGGGAACGACTGATAAATGTGATTCGGGATTTGGGGACCCGGCAGGCGAATCGCTTTGTACTGAACCTGTTTATTGCTTTTTTACCAGCAGCGGTATTGGGTTTGCTGTTTATCAAAACGATAAAGCATTACCTGTTTCATCCGATGCCGGTTGCGTTTGCGCTGATCATTGGCGGTATTTTGATCCTGTGGGCAGAGCAGCGTGAGCACAGGGTGGAAGTTGAAGCAGTGGACGATATGGGCTGGAAACATGCGTTGCAGATTGGTTTCGCACAATGTCTGGCGCTGGTTCCGGGCACTTCCCGTTCTGGTGCAACGATTATCGGCGGGCTGCTTTTCGGCCTGTCACGCAAAGCTGCCGCAGAGTTTTCTTTCTTCCTGGCAATCCCGGTCATGTTCGCAGCCACATTTTATGATGTCTATAAGCATCGGGAATTTTTACATATTGACGATCTGGGGATGTTTGCGGCGGGGTCTGTTGCTGCTTTTTTCAGTGCGCTGATGGCAATACGCGGGTTTATTCGCTATGTCAGCCATCACGACTTCAGCTTGTTTGCGTGGTACCGGATTGTTTTTGGTCTGGTAGTCCTGCTGACGGCGTATTTTGGTGTGGTTGACTGGACGACCGTCTGATTAGCCTTGAATCCATGGCAACCTGGCAGCCTGCCAGCCGGATTGCTGTCCGCGATGACCATTTTCATCCCTGTCACCTTCAAAACCTTCCAGGATGTTGTAGCAATTGGTAAAGCCATTCTGGCTCATGATGGTTGCAGCCTGATCAGACCGCCCGCCACTGCGACAGATAAACAGTAGCACATCGTTGTCTGTTATCCGGCTGGTGAGCTGATCCAGAAAACCGGGATTGGGCTGCATTCCGGGATAAGTCAACAGCTCGACTTCGATTGCTCCGGGAACCCGCCCCACCCAATCCAGCTCGGCACGACACCGTACATCCACGATTCTGGCTTCTGGTATTGCCTGCAATACAGCATACGCTTCGGATGGCAGCAGTGCGCCTTTGTAGATTGCTCCCATGTCTTCTGCCCGTTCCTGAGCGGTTTCCAGAATTTGATTAATATCGTTCATTTGAAAATGTTGTATGAAACTTGGATGGGGTGTAACGTTGTATAGCGTTTTCTATCGGAACAACTGGTCGCCAGCCTGTTCAATTAAATGCTTTCGGCTTTCTGAATGATGACGTCTTCCAGTGGCACATCCTGATGCTCGGCAAAACGGCCTGTTTTTACTTTTTTGATGGCATCCACCACTTCCTTGCCTTCTGTAACTCTGCCAAATACGCAATAACCAAAACCTTGCGGTGTCATGCTGGTGTGATTGAGAAATTTGTTATCAGCGACATTAATGAAAAACTGTGCAGTGGCAGAATGCGGGTCGCTGGTGCGAGCCATGGAAATCGTATAAGCCTCGTTACCGGAACCCAGCGCTGCTTCATTCTGGATAGGGGCCTGAGTTAATTTTTCTTTCATTCCAGACGAATAACCTCCGCCCTGGATCATGAAACCGTCGATCACGCGGTGAAACAGGGTGTTGTCATAATGTCCGCTGTTAACATAGCGCAGGAAATTTTCAGCGGTGACAGGTGTTTTATCACTATCAAGCTCCAGAGTAATAACACCATAGTTCGTATGTATTTTGACCATTTAATTTTTTATCCTGAATTAAGGGTTGCCGGGATTTTCCGGGTGTTGTGGGGTTGAAAGCAGTTTGATACTTTCGATTACGATCATTTTTTGAGGGGCATCACGGTTAAAGGGTCCGCCTGCTCCTGTGGGGGAGCCGGCAATTTTATTGACCACATCCATGCCACCGGTCACTTTACCAAAGACCGTGTAACCATATCCTTGCGTTGTGGGTGCGGTGTAATTAAGAAAGTGATTATTGGCGACATTGATAAAAAACTGTGACGAAGCAGAATGCGGATCGCCGGTACGCGCCATTGCAATAGTGCCAGTCTCGTTTCTGAGTCCGTTGTCGGCCTCATTTTTAACGGGTGGCCGGGTCGGCTTTTGAGTGTAGTTCTGATCGAACCCGCCTCCCTGAATCATAAATCCGGAAATCACTCGATGGAAGATTGTGCCGGTATAGTAATCATCTTTGACGTAATTCAGGAAATTCTCAACTGTGGCAGGGGCTTTATCAGAATAAAGCACTGCCTGAATGGTACCAAGGCTGGTTTTGATCTCAACTGCTGGGTTGGCAGCAAAAACAGGCGCTGCCGGAACCAGCAGGAACAGGATAAAACAAAAGCCGGAGATCAGAAGCGATTTTGCCGGACGGGCAGCCTGCTGTTCAAAGGGGGGTGTTTTCATTATGTTATACTCACGCGATTTTGCTCCTGACTCTTTCAGGTAAAGGGTTGTTGTTAAACCTCCCGATTCTATCAATAAAATAAACACTTCTACAATCTAACCCTCTTTCTTGCACGTTTTCTTGATGCTTAAAATTTACGATACGCTTACCCGGTCCAAGCGTGAATTTATCCCCGTAATACCTGGCAAAGTCGGCATGTATGTGTGTGGCATGACTGTTTATGATCACTGTCACCTCGGGCATGCTCGCGTACTCGTCGTGTTCGACAGTGTGATGCGCTGGCTGCAGACACTCGGTTACAAGGTGACTTATGTTCGTAATATCACTGATATTGATGACAAAATTATTCGGCGAGCACTGGAAAATCATGAGCCCTTTGACGCACTGACTGCCCGTTATATTCAGGCCATGGAAGAAGACGCGGCAGCACTTGGTGTAATCAGCCCATCTTTTGAGCCGCGTGCCACCCGGTATATTGACAGCATGATTGCAATGATTGAATCCTTGCTGAGTAAGGGACTGGCTTATGTGGCCGGTAATGGCGATGTGTTTTATGACGTCAGGCATTTTTCCGATTACGGCAAGCTTTCCGGGAAATCACTTGATGATCTGCGTGCCGGTGAACGCGTAGAAATTGACACCAATAAACGGGATCCACTTGATTTCGTGTTATGGAAAGCAGCTAAACCCGATGAACCCAGCTGGGATTCGCCGTGGGGCAAGGGCCGCCCGGGCTGGCACATTGAATGTTCAGCCATGAGCGACCATTATCTGGGTGAGCAGTTCGACATTCACGGAGGGGGGCAGGATCTGCAGTTTCCTCATCATGAGAATGAAATCGCCCAGAGTGAGGGGGTACATGGGCACTCCCATGTAAATTACTGGATGCATAACGGTTTTGTGCGGGTAGACAATGAAAAAATGTCCAAGTCGCTGGGTAATTTTTTCACTGTACGGGAAATACTGGCTCGTTATCAGCCTGAGGTTGTCCGTTTTTTTATTGTGCGTGCACATTATCGCAGCCCGCTCAACTACTCGGATGCGCATCTTGATGATGCCAGAAACGCACTGGGGCGCCTGTACACCGTGTTGAAGAATCACACATCTCCCGATTCAGAGATAATGACCGCTTCAATTGACTGGGAGAATGATGACTATGCCAGGCGTTTCATGTCGGCGATGAACGATGATTTCAACACCCCGGAGGCGGTTGCCGTACTGTTTGATCTGGCAAGTGAAGCTAACCGGACAGGTGATGCGCGTTACGCAGAAATGCTTAAAATGCTGGGTGGGATACTGGGGCTGTTACAGCAATCGCCACAGCACTACCTGCAGCAATCCGCTTTTCAGCAGGATAGCCGGTACACCGCTGAGGAGATTGAAAACATGATTCAGCTGCGATTGCAGGCACGAAAAGAAAAGAATTTTGCGCAGGCAGATACACTGCGTCAGCAGCTGGCAGAGGCTGGCATTGTTCTGGAAGACGGGCCGCAGGGGACGACCTGGCGGCGACAGTAGTGTGGAATTATGCGTAACCTGTCAGGGCATCTGCCAGATATACAATACTGCGCCACTGAAGTCATGCAGCCTGATACACCGGTCAGGCATCACACCGGGAACTGCAAAAGTATTGCTGATGAAAAGGCTGCCGGGGTGCATTTCCCGGCGAGCTTTTTCCCATAAGCGGGGCATAGGTACGGGAGAGAGGTAGGCATAAACCACATCGTATCCTGATAAGTCATGCTGCCAGATACTTTCCCATTCAAACCGGCAATTTTGCCCGGACAATAACGCTCTCAGTTTGCTGATCCAGCAAGGCAGCACGGCAGTCTCGATACCGTGATACCTGCCGTGAGGTAACATGCGTGCCAGTTTGCATATCAGCCCGCCGCACCCGGATCCCAGATCGACCAGTTTGAACCGGCAATCTTTCGGCAGTAGTTCTGCCAGCGTACTGACTGCTTCCCGGCTGGACAGAAAAAGTGGCACCCGGGTGTGATGGATCCTGCCAAAAAACAGCATGAGTGTGATAAATCCGGCCAGATACCAGTATGCCGGTAAATTAAGCGTGACGATTGCCGACAGCAATCCCGGGAAGAATAATAAATGGATAGCCGCCCACCAGACGGGCAGATGAAACAGATAATAACTCGCCAGTGCAGCAAGTAATCCCTGCAGCCATACTGCATGCAACAGGGTGATTGGCCATGGCAGAACCATCCCCATCAGGTATGCAGTCAATACACTGCCCAGCAGAATTGCGAAAGTTTTTTTCAGCAACGGCTCGGAAGTGCTGTGCTGATACCGCTCAGTTTGGTGCAGCATTATCCTTGTTAATTATTTTTGAATTCACTTCTTCATTGTTACGGATATCCACTTCCCCCAGATTTTCGCGGGTAATGGCATCTTCAGCCTTCTTGTTCATAACAATGATGCTGATCCGGCGGTTAAAGGGATTGAACGGATCTTCCCGGTCAAACATGACTGCAGAGGACAGCCCGACCACACGCAACATTTTTTCCGGATTCATGCCACCGGCAATCAGTTCCCGCCGGGAAGCGTTGGCACGATCTGCCGACAGCTCCCAGTTGCTGTAGCTTTTTTCTCCGGCGGGATAAGGAGTGGCATCAGTATGCCCGGAAAGGCTGATTTTATTGCCGACGTCATTCAGCATCTTGCCGATCTCACGCAGAATTATTTTGGTGTAGGACTGTAATTCCGCTCTGCCAATCGCAAACATGGGGCGGTTTTTTTCATCCACAATCTGAATACGCAAACCTTCCGAAGTAATATCGAGCAACAGCTGGCTCTTAAATTTGTTGAGATCCGGATTATTGTCGATGGCGTCTTCTATCTTGTCCTTGAGTTTTTCCAGCTGTTCCCGCTCAACGCGATCCTGCAATGCCTGCAATGCATCCATATCAATAGATTGCTTGAGATCATCGAAATCGGTTCGCTTCATCTGGCCGATTTTTTTGCTGATATCATCCCCGCCGCCTTTAATGATGCTGGTGCTGTCGCCACTGCCATCCCCGCCCTGCAGTGCCACTTTCAGCGGTGTCTTGAAATATTCGGCAATACCTTCCTTGTCACCCTGCGTTGTCGAGCCCAGCAGCCACATCAGCAGAAAGAAAGCCATCATGGCTGTTACGAAGTCAGCATAGGCGATCTTCCATGCGCCGCCATGATGCTGTGCCGCCATCTTCTTGATGCGTTTGATGATGATGGGTTTTTGTGAAATATCCTCAGCCATTTGTGGCCTCGTCGTTTGACAGCACGTCAGAAATTGGCAACATCATTTGGCTTTACTTTGCTTGACGTGTTTTTCGAGTTCGATGAAAGAAGGACGCTCGGTAGAGAACAATACTTTTCTGCCAAACTCGACTGCCAGCGCGGGTGCGTAACCATTCAGATTAGCCAGTAATGTTACTTTGATGCATTCCAGCAATTTGCCGGATTCGTGCAGCCGCTGTTCCAGACGACTTGCCAGCGGGCCAATAAAGCCATAGGCCAGCAAGATACCGAGGAAGGTTCCAACCAGAGCAGCCGCAATCAGTTTACCCAGCTCGGCGGGGGGGATACCGACCGATTCCATGGTATGTACCACACCCATTACCGCCGCTACGATACCGAAAGCCGGAAGTCCGTCGCCCATTTTGCTGATGACGTGGATTGGAATTTCACCTTCCTGATGATGTGTTTCCATCTCACCATCCATCAGATTCTCGATTTCCAGCGGGTTGAGATTGCCACCCACCATGAGCCGCAAATAATCGGTAATAAATTCGATGACATGATGATCGGCCAGAATTTTGGGGTATTTCCCGAATAACGGGCTTTTGGCCGGATCATCCACATCCGCTTCAATCGACATCAGTCCTTCCTTGCGGATTTTGCCAAGGATTTCGTAAAGCAGCGTCATCAGCTCCATATAAACAGCCTTGGTATAGTTGGCATCCTTGAAAACATAAGGGAGTGCCTTGAACGTAGCCTTGATAGCCTTACCGGAATTACCGACAAAGAAAGCACCTAATGCGGCGCCTGCAATCATAAGCAGCTCAACCGGCTGTACCAGCGATCCCAGATGACCACCCGCAAGAGCGAAGCCACCAAACACCGAAATAACGACGACTACATATCCAATAATTACCAGCATGACTGAAAAATTCCTTGTAGATTTTCAGATTTTATCGGCCGCTGGCGAGCCGACTTTAGTAAGGCTCTGCCTGCTTGTGGAATAATGCGGCTTGCATTAGACCGGAAGAAAGGCGTAGAAGCCGGATGGCCAGGCCAAATTGAGCCTTACCCCTTAGGCTGGCAGTAGTGTAGAGTTGTCACATGGATACCGCATTGCATATCAGATTACCTGCTTTCCTGATACAGGCGAGTGACGAGCCGCGTGTGCTGACTGCGCCAGAAGCGCGTATGGGTTATGTGCTTGAGCTGGTGCATGCCAATATGGCTGCAGGTGGCGGACCTTTTGCCGCCGCTGTTTTTGAGCGTGATAGCGGCTTGCTGGTTTCGGCTGGGGCGAACCGGGTGGTACCCGGCCATTGCTCCGCTGCCCACGCTGAAATACTGGCGCTATCACTCGCTCAGGCAAAACTGAGTACCCATGATTTGAGTGAAGATGACTTGCCGGCTTATGAGCTGGTCACCAGTGCCGAGCCTTGCGTGATGTGCTTTGGCGCAGTGATCTGGTCCGGTGTGCGCAGCCTGGTTTGTGCCGCACGCAGTGATGACGTGGAGGCGATAGGCTTTGACGAAGGTCCTCGCCCGGAAAACTGGATCGGCGAACTGGAAGCACGCGGTATTACCGTTACGACCGGCCTGTTGCGGGATTCTGCCCGCAAATTGCTGCACGATTACTATGCCTGCAATGGCAAGATTTATAATGCACGTTGCAGCTCAAACAGATGAGTCCGTTGAAACTCTGCGCGAATCGTTATTCAACAGGCCTGGGGTAAAGAAACCGGGGTATTCAGGGATCCTCCGGAGCCCGGGGTTAATAAAATAATTTTGGTCAGGCACCGGCACCGCGATAAGCCGTTACCTGAATTTCAATTTTCATGCGCGGGTCGGATAGTCCTGCATTCAGCATCATGGCGGACGGCCTGACATCGCCCAGATATTTGCGCATTACCGGCCAGCATTTTTCAAAATCTCCGGTTTCAGGAAATACATAAGTTACCCGCACGACGTCTTTCATACCGGATCCCGCCTGATTCAGTGCAGCCTCAATATTTCTGAAGCACTGTTCCGCCTGTTCCAGTAAATCATCAGAAATGGCCATTTTGCTGTAATCAAAACCGGTTGTTCCGGATACCAGCACCCAGTTATCTACAACCACCGCGCGTGAATAGCCGATTTCCTTCTCAAATGTTGAACCCGAGCTGATAAGTTTGCGTGTCATCCTGCCGTTCCTCTTTATTGGATATAAAAAATGCCCGGCTACGATACCACATCACTGAATAACGCTTCTTCCCGGATATTCGCTATTATTCAGGGCTGCCATCCTGACAATGCCGTTTCACCCGGGAAGCATATGGCGGTCTGCTGCCGGTCAGAGAGCATGGCATTATGCAGACTGTGGCCTGGTGCCGGTCTGCGGGAAGCCAATCGAACAATATCGCCACATCTTTATCGTTTCCAGACAGAATAAGCGCTGCACAGTACAGTGATCTACCGGAAAACAGTTTTCAGAAATGCCCGTGATCTTGCCATCAGATGAATACCATACCCATATACACCACTGCCGAAATCCGCGAGATTGAGTCACTAGCGCTATCTGTACCCAATCCGCCGCCACTGATGGAAAGAGCAGGATTAGCAGCAGCTGAAATTGCCGGTACCCGATTACTGACGGGCGGCAAATATCGAATACTGGTTCTGGCCGGGCCGGGTAATAACGGGGGGGATGCGCTGGTGGCTGCACGCCATTTGCATAACCGGGGAAAACAGGTCACGCTGGTATTCACCGGTGAGGCTGAGCGGCTTTCGCAAGATGCCAGACGGGCGCTGGAACAGTGGCAGGCTGTCGGGAAGGTAACAAACCGGGAGATCCCGGCTGATGGTCAGTGGGATGCGGTGATTGATGGCCTGTTTGGTATCGGTCTGAACGAAACCCGCCCGCTGACAGAAAAATACCGGCAGCTTATCAGGCAGATCAACTGCCTGAATCTGCCAGTACTGGCGCTTGATATCCCCAGTGGTTTGCTCAGTGATTCCGGTCGCGTGCCGGAGGTGGCTGTTCTGGCTGCACTTACAGTTACTTTCATCGCACTTAAACCGGGGCTGCTGACACATGACGGTTGTGATTATTGTGGTGAAATCATTGTGCGCGATCTGGAACTGAATACTGCCGCATTTATTTCCCCGCACAACTGGCTGCTGAACAGGACCAGTATTACAACAAGGCTGCCTCCTCCCCGGTTGGCCAACAGCCACAAAGGCACTTACGGCAGGCTCGGTATTCTGGGAGGAGCCAGCGGCATGACCGGTGCGGTTCTGCTGGCCGGACGTGCTGCACTCAGACTGGGAGCAGGGCGGGTTTACCCGGGGTTGCTGGCACAGGAGAACATACCGGTAGTTGATCCGGCTCAGCCGGAGCTGATGTTGCGTTCACCATCCAGTTTTTTTGATCCGGATTTTCTGGATGGTCTGGTGATCGGCCCCGGCCTCGGGATGGAGATTGCCGCCTGTATTTATCTGGAACAGGCATTACAAACCTGCCTGCCGCTGGTGCTGGATGCTGATGCACTCAATCTGATTGCTGCCCATACCGAACTCAGCAAGATCCTTAAGGTACGCAAGGCTCCCGCCATTCTGACCCCCCACCCGGCAGAAGCAGCCCGTCTGCTGAATATAACCGTTACTGAAATCCAGCATAATCGGCTGAGTGCCGCACAAAATCTTGCCCGGCAGTTTAATTGTGCTGTCGTCCTGAAAGGCGCCGGCAGTATTTGTGCTTTTCCAGACGGGCACTGCCATTTCAATACCAGCGGTAATTCCGGCTTGAGCAGTGCCGGCACTGGTGACGTTCTCTCCGGCTTTCTGGGTGCACTGCTGGTACAGGGATTATCTCCGGAAAATGCATTGTTACTGGCTGTCTATCTGCATGGCGCAGCCGCGGATGTGTTACTGGAACAGCAATGCGGCCCTGTCGGCATGACCGCATCGGAAGTCATCCCTGCTGCGCGTAATCTGCTGAATTGCTGGATTGGTGAGGAAAATCCCGGCTACCAGTTTACACGGACGGGTGAGTTAACAGGTACACGAATACACGGGCATTAGCTGACTTCAGCAGATCTGCCGCCGAGATTTGTAATGGTTTTTTATTGAATTTGCCGTATCAAAACCATCGTTATTCATGAAACCGTTTTCGTATCAGGTAAACATGAATCCCAGTATGGCTTTTCGTCAAACCGCTTACCCAGAAAATCGACAAATGCTCTGACACGCTGCGAGAGATGGCGGGTTTGCGGGTAGATGGCGTAGGCAGCCAGTTGCGGGTAATGGTACCCGGTCAGGATCGGTATTAATGTGCCACGTTCAATTTCCCGATAAACGATGAAAACCGGCAGCAATACGATGCCTAGCCCTTCAGTGGCAGCATGACGGAGAAATTCACCATTGCTGGCTTTCAGGCAGGGAGTGATCGGAGTTTTGATCAATTGCCCTGCAGCGCTATAGATGGTCCAGCTGTCACTATGGCTGATCAGGTTGTACACCAGGCAGCGGTGACGGGTAAGTTCTGCCGGCACTTGTGGTGTTCCCATGCGTTCGAGGTACATCGGGCTTGCGCACATGACGGTCCGGACCGGCGCAAGGCGACGCGCGATCAAACTGGAATCAGGCAGGCTGGCGATGCGGATGGCAAGATCAAAACCTTCTGCCAGCAAATCAACCTGTCGATCACTGAAATCCAGATCGAATTCGATATCCGGATGCGTTTGCAGAAATGCAGTGATGGCGGGGCCCAGATGCATTAAACCGAAGCTGAGCGGAACCGCCACTTTCAGGTTGCCTTTTAACGCGCCATGAAACTGCGATGTGGCATGTTCAGCTTCAAGGATATCAGCGAGGATACGCATACATTGCTGATAAAAAGTGCGCCCGCTGTCGGTGAGATTCAGCTGCCGCGTGGTGCGGTGAAATAACTCAACGCCCAGATGGGCTTCAAGCTCCTTCAAACGCCGACTGACAACAGATTTTGCCACATCCATACGATCTGCCGCCGCACTGATGCTGCCTGCTTCCACGATGCGCGCAAACGTATTCATATTTTCAAATCGGTCCATAGGTTCCTCTTATTGTTGCTAATACAGGAACAGTTATTTTTATTAAACACTGTTTATTCTGATTATAACAACGATGATAATGCTGTCGGTAAGCAGAGTTGATCAATACTTCATAAGAAGGAGGAAACGATGAATACGTCAGCCAGCGCAGTACGCATTATTCCTGCAACAGCAGTGCGCGAAGGCGCCGGTGTAATGGTGCATCGCACAATTGGTACGGCGGCACTGCGCAATTACGACCCTTTCCTGTTGCTGGATCACATCAGCAGCGACAATCCGGATGATTACATTGCCGGCTTTCCGCCACACCCGCATCGGGGGTTTGTCACGTTCACTTATATGCTGGATGGCTGCATGCAGCATCAGGACAGCATGGGTAACACCGGCAATCTTGAGCCGGGCTCGGCGCAGTGGATGAAAGCTGCCAGTGGTGTGATTCATTCGGAAATGCCGAAACAGGAAAACGGGTTGTTACGCGGGTTTCAACTGTGGATCAACCTGCCGGCGGCCAGCAAAATGGATCATCCGGAGTATCAGGAATTTCCTGCAGCTGCTTTTCCGGTGGTGGAAACCGGGGATTATCGGCTGAAAGTGTTAATTGGCCGTTTGGGCGATGTTACCGCACCAATCCGGGATGACCTGACGCAGGTGACGTACTTCGATGTTGAATTGCGGCCCGGACGGCATTTTCAACATGGGCTGCCGGCACAGAATGCGGGCTTTGTTTATGTATTCGAAGGAAACGGACAGTTTAACGGGCAAGGTGTCGTGCAGCACTCACTGGTTATGGCAGACATGGATGGTGGCATTTTTGATTTTGTCGCGGGAAAAGAGGGCGCGCGTTTTATTGTGGTCAGTGGTAAACCGGTGCGTGAGCCAATCGTACAGCACGGCCCGTTTGTGATGAACACCCGCGAAGAAATTGATCAGGCGCTGCAGGACTACCAGTCCAATCAGTTCGTACGTGATCGGGCGTGGGTTAAACGTAAACAGTAAATTGATCATTTATAACAAGGAGACTTAAATGGAAAAAATCAGTCAGTTCATCGCCCGTCTGTTTCTGGCGCAAATATTCCTGTTTGCGGGTATTTCCAAAATCACCGGCTACGCCGGTACGCAGGGTTATATGGAAGCAACGGGTATTCCGGGAGCATTGTTGCCACTGGTAATCCTGCTCGAAGTGGGCGGTGGTCTGGCGATCATCGCCGGATGGCAAACCCGGCTGGTATCCATCGTGCTGGCATTGTTTACCCTCGCAGCTGCAGCAATTTTTCACAACAATCTTTCTGATCAGATGCAAATGATCATGTTTATGAAGAATATTGCTATCGCCGGTGGTTTTATCCTGCTGGCAGCGCATGGCGCGGGCGGCTACAGCCTGGATGGCCGCCGCAGGTTTGGATGAAATTACAGGTTATCCGCTGTTAACTGGGAACCCGGTTGTTTACAACCGGGTTTTCTGTTTCAGTGATGTTACGTTTTATTCCTGCTAATGGCGACGGACACCCAATCATCGGGTGTTTCTGGTCTGGTGGCAAAACAAACACTCGCCAGGAGCTGCCCCCATCATGGAGAACCGGAAGCCGCTGCGCTCGGCGTGGCTCAAGTCCAGATTGTGCCGGTCTGGTGGCGTCAGGTCTCAATCCCTTTGAAATTAGGGCATAGGTGTTTGATCGATACCGTTTTCCTATTTATAATCAATATATTAAAAATGGTACAGAAGAAAAATGGTGAGATGTTGCAAGATGCTTCCTATAAAATTGGTGTTTACGCTATTATTACAACGATTATTAATGCCCGGGTATTCCAAGGAAGGGGTATTTCCCGATATTTTGAATTATTCTGTCATGCTTGTAAGAGCGAACTGTAATTGATCTGGCTTTTTTTCAGATGATTGATCATTTCATAAAAATTGTACGCTACCACGCAGCGGGTAATCCACTCCATTGGATACCTTCCGGCAAGGCGGGTTGGCCGATGCGAGCCTTTAGCCCACGGCTCGGCAATGGATAAACACGTAAGTCATCTTCTTTTTCGTCAATTAATTCGATTGCCTTTTGCATGCAGCACTCAAGTTGACGATCATCTCCGTTAAACAAAAATACAGAGTGCTGCAATGGTACGGCGTGTTTCAGCAGATAGCGATACAGGCGCGCCAGTCGTCGCGGGTGAGAAATGTCGTAACAGATAACAAAATCACTCATGGCCTACCGTATCAAAATCTTCAAAACCATTATCCGATTGTTCATCCTCATCTTCTGTATCCAGAATTTCATTTATCTGCGCTGTTAACCATTCGATTTCCTGATTAATACCTTTACGCAGGGTTTCGCTGTGTTCTCCGTAGGCTGTGTAATAACGTGTGCGGCCAGCCTTACCAAGCAGACAACCTGCTTCTGTTGTTGAAAAGTGATCTTTTTCCAATACTTTTTTGCGTATCAGTGTGAGAGCAAACTGATCTGCCAGTGGGCGCAAGGGCTCTAGCAAATCAGAAGCGAGCGATTCCCGGCCAAAAGCCAGGTGGTGATAAAAACCGACATAAGGATCAAATCCGGCACCATGCAGTGCGATAGCGATCTCGCTATGTAACAGGGTATAGGTAAGCGAAAGCAGGGCGTTGAAAGGATCGCGTGGCGGGCGACGATTGCGGCCAGTAAAATGCAGCGAATCCGGAACAACAGCCTGCAAACCGGAAAAATAGCGCGCAGCAGCTGAACCTTCTACACCACGCAGACTGGCAGTGTTACTGGCCTGATCGATACGGGTACGATGTTCTTCCAGCCCGCGTAAAACGTGGCTGAGTTCGTAACATACCTGCATATTGCTTTCGCGCAGTTCAGTAAACCATTCAATTTGTCGTGCCAGCTTGCGCTCGATAAGTTTTTTGCTAATCTGCAGGCAGAATGGTTTGTCAAAACTCAGGCGTATCTGGACAACACGCCGGGCAGCATCATTGTGTGGACGTGCCAGCAGCAAACTGGGGCGGCCAATCCGCCCGCTCAGAATGACGACGCCCACTCCCTGTTCACCCAGTTTTCCCAGCAAAGCGGCTGGCAAATTGACATCACCGCGCAGAAAAACACGCGTTAGTGGCGCAATCGGCACTGTGCCAATGCGTTCGCCATTTTCACGAAAAACAATGGCACCGGCTTCCAGTTCAAGTGCAACACCACGACGATCCACAAACAAGCTGGTCATATTGTTTTTTCCTTTTTCAGACGATACAAAAATGCTGTGCCGTAAATGTGCTGGCCTTCCCGTAACAACGTGGCTTCATGCGCGGATCAAGGCTGAGGATATGCAGACGATCTTCTTCAGCATCCATCAACGCATCAAGATCCGCACGAATGGTGCGCAGCTCGGCCGGTGTTATCCAAAGTTCAAAAACTGATTTCTGACCACCCACTTTGTAAGATTTGAGATAGCGGCAAACCTTATACAATCTGCGTGGGTTGCTGACATCATAAGCGACGAGATACAGGCTTCGGTTCATGTGCAGCATTGTAGGGTCTGTCTTGCGCATGCTGTGCGCTGGCAAGCTTACCGTGTCAGGTGTTAGCAGATGAGTTACCGATGCCCCAAAAATACGATCAGGTTTGGCAAAACGGGCTGTCTTCCGGTGCCGAGGGAAATGCTGATTCATCTTGCTTCCAGCAGCAATGGTAACGACGGCACTGGATTGCTTCACTGGCTGCGCCGTTTCGCAATGAGTGTGGGCGCCTAACAAGAAAGGAAAAAGTTGCAGGCAATATCGCCAAAAAACGCTGTTTACTGCGAAATCTGCCGGACATAGCACTCACAACAGGCTTTATTCACAATTGGCGCCGACAATACTTATGCTGTCAGGTGGTAATGACAGGCCACGTCGGGTATGCGGACGCTTACCCGTGGTTACCAGCAAATAGGACGTAGCTGCCGGGCCAAGCGCATCCTTTAATACACGCTCCATCTTGGCATTTTTGGTTTGAAAAAATTCTTTCTCCATTCCGTGGCTGAGCAATTCGGCTGCTTTCTCATAATCAATGGCGTCAACACCAACCACTGACCGGTAAATATCGAGAAATAATCCGGCATCAGCTTCACGCCAGGCTGTTTCAGATCGCCCCTGTCGGGCAAGCGTAGCCCACCACGCCAGCCATGCGAGCAATTGCGGTTTCATGGTAACTGCAGTCGTCCCGCAGGTAACGTTTCGCTGTTTCAGATCAATCAGCAAGCGTGGTGGTGCAAAGCTCTGCTGCAATGCAGCCACCGTTTCACTGAATCCGGCCCGGCCGGCAATCAGGGTAGCAGGTAATCCGTGCCGCAGCCGTACTACAGGAATTTCAGCCAGGGTAACAACAGCTTCAGCGGTATCAATGTGATGCCCATCCCGCGTTACCAGCCGGCGAGGCTGGCGGGGCGGGTAGAAAAAATCCGGATGCCCTTCAAAAGGAGAAGAAACCAGCACATGAGAGAGCGTATCTTGTGGCCGGGCAAACAGCGAGAAGGCATATCCCAGATAAAAACCCATGGTCTTGCGTCCACCAGCGATCGAAACATGCAGCGCTGCACCGGCATCCTCGGTCAATTGGGCAACAAGCGCTGTGATTGTGTCAGCCGCAGCGGCATTTTCAGCCGGTGTACGAATGTCAGCGAGTTTTTCCTGATGATGGCTGATAATGTGGATGCAGTCTTCATCAAAATGGGGAGAACCGATTTGTGGCTGATCATGCAGCAGTGCATGAAAGTGCCCACCATCAGGATGCAGCAACGCTGCTTTTGCCAGGCGCGCTCCATCAGTGGTGGTCAGCAAATGCACCTCTGTTGGAATAAAAGGAGGGATTCGCGCTACAGCCAGAGCATACAACGTTTCAGTGACAATCTGCGGTGACAACCCGGTAACACATAACAGGATGCGACGCGGATATTCATGGGGCTGGAGTGGTTTTGGCATGAACAGAATCAGTTCTGGTTTTTGGCTGAAATCCACGCCCTGATCCCATCTCGCAGATTCCTCAAATCTTGCCCGCACACCAATTCAATGTTTAGCGTCCTGGCCAGTTTTCGTTCGGAATCAGCAACAGGGCGATAGCTGGCCAACATACCTTTTGTTCCCAGACCGCCTACTCGCCGGCAAATTTCTGAGAGTTTGAACAACGTATCGTTGGCTTTGGGTGCTTCAGGTTTATCCATGCGTGCGGTTTTACATTCAATAACAAACAATCGGTTACGCACCATCATGGCAATATCCATTTCGTTTTTTACACCTTCTTTACTCATCACTTCCAGCCCGGCAGCCTTGTCGCGAATCCCCGTTTCACCCGTAACATCGACAACACAGCTATAGGTATAAAGTTCCAACCAGCCGCCTTTGACAAAATTTCGTGCGGTTTCATCAGCATAACTGATCGTATTCCCATTCACTTGCAAAAAACCGGCTTCCGCGAAGTGACGCAACAGCGCTTCCAGGCTACGGCTGTCTGCCTGTTGAGTATCCATTGTAATTTTCAACTGTTTTTTATCTTCAGCCTGTTGTGTCAGCCAGTTGAGCTGGGTGAGTGGTTTTTCCAGACTGCCAATCTGGGTGATGAGGGTTTGCATCAGATTACGCTGTTCGTGCGTGATCTGCGGGCGCTCGGGAGAATCTGAAAGGTCAAATCCGTATGATTTCAGGTAGTGGCGAAGTCGTAATTGTTCTGCCAGTTTTTTGCCGGGAGTTTTATCCAGCCAGACAACGACATCAGTATCGACATCAACATAGAAACTGCGCCAGTTTTCTTCTTGGGCAACAGTTTGCTGTGCAACCAGTGCCATCAGTTTTGTGCCACCAGTCAAATTAAGAAGAATTTCCTCTCCTTCCCGTTCACTCGCGATTTGAAGCAGGGTTTCTTCAATAACGCGGCTGCTATGTTCATCTTCGAGAGGAATCAAATCGGTTCTGATTCCAAGTTCTTTAAATACCATACTTAATGCATCGGCAGCAGCACGCATTTTCTGGCTGACCAGCAGTACGACCTCTTTTGGTTTCAGTTCCGGATCAAGTGCAGGAAGGAGATTAGGCGCAGCTTGCGCTGAAACGAGGCAAACATGAACAGTCATTCTATTTTCCTTATGTAATATTCCTCAAGTTTTGCCTGACAATTTTCCAGCTCATCGACACTTAGCTCCCGGCCGCGCAGGTGGGCTGGCAGATTAAGCGAGAGATTGAAGTAACGTGCGCCGCGATTACAGATTTCTGCGGCAAGATTGATCGGCAGCGAGCCAATGACGGTATCGCCCGCAGCAATTTCACATGGATCAAGATGGGCAACATGTTTATCCCATCGGATACCTTGACGTATGGCCCATTCGACTGCGCCGGGATGACGAGTGACTAGCCAAATAGTCACGCTGCCAGAATTTCGTAGTGACCCAATCCGAAACTGGCATTCTTGCCGGCATGGAGCCATTGACCAAACCATAGCGCCGGCCAGAATGCAGCAAGCTCACCGCGTAAATCCCAGCGGCCGGTAACGCCTCCCAGTACCATCTCCTGCTGCTGACGATTGGAGTAGCGCTTCCAGTCACGCCAGGAAAGCTGGCGATGGCCCTGAATGCTGTCAGTCAGCGCACTTAAGTGATGGAAATCCGGTTGCCAGTGAGTTTCACCATAAAATTCGCTCACCAGGGCAAACCGCCGTACCAGTGCCATCAGCAAAGCACGCTCGGTAATGGTTTGTACTTTGAGCGGCACACCATTATTTTGCAGGCGTAACGGGGTCATCAGGTGCAGCCGTACCCTGTCACCAGATGGGGGTGGGCAGATCAGTTGCGTATCGTGTTTCCGGATACTGCCACTTTCCGGTGTGTAAACAGCTAATGGGGATTCCGGTTGTTCCAGCCAGACACCAGTCAGCTCTGCCTGTCCATCACCCGGACCAATTCCGCGCGCCAGTGCCCGTCGCCAGGCAAGGATAGCAATGGGCAGTTCTTCTACGGCACGACTAACCAGCGTGAAATGGAAAGTCAGTGTATCGCCAGGGTGCAGCACACGCGCACCCCACTCGGGAGGCTCGATGATATAAGGCACCGGAATTCTGCTGAAATCCTGCAGCGGATGGTGTTCAGGTGGAATCGGCTCAAACAGCGTGGTGTAAGGGCAATCCTGCCGCAATGGGCAAGTAGTACACTCTTTTTCACGTGTGATGCAGCCGATGTTGCGCAGAGCATGTCCAAATGCACCGCGCAACATCGAGCCAGCATAATCCGGCAACCGGATTGCACGTGTCACCCGCCAGTCAAGACGATAACGCCCCAGCGACAGGACAGGAGAGGCAGGTTCAGTCAGGTAATGATTCATAATTCTGGCCGGATAGGTTCATTTAGAGGCGTAAGGCTGATAACTTCAGCTTCTTACGTTCATCCTTGAGCTCAATCCTGACCAGTTTGGGCAGCCATTCTTCGATCGCATCGGCAACAGAGTGTTTTTCATCCGTAGTCCAGTCTGCACCTTCCAGTGCAGCTTTTACCAATTCTCGTGCAGCTGTATGAATAGCAGCATTGGGATTTTCCTTCCCTCCCCGAAGCTGTTCTGCACGCCGGGCACACTTAGATACAAATTCTTCAACATGGCGCTGATTTTCTGTCATGGCAGCCAATGCAGCTTCACGAGCAGCTTGTGCTGCGGCTTTGGTCTGCTCGGCAGCAGCTGCTTCTGCCTGACGGCGGGCATTCTCAGCAACCATTTGTTGTCTAGCGCAACGTCGCTCAAAACCGGGTAGATCAGCATGCCAAATCTGATCCAGGTTACTCAGGATGATCCAACCGTGTGGCAAAAGATCAGATGGCTTGTCCAGATCGTCACCGCAATACCAGATGGTTCGGGATTCGTCATCGAACGTATAAAGACGTATCTTTTCTTCTTTGCCATTGGCCCGGCGCCTATCCTCATTGAGCATGATCTTGATTTGGCGGCCACTAACAGTATTGCTGTTTGCGCCACCATGTTTGCCGATTCGCAGCAAAAGGCAATTGCCGGTTTTAATTTGGTCACGTAAACCAGCATCAAGGATGCTTTGAGTCTGTTTTCCCCATTCTGATGTCGGATAGAGTTTCCCAAGCATAGCGAGGTCATCGTCCAACCGATTTAGATAGTAGCTATTACATGCCTTGACGATACCTGGCCATGACAGCAATTTATCGACTGAAGGACTTACGGGCTCATTGCGAAGGTTGCGCCTCCCCGCGATCTCATGAAGATTTTGCAATGTCAGAAATAAACTGAAGGCGGCGGGTTGGTGTTCGAGAATGTATTCCAGGCGAGTATAGAGATTCTTTACCTGCGCCTGACTGCGACGGCCAGATCGGCTGCGATTAAGACAAAAGCGAATCTCGCGCTCAATTTCAATATCAAGTGGGGCAGCGTCACTCACTTTGAGGGCGCGCAGCGGATCGGTTTCAAATTTACCGCCGAGTAAATCAGTACCAAGATCAGATGAAACATCTGCAATGGTTTTCTCAATGTTTTTACGTGCCCGATCGTAATCCCGCTTCGTGTGTTGGAGCTTCAGCCGTAACAGCAATTTGCCATTACCAGGGTCGTACTCCTCGATCATGGTGTTGAAATCTTGAATCTGCCTCATGAGCACCGTCGAACACGGGTTATTACCTGCAATGCGCTCATTGAGAATAGCTGTCCGGATAGCACCTTTGATGCTGCTACCTGGAAGATAAGGCAATTGATTGAACGGTTGATATGAGGTTCGCTCGACACCATTCCGGTTGAAATCATTTTTTTTATCTTGCGTACTTTTATAGTGCGCATGCACACCAGTACACATCGAAACGTGGACGCTGGCTAGTGGAATGATTTTGTCGCGATACTTATTGAGCGTTTTATGTACTGCACGCAATTGTTCCGTGTGCGCTTCGTCATTGGATAATATGGTGAGAATATCGCTGGAAATACCCGCATCACTTAAATCAGGCAGTATGCCTGCATCGAATCGATGTAGTACGCCAGATGTATCAACCACATATTCGGTAGGCTCATAGTCTTCGCCGCAACCAATGTGCACTGGTGACAAAGTACTCACAACCAGTTCTTGCGTATCCAGAAACTTCATCAGATAGCCTCCATACAAATTCCCAGCACCGGTGCATAACCCTGATGGACTGCTGTCTTTTGTATCAGTGATACGTTTGTCAGGCCATTACCGATGAAGCGGGTTTGTGCCATGTTGTTTGCCGGTACAAAAATGGCGCCAGTTGCTGCCAGCAGCAGCGGTTGCTTGAATGGATTGGCACCCAGCGCCAGCGTGCCGCCATGTCGGCCAAAACGGGTCAGTACCTGCCAGTAACTGCGTAAAGTATCGAAACCCTGTCCTTGCGGCGCACAGGGTGCCAGTGTCCAGTAAACATTGGCATTCGGATGTGTGTGTTTGGGTAATGCTGTTTCTTCCATCTGTTCCACAGCAAATTTACCCAGGCCGATGCTGGCATCACGGCCATAACCAATATTGCCAATATATTCAAGCAACTGATGCAATGTTGCGCGTGGCAGGCGATCTTCATCGAGTACGCACCATACATCCATGTGCTGATCCGGCTGATAAAAAGTTTGTGACTGAGTATAGGGCGCAAACTTACCTGTCCCTGTTGTGCCAGTCAGCCGGTTGAGCGTGTTGTGAAATGCAACCGCCTGGATCGGCTTGTTCTGTTTACCGCAAACCTCTTTACCGTAAACATCTTCATCAGAGGCGGCGATACCCAGTAGCTGGCGCAGCGGCAAATGTACCTGATCATGTGGAATCCAGCGTTTGCCCTTGGCTTCCTTACGTTTTGCCGGGTCTTCCTCCTTGTTTGCCTGCAAAGCTGCTGGCACGGTGGGGCGTGGCAAGTAACCACTCGGGAATCCATCAGAAACCACCAGCCAAGGGTTGCCGGCAGTATAGCCATCGAGCAATGCTTCGAGTTTTTCTTCACCCAGCATTTCGCGAACAGTATGGCAAAGCTGGCCAAACAAGGTATCACCCGCCAACGGGGTACCCAGTGGCGAATGCAGCCGAAGAATTGCACGCAGTGGAGTCATTGTTTCAGGCCGTTTGGTTGAATGGGGTAATGGCGTGGAACTGTTTCATCAGATCCGTATCGTCGAGCTTCAGCGCCGCAAATTTGATCTTGCCGTAACCGCGCGAACCGGAACCGCCAAGGCTATCCAGTTCCAGCAATCGCAGACCGAGCAGCACGCTATCGAGCAAATCATCTCCTTCCAATACTTTGAGCGTGAGGGTGAAATCAAAGCGCGCACCGGCAATTACCCGTTCGATAAAACGCGGATGTTCGGCTGTGCCGGCAATGCGATTAATGCTGTTTTCAGATTTGACTTCGGTGATCAGCAGATTTCTGGAATCGGCTGCTTCCCTTTTCCAGTCACTGCTCAACGGGCAATCCCAGAAAGCCAAGCGAGTCGGGCCAATACTGTTAACAAGCTTTTCTTCCGCGTTGTCAGGCGCGCCGCCAAACAGCTTGATGACATCACGTCCAGCCGAATTATTTTCATCTTCGGCAAGCTGTTTGAACGAATAGGGCGCACCTCCTGCTGCCATTACCAGCCCATGCCGCCATTCCAGCAGACTGCGGATTTTGCCTTTCAATGAGGAGCCAGGAATATAAGGCTGGCCAGTGAGCGGATCCTTGACCACCGGGCTGTCTGTGCCGCCGATACGCATTTCACTGTCGCCCGCACCGATGTGCAGGCCGGATTCAAGTACGAGAGTACCGGTAATTTTTTGGATAATATTCAGTTGCATAATTTCCCTCTGAACAACAAATGATTAAAAACAAAATGAATTTTGCTGGTAACGTTATTCAGCCACGGATTGCCTTGAGAAAGCCGAGCATGGCTTCAAAGTGCAGCCGGAAATGATTCAATGTACGCGGACTGTCTATCTGTTGAATGCAGTCACGCAGCCATTTAACAAAATCCTCGGTGACTAGATTGCGGCCTTGTGCATAAGCTGCCTTGGCATTAAGCATGTGGATAAACGCTTCATAATCCTTGAACTTTTTATCATCTGTACCAATGCGTTCCTGCCAGCCGACCAGTTCATCGTAAAAACGGCGAATCTGGGTGGATTTGTTTTTACCTGAATCACGCCCATTTTTAGCGCTTTCATCAAGCTGCTTTGCAATGTTTTCAGCATCTTCTGAAAAAAGCTTGGCAGAGGGTGGATTGGTTTTCAGATCAAGTGTCATTTTGTGATTTCCGGATGTTGTCGATAGTAGGTGTTGATAATAAATGGCTGCCCGGTTTGATTGCCGAGCGGCAAGCTTGCCGTTATTGTCGCTGGCGGTACAGCAGCACCGAAACCGGCAAGCGGTAAGCACCACGGTATTGTTTCAAGGCCTCGCCACATTCGCGGGCGAGTGCTTTACCAACCATTTGCTGATTTTCTGGCAGCCTGGCACAGCGGTACGCCAGGCGTGAACGCCACAAAGCATCTTCCGGGCGACGATCATTTCTTTTTGGATCATCGCGTTCTGCCTGATCGGATAGCAGCAACAGGTTGTAAATAAAACCGGTGGATAATCCTCCCGCTTCACTGATCAACCGTTCCAGTGCATCACGGCGTTCTTCCATGAGTGCTCGCCATTCTGCCCAGCTAACAGTAACGCCCCACAAGCTAACGGCATTCTTTCCATCATGCTGTTTGGCTGCGTGCAGTCCGGCTTCAGCTGCAACAGCAAGCTGGCGTGCCGGTACTTTTGGCTGTGTCATGGCGGCACCGAGCGAGAAGGTAATGTCATCACGCACAACATAGCGTGCAAATGCCTTGCGCATGGCGCTTGCCAGTTCAAGCGTGGATTCCCAGGGGCCGATCAGAAAAAAATCGTCACCACCGGCAAATACCGTGTAAGTGTTACGAAAGCGCCCATTTTCACCGTGGGCGCAGTACCACGGCAGCCACAGCGCAAAAAAGGCATTAACCTGGCGTGAAAGTGAAGCCCAGCGGGCAAAAGTGGGTTCCTCCAGCCCGTTCTGGAACAGCGCACCAAGGTTGTCAATATCACCCTTGAGCGTAACCAGTGCGATTTCACCCAGCCATTTACCGTTTTCCTGTAAGCGGCGATTTTCACAGGCAATGTGATGCAGTGTCTTGATCGGGTGCTTATGGTCAAATCCGGCTTCATCTTCCCAGCGGCCGTATTTATCAGAAAGTTGCTGATCAAAGTTATCGAATACCGGCACATAACTGTTGATGAAACGCCGGGCATAACCATGAAAGCAGGTGCCATTCTTATCAGGCAGATCAAAATCCCAGGCACGTACCAGCTCCCCCTGTTCGGCCAGCTTGCCGTAATGGCCGGAAGCATCTGCTTCATTGACAAATATCAGGCGATAACCGAAGTAATCCAGATCGAGTGGCTTTTTGAAGCTGTCCGCCTGGCGCACTACCAGCAGTCGTGCATGTTTGGTGAGTGCTTCGCCAATGGCGATCTGATCGCGTGACAGTGCACAGGAGGCTGGTTTTTCTCCCTCGACAGCATGATCAGCCGGGTATCGACCGTGATAACCACAAGGCCCATCGGCGAAAGATACCGTGCGCACGGCTGCAGTGTCGCCACATAGATCAAAACGTCGATGCTTGGCCATATCAAGTTCGGCAAACAATCGCTGCGTGAGCGCCTTGAAACGTTTGCTGATCAGATCGTTGCAACTGGCAGGGGTAGCGGCAATGCCTACACCAATCTCACCGTAGGTGTGCTGCAAACACCATTGATCAAAACTGCGTCGACAGGCTGCTACCGCCTCGCGCGCTGACTGGGTATTGGGCGCAACAATGAGGAATTTACCGGCTGCATTGATAATCTGGCTGGTTGACGGCAATTGCAGCGTTTCCAGCAACTTGAGTGCCGCCATTTCTGCCAGCAATGCCACCTGAAAAGAACGCCCGCGTAACAGCTTGTGAGCATGTTTTTGAGTTTGTGCGCCCTGCGCAAAAATAAAATTCTGAATGCCGAAAAAATCTCCCTGGATCAACAGCAGCTTTTGTTCATCCCAGTCAGGCCGTTCCGGGTTGCGCAGTTTTGCCAGTGCATCGGAGCCTGTGTTGCCGCTTTCCTCGTGCCAGCGCCAAAGCGCCGCAGCTAATGCAGCTACCGCCTTGCTATGGTCGTAGAGAGAAACATCCGGTATGACGCCGCGATTGGTCGCCGAAGGAATCGCCTGGGTAAAGGTGAGCCAGGCAGAATCGAAATGATCCAGCCATAGCGGCCAGTTGTTGCGATGTGACTTTGGAATAGATTTCAGCGCTTGCAAAAATTGTTCCCACAGCGCGGCATACTCGGCTTGTGCTGTTTTATTTTCATTTGGCTCAATAGCAGCCCGTTTATCAGGAAAAATAGCTTCTGGCCCAAGTGCCCGCAAAGGGTAGGCATACTTGAACTGGTCGGCAGAAGCTTGTGCGTTGAGCTTGATCTGCTCGAACAAACTCATCATCCGCGCCTGAAAGCGGTTTTTATGCTGCGGCGTTTCCCCTTCGGCATCAGCATTGTATTCATCAAATTTTGTACGCTCGAAACCTGAAGCAGCCCGGTCAGCGGTGGCAATGATCCATTGCAATAATGTGTCTGGTTTATGATGTGCTGCTGCGGCATTAGCCATGCTGTCGGTAATATCGGCACCGCTGGTACGGCCAGAGAAAGGGGAAACATCACCGCGTAGAAGATCGGGCGCAAACTTTTCCACGATATCCCACATCCCGCCGGTATGGGCAGCATGCGAATATTTATAGAGCGTGGTTAGCGCAGCGAGATCACCATTAACCGGCAGGCCAGTTCTTTCGTGAAATTTGCCCAGATCATGTAATAAAGCAGCAAACGCAACACGACAGGATGATTGCAGAAGTGACATATCAAAATTATTCCGGTAAACAAAACGATACAAATTATGTGTCAGTTACTGGCCCCAAAGCACAATGGCAAGCTTGCCAGACAGGTAACCACGCTATGCGTCACAACATGCCCAGCTGATAGGAACAGGAATACATGATTCCACTTTGGCCTGCTGTTTAATTGCTTGAATACCGGCGAAAGATGGCAGTACTTCCGGGAAATGATGAAACGGGGAAAGCGGTGACAACCGCCTGTTCATGACGCGAATGGCCATGAACGCATTGATAAAAACGCTGCAAACAACCCGGGATGGAGCAGCTTGCCTGTTTAATTAAAGATGATGGATTTTTGACGTGGAAGAATCTGCTCAGACATATTGCACCGGACCGGGGTATTCAGCCACACGAGCATCAGCTGTCAGCAGGGTTATTCCTTCGACTATTGCCTGGGCGACAAGCAGGCGATCAAAGGGGTCTTTATGGATTGGCGGCAAGGTTCCGGTAGCCACTACATGTTTACTCAGGATTGGTAATTCACTGTAACCATTATCGAGCAAACCGCGCCGGAGCAGATGGGGATCAACACTGAAATCTGCACGATCCAATCCACATTTAATTTGTAGTAGTTGAGATCTGGTCTGACAGTTACCCGATTTGACGAGTGCCTGTTAGATCAGATTCAGTTATTCAATTCGGTAATTTTATCGTCCCATATCTCCTTTGCGTCAATTAAAGTTTGCATCGG
>NZ_JADZAJ010000020.1 GCF_020852615.1 Nitrosomonas sp. | reverse complement strand
TCAATACCATACCAGACCCCAGATACCAAAAAATCAATCGGTTACCAAAATCACTACCCCCTCACTACCCCCAGCAACCTATACACACAACTTTATAATAATTAACCATCCCGAAATCATGGTTAATGTTTCTCAAAGATATAAATCGGGTTGTACATACAGGTTCTCAGGCAAAGTAGAACGCTCGGCCAGCCAGCAGGCCGGGCCAGTCTGAGCATTGAGGTACTTCTTGATAGATTGCAGGGCAGATTAAGATACGAAGGTTACCGGTGTTTCTATGCTGACCGGGCCGCTCCATCCAAAAACCAATGGTGACACGCCCACGGAGGTCAATTTTGGTATTGCTCCTCTCAATTTTCTAATCAGTTTTCACGCTGATTACTAACAGTACGATAAGAAAACAGCTTGGCTGCCGCAGGACGGGATCTTGGCAAAACCACACCGAATGAAGAAACACATACACACCAAGCCGTCTGATCCTGCAAAAACAGGCAGATTATTTATTTTCGAATAACCCCCTCGTACTGCAATATTGCTCTATTTTCAATAATGTAAAATTGAATTGGGCAACAGAGTTAGTAATTTTTTTGTACCAATATCGGCTCCGGAGAACCGGAAGCTGTAATGATACTTGCTGTCCGGCCCGCTGCTTCGCGATCGGAGAAAGGGCCAATAAGGATTTTATGGAGCCCGCTTGTTTGGTTAATACGAACCTGCTGGGTTATTGAAGGCAATGCCGACTTCAGCCGCATCAGATAAGACTGTGCGTTATATGCTGATCCAAACGCCGCGAGCTGCAAATAAAAATCTCCCTTATCCTCACCGGAAGCTGATCCCGGTTCAGCCCTGGATTCCACCTGTGTGAGAGCATTACCAGTGCTGCTGAAACGATCCGGAATGATACTTTCAACCTCTACCTGGGCACTGCCGTTTGCCAGAACACCAAGCTTATGCGCTGCCACATAAGACAGATCAATCAGACGATTCCCCAGAAAAGGCCCCCGGTCATTGATACGCACAACAACAGAATTCCCATTCTGTAGATTTGTAACACGCGCGTAACTTGGTATGGGCAGGGTTGGATGGGCTGCAGTCATGGTATACATATCATAAACTTCGCCTGAAGAAGTACGTTTGCCGTGATACCGCTTACCGTACCATGAAGCATGACCGCGAGCCTTATAAGGTCTTAGGGCTGTCATAGGCGTATAGGTTTTTCCCAGTGCTATATAGGGACGCATTGCCGCGGTTTTCAGCGGCTCTATACGGGGAATTGCATCAGGAACAGAATCCAGATTTGAAGGAGGATTTTGCTCCGGGCCATCATCCAGATAGTACCCTCCCCCTGCTCTGGCATGTGAATGTGTTGATGATTGACCCAGTCGCGGAGTATTGCTGCAGGCAGAAACGATGAATATCGTTACGACAGCTAAAAGGAAAAACAACGAATCCCTGCTCGCAGCTGAAAAACCATAATTAAAGTTTATTTTCATATTGTTATGTTTTAACAAGTTTGGGATGGGTATGAATACTCATCAGAATTCCAAATCCCAGCAATATGGTAACCATGGAAGTGCCGCCATAACTGATGAGTGGAAGTGGTATGCCAACAACAGGCAAAATACCACTTACCATGCCCATGTTGACAAATACATAAGTGAAAAGGGTCAAACTGATCGACCCAGCGACCAGCCTTGCAAATCGTGTTGGAGCCTTTGTCGTGATTACCAGGCAGCGCCCGATTACTATCAGATAAAGTGACAACAACAAACTGTTACCTATCAGCCCGAATTCTTCTGAAAATACCGAGAAAATAAAATCTGTACTGGGCTCCGGCAGAAAATCAAGCTGAGATTGAGTACCTTTCAACCACCCCTTGCCTGAAATTCCCCCTGACCCGATAGCGATGCTGGATTGTATCGTATGATAACCAGCTCCCAAAGCATCTTGTGACGGATCCAGCATGGTCATAATTCGCTTGCGCTGATAGTCATGCATGCCAAAATTCCAGAGCAATGGCATACTCACTGCTGCTGCCACAACCAAACCAGCCAGAATCCGCCATGGCAATCCCGCCAGGAAAATTACATAAAAACCGCTGATCAGGATAAGCAGAGCAGTCCCTAAATCAGGTTGACGTATAATTAACAAAACCGGAAGCAGTAAAATCAGCGCTGCAACGACATAATCACGCCAGCGCAATGTAATATGTGCTTTATCAAAATACCACGCCATCATGAGCGGCACCGCAATCTTGAGTAACTCGGAAGGTTGAACATGCACAAATCCGAGGTTCAGCCAGCGGCGTGCGCCATTCTGGATCTCACCAAATAACGCCACAGCAACCAGCAAAATAATACCCAGCACGTAAACCGGCAAGGCTAACCGCATAATCTGCTGAGGCGGGATGTTGGCCACCGTCCACATCACCACACATGCAATCACCATATTGATCAGCTGACTGATTACTCTGGCATGGCTCCCGCCGGCAGCACTGTAAAGCACTATCAGGCCGGTCAACATAAGCAGAAAAATCCCGGCAAGCAAGAAATTATCAATATAGCGAACGAGGTAATGCCATATTTTTCTAATATCCGGGGAGCTCATATTATGCCGGGATCCTAAAATTCACAGCGGCTTTCCGAAATTTACAACAGCCATAAAGCAGCAACCTTTTTATATCGCCAATCAGATCTTTCCGGAAACAGCTTATACCCTACCCTGCTTTTTCAGCAGACTCCGGCATTTTCCCAAGAAAAAAATAATCCAGCACCTTACGAGCTATCGGTGCTGCGGTCGAACCTCCTGATCCGCTGTTTTCAACCAGAACCGTCAGAACGATCCTGGGATTCTCTACGGGCGCAAAAGCCGTAAACAGAGCATGATCCCGGTGTCGTTCATTGATTCTACTGGCATTATAACGTTCGCCCTGTTTGATATTAACCACCTGAGATGTACCGGTCTTGCCAGCAAAAGTATAAGCAGCGTTAGCACCTGCACGTGAAGCCGTGCCACCAGGACGAGTAACATCAGCCAACGCACGCTTAACATAATCCAGATATTCCTGCTTCACATTAAGCCGATACATTTCTTCTGCAGAACTATCCTCGACAAGCCCCTTGTAATGATCCACCTGCTGCTTAACGAAATGCGGTCTATAGGCCTTGCCGTCATTTGCCAGCAGCATCATGGCAAAAGTCAGCTGCAGTGGTGTAGCCAGATTAAACCCCTGGCCAATGCCCACCGAAATGGTGTCGCCTGGCAGCCAGTTCTGTTTGAACCGCTTTTTCTTCCACTCCGGTGATGGTAGTAACCCGGTAGCTTCTCCGGGAATATCAATACCGGTCTCCTTACCAAAACCAAACTGTCCAATAAAATTATGAATATTGGTTATCCCCAGATCATGCGCAAGCATGTAATAGTAGGTATCACATGAAATAACCAGAGATTTATGCAGATCCACCCAGCCATGCCCTCCCGGTTTCCAATCACGAAAACGGTGCGAACTGCCGGGCAAACTAAAAAACCCCGGGTCACTGAATGAATAACGAATAGAGCGCTTCCCCAGCTCCAGCCCGGCCAGCGCCATAAATGGCTTAAAAGTGGAGCCCGGGGGGTACACCCCACGCAATGCGCGATTATTCAACGGGCGATCAATGGACTCATTAAGCAAGCGCCAGTTAGCATGATCAATGCCATCTACAAACAGATTGGGGTCAAAACCCGGCTTACTGACAAACGCAAGGATTTCGCCACTGGTTGGATCCAGCGCAACCAGGGCGCCGCGATAATCTCCGAAAGCCTGTACCGCCGCCTGCTGCAATCCAATATCGAGAGAAAGCGTAAGATCGTTCCCGGCCACAGGAGCCACACGGGACAAAGTTCGTACAGAACGGCCAACTGCATCAGTTTCAACCTGCTCAAAACCCGTCTGCCCATGCAAAGCACCCTCATAGCTTTTTTCAACACCAATACGCCCGATATGTGTAGAGCCACGGTAATTTTTCAGCCGTTTATCCGCTTCCAGCTGTTCCAGATCTCTGTCATTGATCCGACCAATGTAGCCAATCACATGAGAAATCAACTCTCCTTTCGGATAATGCCTGAGTGGGTAAGCCTTAATATCCATCCCGGGAAAACGATACTGATTCTCTGCAAAACGAGCTACCTCAATCTCTGTTAAGCGGGAACGTATAGGCAAACTTTTAAATCGCGTACTTTCCCGTTTTAATTTATTAAAACGCTGACGATCCTCCGGAGTAATTTCAATCACTGTTGCCAGTTCATCAATAGCCGATCCAAGGTTTTTAACCTGATCAGGAATAATTTCCAGCGTGTATGCCGTGTAGTTTTGCGCCAGGATTTCTCCGTTACGATCGAATATGAGCCCGCGGTTAGGCGTCAACGGCTGGATAGCAATACGATTTGCTTCTGCAAGCGTCGTATAGTGCTCGCTTTGCAATACCTGCAAATAAAAAAAGCGGCTGAACAATAAAACAAACAAAACCACAACGACAACTGCACAAATAGCCAGCCTGATACGAAAAGATCGAATTTCCTGTGTATGATCACGCAACTCAACAATTTCATTCATATTTCATCAGGCTCAATTCGTTGCTTCCGAAAACTCCCCAGCAAAAATACGAGCAAAGGCCAGCATAGCGCTCCAGTCACACTGGCAAGCAGAAGATACCACTCCGGAATATAAGTCCCCGCCAGAATTCCGGTCAAAAATAATACTGCCTGCCCAAGCAAAAGCACCCACAAGACAGCAGGAATTTGTCGAAAAGCATTAAACAGCCGTAAGCGCCGATGCAAAACCAGCGCAAAAAAAGTAATGAGGCAGTAAGCAATTGCATGCTGTCCCATAATACTGGTATCAATCACATCCATTACCAGCCCGCATAAGAAAGCAACACCCAACCCCATTTGCTGCGGCTGATGGATGTTCCAGTAAAGCAGCATCAGCGCTAAAAAATCCGGTCGCAGCGCCAGCATCACCTTATCAAACGGCATCAGGTTAATTAAAACAGCTGCCAGCAGACTCAGATAAATCAGGGATTTTTTTGCAGGTAGCAGAAATTCCTGGGTAACATACTCATATCCCGTGGTTCTTGGTTTGCCGGTTTCTCTGTGGCGCATAGGACTCGGGGTTGTCTGAAGTTTTTGGAGCAGATGCAGAATCAATCAGGATAAGCACTTGTCTATGACGATCTACTCCCGCTACGGGGATGCATATAATACGCGCAAATTTATGCGAGCGATCATACTCAATATGAGTTACCCGCCCTACAGGCAGTCCAGCCGGGTAAACACCACCAATCCCGGAAGTGGTCAATAGATCACCCTCCTGAATATCTGTGTTGATTGATAAAAAACGCAGCTCCAGTTCACTGTTTTTACCGGCACCGGAAACCACTGTTTTTAAGCTGTTACGATCAATCTGCACGGGGACCATATAATTTTTGTCGGTAATCAGTGTCACTTCTGACGTCCAGGGAAAAACCTGTGTCACCTGACCGATCACGCCGAGGTCATCAATCACAACCTGCCCTGGCCTGATTCCCCTGGAACTGCCCTTATCCAGGGTTATCTTGCGACTGAACGGATCTCGCGGGGTATAAAGTATTTCAGCCAGAACGGTTTGCATTTCCGTTTGCCTGGCAGCCCCAAGCAGTGCACGCAAGTGCTCATTCTCACTGGTCAAAGCCTGCAGCCGGAAAAAATCACGCCGGCTGTTCAGATACTCACGCCTGAGGTGGTTAATTTCTTCCACGAGTTTAAAATCGGCAATATACTGATCCAGTCTCTCCTGCAGTGAAAAAGGCAGATACGCCAGTTTCTGCAATGGAAAAATAACCGTTCCGATTATTCGCCGCACTTCTGAAATGAAGTCTGACCGGGAATCCGCCACCATGATGGAAATGGACAGTAACACGAAAAAAAACAGCCGTGCCAGCGGACTCGGGCCTGTCTTGAAGAACTGCGGGGAAGTTTGCATGTAGCCTCTCTCAGTATTTCCACATCCCGAGTAGATAACCCTGTGCCTGATGGCCTGAGACAAAATTGTCGATGATCAGGAAATTCAGATAAACGGCATATGTCACTGGAGTATACCAAAGCTCCCGGCACAAGCACACGATGCGGCAAGACAACCGCAGAGCAAAGGGTAACCTGAAAAGTCAGACTGATGTACCGAAACCGCTACTCTGTCAAATCAGCCAGACCAGCAATAGCGACAAAAAATCCTTTATACAATACAATACAACTACAGGTTCTGGCAGTTACACAATGATCGCAACTGTCTGCAAAATCTGAAACCTGATGCAATATACGAGCGCTTTTATGGCTTGAGAAAAAGCATGTCCGCTATCACAGCATACTATTTTGATGAACTGCTCAATAATCTCTGGCAAAAACTCCGACTGAATGATCCATGTTATCCAGTGCTATTCCAGCCCCTCGCACAACACAGGTAAGCGGGTCATCTGCAATAACCACTGACAACCCCGTTTCCTCCATCAGGAGGCGATCAATACCATGCAGCAAGGCACCGCCACCTGTCATGACCATACCCATTTCTGCAATATCGGATCCGAGTTCGGGCGGCGTTTGCTCCAAAGCTGTTTTAACTGCGCTGACAATGCTATTCAATGATTCGGCCAGCGCTTCAAGGACTTCATTACTGGAAATCGTGAAGCTGCGTGGAATACCTTCTGCCAGGTTGCGCCCCTTCACTTCTATTTCACGGACTTCTGATCCCGGATAAGCTGACCCAATTTCTGATTTAATAATTTCTGCTGTTACTTCACCAATCATGATGCCGTAATTACGGCGGATATAATTGATGATTGCCTCATCAAACCTGTCACCACCAACCCGTACTGAATTGGAATAAACAACTCCTCCAAGTGAAATCACTGCAACCTCGGTTGTACCCCCGCCAATATCCACCACCATGCAGCCGGTGGGTGTTTCAACAGGCAAATCGGCGCCAAGCGCAGCGGCCATAGGTTCTTCAATCAGCTCAACCTTGCGTGCACCTGCTCCATACGCAGCTTCCCGGATAGCACGTCGCTCTACCTGGGTTGAACCACAGGGGACCGAAATAACGATACGTGGGTTCGCAGAAAATAAACGAGGGGGGTGCGCTTTCCGAATGAACTGCTTGAGCATTTGCTCGGTTATGGTGAAGTCGGCAATAACGCCATCCTTCATTGGCCGGATTGCCGTAATGTTTCCCGGAGTTCGCCCCAGCATCTGTTTTGCGGCCAGCCCAACCTGCTGAATCATACGTTTACCGCCCGGCCCGCCTTCATGGCGTATAGCAACTACCGAGGGTTCATTCAGCACAATGCCATGACCGCGGACGTAGATCAGCGTATTGGCTGTGCCCAAATCAACCGCCATATCTGTCGAAAAATAGTTACCCGGGAAATTATTGCTCAGGAAGTTAAACATAATGAAGTTATCCAGTATGGCAGACCAAATAGTTTGTACGCAAAGCAGAGATTTATGGTTCCGTTTATCAGACAGACGCCGCAGATGTATAAAAATATGCGTTTAACAGGTGTGCATGATACTCTACTCGCAGCCTTGGTATAAACAGAAAGCTACTAATATGACATTATCACTAAGCGATATCAAACGTGTTGCAAAACTCGCCCGCATTGAAATCAATGAAATGGAAGCACAACAGAATCTGGCTCAGCTGTCAGGAATTTTTAATTTAATTGAACAGATGCAAGCCGTTGACACCCGTGGAATCCAGCCAATGAGTCACTCCCGGGATATGGTGCAAAGGCTGCGCGAGGATGAGATTACCGAGTCTGATCAGCACACCCTGTTTCAATCAATCGCTCCTCAGGTTGAGGATGGCTACTACCTGGTCCCCAAGGTAATCGAATAAAATACAGACTGCGAAACCCCAGTCGCTATCTTGACCCGTTTCTCCACTTATTTATTTTTTAACTCATCCCACTGCACTGACAGACCATGTTAAATGCCAGCCTCAGGCAGCTTTCCCTGTTGCTCTCGGAAAAGAAAATATCCAGCACAGAGCTCACCCATGAATTTCTGACCCGCATCAAGGTACTTAATCCTGATCTCAATGCCTTTATTACGACTGATGAGGAAAAAAGTCTGAATCAGGCCAGGCTTGCTGATGAGATGATTGCCACGGGACGTTCCACTCCGCTTACAGGAATTCCTGTAGCACAAAAAGATATTTTTTGTGCTACAGGATGGCTAACTACCTGTGGGTCAAAAATGCTTTCAAATTTTGTTTCTCCCTATGATGCAACTGTAGTGGCGCGCCTGGATCGGGCGGGGATGGTAAATCTTGGCAAAACCAACATGGATGAATTTGCCATGGGCTCCAGCAACGAAACATCCCATTATGGTCCGGTAAAAAACCCCTGGGACAGACGGGCCGTTCCCGGAGGAAGCTCAGGGGGATCTGCCTGTGCGGTCGCAGCCAGACTGGCCCCGGCGGCAACCGGTTCAGACACGGGGGGCTCCATCCGTCAGCCCGCTGCTCTATGCGGAATTAGCGGAATCAAGCCTACCTATGGGCTGGTTTCCCGTTATGGCATGATTGCATTTGCCTCCAGCCTTGACCAGGGTGGCCCCATGGCCAAGTCAGCTGAAGACCTGTCCATATTACTCAACGCCATGGTCGGATTTGATGAACGGGATTCAACCAGCTTGCAACGGGAAAAAGAAGACTACACACGGGATCTGGAAAAACCGGCAGGCGGACTGCGCATCGGCTTACCCAGGGAATTTTTTGCAGAAGGAATGAGCAGCGACGTCTCCAGTGCCGTTGACGCCGCACTGGCAGAATATCGAAAATTAGGTGCAACATTCGTTGAAGTCTCCCTGCCAAACAGCAGACTGGCCGTCCCCGTCTATTATGTGCTCGCGCCGGCCGAGGCATCCAGCAATCTGTCGCGCTTTGATGGCGTACGTTATGGTTACCGTGCCGCTCAATACGACAATCTGGAAGAACTGTACGCAAAAACACGCGCTGAAGGTTTTGGAGAAGAGGTAAAGCGTCGCATCCTTATTGGGACTTACGTGTTATCTCACGGCTATTACGATGCCTATTATCTGCAGGCACAGAAATTACGCCGTCTGATTGCCGAAGATTTCACCAAAGCTTTTGAGCAGTGTGACCTGATTATGGGACCTACCTCGCCCACCGTAGCATTCAACATTGGTGAAAAATGCGGGGATCCCATCCAGATGTATCTGTCCGATATCTATACCAGTGCCGCCAGCCTGGCGGGGCTGCCGGGCATGTCAATACCGATTGGATTTGGCAATCAGAACAGGCCAGTGGGGCTGCATATCATTGGAAATTACTTCAGGGAAGCGCATATGCTTAATGTCGCCCACCGTTATCAGCAGGTAACAGACTGGCACAAGCTCACCCCACCGGAAAGCGGCAACTAAAACACCCGATCCACTCATTGTTTGTTTAACAGTAAGCGATTAAAAAAGGATTAGCAGATCATGCGATGGGAAACTGTAATCGGCCTTGAGATACACGTACAGTTATCAACCCGGTCCAAAATTTTTTCCGGCGCATCGGTAGCGTATGGCGCCCGACCAAATTCACAGGCCTGCGTTGTGGATATCGCCCTTCCCGGCGTTCTGCCGGTACTTAACCGTGGCGCTGTCGAACATGCAATCCGATTTGGCCTGGCAATCAACGCCACCATTAATTCCCCATCAATTTTTGCACGAAAAAACTATTTTTACCCTGATTTACCCAAGGGGTATCAGATCAGCCAGCTGGAACATCCGATCGTAGAAGGCGGGTGTATTACCATCCAGGCAGGGGAACAGGAAAAAACGATTCGACTGACTCGTGCCCATCTCGAAGAAGATGCCGGAAAATCCACACATGAAGAATTTCATGGCATGACGGGAATTGACCTGAATCGTGCCGGGACGGGCCTGCTCGAAATTGTCTCAGAGCCAGATATGCGCAGCAGTACCGAGGCCGTAGCCTATGCGCGAGCGTTACATTCACTGGTACGCTGGATCGGTATATGTGATGGCAATATGCAGGAAGGATCATTCCGCTGTGATGCCAATGTCTCCGTACGGCCATCAGATTCGGAAACACTCGGAACCCGTTGCGAAATCAAAAATCTCAATTCGTTCCGCTTTCTTGAGCGAGCCATCGATTATGAAGTGGCCAGACAAATCGATATTCTGGAAAATGGCGGTAACATCACCCAGGAAACCCGCCTGTATGATGCCGATCAGGATGAAACCCGCACCATGCGCAGCAAAGAAGATGCACATGATTATCGCTATTTTCCAGACCCTGACCTGTTACCAGTCATTATTCCCCGGGAATGGATCGATCAGCTCGGTGAGAAGTTGCCGGAGCTGCCGGAAGCCAGGCGCGACCGTTATATTCGGGATTTTGGTTTATCGGCCTATGATGCCAATATACTGACCGCAACGCGCGAGCTGGCTGATTACTTTGAGCAGGCAGTCAGGCTGCTCCCCGAGCAAAGTAAACTCTGTGCCAACTGGATTATGGGCGATGTCAGTGCAAGGCTGAACAAGGAAGGACTTGAGATTTCTCAGTGCCCGGTCAGCCCGGCACAATTAGCCGGGTTATTGCTGCGCATCACTGACAATACCATTTCAGGAAAAATCGCCAAGGACGTGTTTGATAGCATGTGGCAAGGAAAGGGTGACAGCGCGGATACAATCATCGATGCCAGAAATCTCAGACAGGTGTCGGATAACACCGAAATTGAAAAATGGGTAGATGATGTAATTGCTGCCAATCCACAACAGGTAGCCGATTATCGGGCCGGTAAAGAAAAAGCTTTCAACTCCCTGGTTGGCCAGGTAATGAAAACGTCAAAAGGCAAAGCCAACCCTGCTCAGGTTAATGCGGCACTAAAAAAACGTCTGGTGATATAAATTGTAAAGCGTAGCGTGCCAGGCAGGCACCAGATAGATCAGGGGAAAAGAAAAGACCGGTTGACGACCACCAAAAAACGGTTGTGTATGCGCCCTGCTGCAAAATAACTAACCTGAATCAACGATTCAGACTCGATTTAATTTTACAGACAACCTTGCAGCAAATCGAGCCTGAACTTCCGGAAAAAAGTATCGCCTGTACTTATTTAGGCAGAGCGTTACATTTATCAATAAACGCCTGGCGCTGTGCTTCATTATTTTTGTAGTAATCCAGTGCTCTTTCCATTCCTCTTCCGGCACAGTTTTCCGAAGATACTTCAGGAGGTCCGCTGCAACCGATTAAAGCGGTACTAAGGCCCAGAATACAAATGATGTAATATTTAAAGTTCATTTACGTTTCCTCTATAAAAATCCGCTAAAACCTGACGCTCGCGCCACAGTTGTTGTCGGTCGGGTTAACTTACCCAAACTTCGAAATTCCGGGTAGGCATAAAAATTTCATTCACCCGGAACTACCAGACAGCCACAGCTGGTGACTAATCGGCACAACCATTCTACCCGACTTCCTGTAATTTGAGATTGTTTCCTGCCCTCCTGTGCAGAGGTTCCTTAAATCTGTCGAAGTGGTAACGTAACAGGGAAGAGCTATTTTGAAAATTCATTCCTGGAGAAATTCATAAATAACTGGCTTTTAACATCGGTATAACAGCAAACAGAGCCTAAAGCCCCATTTGCTGTCCATTACCGCAATTATTTCACTGTGCCGTAATACTGATTTTCTTGGGTTGTACCGCTTCCCGCTTGGGAATCGTAATAACCAGCACCCCATCTTTTGTAACAGCTGAAATCGCACCCAGATCCGCAGTATCCGGCAAGCTGAAACGGCGATAGAAAGAACCGTGAGTTCGTTCTATCCGCTTGTAGCCTTCTTTTTCAGTTCTTGCTTCGGTTTGTTTTTCTCCCTTGATTGTGAGCACGCCATTTTCCGTTGATACATCGATTGCTTCGGGCTTTACCCCGGGTAAATCAGCATGCAGCACAAATTTGTCACTTTCTTCCTTGATATCAACTGCCGGAGCCCATTCAGCAATGGCCGAAGAACCCCCAGCAGCCATATCATCACGGGCCCGCTCCAGTTCACGTTGCAGTTGTGTCAGTAACCCCCATGGTTCATATCGCGTAATTGCCATAACAACCTCCATACAATCGCTACTATTTACAAGACAGGTATCCTGTCTATTACAAACAGTACACCTGAACACTTTCTGCTGCCGGTTTCCCTGCAGCTTCGGTGTCAATATAAGTACACCGTTTGTTTTTTCAAGGGAATAAAAACAGTAAAAATCCGGAATAAAAAAGGAAGTAATACCGCTTTATGAGGATAATACCGGCGCAGCACAGCCAGGAATCCATTCAAAAACACCAGCAGCGAACCACCTTAAACCATGAATATCGCCTCCAATAACGGCATCATTACGGACCAGAATGCCAACTGCTAAGCCTGGGATAAGAACCAGCCGGTTACATGTACTGCGTATCTATGCTCACCCAAGGGTGCTGGGCATGCTGCTGCTGGGTTTTTCTGCCGGACTGCCGATGCTGCTGGTACTCGGCACATTGTCGTTCTGGTTGCGTGAAGCAGGTATTGATCGGGCAACCATCGGCCATTTGAGCTGGGTGGGTCTGGCCTATGGTTTCAAGTGGGCTTGGGCACCGCTGGTGGATCGGATGCCGTTGCCGTTACTCACCCGCTGGCTGGGGCGTCGCCGTGCCTGGCTGTTTTTGTCACAGATTCTGATTGGGGGGGCGCTGATCGGTATGGCCAATACTGATCCGGCCGGGGATTTGTCACGTATGGTGGTTTTTGCGCTGATCGTGGCGTTTGCTTCCGCTGCCCAGGATATCGCGCTGGATGCTTACCGGATCGAAGCCGTTGCCTTGCGACTGCAGGGAGCAATGGCAGCCACGTATCAGGCAGGCTACCGGCTGGCAATGATTCTGGCTTCGGCTGGTGTACTGTGGATTGCAGCAATGTTTGATGCTTCGCCGGGTGAATACAGCGCCTCATCCTGGCAAATAGCCTATTGGTGCATGGCTGGCTGTATGCTGGTTGGTGTTGTAACGACGTTAATGATACGGGAACCTGATGTACCGGCAGATCAGCCCGCTATTAGAGACACAAAACAACCGGCCGGCTCACATTCTGAAAGATTATCCGCACAATTAACCACCTGGCTGCATGACGCAGCAGTTGCGCCGTTCCAGGATTTTTTCCGGCGTTATGGCTATCACGCACTGCTGATCCTGATGCTGATCGCTGTATACCGGATTTCGGATGTCGTCATGGGCATCATGAGCAACCCGTTTTATGTGGATATGGGCTACACCAAGGACGAAGTGGCCACCATTTCCAAAGTGTACGGTGTGATCATGACCATTCTGGGAGCAGCCACCGGTGGTGTTCTGATTGCCAGAATCGGTGTTATCCGTACCTTGTTTCTGGGAGCAGCATTATCAGCCGCAACCAATCTGCTGTTCGTATGGCTGGCCGGCCGGGGACATGATATCGGCGGGCTGATCTTCACTATCTCCGCTGATAATCTTGCAGCCGGTATCGCCTCCTCCGCTTTTGTTGCCTATCTTTCAGGACTGACGCACACCGCCTATTCTGCCACGCAATATGCACTCTTCAGCTCCATCATGCTGCTGCTGCCAAAATTTATTGCCGGATTTAGTGGTGAGTTTGTTGATACTTACGGCTATGCCACATTTTTTACCGGCACCGCCCTGCTGGGTATACCGGTACTGGTGCTGGTATGGAAGGTGGGGCGAATCAATTTTTCGAGATCGGCAGAAAAATCAAGCGAAATCTGATACCGGGGGCAGAACAAATAGTCGTGTCACCAGCCGTCATTTGATCGGCTTCCTGCCGGTATGCTGCTTCGGCCCGTCTTATGCGCTTACATCCGGTATTCCAGACCGGCAAAGAAAGAGCGGCTATCTCCCAGGAAGAACAAGGCCGAATTCGCTCCACCAAAGGCACCCACACCCGCGATGTCGGTTACGGAAACCGTCGCTGCATATTTCCGGTTAAAGTGATTGTAATTACTGCAGGGTATCCGTCATAAGGAGAGGAAAAGAGCATAACAATGTGGCAAATTACCGCGCGACAATCTGTCACATGTTCAACTTCATTTTTTTAATTTACATTTTGCAGATATTGACTGCCGGGAATAATTTTTATGCAATAAGCATACAAGTTAAAAACACAAACTGTTTTCAGGGTAGCCTGGCAAACGGCCTGTGTGGTAACGATGTGTTAATGATTCTGCCTGCGGTAACATCTATCCGGTTACTGTTATACACCAGTATGTTAATCAGCCGAAACAACCCGCCGTTCAGATACCGGAAAATCTGCCATCTGCTGATGCCGGTCATTTCCCTTCCATTTATATTAGCAAATGGTATTGTTTTCGAACCTGAACCCCTCCATCCCAGTCCCTGGCTAAGGTTCCGGACGCAACCGGCTATCAGTAAGGCTGCCTGACGATTTCCGCTGATAACTCTGCTTCCCTGATTCAACTGCTTTGCTTCAACCGGGAAAAACAGCATCACCGTATGGCACAGTGCCATACGGAAACACTGCTGGCTGCACGCCGGGGAGACAAGGGAGATTTTCATGCAGCAACCGGTTTCAATGGCCATGAATTCAGACAAAAGGACGGGCGGGAGTCCGGTTACGCAGCCATCCTGTTCCAGGGGTGTTTGTTATCACACCCGGCAAAATCAGGAGGAAATGGTCGAATCAGTATGGGGAATTTTTTTCTGATGGCCGCGCTTGCAGTGCTGGCTGGCCTTATTGGCCCGCATGACTGTTGAAAAATACCTGTTATCAACCAAGGATGAAAAATGAAAAACTTTGCTGATGTTCTTTCTAATTACCTGCAGCACGTTCGCTGTTTCCAGGCCGCAGCGGCGATGGCAATATTTTTCTCTGCGCAGGTTTATGCACAGGAAACTGGAGAAACCGGACCTGCATCTTTATTACTGCACGCTGCACGAGTTTTTGATGGAAATGAAATGCGCAGTGGTTTGTCGGTACTGGTGAAAGACGGACGTATTGCGAGAATCGGGCCACGTCATTCATTCAAAACGGGCGAGGCATCCGCTGACATTGATCTGGGTGAGGCAACCCTGTTGCCGGGGTTTATCGAATTACATGCCCATCTGGCCTTCCAGAAAGTACCGGCAGACATCGTGTTGAAGCATGGGGTGACTACCCTGCGGGATGTGGGCGGGCCTGTTCATCCACCTTATGGTGGAGAGGGCAGTTTACGTGTGCTCACTTCCGGCCGGATCATTACTGCACCACATGGATATCCGATCGTTACCATGGGTGCCCTGGATCTGGCAATTCCCGTTGCCAGCGAAGCTGAGGCGCGAGAAGCCGTGCGTCACCTGGTTGGTGAGGGTGCAGTGATCATCAAGATTGCGCTCGAACCCGGCAGTGAAGCAGGTGCCCCCTGGTCTTCTCACCATGATCATACGCACCACGATGCAGCGCATACTGCACCAGCTGACTCTCATCATCATGCCCATGCTGCTTCACATGATCAGTCGGCATGGCCCATGTTGCCGGAATCTATTGTCAAGGCTGTTGTCGATGAAGCACACCGGCATCAGCGTAAGGTATCAGCCCATGTGGCGGAGCCATCAGGTGTGCAGGTGGCATTGAATGCGGGGGTCGATGAATGGGCGCATATGCCTTGTAACCCGATTCCTGAGCCGTTGCTGAAACAGGCCAGAGCACAGAATGTCACGATTATCGGTACACTCGATACCCTCTCAAAATGTGGCGGGATTGCGCACAACACAACAACCTGGGCCGAACTTGGCGGTGAACTACTGTACGGTACGGAAATTGCCCACCCCGATATTCCCTGGGGGATCGATGCGCAAGAGCTGATGTATCTGATGCACCTGGGGAAGATGACGTTGCCAGATGCCCTGGGAGCAGCAACAGCGAAAGCTGGCCGGTATCTCGGTATTCCCCTGCTGGGGACGATACAGCCCGGTGCACCGGCCGATCTGATCGCAATCCGGGGTAACCCCGAGCAGCAGCTGAAGCGGCTGGAGTATCCTGATCTGGTCATTTCCGGCGGACAGGTTGTCGTTAATCACTTTGGATCACTGCAGTAGCGTGTTTCGAACAAGTTATCCGTTACACGCATTACCTTTGCTGCGGGAAGATTAATCAGGGATATGGCTGATACGGTAAAATGCCAAGATGCCAAAAAGATTGGGGGAAAAAGACACTTTCCCATCGTTGTTCGTTACTCGCCTTTCCAGAATATTGACCCGGTGCTGCTGACAAAGCTGCTCAAAATCGTGCAAAGTGCAAAGATGTACATTGGGTGTGTCGTACCACTGATACGGCAGATTTGATGAAACAGGCATATTCCCGCAAGCCACCTGTATACGGTTTTTCCAGTAGCCAAAATTGGGAAAGGAGACGATACCTTCCTTGCCGACACGCAATATCTCCCGAATAATGTATTCGGTATTTCTCATCGCCTGCAATGTCTGGGAAAGGATCACGTAATCGAAGGATTCATCCTCAAATCCGGACAGACCGGCCTCAAGGTCATTCTGGATGACATTAACTCCGTTTTTCATACAGGCCAGTATATTGTCGGCATCAATTTCCACACCGTAGCCTCGTATATCCAGTTTATCTTCAAGGTAGCGCAACAATATTCCGTCACCGCAACCCAGATCAAGCACACTGGAACCCGGCCTGATCCAGGCCGCAAAGGTGGCAAAATCCGGACGCAGCGTCAGTACCGGTCTGCCGGCTTCAGTTGTCATCATGTTCAGATAATCCGTTAACAGGTAATCAGCTAAATAGCGATATTGTTCATGTAGGCACGCACCAGCTGGTGATAGTAATCATCCTGCATGAGAAAGGAATCATGTCCGTAAGCGGACGGGATTTCCGCATAACTGACATTCAGCTTGTTATCGAGCAGCGCTTTAACAATATCGCGCGAACGCTCCGGTGAAAAACGCCAGTCGGAAGTAAAGGAAAGCACCAGAAAATCCGCCTGCGCCCGGGCAAAAGCAGCACTCAGATTGCCATCGTAATCCAGTGACGGGTCAAAATAATCCAGTGCTTTCGTCATCAGCAGATAAGTATTGGCATCGAACAGATCGGCAAACTTGTCACCCTGGTGGTGCAGATAGGATTCAATCTGGAATTCCACATCGTAGTTGAATGCAAGGGCACCGTTACGCAGCTCGCGACCAAATTTGCTGGCCATGGAATCATCCGACAGATACGTGATGTGACCGAGCATGCGGGCAAGGCGCAGCCCTCTGCGCGGATACGTACCATGGGAATAGTAATCTCCTCCGTGAAAATCAGGGTCGGTCAGAATCGCCTGCCGCGCGACATCATTGAAAGCGATATTCTGTGCGGTCAATCTGGCGGCTGCGGCCACCACTATTGCATGGCGGACTCTTTCCGGCGCATCCAGCGCCAGTTGCATGGCTGACATACCGCCCAGGCTGCCGCCCATAACCGCAGCAAAACGGTCGATACCAAACTGATCGGCAAAACGGATATAGGTTTTTGCCCAGTCACTCGTCGTTACCAGCGGAAAATCCTGGCCATAGCGCTTTCCGGTTCTGTCATTGATACTGACAGGCCCGGTGGAGCCGTGGCAACCACCCAGATTATTGATACCAATGACAAAAAATTTACGGGTATCAACCGGCTTGCCCGGGCCGATCATATTGTTCCACCACCCTGTATTCTTGGGGTTGTCTGCATAAACGCCAGCCACATGATGGTTACCGGACAAGGCATGACAGATCAGCACGGCATTGGATCGCTCCGCATTCAGCTCACCATAGGTTTCATAGACAAGCTCATAGTTATCCAGTACAGCACCGCTTCTCAAACTGAGCGGAGTATCAAAATGGGCGCGTCGTGCCGAAACTATGCCGATTGAGTCAAAATCTTGCGTAGCCATTTGGGAATGGTAAATGTCGAGGTGTGAAGTGAGTGCCCATTGTATCCAATCCTGTCGGATTGAGGGAAAAGCGAATCAGCTGTTGAGCTTTTGCACCAGTTCCTGAATTTTTTCCGGCTCATCCGCCTTGAGGATTTTTTGTGTCAGACGGGTAATATCCGGCAAATGACTACCGAGAATCTCGCGCTTCACGGTTAGCAGTTGTGTCGGATACATGGAAAACTGTCGCAACCCCATCCCGAGCAGCAAACGTGTGTATTTTGAATCCCCCGCCATTTCTCCGCAGACAGAAACCGGGACACCGGCTTTCCCGGCGCTCTGGATAATTTGCGCCAGCAGGCGAAGGATAGCCGGATGCAGCGGATCAAACAAATGAGCAACGGCCTCATCCGTACGGTCAATTGCCAGAGTGTACTGAATAAGGTCATTGGTACCAATGGACAAAAAATCCAGCCTGCGCATGAACAATTCAAGACTGAGCGCAGCAGCCGGAATCTCCACCATACATCCTACCTTGATGTGTTCATCGAAAGACCGGTTTTCATCACGCAGACTTTGTTTGGCAAACTCGATCATCTGCAGTGTCTGATCGACCTCTCTGCTGCTGGACAGCATCGGAATCAGGATCCGGGTTTTGCCCGGTACGGAAGCACGTAAAATAGCGCGCAGCTGCACCATAAACATGCCGGGTTCAGCCAGACTCATGCGAATTGCACGTAACCCAAGGGCCGGGTTGAGTGTCGTACGATAAGCACTGCGCAGATTCTTATCTGCACCCAGATCAAATGTACGGATCACGACCGGCTGTCCGCGCATACCATTTACAACAGTGGAATAGGCCTCAAACTGCTCTTCCTCCCCTGGCAGGTCATCCCGGTTGAGAAACAGAAACTCACTGCGAAACAGGCCGATTCCCATGGCACCGTATTCTCTCGCCTGTTCAACCTCCTGCGGCAGCTCGATATTGGCCAGTAACTCTACCGCTGCACCATCGAGTGTGATCGCTTTTACCGAACGAATACGCCAGAGTTTGCGTTTTTCCAGTTCAAGCTGGCTTTGCTTCAGGCGGTACTCAGCGAGAATATATTTATCCGGATTGACAATAACGATGCCGTGGTTACCGTCCACGATCAGGTTGTCATTTTCGTAGATCAGCTGCTGGGCGTGTTGCATCGCCACGATCGAAGGAATGTTGAGGCTGCGCGCAACGATGGCGGTATGTGACGTTGGCCCGCCCATGTCGGTCAGAAAAGCGGAGAACTGATGCTGCTTGTATTGCATGACGTCAGCCGGGCTGAGGTCGTGTGCCACCAGAATACTGGAGCCATCGTGCTTCAATGGTGGCGGTGTGTAGCCAGGGTGTCCGAGCAGCACTTTCAATACCCGTTCAACCACTTGAGCAACATCAGTCTTACGTTCGCGCAGATAGGCATCCTCTATCTCTTCAAAACGGGAAATCAGCACCTCCATCTGCTGCGTAATCGCCCATTCTGCGTTGCATTGCGCCTGCTCAATCATTTCCAGTGCCGCCTGGGAGAGCATGGGGTCATCCAGAATCATTTGATGCAGTTCCAGAAAAACCAGAAACTCAGCCAAGCCGGAACCCTGTCCATCCGCTATTTTCAGTGCCTCCAGCTCTCGCCGCACAATGGAAAGCGCATTGCGCAACCGCGCCTGTTCGGCTTCAATCCGGTTTTTCGGCAGCAGGTAATGAGGAACATTCAGCACTGCTGATGAGGCCAGGTGAGCGTGCCCTATCGCAATACCATCAGAGACACCGACGCCATAAAGGATGAAACTCATTCCCCTTCCCCGAAATAATCATTGATCAGTGCTTTCAGTGCCTCCATAGCCTGAACTTCATCGGGACCGGAAACCTCCAGATCAACAACCGTGCCTTTACTGGCAGCAAGCGTCATGACACCCATAATACTTTTTGCATTTACCCGGCGGCCGCTGCGTGTCAGCCAGACCTCACTCTCAAATTCACCCGCCAGTTTTGTCAATTTGGCTGAGGCACGCGCATGCAGGCCCAGCTTGTTACGGATGGTCAGTGATTCAGTTTGCATTATCCTAAAAACCTCAGTTGGACGGACAGGAGTGTGCCTTTCTCCGAGTGCCGGATAAGGCGCAATAACACGAAATGATCTTTCCTTTCAAGGAGTTGCAACAACAGACTGCACCCGGAAAAAGGTGTAATCCCGCTCGTAGCAAACTCACCAGAGAGATGAATACGAAAATGGAAATAAAGTTGAAAATTGTCATGATGTTAAGGCAACAAACAAGCAGTCAACCGGGGTTTTTAGGGTTATTGTTTTCCGGAGGCAGCTGCATAATATTTTCCCGACCACCGGCCAGGGCTTTATCAATCAACTGTGGCAAAGGCAGGTGCCGGTATTGCACAGCACGCAGCAACATGGGCAGATTCAGCCCGGACAGGCATTCGATATGTCCGCTGCGGATCAGCCTGCGCGCAATATTAGCCGGTGTCGCCCCAAACACATCCGTCAGAATCAGAACACCACTCCCCTGATCCAGCTGTTTAAGTGTTACCTGCAATCCGGCAGCTTCAACATCCGGATCTGCCACAGGAGAAACCACATGATTAACCAGCAGCGGAGGACGTTCCCCCAGAACATGTACGACGCAATCAATCAGACTGGCGCCTGACTGCTCATGACTGATGACCAGAATGCCGATCATTTTGTAATTCACCCGCCCGTTTACCCAAAATAAACCCGGATTTTATCACTCACTCCCGCTTACCGAATTCTGATCACGCCTGTTCCGCTGCCGAATATCAAACGGCAGATCTACAAGAGCTAAAGTTGCCACGACAATCGTCGTTAAACCGTAGTACCTCTGAAAAATATCGGTTTTATTCATGAAAACAGAGATGACTGAAACAAACAGCAAAGGTTTTACCCTGGTTGAACTGATGATTACCATCAGCATTGCCTCCATCCTGCTCGCTGTGGCGGTGCCGGATTATCAGTCGATCATGCGGGAATCACGCCTGACCACACAGGCAAACGAACTGATGACTTCACTGCATTACGCCCGTTCCGAAGCCGTAAAGCGCGGTATCAGGGTCACCATCTGCAAAAGCTCGGATAGCGCATCCTGTACCAATGGAAGCAACTGGCAGGATGGCTGGCTGATTTTCAGTGACACAGGCACTGCCGGATCTGTCGATGGTACAGATGAAATATTGCGGGTCTTTCCAAAAATGACAGGCAGCACACTGAATGGCGGGTCAAATTTCGGCAACTGGGTTTCCTATCTGCCCAGTGGACGCAGTCAGGGAAACGGCAACCTGCCTAACGGGATGTTCGGCCTGTGCAATCAGGCAAACGGACGCAACATCATCATCAATACTTCCGGTCGTCCCAGAGTGGAGAAAGTATCGTCATGCTGAACATTCATCAAAAATCTTCAGGAAACATACCGGCGATGCATGCCCAGACGGGTGCCGGCATGATCGAAGTACTGGTGGCTATCATTATTCTGTCCGTCGGATTGCTCGGACTGGCAAAGCTCCAGGCAACCGGACTGGCACATAACCAGAGCGCCGGTTTTCGCTCCACCGCTTCCATGATGGCTTACAACATTCTGGACAGTATGCGTGCCAATCGGACTGAGGCGGGTGCAGGCAGCTATAACCACTCACTGGAAGATGCGGCACCAGCCGGGGATACTCTTCCCGAGCAGGATATAAGCAACTGGCTCAATGAACTTGCCTTGCGATTGCCAGAAGGCACGGGAGGCATTGCAGTTGATGCCAATAACAAAGTAACCGTTCTGATTCAATGGGACGACAGTCGCGGTGCGGTGGCTGCGCAGCAGTTCATCATGACAACCCGGCTGTAAACAGGCGGTGAGATAAGAAATATGCAAATAAACCCAAAATCTGTATGGAATCAGCAGGGATTAACCCTGGTGGAAATGATGATTGCCATGACCATCGGACTGGTACTGCTCGGTGGGGTAATGACTGTGCTGACTTCCAGCAAGAGTACTTACCGCGTCAATGAGGCAATGGCCAGGATACAGGAAAATGCGCGTTACGCTTTTCAGATCCTGTCGCGCGATATTCGCATGGCAGGGTATCAGGGCTGTGTAGGTGACGGGATCACGGTAGCCAATATCCTTGGCAGCAAATCGGATTTCTTGTGGCGATTACATCAGCCTCTGGAAGGATTCGAGGCAACCGGCGCAACTGACTGGACACCCGGATTACCCGGAGACATTCTATCTCCGCAGGGTGACCGGGATATTCTCGTCGTACGCGGGGTTGAAAATACCAATACCAGCGTACTCTCACACTCATCAGAACCCGCCGATCTTGGTGTATCCCCCGGTAGCGGACTGCAGACAGACGATACTGTACTGGTAAGTAACTGCCAGGGAGCGGTTATCTTCCAGGTGACAGACGTCAGCACTTCACCAGGCCAGGACACAATCAAACATGACGCCGGCGGGAGTGCCCCCGGCAATTCTTCAGCATCGCTGGGTCGGGTATTTACCGGAGGAGAAATAGGACGGATCAGCACAAAGGTCTATTACATCCGGGTAAATCCTCGCGGGATTTCCTCTCTTTACCGGAGAAACGGGAATCTGGCTGCTGACGAACTGGTTGAGGGCATAGAGAACATGCAGATTCAGTATGGTGAGGATACCAACGGGGACAGGGCTGTAGATAGTTACCGCACAGCGAATCTGGTGGCGGACTGGGAGAATGTTGTCAGTGTACGTATCGATCTGCTGGTGCAATCCGTGGAAGACGGGATTACCGGTCAGCCGCAAACCTATACCTTCAATGGTGTAAGCGTGACACCAGCGGATCGTCGACTGCGCCAGACATTTTCCACTGTAATTTCGCTGCGTAACCGCAGTGCTTAATGGTGCTTTCTCAAGAATAGAAAACATGGATATGAATTTTTCAGCAGACCCCGGCCGCGACAAAGAATCATTCTTTAAACCTCGGCAGACTGTACCTGCGGATGTTCATCACATTTCATTCACAGTAAAAATCCAGCTGCTTCACAATAATTCAAACGGATCATCACGGGCCGCACCACGCACCTGGTCCAACTGCTCCGATCATCATCGCAATTGGCACAGCAGCGGAATGATCCAGCGCTTTTACATCCGGCTGTCCGGATTGCTTCACGCCACGGGTATCCGCAATGACAACGGTTATGCCACTGCCAGACAGCAAGGGTCTGTACTGATAACCGGCCTGATCTTTCTGGTAATCCTGACGTTACTTGGGACAACTGCCTTGCGGGGCACGCTGCTGGAAGAAAAAATGGCCGGCAATCTGCGCGATGAAACACTTGCCTTCCAGGCGGCAGAAGCGGCCCTGCGCTCGGGTGAAATATTCCTGGAGCAGGTCACCATTCCTGAATTTAATGGCTCGGACGGGTTATATCACCACGCAGACTCCCCTGCACCTGATCCCGTTAACTGGGCAGGCTGGGGAACCATCGGCAGAGTAACAGCCGATATCGATATGGATGGCGTGGCCAGCCAGCCTCGCTACATTATCGAACAGCTTCCCAGCATTCCATCGGAAGGGAAAAGTGGCAGTGCACAGCAGTCCGGCACATCACTGAACGCAAGCATGTTCCGCATCATTGCCCGTGGCGTGGGAGGGAATGAAGCAACGGCCATTCTGCTGCAAAGTACCTACCGAAGATAAATAAATCACAGAGCTGGAACTCAAGGAGCCTGAAGTGAAAATCAACCATATTCTGGCAGGGATTGGAGGGGCGGTATTATCACTTGCCCTGACGCCCTCACCCGCCTGGTCAGCAACCACCCTGTCTGATGTGCCCCTGTTTCTGACATCCCCGGTACATCCCAACATTATTTTTACACTGGATGATTCCGGTTCGATGCAGTTTGAAATCATGCCGGAAGAGCTGATTACAAATAGTGTGTATTTCGTTTACCCCAGAGCGGATGGTGTGTATGGGGGGAGCAGTGATTACACTAACAAGGTTGTCGGTTTCGATTCTAATAACTGGCGTACAACCTCTTTACGCTCCAGCCATGTTAACAGGATCTACTATGACCCGACCGTGCGCTATCTGCCATGGAGCAAAGCCGATGGGACACTGATGGATAATGCCAGCATTACCTGTGCCCCGCACAACCCGTTCAACACTGCCAAAGGCTGCCGCGATCTGACCGTGAATGATACTAAAAAAGTGGATTGGCTTAAGGATAATGGCACGACGACGAATAAAAACCAAACCTTTTATCCGGCAGTTTATTTTCACTACAACGGCAGTGGTGCAACTGATTCAGCTGCCAGTTACACGCAGGTTGAAATCAAACCGGAAAATGCCCCCTTTAACGGCGGAGAAAATCGCACTGATTGTGCAGCTGCACCAATCTGTACTTATGCAGAAGAAATCCAGAATTTCGCCAACTGGTACACCTATTACCGTTCCCGTGTTCTGCTGGCGCGCGCCGGTGTCGGCCGTGCGTTTGCGGCACAGGGCAACAACATGCGTGTCGCATTTGGCGCAATTAACCAGGGAAGCGCACCACTTGACGGAAAATCTACGGCAACACTGATTACCGGTGTCCGACAGTTTGACGGAGCAGACAAGGCTGATTTCTTCGATAAACTTTACGGGCGCACCATTCCGGCACAGGGCACGCCACTGCGCACTGCTACAAAAGGTGTGGGGGAATACCTGAAACGTGCCGATGACAAGGGCCCCTGGAGCAGCAAGCCGGGGACAGGTGGAGCCGACAGCTCTCAACCGGTCTGCCGGCAGAACTATCATATCCTGATGACCGATGGCTACTGGAATGATTCATCCTCTCCCAATACAGGCAATTCGGATGGGACAGCCGGCAGCAATATCACGAACCATTTTCCCAATGTATCGCCAGGATCTTTCAAATACACTCCGGCACTGCCATACCAGGACGGCTACAGTAATACCCTGGCCGATGTGGCGATGGAATACTGGAAAACCGATCTGCGCACTGATCTGGACAACAAGGTACCCACCAACGCCAGGGATCCGGCTTTCTGGCAACATATGGTGAATTTTACGATTGGGCTGGGCGTCGAGGGAACACTGACCAGTTTACCGGGCAGCGCGGGCGGGCCGGCCGGCTGGCCGGACCCAACGGCGGCAGACGCGGCAAAGATTGATGACCTCTGGCACGCTGCAGTCAACAGTCGGGGAGAATTTTTCAGTGCGCAGGATCCGGCTGCTTTTACCAGCGGGCTAAGCAGTGCACTCAACAATATGACTGCCAGAATCAGCTCTGCTGCTGCAGTAACCACCAATACCAGCCGGCTTAATACCGGTGCACGGATTTACCAGGCAAAGTTCAACAGCGCTGACTGGAGCGGGCAGCTGCTGGCGTTCAATCTGGAATCCGATGCGTCACTGGGAACATTGCAGTGGGAAGCTTCCGCGCAAATACCCAATCCTGCTGACCGGAAAATTTTTACGCACAACGGCACAAATGTGCTGGCATTTACTGCCGCCAGCTTTGCTTCGTTTTCTGCTGCGCAGAAAACAGCGCTGAATACGGACATATCCGGGGTGAATGACGGGAAAGGAGCCGATCGTGTCAAATGGCTGCGCGGCGACAAAACAACTGAAATAGAACAGGGTGGCGCTTTCCGCAACCGCAATAACGGGGTACTGGGTGACATCGTCAACTCGGATCTGCTGCATATCAAATCGCTGGATTTCAGCTACGATTCCCTGCCAGGCGGAACACCGGGTCAGACAACCTACCATGTTTACCGGCAAACGAATAACAGCCGCATATCGGCACTTTATACCGGAGCAAATGACGGCATGCTGCATGCTTTCAATGCCGATACCGGAAAGGAGCTGTTTGCTTATGTTCCGGCTGCCATTTATTCCGGGTTAAGCCGGCTGACTGCGCCCGGTTACACACACCGCTATCTGGTTGATGGTAATGCCTACGCCGGGGATGCCTACATTGGCGCAACACCTGCCTGGAAAACAGTGTTGCTGGGAACATTGGGGGGAGGTGGAAAAAGTGTATTTGCACTGGATATTACCGATCCGGCGAATTTTTCCGCATCAGATGTACTGTGGGAATTCACTGACACCGATCTCGGTTATGTTCACGGCCAGGCAAAAATTGCACGATTGAATGATGGCTCCTGGGCAGCCATTATCGGTAACGGCTACAACAGCACCAGCGATAAAGCGTACCTGCTGATTGTTGATCTGCAGACTGGTGCACTCATCAGAAAAATCCCGACAAGCCCAGGTACCGGCAATGGCCTTTCCACTCCGGCGCTGGTGGATACCAACGACGATAAAATTATTGATCTCGTTTATGCGGGTGATTTACAGGGAAATGTGTGGAAGTTTGATCTATCACAACCGGATGCTGCCCAGTGGGATGTAGCATACAAATCCAGCGGTACCAGGTTGCCACTCTTTACCGCCAGAAATGGCAGTAATCAGGTACAGCCGATTACTTCGCCACTGGAAGTGGGCTATCACAAACAGGACGGATACATGATTTTCTTTGGTACGGGTCAGTTTGTGGCTTCCGGTGATGTTACCGACAACAGGACACAGAGTCTCTATGGTATCTGGGACAAAAACAACGGCAGCAGCAGCCGGGTTCCGGAAACAGATCGCAGCGTGCTGCAACAGCAAACCATTACGGCTGAAACGGTCGTCCCGCCTTTTGAGCGTACCGTGTCCGGCAATCCGGTCGACTGGCTGACCAAACGCGGCTGGTATATCGATCTGTTGCAGCCCCCGGCGGCAACCAAGCAGGGTGAACGCTCGGTTATTATGCCTATGCTGAATTTTGGACGGATCATTTTCACTACACTGATTCCTTCCACAGATGCCTGTGAAGCAGGCGGCCGCAACTGGCTGATGCTGCTGGATGCCGCGACTGGCGGGATGATATCCACACCGCAGTTTGATACCAATCATGACGGCAAACTGGACAGTAACGACCGGATTATCGCCGCAGTAGGCTCCGACGGCATTCGCAGTGAATCAGTTGCCATTAGCGCGGGTAGTGTGACACACCTGATTGCTGCGACCACGACCGGTGCAGTTGAGAATGTAACAATCAAAAATGGGGAAGGGCCACCACGCCGGTCCTGGAAACAGATACAGTAAACAGGAGGATCCGTTAAATGAATCTGACTCGAATCCATGCAGGAAATCGCGGGTTTACGCTGATCGAGACGATGATTGTGGTAGCAATTGTTGGTATTCTGGCTTCCATTGCTTATCCATCCTATCAGGAGCATGTGCGCCGCTCCAACCGTACTGAAGCCAGGGGCATCCTGCTGGAAATGACGCAGCTGCTGGAACGCAATTACACCGAAGCCAACCGCTACGACAAGACCGGTAGCGGTAGTGATTTCACGCTACCGGTTACGCAGTCACCCAGAACGGGGACGGCAAAATACACCATTCGGTTTGCAGCAGGCCCAACACAAAATACCTATACGCTGGAGGCGGTACCGGCAGGCTCTATGGCAAACGATACTTGCGGCACATTAACATTGACACACACAGGGGTCAGAGGAGCGGATGGCGATGTCACCGAATGCTGGCGCTGATCATCAGGCTGCACCCGACCGGGTGCGGTGACTCTCTGTCAGGTTTTCAATACGCAGGTCAATATCGACTTTTGCCCACACTCCGATTTCATTATTCAGCAAAGTGTCGGTGAGCGGATTGCGTTCAAGCCATGCCTGCGGGATATGTAACAGGCAGTGTTTCCCGTTCAGGGACAACACCATATCGGGCAAATTGACATGTGTCCGGCTGCGATAAAAAATTGCGGCAATCCGCAGCGCAACTGAACGGACAAGGTTGACGGGCTGGCTGAGAAAATCCCGGGTTTTGGCAAGTGAGCCATGATGCGAAAGCACCAGCTGGCTCAACTGAAACTGTTCCATCCTGGAAAATCCGGGAATATCCGCATTTTCCAGAATATACGCTGAATGTTTGTGATAGCCGGTATGTGCTACTGAAATCCCGATTTCATGTAAGCGTGCGGCCCATGAAAGCATTTTCAGTGCATCTTCCACTTTTTCCTGATCGGGACTGCCGGCCAGAAGCTGTTTGCCGAGCATCACCGCAAGAGATTCGATTCGGGCAGCCTGAACCGGGTCGATCCGGTAGCGCTGCATAAATTCCTGCACAGAGATTTCACGTACATCTTCCTTGTGAAAGCGTCCCAGCATGTCGCAGAGCACGCCTTCACGCAGCGCACCGCTGGCAATCGCCATACGATCCATGTTCAGCTCGGTAAAAACTGCCGACATGATGGCAAATCCGCCTGCAATGATTGCCCTGCGGGCAGGGTTCAACCCTTCAATTTCCAGCTTCCTGATATCGCCCGCCCTGAGCAGGAAGTCGCGCAATTTTTCCAGTCCTGCGAGGGTAATGATTTCCTCGTTATTGCCATCGTTATAACCATTGCGGGCAAGGATATGCGCCAGTGCACGAGCCGTTCCGGAGGAGCCGTAAGCCTTTTGCCAGTGTGACGGGGAAAATTCGGCTGCAATGGCCTGTATTTCGGTACGCGCAGCCAGTTCAGCGCGTTTCAGGGATCCTTTGGTGATTTTTCCATCAGAAAAAAAATGCCGGCTGTGGCTGATACAGCCCATGGGCAGACTTTCCAGCTTGCTGGACTTCAGCTGGCTGCCAATAATCAGCTCGGTAGAACCACCGCCAATATCAACAACGAGCAAAGCATCATCGGAGGAAGGCAGGCTGTGCACAACACCGAGATAGATAAGCCGCGCCTCTTCATGTCCGGCAATGATTTCAATCGGGAAACCCAGCGCGCTTTCGGCCTTGCGAAGAAAATCTGCCGCATTACGGGCAACGCGCAGCGAGTTCGTTCCCACTGCCCTGACTGCATGATGCGGAAATCCGCGCAAGCGCTGACCAAACCGCTCCAGACAGGCCAGCGCACGGCTTTGTGATGCTTCATCCAGAAGCTGATCTTCAGATAATCCTGCTGCAAGCTGTACCGTTTCCTTCAGGTTGTCCAGCAGATAAAGCTGCCTTTCCGCCACTCTGGCGACTTGCAGGTGAAAACTGTTGGAACCCAGATCGACTGCTGCGAGTGTGGAATATTCGTGCATGTTTCCAGTATGGCTCCGGGTAGATTACTTCCCTACTTCGCGCTCAATCTCATCAGCTGAAACATGGCGAACATCCTTGCCCTTAACCATATAGACCACATACTCCGACATGTTTTTGGCATGATCGCCAATACGCTCGACAGCCTTGGCAGCAAACAGTATCTCAATCGCTGTCGATATTTTACGTGGATCCTCCATCATGAATGTGACCAGGTGCCGGATAATCGAGCGGAATTCCTCATCCACTTCCTCATCCTGCCTGACAATTTCCGCTGAAGCATTTGGATCCACTCGAGCAAAGGCATCAAGCGCCTTGCGCAACATATCCATAGCGATCGCTGCAATATGCCGTATTTCAACAAAGCGCGGCATGTGCATCCGGTCTGCAGCGTAGATCAGTTTGGCCATACGGGCAATTTTGGCAGCCTCGTCACCGATTCTTTCCAGATCCGTAATCGTGTTGATGACGGTCATGATCATGCGCAGATCAATCGCCGTTGGCTGCCTGCGGACAATAATCTGGGAACAGAGCTCGTCAATCTTGACTTCCATGGCATTAACGCGATGATCATTATCAATGACCTGTTCAATCATGGCCTCATTACCTTCAGTCAAAGCCTCAATCGCGTTTTTGATCTGTTCTTCCACCAATCCCCCCATTTGCAGGACACGGGTACGGATTTCTTCAAGATCAGCATCAAATTTTTTGGAGAAATGTTCTTTATTGGGCATGTTTGCATCCTGGGAAGAAGTAATCGCGTCATCCTATACATCTATCATGATGGTCTGATGACAGGCTGAATAACTGCCGGAAAGCTGCAGGGCCAGTCGACACTCTGCCGGAACAAGGCAGAATACCGACCTTTTATTGACCTTTTTTATAGCGTAATGGTTTCCACCCCCTGATCCGTACCCATCAGCAGCACGTTGGCTCCCCGTCTGGCAAACAGGCCGTTTGTCACCACTCCGGTAATCTGGTTGAGTGTCGTTTCCAGCTCAACCGGGTTCATGATATTCAGGTTATGAACATCGAGAATAATGTTGCCGTTGTCAGTAGTCACGCCTTGCCGCCAGGCAGGTTGCCCGCCCAGCAGGGTAATTTCCCGGGCGACATAGCTGCGGGCCATCGGGATCACTTCCACCGGCAGTGGAAATTTTCCCAATACGCCGACCAGCTTGCTCCGGTCAGCGATGCAGATAAATTTTTGCGCGACGGCCGCCACGATTTTTTCACGTGTTAACGCACCGCCACCGCCTTTAATCATATGCATATTCCGGGTGATTTCATCCGCACCATCGATATACACCGGGATTTCGCTGACGGAATTGAGATCCAGTACCTCGATACCGTGCTGCTTCAGACGATTTGCAGTCACCTCGGAGCTGGCTACGGCACCCTCAATCCTGTGCTTGATCCTGGCCAGTTCGTCGATAAAAAAATTGGCGGTCGACCCTGTTCCGATGCCGATAATTTCACCTACCGGCACATACTGCAGCGCTGCTTGTGCTACTGCCCGTTTCTGCTCGTCTTGTGTCATGATGGTTTTAATAGTTAGTTCCTGAAATTCATGATTACTGCGGGATATCTCTAAAAATCGTTTTTGCGGGCGGATTATGGTGTTGCACAATGCTTCCTGCCCCACCTGTCCATATTTGATATATTGATATATCTCATTATTACGCTTTGTGTACCTTACGCTCCATCCCGTATAACCGGATTTCCAAAAGTCCCCCTGTAATGAGTCAGATTTCCGGGGTGGGGCTGCTTTCCTGCGGCATCCGGACAATATCGGCCGGATACCGCTTTCCACCCCGACTGCTCAGCCTCAAGCGTACCATAACTTGAAGTCAGTATAATGGTCGATTCAGTCAGTTTTTCTACAGATTTCAGCAACTTTCCTTCCATTTTCCAAATGAGTGCGATCAGATTACTGCCGGATGGATTGATTAGTCAGATAGCCGCAGGAGAAGTCATTGAACGCCCCGCTTCTGTACTGAAAGAATTGCTGGAAAATGCCATTGATGCGGGTGCGGCTGAAATCACGGTCGATATCGCGCAAGGCGGCCTGAAACTGATCCGCGTCACCGATAACGGCTCAGGGATCTCCGCAGAAGAATTGCCACTCGCACTGACGCGTCACGCAACCAGCAAAATTGCCAGTCAGGAAGATTTGCACAAAATCACCAGTCTGGGATTTCGCGGAGAAGGACTGGCCAGTATTGCTTCAGTTTCCTGTCTGTTACTCATCAGCCAGCAACCCGATGAAAAACACGCCTGGCAGATACGCACCGAAGGTACACGGATGTTACCGCCTGAGCCCTCATCCCACATGGCGGGCACTACAGTTGAAGTCCGCGATCTGTTTTTCAACCTTCCCGCCCGGCGCAAATTTCTTAAAACTGAAGCTACGGAGTTTGCACACTGTGAAGAAATTTTTCGGCGTATGGCGCTTTCTCATGCAGGCATCACTTTTACACTGCGTCACAATGGGAATGTACGCCATCACTGGCAGGCGGCAGAAACCGCCACACGCATCAAAGCTGTGCTGGGTGAGACATTTTCGGAATCAGCCGCCTGGCTGGATGAACAATCAGCTGGCATCAGTCTGCGGGGCATGCTGGCGCAACCGGCATATTCACGTGCAGCACGCGATATGCAGTATTTTTTTGTGAATGGACGTTTTGTGCGTGACAAACTCATCGCTCATGCCCTGCGCGAGGCTTACCGTGATGTGCTGCACCTCGATCGCCATGCCGCTTTCGTGCTGTATCTGGATATTGATCCCGAACAGGTTGATGTCAATGTTCATCCAACCAAAATTGAAGTTCGCTTCCGGGAATCACGGGCTATCCATCAGTTCATCTACCATGCAGTCAGCAAGGCACTGTCTCTGCCGCGCGCAGGTACAGAACTGCCCGTTTCTCCGGTGGCGATACCCGCCAGCAACCCGGCTGCTGCAGACCATCCCCCTGCAGCCCGCACACCCGCTGCGCCTGTGCCAGGTTATTCCAGACAAACACATTTGCCGGCAGACAGGATTGCGCAGCCATTCAGCTTTTATCAGACCCTGTCGGGCAGCGGACCGGATTTCGCGGTCACACAGAACCAGAACCGTTCCCGGCAGACCGGAGAAGCAAGCCATGAGGATCCGGTTATCCCCCCGCTGGGTTTTGCACTGGGACAATTACACGGCGTCTATATCCTGGCACAGAACCGGAAAGGGCTGGTAATTGTGGATATGCATGCCGCACATGAACGCATCGTCTATGAACAACTGAAATCACAGCTGGATGAACAGACATTATCCGCACAACGGCTGCTGATTCCGGTCACATTTCATGCAGACAGTCTTGACCGTGCTACAGTGGAAGAAAATCAGCCTCTGTTGCAGCAACTGGGTTTTGAAATATCTGCATTATCAGCCACCACACTTGCCATACGTGCTGTCCCGGCCATACTGCAGCATGCTGATATAGAAAAACTGGTACGCGAGCTGCTGGATGAAATCAGAAACGGCGACCCTGCCCAGCGGCTTGTTGCTCACCGCAATGAATTACTGGCAACAATCGCCTGCCACAGTGCTGTCCGTGCCAATCGCCCGCTGACACAGATGGAAATGAATGAGCTCCTGCGCAAAATGGAAATTACCGAGCGTTCAGACCAATGCAACCACGGTCGCCCGACCTGGTTTGAAATCAGCCTGGCCGAGCTGGATAAAATGTTCATGCGTGGAAAATAATTATAACGTCATAATAAAAGCGGTTAAATACAATTGCATGCACCCGCAACCACACCGGGGCAGGTTAACACTTGAAGCCATTATCCAGAATCATTCTCTCCGGACTGCGACGACATGATTTCAAACCCAATCAATCCAGCGGTTATTCTGTCCGCCACACCGGTCGATACCGTTTCACAAACCCGGCCGGTCAATCCGATAACTCCTGTACCGGATGCCACACAGTCAGACACCCCTCCCTTTGTTCCTGGCCAGAAATATATGGCACAGATTGGTGAACGGCTGGCTGACGGTCATTCCATAGTCAATGTCGCCGGCAAATGGCTGCAGATGCGGATGCCTGCTTCGGTCAATACCGGGGATGTGCTGGAACTGACACTGATCGAGCAGGCTCCACGACTTAAATTTTTGCTGCAAAACAACATTCAGGGCAGCAGCAACCCGACAACACTCAGCCAAACCGGAAAATTTATTGCCCAGCTGTTAAACCAGCCCGTATCCACAGCCACAAAAACCGCAAACGAAACAATCCCGCTGTTACCGGCCCCCCCTGCGACCAGCACAGAAAAAGCACATTTATCCAGCCAGCTGCAGCAGGCACTATCAGCCAGCGGGCTGTTTTATGAATCACATCTGGCACAATGGCTGAATGGCGGCCGTTCGCTGCAACAGCTCCGGCAGGAACCACAGAGCAGATTGCCTGTATTTACACCCACCGCTGCAGCAGCCACTGATCCAGCCTCACCCGTTGCACCACAAGCCGCTGCATTGGTACAGCAGCAACTCCATACGCTGGAAACCGGAGTCATTCAATGGCGAGGAGAAATCTGGCCGGGACAGGTTGCGGAATGGGATATCACCGAGCACCTGGACGATAGAGAACAGGCCGGGGAACCATCCGGAAAATCCGGCCGATGGCAAACCCGTATTCATCTGCAATTGCCCAATCTGGGAAAGATCACTGCCACACTCATGATTGAGCCGCAGGGAATGCGAATCCGGCTGGATACCGAGTCTGATGAGATTACACAACAGCTCAAAAAAGAGCAGCTGACTCTGGCAAATGCCATGCAAACCACCGGACTGACAATACAGGCAATGGAAATTCAGCAGCATGAAAACACCTGATCTGAATGAACAGCAACCGTCAAGCAGCCTGACTGATCCACCTGCCGCCGCCGGGCAGAATGCGGTACCCGGTGCAGTGGCGCTTGCTTATCACGGCGGCATGACGGCTCCTCGCGTTGTCGCCAAGGGCCGGGGAGTAATTGCCGAAGCAATTATTCACCACGCCCGGGAAGCCGGCGTGTATGTGCATGAATCAGCTGAACTGGTGGCGCTGTTAATGCAGGTTGATCTGGATGATCACATCCCGCCAGAATTGTATATTGCAGTCGCCGAATTGCTGGCCTGGCTTTATCGGCTGGAAAACGGTATGACACCCCCGCCTGATCAGTAAAAAACCGGGCATATAAACAACCCGGATCTTTTTTAAACAGTCGGAGCCTGACGATTATTAAGCCAGGTTATCAATGTGAATTTGTACTGTATTTTCTGGCCTGTTGCTCAAGTTTGGTGATATAGCGTTGTATCAGCATCCTGGATTTTTCGGTCAGTTTTATAAACTCACATCCGATACGCGGACAGGTATCTCCATTGGGAAGTATAGTGGTACCAACACAGACAATCCGGATAGTGGCTTCAAACGCACCCAGTTCCGGTAAATCAATCTGACAACGCTCCAGTAACGTACCGGGTTTAAGGGATATTTCGGCACCCGGCTGATCAATCAGCGCCATTCCGCCACAACTGATGTCCAGCAGATTAAAGGCAAGAGATGTTTCCCCATCCTGCTCCAGTGAAGGAATGATACAAACAGCAGGATTGGTGAGCGGCGTGGCAATCCGGTAAAAATTGCGCCGTTGCATGCGCTTGAGCGTTTCCGGAATTGTGGTACTGAATGCGTTACGTCCTTCATAACGAACATGCTGCAGATTGTCGCAATCAAACTCTATCCTGATCCGGTTATGGCTGGTGGTACAGCGCAGTGTTCCGCGCTTGAGCGCCATCTGGTTTAGCGTCTCATTAATCCCGTAATCCAGTATCAGCAGTTTATTCTCCGGATCAACAGCCAACAGAGAAGAAAGGATAACGGAATGGCTGTTCCGGGCAAGCTGCAATGAAATCAGCGATTTTTCCTGCATGATTCCATTCAGGTAGAAGCATATTTCTGCCAGTGAATTTACGTTGTAGTCAGGTACATTCATATTTCCCGCTGCAGATGAAGAACCTGACCACTCTGCCTTTATCGCTGTTTTTGTCTGAGGTGTAACCATGATCTGCCTCGCCGGGTTTTATTATTGCGGATACTTACACCTGCATATTCATGATTTCCTGATACGCGGTTACCAGCCGGTTGCGCACCTGAATCATAGACTGAAATGAAACATTCGCCTTCTGCAGTGAGATCATGACATCATGCAGCTCTACATCCTGGTTACCGCGTACAAATTCCTGGCTGAGCTGGCTGGCTGTCTGCTGAACCGAATTAACCTGGTCCACCGCAGATTTAAGCAGCTGGCCAAAATCCGTCTGTGAAACTTCTGCCGCATTCGCAGCGGATCTGTCGCCACCGGCCACTTCTGCAGCAGCCCTAAGCTGCGTCAGTATCTGATCCATACCTGAAGCAATATTCATATTTTTCTCCAATGTTTATAAATTGATCAGCACTGGGCAAGCCGGTATTGCTGAAGTTTGTAACGTAACGTGCGCTCGGAGATACCCAGTTTCTCGACAGCCAGCTTGCGTGAACCATTTACAGCAGCCAGTGTTTGCAGAATATGCTCCCGTTCAAGTGACTTGATATCGCGCAGGGGTAACTCTTCTTTTCCGGACAGCTTGCCCGGGCGATTTTCTCCGGCAGAAGAAGCCGGCAGATTCAGATGTATTGCCTCAATCAATCCTGAAGCCAGGATTGTGGCCCGTTGAATCACATTCTCCAGTTCCCGCACATTCCCCGGCCAGGAATAGCGCTCCAGATGGCGTTCAGCAGATTCCGCCAGAGCGCAGCGAGGCTGCCCGGCCCGGGCGGACTTATCCAGGATACGTTGCGCCAGCGGCAGGATATCCTGCGGGCGATCGCGCAGTGGCAAAATTTCCAGAGGAAACACATTGAGGCGATAATACAAATCTTCACGGAAACGCCCTTCCTGCACGTATACCGGCATATTCCGGTTGGAAGTTGCAATCAGACGAATGTCGAGCCTGACTGGCCTGCTTCCCCCTATTCGCTCAACTTCACGCTCCTGCAGGACACGCAGCAACTTGGCCTGCAGGCCAAGCGGCATTTCTGAAATTTCATCCAGCAGCAGCGTACCGCCATTGGCCTGTTCGAATTTCCCCGCTTGTGCCTGAGAAGCACCGGTAAATGATCCTTTCTCATGACCAAACAATGTCGCCTCCAGCAGATTTTCGGGAATGGCGGCACAGTTGATGGCAACAAACGGTTTGGATGCACGTGGTGAATGGCGATGGATAAACCGGGCCAGCACTTCCTTGCCGCTGCCGCTCTCACCTGTCAGCATCACGGTAACGCTGGTTACCGCCACCTTCTTTGCCAGCGACAGCAAAGTCAGCGTGCGCGGATCTTCTGCCACCACATCGGATTCATCCTCACTGTTTACAGTCAGCAAATAATGCCTGACATGCGCCAGCAGGCTTTGCGGATCAAATGGTTTCAGTAAATAGTCACTCGCCCCGGCGCGCATCGCAGCCACCGCCTTATCGACTTCCCCATGCGCCGTCATCAGCACGATCGGGACCCAGGGGTGACTTCGCCGGATGGTTTGCAGCAGTGTATAGCCATCCATCGGGCGCATTTGCACATCACTGATTACCAGCCCTACCGGATGGGTCCGCAGCAGATCCAGCGCCTGCTCACCATTACCGGCAGCCAAGCTGGTATATCCATCCAGCCTGAGCGTTGCGCACAGCGCCTCCAGCAAATCCGGATCATCCTCAACGATCAAAACAGGCAAATTCTGCATTTCTTATTTATCCTCATTTTTCTGCTGTTTCGGATTTATCAAATGTGACGAATTTATTTTCAGGGTATTTCTGCAAAGACAGGCGGCACAATAAACAACACACGACACCGCAGCCCGCCTGAAAAACCAGTTACCGGTTTTCAGCAATACGTTTCAGACTTAATTACTTAATTTCTTCCATAGCCTTCCATAACCCTGGGCAAAGTAATCGTAAAACAGGTACCGCCGCCCGGAGCCGGATCAATCCGGATTTCACCATGCATTGACCGGATCAGGTTATGCACGATCGCCAGCCCCAAACCTGTTCCTTCTGTCCGGGTCGTAAAAAAGGGCTCGAATACCTGTTCGTGCAGATCAGGATCTATCCCCGGACCCTCATCACTCACCATCAGCCTTGCCTTATCTGCTGTTACCTCACAAACCAGTGTAATGACACCGTCTGCAGGCGAAACCTGTACTGCGTTATCCAGCAGATTCATCACGGCATTGCTCAGCGCCTCATGATCCACATTCAGGCTCACCCCTCTGCTGTTGTCCTGAACAACAAGCCTGAGATTACGCTGCTGTACCTGGGGTGCCATTACCTGCTGCAGATTTCTCAGCAGTGCTGACAGCGCCACATGCCCGGCCGACACCGGCCCGCCTTTCACAAATTGAAGCATGTTACGGATCAGGTGCTCTAAATGATGAAGACGCTCAATCGTTTTAACGGCAAAGTTTTTCCTTTCCTCATGATTAAGTGCATCTCCGCTTAAATGCCCGGCATATAACAAGGCAGTGGATAACGGTGTACGCAACTGGTGCGCCAGCCCCGCAGCCATCTCGCCCATTGCGGCAAGCCTCTGGTTACGGCGATTTTGCTCACGCAACGCATAAGCTTCTGTCATGTCGTGGAGCAGTAAAATACTCTCCCCGGTCATTTCCGAGACACTGCTCTCAATATAGATCCGGCGCGCACAGAACGCAGATTGCATTTTTCTTCCCACGAGCCATTCACCAGTAACACTGGTAGGCTGCAGGCGCTCCCGCACTATCTGCTGCCACAGCATTCCCAGCAACGGTTCTCCCAGCAAACGGATTGCCGCCGGATTCACCCGGCTGATACGGTTTTGATGCTCCAGCACGACAACTCCGCCAGGCAATGCTGTCAGCAACTGCCCGAGCTGTTGTGACAGCGCCTCTTTGGCGGCCAGCTCGCGCTGTAATTCCCCGTTCGCCAGCGCCAGTTCTTCAGTTAACCGGGTTACCTGCTGCTGCAATTCGCGATACACCACGGAAAGCTGACTGGAAGCCTGACTGAATACAGCAAAGGCATGCCGAAGCTCTTCATGATCTGCCGGTGGCATAACGCCAGCTTCTGTTTTCATGGAGAAATATTCCCGATTTCGATGTTGCGCAGCTTAGCACCTCATTCCGCGCCAGCCATCGGTGAAATAACACCGCCAAACGTTCTCTTTTCAGGAATTCAGGTGCAATAAATATCCCGATAATTCCGGTATCCGCAGAACCCGGCAAATTATTCAAATGACAAACCAGAACAAATTGAAATACTCATCGGGCTTCGTAAATCCAGGCAAACAAGGCAGGAGGTAGTTCTTTATGGCAACCGTCCAGGAAGAAATCCAGGCAGAAAAAAAGACATCCAGTCGACTGGATAAAATCAAACAGCTGCCAACCCAGAAAAAACTGGGTCTGATGGTAGCGGCTGCAGCCGTGATTGCGCTGGTTGCCGGCACCTGGCTGTGGAGCCAGACCCCGGATTATCGCGTTCTTTATGCCAGTCTGTCAGATCAGGAAGGTGGCGCGATCATCGATGCTCTGCAGAAAATGAATGTGCCGTACCAGTTCAGTGAAAGCGGCGGATCGATTCTAATTCCCGCCAGGCAGATCCATGAAGTTCGCCTGCGCCTGGCCGGCCAGGGGTTGCCCAAGGGAAATCTGTCCGGTTTTGAGATTCTGGAAAACCAGAAATTCGGCTCCAGCCAGTTTCTGGAGCAGATCAACTACCAGCGGGCACTGGAAGGAGAGCTTTCCCGTTCAATTCAATCCCTGTCCGCAGTCCAGGGCGCAAGGGTACATCTGGCAATTGCCAAACCAAGTATTTTTACCCGGGATCGCCCGCAGCCCAGGGTTTCCGTGTTACTGAACCTGTACCCGGGCAGAGTGCTGAGCGCCGAACAGGTCAGTGCAATCGTTCACCTGGTGTCCAGCAGTATTCCCGAGCTGTCCGTCAAGAACGTGACCGTTGTCGACCAGCAGGGCAACCTGTTGAGCGGCCAGAAAGATAATGAAACAGAAACCGGGCTTGACCCGAGTCAGCTCAAGTATGTGCAGGACATGGAACAGAATTTCATTCACCGTATCGAGGCGATACTGACCCCGATTACCGGTCAGGGCAATGTCCATGCGCAAGTGACGGCAGATATTGATTTTTCCCGTATCGAACGGGCCGAAGAAGTCTATAAACCCAACAACAGTCCGGCAGAAGCGGCAGCTGTTCGCAGTCAGCAGAAATCCGAGTCAGTCTCTGTTTCACAACCTGAGGGAGGCGTGCCCGGTGCGTTGTCAAATCGTCCTCCTGCACCAGCTGAAGCCCCGATAGAGGCCGGCAAACAGGCATCTGAAACAGCGGCAAAAACGACACCGACTGACACCAGAAAAGAATCCACGACCAATTATGAAGTAGATAAAACTGTTTCCCATACCCGGCAGGGGGGCGGCCGGGTCAACCGGCTTTCTGCTGCAGTGGTGATCAATTACCGTACCAGACTGAATGCTGAAGGCACTCCGGCAAACGAACCGCTTTCCGGCGAGGAAATCGAAAAAATTACGGCCCTGGTGAAACAGACCATCGGCTTCGATGAGGCACGTGGCGATACGCTGACCGTAACCAACAGCCAGTTCAACCTGCAGGAAGATGAAGTGGAAGCACTCCCGCTCTGGAAAGATCCGGATAACGTAATGTTCGCCAAAGATATTGGTAAACAACTGCTGATCGCCGGGATTCTGCTGTTCTTCCTGCAAAAAATCTTCCGGCCATTTCTCAGGAATCTGCTGCCTCCCCCGCCGCCAGCCCCGGTTGCAGCATTACCAGTCAGAAACGGGATGGAGCAGATCGCAGCAGGAACACAGGCCGACATCGCCAGGTCACCGACACTGGAAGAGAATCTGGGAAGAGCGCGGCTGCTGGCCGCCACTGAGCCGGCCATTGTGGCTAATGTTGTAAAAGGATGGGTGACGGGCAATGAATGACGAAGGCATACTCAAAAGTGCAATTTTACTGATGTCTCTGGGAGAAGAAGAGGCTTCCCAGGTATTTCGCCATCTTGGCCCCAAAGAAGTTCAGAAATTAAGCGAAACCATGGCTGCTCTCAACGATGTCAGACAGGAAACCATTGAAAGCGTACTGGCAGAATTCTGCCAGCGGGCCGAAGGGAAAACGTCTCTGGGACAGGGCGCACTCGACTATCTGCGTACCGTTCTCACCAAAGCACTGGGTGATGAAAAAGCGGCAAGTCTGCTGGACCGCATCAGCCAGGGCGATGAAACCAGTGGTATCGAAAGCCTGAAATGGATGGATGCCGCATCTGCTGCCGAGTTAATAAAAAACGAACATCCGCAGATTATTGCCACGATTCTGGTTCATCTGGAACATGATCAGTCCAGCGCGATCCTGGCCCTGTTCACTGAGCGGCTGCGCAATGATGTCCTGCTGCGCATCGCGACACTGGACAGTGTGCAGCCAATCGCGTTACGCGAATTAAATAACGTGCTAAGCAAGCTGCTGTCAGGTACCGACAGTATCAAAAAACCCCGTATGGGCGGCATTCGCACCACGGCTGAAATTCTTAATTTTATGCCGACCAATCTGGAAGCGAACATTATTGAAAACATTACCCAGTACGATGAAGAAATTGCACAGAAAATCATGGATGAAATGTTCGTCTTCGACGATCTGCTGAAAGTGGATGACCAGGGTATCCAGCTGCTGCTGCGGGAAATCCAGTCTGATTCCCTCATTACCGCACTGAAAGGTGCCAGGGAAGAATTACGCACCAAGATCTTCAGGAATATGTCACAGCGCGCCGCCGAAACCCTGCGGGAAGATCTCGAAAGCAAAGGGCCTGTTCGCGTTTCCGAAGTGGAAGCTGAACAGAAAAAAATCCTCAAGGCTTTACGTCAGCTTGCCGATGACGGTCGTATTGCGCTGGGTGGAAAAGGAGGAGACGGTTTCGTCTAAGCTCTTCCTGAAAAACGCCAGCCGCATTGAAGCGGACAGTCATTCCCGTCAGACATTTCGCTAACATAACAAGGAAACCAGATACCATGGAAGCAGCACATGTAATTCCCAAAAAAGAGCTTTCCACCTGGCAAAAATGGGAATTCGGCACGCTTGATTCACTTAAACCCAGACAAAGAAGCATTTTCCCGGAGAAAACAGCTTCAGCAACCGGGTCTCAGAATCCATCCGCAACCCCGATACAGACTGTACAAAAAACAGCAGAACAGGATCCTGTCGTCCTGCCTACCGCTGAACAGATCGAACAGATTTATCAGCAGGCTTATGAAGAGGGTAAAACGACGGGTTATCAGGAAGGCAGGGCACAGGCAGAGGACGAAATCCAGGTGGAAATCCTGCAGTTGCAGTCACTGATTACCCGTATCGAACAGGAATTGACACAGGTGGATCAAACCATGGCACAGGATTTGCTGACACTGGCCATTGATCTTGCCAGAAAAATTACCGGCCAGGCATTAACGGTCAAACCCGAACTGATTGTTCCGGTTGTGGAAGATGCCTTGCGTCAACTGCCTGCCGTCTCGCAGCCCGTCCGGCTAACCTTGCATCCCGATGATGCTGCACGTATCCGCAATCATCTGGAAAATCACACCGCACATCCCAAGTGGCATATCCACGAAGATAACCAGATCGAACCGGGAGGATGCCGGATTGAATCCGGTGGCTGCGAAGTCGATGCAACCCTGGCAACCCGCTGGCAGCGCACATTGGCTTCCATCGGCCAGGATTCACCCTGGCTGATTTAACCACACCAGGCAGAAGCTGTTTTGAATACTTCCAGGTCAGCCCATACCCCGCTCTGGCGTGATTTTATCCAGAATTGCCAGCGGCTGGTCGAACCGGTCAACCCCTTTCTCGTCAGTGGCACACTGACCCGTGTTGCCGGGCTGGTGATGGAAGCCATTGGATTGAAGCTGGCTGTGGGTACCAGTTGTATTGTTTCCCTGCCCAACGGAAACAGCGTCGCGGCAGAAGTGGTAGGGTTTTCAGGAGAACGGCTGTTTCTCATGCCTTCTGGTGATGTTTACGGACTGACTCCGGGCGCAAAAGTCGTTCCTGCCGAATATACCGGTGCAACACCGCGTATCGGGAGCATTCAGCACCCCCGCCGGCGTGTATCGGATCGGACAAAACATATCAGCGTCGGCCCGGAGCTGCTGGGACGCGTGTTAAACGGAGCAGGCGAACCACTGGATCGTTACGGGCCGCTGCATTGCATGCACAGTGCGCCGCTGTACAGTCGGCCATTTAACCCGCTGGAGCGGGCTCCAATTGAAAAAATACTGGATGTCGGTGTCCGTGCGATCAACACGCTGCTGAGCGTAGGTCGCGGCCAGCGCATGGGATTATTTGCCGGCAGCGGCGTGGGAAAAAGTGTCTTGCTCGGCATGATGGCGCGTTACACCAGTGCGGATGTTATTGTAGTGGCATTGATTGGCGAACGGGGGCGCGAAGTCCAGGAATTCATTGAAACCATCCTGGGTGAGGAGGGACTGGCGCGCTCGGTCGTGGTCGCCGCGCCGGCTGATACATCACCATTAATGCGGTTGCACGGTGCTGCCTACGCCACTGCGATTGCTGAATATTTCCGGGATGAAGGCAGGCATGTTCTGCTGATTATGGATTCCCTCACCCGCTTTGCCATGGCGCAGCGGGAAATTTCACTCGCCATTGGCGAACCACCCGCCACCAAGGGCTATCCTCCCTCCGTATTTGCCCGGTTACCGCAACTGGTGGAACGTGCCGGCAACGGCCGGCGAGGCAGCGGATCAATTACGGCCTTTTATACGGTACTGACTGAAAACGATGATCCGAATGACCCCATTGCTGACAATGCTCGCGCCATTCTCGACGGCCACATCGTACTTTCAAGGCGACTGGCCGAAGCAGGCCATTACCCGGCAATCGATATCGAATCTTCCATCAGCCGCGTCATGTCCAGTCTGGTAACACGCGAGCAGCTCAACCAGGCACAGCGCTTCAAAACGCTGTATTCCCGTTATCAGCGCAGCCATGACCTGATCAGCGTGGGGGCTTATGTGAGCGGGACCGATCCGCAACTCGACCAGGCTATTGAACTTTACCCGACACTTGAGTCATTTTTGCAGCAAGGCATGTTTGAACAGGAAGGCTATGCTGACAGTATGAAAAAACTCTCCGCCATCAGGCTCTGAATGTAACAAATGGCCACCCCCCGTTCACTCAAGCTGCTGCTCGACCACGCTCACAGGCAGACAGACGATGCCGCCATCAACCTGGGAAAACTGAATCTTAAGCAGCAGGAGGCTGAAAAAACCTTACAACTGCTGGTTGAGTACCGTGAAAATTACCAGACACAATTTCTGGAATCTGCCGGTAATGGTATCAGCCCGGTTGAATGGCGTAATTTCAAGGCATTTATCAGCAAACTTGACACAGCCATTCACGCTCAGCAAAAACTCGTCGCAATGACACAGCAGCATACAGAGGCGGGAAACATGCAATACCACGCCCACCGGAAAAAGCTGAAGTCCTACGATACCTTGTCACAGCGCGCCAAACTCCGCCATCAATCCTGTTTACAGAAACAGGAACAGGGTCGGCTGGATGAACATACCGCCCATGCCTTCAGCAAACAGCAAAGAAACGAAAATTAATGGCATAGAAACTGCTTGGTATCTGTTATACAGAAACCAACCCCTCTAAGGAGCGCCATGCCAAATCTGCCAGCCATCTCCAGCCCCGGTTTGCCCGCTGCAACCAGCGACCCCATGACAACGCTTTTACCGGGCGCTGCCAGCCCTGATACTACCGGACAACCTGCCGAACCAGTCTTTGGCCAGGTTTTTGGCAACATTCTGACCCGCATGGCGGGAGAAGCTCCGGACGTTAAAGATGATACCGATGCCGAGAATCCGGTGCTTGCGTTACCCGCCGATTCACTCATGATCAGCATGATGACCGCCCCCGTCAGTGAGCCCCGGCCCGTTCCTGAAGCAGCGCCAGAAGAGCTGTTATCCATGTTATCCGCAAATCTGGCACCCGATACCGGTTACCCGGCAGCAGATACGCCCGACATATCCGCTGGAGATACCCCGTTACCGGCAGCAATACCGGCAAATCCGCCATTCGCCCCCGGGGATTTTGCGCAGCGTACTCCCGCCCTGTTGCAGCCAACCCCCGGAAACAGCGGTGCAAGTACCACCATGCTCACACCGGCAAACGAACGCCCTGGCCCCGCCCGCCCCGGACCTGTCGAAGTACATTTTCAGCAAGGTTTGGATATATCCGGCCCAAACGGGACATTACCGGACCTGGCCAATAATCAGACAACGGATACGGCAAATTTTGCCGACAGCGGCAAAATCCTGCCATCTGCCGCGACTCCTGCAGCTGTTCATGCCAGCGGTACGCCACTTATTGATTCCACAGACAGCACCACGAAAGATTCCCCGGCAGTTGCCGCAGAATTCGGACACCCGGACTGGCCGGAAGAGTTTGGCCGGAAAATCACCTGGCTGGCCACACAGCGAATGCAGGCGGCGGAGCTGAAACTGCACCCCGCTCATCTTGGCCCGATAGAAATTTCGTTACAGATTTCGGCTGATCAGCAACTGACCGCCCATTTTATTTCCCATCACGCGGGGGTACGTGATGCCATCGAAGCCAATCTGCCAAGATTGCGCGAGATCATGGCAGAAAACGGCATCACGCTGACGGATACCTCAGTCAGTGCAGATACTCCCGGACAGCAGGCAGAAAACGGACAGCAAACACCCCGCCACCCGGCAGAAAATGGCCGTGGTCATTTCCGCTACGATTCAGCCGGCTCGCAAACGTCAGCCCGGCAGATCATCAGGCATGCGGGCATTATTGATACGTTTGCGTAGTCAGGGAATCGTCGCACGCATCCCGCCCGACTGGATTGCGTGCTTTCCAGAATTATCCGGACTGGAAACGCATCGACAAATCGGCTGCCTGTATATCCTTGGTCAGGCTGCCGATTGAAATCCGATCCACCCCTGTTTCAGCAATCGCCCGCACTGTACCAAGCGTTACGTTACCGGAGGCTTCAAGCACAGCAGGCCCGCCCGGAAACTGCCGGTTAAAAGTGACTGCATCCCGCAGGCCGGGCAGATCAAAGTTATCCAGCAGGACCATACGCGCCCCGGCAGACAGAGCCTGCACCAGCTCATCCTGTGTTTCCACCTCGATCTGGACAAACACGCCAGGCGGAACAATTTCAGCAGCCTTGTGCAGGGCAGCCTCAATACTGCCGGCTGCAATAATATGGTTTTCCTTGATCAGGATGCCATCATAGAGCCCGGTACGATGGTTAACTCCCCCCCCGCACCGTACCGCATATTTTTGTGCAAGACGTAACCCGGGCAGCGTTTTACGGGTATCGACAATCTGTGCTCCGGTGCCCTCAACCACGTCAACAAACCGTCGGGTACGGGTCGCCACAGCAGAAAGCATCTGCAGGAAATTCAGGGCAGTGCGCTCTCCAGTCAGCAGTGCCCGGGCATCCCCTCTGAGCACACACAAAATCTGATCGCCATTAACCTGCTGCCCTTCCTTCACGTGCCAGTCAATCCTGATGGAAGACGACAACTGGTGAAAACTTTCTTCAAACCATGGCATACCGCAAACCACGACAGATTCCCGGGCAACCACCCGGGCGTCCAGGCATTTCCCGGCCGGGATGAGGGACGCTGTTAAATCACCCGTACCAACATCTTCTGCCAGTGCGAAGCGCACCTGGTCACTCATTGCTTCATGCTGCAACATGCTTCAAACTCAGCCCTTTTACTATCTCAAAAATACGGAAAAACTATGCCGGACGGCCTGTTTAGCCTGATTCTCAACGGTATCGGAACCCTTCTCGGATTGATCGTCGCTGGTACTGTCGTGACTTTTTTCATTCGTGATGCCACCCAGGAAAAACACACCATACTGCGTAATTATCCCATTATCGGGCGGTTACGCTATTTTTTCGAAATTCAGGGAAAATATTTCCGTCAGTACCTGTTCTCCGGTGACCGTGATGAAATGCCATTCAACCGCGCCACCCGCCGCTGGGTATATAAAAATGCCAAAAACAAGGGCGGCACTGTCGGTTTCGGTTCCACTTACGATTTACGCGAGCCCGGTGCATTCATTTTCGTCAATGCTGCTTTCCCTATCCTGGAAGAAGATCAGCTGCCCACCCCGGCTCTGGCCATTGGCGAAGGCTACTGTGACCAGCCCTTCCTGGCACGCTCCATCATCAATATCAGCGCCATGAGTTATGGTGCCATTTCCATACCGGCGGTGCGCGCCCTGTCACTCGGTGCAGCCAAAGCAGGCTGCTGGCTGAACACAGGTGAAGGCGGACTGGCCCCCTGCCATCTGGAAGGGGAATGTGATCGCATCATGCAGATCGGTACAGCCAAATATGGTATTCGGGATATGCAGGGAAATTTTTCTGCCGCCCGTGCCCGTGAAATCGCTCAATCTGTCAGCGCATTCGAAATCAAGCTTTCTCAGGGAGCCAAACCGGGCAAAGGCGGCATGCTGCCCGCTTCCAAAGTCAATCCGGAAATAGCTGCCATTCGGGGCATTCCGCCCTGGCAGGATTCCATCAGCCCAAACCGGCATCACGACATTGGCAATATTGATGAATTACTGGATCAGGTAGCTTTTATCCGGGAACTGACCGGGCGGCCGGTTGGTGTCAAAACAGCCATTGGCGGCTGGCATTTCATCAACGAGCTGTGTGATGCCATCCTGCGCCGCGGTCTGGAATATGCGCCTGATTTCCTGACGATTGATGGCGGGGAAGGTGGCAGCGGCGCCGCGCCGCAAACACTGATCGACCACGCAGGGCTACCAATTACCGAAGCATTGCCACGCGTCATTGACTCCCTGATTGAATCTGATCTGAAACAGCGTATCCGCGTCATCGCAGCGGGAAAACTGGTGACTTCCGCACAGGGCGCATGGGCGTTATGTGTAGGTGCGGATTTTGTCAATACTGCACGCGGATTCATGTTTTCCCTGGGATGTATCCAGGCCATGCGCTGTCACCTGAACACATGCCCAACCGGTATCACCACGCATAACCCGCGTCTGCAGCGCGGCCTGGTAGTGGAAGAAAAATATCTGCGGGTAGCCAATTACGCCACCAACTTCAATCACGAAATTGACATGATCGCCCACTCCTGCGGATTGCAGCACGCCCGCGAACTGCGCCGGGAACACATACGCATCGTTGAAACAGCCGGCAAGAGTGTTGCACTGAACATACTGCACCCGTACCCGGAAATAAAACCGGCCAGACACGTATAAAACATTATTTCAACCTGCTTACTGTTTTCAGGTTTCCGCCCGATCATTGCACAATCACCATCTTGCTTCACATAAAATGACTGCCGCATAGCGGCTGGAAATAACGCCAGCCTTGTAACCCATTATCAGCCAGAGAGAAAATTGTGATACCCCTCGTAAAAAATAGGGCTCTACGTCTGTTTCTGATCATTTTGGTGCTTACCTGTTTTCAGCCTGCATGGGCGGAAAAGGCTTCAGGTGAATTTACCGCCAGACAAACCTGCCCGGCTTTTGTCTCCAAAAACAAATCAACCAACCCGGATAATGCACGCATCCAACCGGGTTACAAGTACAACATTATCGAACTTCTACCCGCCGGCAATCCGGCCTGGTACCGGATAACCGTACCCACAGCCAGTCCGAAAGAACGCTGGGTCAATGCCGGTTGCGGTGAAGCCCGATTAAGTGATGGCAGTCATAGCGACAATAATGGCGACAGCTGCCGTATTGCCGGACAGGCTGACAGCTATGTTCTGGCATTGTCATGGCAGCCTGCGTTCTGCGAAACCAGGCCTGACAAAGCCGAGTGCAGGATCACTGATCCCGGAGCCTATCAGGCCAGGCATTTCACACTGCATGGTCTGTGGCCCAACAAAAAAAATTGCGGCACTCATTATGGTTTCTGCGGAGAAATCAAAAACCAGAAAACTGATTTTTGTGATTATCCGGCAGTGACACTTGATACGGATTCCCAAGCTTCTCTGGCTGAAGTGATGCCGAGCGTAAACGCAGGCTCCTGTCTGGAACGTCACGAATGGCACAAACACGGCACCTGCTCCCGCTGGTCAATGGAAAGCTATTTCGATCTGGCAACTGACCTCACCCGGCAATTTAACGATGCCGGCATGGCTTACTTCATGAATCGAAAGATTGGCCAGCAAGTGCGTACCGAAGATTTCATCAGCCGGATCATTGCCGTGCTGGGGCCCGCCGCCAAAGACCGGATCAGCCTTACCTGCGACAAAGGCATGCTGATTGAAGTCAGACTGAATTTATCTATCAGTCTGGCGTATGGCACTGATCTCGAAAAACTGATACCGGAAGCACCCCTGCAAGCAGAATCAGATTGCGGGGAGGCCTTCCTGATTGACGCCATTGGCCAGTGATCATCCGGATAATCGCACAGTACTGCCGGCCCGGATCAATCAGGCTACTTTTCCGGATTCCATAAAAATAGTTTTATTTCCATACAGGAATCACTTGTGCGCCGGCAATCCATCAGACAAGATATGCAAAAATAATATAAGGACATCATATCGGCTTATATGAAAAATTCAGCCGCTCCGGTCGCGTTTCGCAACCATCTGAAAAATATATAACAAGGGGAAAATAATGAGTGAAAGACTTACCAAATCAGCGGCTCGCAATATTTTTTACGGAGGGACAGCTTTCTTTGTAATCCTTTTCATCGCGCTCTCCATTCATACCCATTTTTATATCGTCAACACTTCGACAGATGAATCAACCCTGACTGAATCTGTCGCCCGGGGAAAGCATGTGTGGGAACGCAATGCCTGCATCAACTGCCATTCGCTGCTGGGCGAAGGCGCTTATTTTGCTCCGGAGCTGGGCAACGTGTGGGTACGCTATGGCGGGCGTGATCATCCGGAAGGCGCCAGAATGGGCCTGAAAGCGTGGATGCGGGCCCAGCCGACCCGTGTACCGGGGCGACGCCAGATGCCGCAGTTCAATCTGAGCGAGCAGGAACTCGATGATCTGATCGATTTTTTTGAATGGACAAGCCGTATCAATACACAAGGGTGGCCACCTAATACAGCAGGCTGATTTCCCCCTCTGAACCATTCCATCCAAAGGAGAACATTTATGAAGTATGCAACTCAGAAACTGGCTTATCCGTATTTCATCGCGGCACTATCACTGTTCCTGGTTCAGGTGCTGGCCGGTGTGCTGGCCGGCAGCATTTATGCCATACCCAACTTTCTGTCGGAGAGCCTGCCGTTTCATATCATCAGGATGATTCACACCAACGCTCTGCTGGTATGGCTGTTGCTGGGTTATTTCGGTGCAGCCTATTTCCTGATTCCCGAAGAAAGTGAGCGCGACATCCACAGTCCCAGGGTTGCCTGGCTGCAGTTATTTATTTTCGTTTTCGCCGCGCTGTCTGCTGTGGTGAGTTACCTGTCAGGGATTCATGAGGGACGGGAATTTCTCGAACAGCCGTTATGGATCAAGGTATTGCTGGTAATCGCGTTTCTGCTGTTTCTCTACAACGTCTCCATGACAGTGCTGAAAGGGCGTAAAACGGTAGTAACGACGATACTGCTGCTCGGCATGTGGGGTGCAGCGCTGCTGTTCCTGTTCGCCTTCTATAATCCCAGCAACCTTGCACTCGATAAAATGTACTGGTGGTATGTGGTCCACGTCTGGGTAGAAGGAGTATGGGAACTGATCATGGCATCCATGCTTGCCTTTCTTCTGATCAAGATGACCGGTGTGGATCGTGAAGTGATTGAAAAATGGCTGTATGTGGTCGTCGGGCTGGCATTGTTCAGCGGACTGCTGGGTACCGGCCATCACTACTACTGGATTGGCACCCCCGGCTACTGGCAGTGGATTGGCAGCCTGTTTTCAGTACTGGAAGTGATGCCGTTCTTTGCCATGGTGCTGTGGTGTTTCCACATGGTATACCGCAGCGGGCGCAATCATCCCAACAAGGCAGCCATGCTCTGGAGTCTGGGTTGTCCGGTCATGGCTTTTTTCGGTGCCGGGATATGGGGATTGCTGCACAGCTTCTCACCCGTGAATTTTTACAGCCACGGCACACAAATTACTGCCGCCCACGGGCACATGGCGTTCTATGGTGCCTATGTCATGCTCAATCTGGCTTTCTTTACCTATGCCCTGCCCCAGCTGCGCAACGTACAGCCGTATAACCAGATTCTGAACATGTGGAGTTTCTGGGTGATGACGGCCGCCATGGCGTTCATGACCTTCACCCTGACTTTTGCCGGTGTGCTGCAAACCCACCTGCAACGGGTGGTAGGTATGGGATTCATGGAAATTCAGCAGCAGCTGGGTCTGTTCTACTGGATGCGACTGCTTGCCGGTGCCGTGTTTCTTGTCGGAGCGCTGGTGTATCTTTATGCGGCGCTGGGACCTGCCTCGAAACAGGTTTCACCATCAGCCACACTGCAGCCGGCCATCAAATGACACCTGTATCAGAGCCCGGCTTACCGGGTATTCCAAGGGGATTCCTGTGACTTCGGTGACGATGGAGTTACCTTTCTATGTACCGGTCGGCAATGAGTGCGAACTGTTTGAAACCGCCTGGCAGCGACGGTTGCCACTGCTGCTGAAAGGGCCGACCGGTTGTGGCAAAACCCGCTTTGTCACTCACATGGCCGCACGGCTGCAGCGGCCGCTGTTTACCGTATCCTGCCATGACGACCTCACCGCAGCTGATCTCACCGGGCGTTTTCTGATCAAGGGCGGAGAAACGGTATGGGTGGACGGCCCGCTGACCCGCGCCATCCGTGAGGGAGGTATCTGCTATCTGGATGAAATTGTGGAAGCACGCAAGGATGTGACGGTGGTACTGCATCCGCTCACCGATGACCGGCGCATGCTGCCGCTGGAGCGTACCGGCGAAACGCTGCAGGCGCCGGATACCTTCATGCTGGTGGTGTCCTACAATCCGGGTTATCAGAATATTCTGAAAGCCCTCAAACCCAGCACACGACAACGGTTCATTGCTCTGTCATTTGATTTCCCGCCACCGGAAATCGAGCTGGACATCATTGCCAGCGAAAGTGGCCTGACCAGGGATCGCTGTACCGCGCTGGTCAATCTGGCGACACAACTGCGATTGCTGAAAGAAGCGGATCTGGAAGAAAGTGTTTCCACCCGCTTGCTGGTGTATTGCGCCACGCTGATGGCCGCCGGGCTGGATCCCTGTCAGGCGGCACAGGCGGCATTGATCGAACCGCTGAGCGATGAGCCGGAAATCCAGCGAGGGTTATTTGAACTGGTCCGCGCCACTTTCGGCTGAATACCATGTGGCAATGGCTGGAACTGGAAGAACAGATCGGCCGTTTCTGGCACCGGCTGGTCAGCCGGGCTGAGAGCAGCTTTCCGGACTATCCATCAGCAGCCGTTTCACTCGAATCTGTATATGCTTCGCTATGCACATTCTTTCATGGCATGGGTGGCAGCCATACGCTGCCATTGGTTGCCGGCATGCCGCAACTGTCCCGCCACCGCAGAAAACTGAAACAACGCCTGGGCAGTGATACGGAAAAACTACCGCTGGCAGTGCTGGATCCGGAGCGCTTATTACTGCCGGCTGAAATCAGCCTGTTCCCGGCAGCATCACTCAACCGGCAGTGCTATTTCTGGCTGGCTGCTTTTTTTGCATCGGCCCCGAAATCCACACCCGCCTCATTCCCGAATGACCCGCTGCAAGCGGATCTCATTTTTCTTCACCACGCTGATCAGATCAGCCGCCATGTTTGCAAACACTATCCCGGACTGGAAAAAATTTACCGGACACTGTGCACCCACATGCTGTCATCGCGTTTACACCGCCCGCTGCCGACGCAGGAACAGACGGTAGAAGCAATCGTCCTTACCCTGCTTGGACAGCGATGCACCGATCCGGCAATAACCAGTCTGCTCGCGCGCATCCGGCAGCCCGAACCCGATCTGGAAGGACTGCAGGCAGATACAGGGTATCGCCCGTTCCTGCCGGTACCATTATGGGGAATTATTCAGTCGGGCTCATCGCAGCGAAGTACTGATCGAGCCATGCCTGCAGATACGGATCATGCAAATCCGGCACCTCAGCAGGAAGATAAGCGCAGAAAAAAAGCCAGACGGGGAAAATTCGACCAGAG
>NZ_JADZAJ010000019.1 GCF_020852615.1 Nitrosomonas sp. | reverse complement strand
GTAATAGTATCTTGTTCAGGAATTTGCTGATTATGCCGCAGGATAAGAACCGAAAATCTTCACAAACGTTGCATTATCACGCAGCATTTGCAGTGCCTTTGCCACATTTTCATCCTCCTGATGCCCGACAATATCAGCAAAAAAAACATACTCCCACAGACTGGCACGTGAAGGACGTGATTCAAGGCGGGTCATGCTGACCTGATGTTGCGCAAATGGCGCCAGGAGCTCATGCACTGCACCTGGCCGGTTATGCGTGGCCATGGCAAGTGAGGTTTTATCCTTGCCCGAGCGCGTAACTCCATGGTTACCAATAACCAGGAATCGTGTGGTGTTATTTGGATTATCCTCAATATTGGCGGCACAAATCTTCAGCCCAAACACTTCAGCGGCTTTTTTCCCGGCAATGGCAGCAGCACTGCTGTCAGCCGCAGCCTGACGGGCAGCATCTGCATTACTGGCAGCGTTGATCTGATCAACAGCAGTCAGGGTTTGCAGATTTTCATTGAGCCATGTCTGGCATTGTGCAAAAGACTGCGGGTGCGAATAAATTTTTCTAATAGCAGACAACTCTGTCTGCTGCGCCATCAGGCACTGGTGTATCGGCAGCTGAAGCTCGCCACAAATCTTCAGCGGTGTTTGTAACAGCAGATCCATCGTTCGACCGACAGCGCCTTCGGTAGAGTTTTCAACAGGGACAACACCATAATTTGCCGCTCCGGATTCAACCTTACGAAAAATATCGTCGATCGAGCTGCATGGCATGGCAGTAACAGAACTGCCAAAACGCCTGACAACAGCTTCTTCCGAAAATGTACCCTGCGGCCCAAGATAAGCAATAACCAGGGATTCCTCCAAGGCACGACAGACCGATATGATTTCAGTAAACAAATATACGATATGCTCATCTCGCAACGGCCCTGTATTGGCCTGCTGCAAACGGGAAAAAATCTGTGATTCCCGTTCGGGACGATAGGCTGTTCCGGTTTTTTGCCGGCCGATCTGTTGCGCGAGCCGTGCACGACTGTTGATCAGGTGAAGCAATTCATCATCGATTGCGTCGATTTCATTACGCAGTTGTTTGAGCTGTTCTGTCATCAATATGGATTTATAAGATTGCAGCTGAATTTTTTTCTATACCCGCTCCGGCGATTCTGATATTGGCAAATAACGCAACATCAATACACCTGTAATCCGGGAAATTGCATCTATGGTTTCCTGTGGAACAGCACGATCGGTATCGACCAGTGTATAGGCCATTTCCCCCTTGGATTTATTTACCATGTTATGGATATTCAGACCGACATCTGCCATACAGGTTGATATCTGTCCCAGCAGATTAGGAACATTGGCATTGGCAACAGCAACCCGGAAAGGGGTGCCGCGTTCCATGACAACATCTGGAAAATTAACGGTAAAGGAGATATTGCCATGAGTGACATAATCCATGATCTGGTCGGCAATCATCATGGCACAATTTTCTTCGGCCTCGCGCGTGGATGCTCCAAGATGAGGCAAACTGATGACTGCCGGCTGCCGCTGCAGCTTTTGACTGGGGAAATCACAGACATAATATTTAATGATTCCATTCCGGATACCAGCCAGCACAGCCTCTTCATCAACGATCGCATCACGCGAAAAATTCAATAAAACTGTATTTTTCTGCATACCGGCAATCAGTGCTTCATTGATCAGATAGCGAGTGGAATCATTAAGTGGCACATGCAGTGAAATAAACTGGCTGCGGCGTATCAGCTCTTCTATCTGATTAGCTTTCTGAACTTCAGCAGGCAGGCTCCAGGCAGAATCAATAGTAATTTTCGGGTCATATCCGAATACTTTCATCCCGAGCCGGATTCCAACATCGGCCACTTGCCGGCCAATCTTGCCCAGTCCGATGACGCCCAGTGTCCGCCCTGGTAATTCGGTACCTGAAAACTGTTTTTTACCCGCCTCAACCTGCAAATTAAAAGACTGGTCATCCCCTTCCAGTGCATTGACAAAGTGCAGAGCCGGTATCAGGTTGCGTGATGCTATCAACATGCCTGCCAGCACCAGCTCCTTGACTGCATTGGCATTGGCTCCTGGTGTGTTGAAAACCGGGATACCGCGCGCACTCATCTGGTTGACAGGGATATTATTGGTTCCGGCACCCGCACGCCCGATGGCAATCACACTTTCAGGTATGTGCATGTCGTGCATGTTATGTGAACGCACCAGGATCACATCAGGATCAGTAACGTCGCTGCCAATCTGAAAAAATGATGAAGGAAAACGCTTGAGCCCAACCTGAGCGATTGAATTCAGCGTGAGGATTCTGGTGATTTCCCGGATACCATCAGGCATGATTTCTTTCAAATTCCTGCATAAAAGCCGCTAAAGCCTGCACACCTTCCAGTGGCATCGCATTATAGATTGAGGCACGCATCCCGCCGACTGATCGATGCCCTTTCAGCTGCAGCAGACCATGAGTCTGTGCCTGCTTCAGAAATACCTCATCCAAGCTGGAATCACTTAATGTAAACGGAATATTCATTCTGGACCGGTCCGCCCGATTAACCGGGCAATGATAGAAACTGCTGGCATCAATCAGATCATAGATCAGTCTGGCTTTGGCAATATTACGCTGCTCAATCGCGGCCAGCCCCCCCTGTTTTTTCAACCATTCCATAACAAGCCCCATAATGTAAATGGCATAAGTTGGAGGCGTATTGTACATTGAGGCGTTATCCGCATACGTCTTATAGCGATACATTGTGGGTGTCCCGGAAAGCGGTGCGACATCCAGCAAGTCTTCACGGATAATTACCAGTACCAGTCCGGCAGGGCCAACATTTTTCTGTGCTCCGGCGTAAATCAGCCCGAATTTGCTGACATCAAACGGCCGTGACAGAAAATTGGAGGACATGTCAGCAACCAGAGGAATCGTTTTATCGCTGCCCGCTATGGCTGATAAATCAGGAATCCATTGAAACTCGACCCCACCAATCGTCTCATTGGTTGTGTAATGTACATAAGCCGTGCCCGGTGAAATTTTCCACTGTGCTAACGGGGGGGCTGAATTAAAGCCGTCACTTTCCGATGAAGCCGCGATATGAACAGATCCGTAACGGGCAGCTTCATTAATCGCCTTTTCCGACCACTGGCCGGTTTGAACGTAATCTGCTTTGCCACTTTCGCCGAGCAGATTCATTGGTACCATAGCAAACTGGCTTAACGCTCCCCCTTGCAAGAACAGTATTTTGTAACCGGCAGGAATATCTGCCAGTTCACGCAAGGTTGATTCCGTTTTGTCCATGATGGACATAAACTCTTTCCCGCGATGACTCATTTCCATAACTGACATGCCACTGCCATGCCAGTCCAGCATCTCTTCGCGGGCCTGCTCCAGCACTTCTTCCGGCAATACAGCCGGACCCGCACTGAAATTGTAGGTTTTTCTCATAGATTCACCGGATCAGGTTAATTTTCATCTGTTTCGACAATTCTTTCCAATCCGGCCAGTTTCTCACCCGCATCCAGATTGATCAGTGTCACCCCCTGGGTTGCCCGGCCCATTTCACGAATCTCACTGACACGGGTACGAATCATGACACCTCCCGTGGTAATCAGCATAATTTCATCACTGGGTTCAACCAGCTGGGCAGCAACAACTTTACCATTACGGGTGTTAGTATTAATCGCGATCATACCCTGAGTACCCCGGTTATGACGGGTATATTCGGTAATCGGGGTTCGTTTACCAAAGCCATTTTCAGTCGCTGTCAACACTGCCATGTCTTCACTGTCTGCAACCAGCAGAGAAATCACTTTCTGATCCGCGCCGAGCTTCATACCTCTTACCCCACGCGCACTGCGCCCGGTAGGCCGCACATCATTTTCATCAAAGCGCATCGCCTTGCCCGCATCAGAAAAAAGCATCACATCGTGCTTGCCTTCGGTTAATGCCACACCGATCAGATAATCCCCCTCATCCAGGCCAATGGCAATAATTCCGCTGGTACGTGGCCGTGAAAACTCTGACAGAGGTGTTTTCTTAACCGTACCCCCAGCCGTTGCCATGAATACATAACGGGTATCATCAAACGATTTGACCGGCAATACTGCATTAATCTTTTCATTCTGTTCCAATGGAACCAGGTTATTTATCGGCCTGCCACGCGAGGTGCGACTGCCTTGCGGCACATTGTAAACCTTGATCCAGTAAACACGCCCGAGGCTGGAAAAACACAGAATAAAATCATGTGTATTGGCAATAAACAGGTTATCGATGAAATCATCTTCACGAGTCGTAATGGCCTGCTTGCCACGCCCGCCACGTTTCTGCGCACGATAATCATCCAGCAATTGCGATTTGATATATCCCGCGTGAGACAGGGTTACCACCATATCGGCAGGGGTAATCAGATCTTCAGTATTCAGATTCTGCGCATCGATTATCACCTCACTGCGGCGTGGATCGCCAAACTGATCCTTAACGGCTGTCAATTCTTCAGTAATAATGCCAGTAATCCGTTCCGGATTTGCCAGGGTATCGAGAAGATCGCGGATTTTATCCAGGATTTCCCTGTATTCCGAAACGATCTTTTCCTGCTCCAGCCCGGTGAGCCGCTGTAATCTGAGATCAAGAATTGCCTGGGCCTGTGCATCAGATAAACGATAACCCTGGCCGGATAAACCAAATTCAGCTGCCAGTGTCTCGGGACGGAATGCAGCCGCATCGATCATGGCACGGCGCAGCATTTCTTCAACCAGTGGCGAACGCCATATCCTGGCCATCAACCCTTTTTTGGCCTCTGCCGGAGTTGGTGCAGCTTTGATTAAAGCAATAATTTCATCAACATTGGATAAAGCAACTGCCAGTCCCTCCAGCAAATGACCGCGTTCACGCGCCTTTCTAAGCTCAAACAAAGTACGCCGCGTTACGACTTCACGGCGATGGCGCAGGAAATAATCCAGCATTTGCTTCAGATTAAGCAAACGCGGCTGCCCGTCGACCAGTGCAACCATGTTAATGCCGAATGTGTCCTGCATCTGTGTCTCTTTGTACAGATTGTTCAGGATAACTTCAGGCACTTCTCCACGTTTGAGTTCAATCACGACACGCATACCGGATTTATCCGACTCATCACGCAGATCGGAAATCCCTTCTATTCTTTTGTCTCTAACCAGTTCACCAATGCGCACCAGTAAATTGGCCTTGTTCACCTGATAAGGCAGTTCATCAATGATAATGCTGTGGCGATTGCCCTTATCGAGCTCTTCAAAATGTGTGCGGGCACGCATGATGACGCGCCCTCTTCCGGTATGGTATCCGTCCTTAATGCCGGATATACCGTAAATGATGCCGGCAGTCGGAAAGTCCGGTGCCGGCATACAGGCCATCAATCCGGCTATATCAATTTCAGGATCACACAGCAGCAGCAGGCAGGCATCAATGACTTCCCGCAGATTATGCGGCGGAATATTGGTAGCCATCCCCACAGCAATACCCGACGATCCGTTAATCAGCAAATTAGGTATTTTGGCCGGAAGAATCAACGGTTCATGCTCGGAGCCATCATAGTTTGGCCCAAAATCGACTGTGCTCTTGTCCAGATCAGCCAGCAATTCATGGGCGATACGCGACATTCTGATTTCGGTGTAACGCATGGCGGCAGCATTGTCACCATCAATCGAGCCAAAATTACCCTGCCCGTCAACCAGCATATAGCGCAGAGAAAAAGGCTGTGCCATGCGCACAATCGTGTCATAAACGGCGGTATCACCGTGAGGGTGGTATTTACCGATTACATCACCGACGATACGAGCAGATTTTTTATATGGCCGGTTCCAGTCATTCGACAGTTCATGCATGGCATAAAGAACACGGCGGTGTACCGGTTTTAACCCATCGCGAACATCTGGCAAGGCTCGGCCTACAATCACGCTCATCGCGTAATCGAGATAAGAACGCCGCATTTCGTCTTCCAGACTGACGGGCAGGGTTTCCTTGGCAAATTGTTCCATGTATGAATCGCTTTAGTGGTAATAGGTTTAGATTATGTCGGGACCGGCACAGCTGGCTTAGAAAGAGAAATTATTTCCGGCCTTGCTCAATACGGATGGTTTTCTGTTCCAGCATGCTGACAAGTGCGGCAACACCGTCTTTCTGCAACACTGCACCATATTCTGCCCGTTTCATGGCCAGATCGCTTACCCCGTCGACTACGATATTGATAATGCGCCAGCCTCCATCCGTTTTATGCAATACATAGTCAAAATTAACCGGGTTGTCATCAGTGCGCACGAGCTGGCTGCGGACCAGCACCCGCCCCCGTGGAAGCTGCTGCTGTCCGGCAGCCTTGAATTGCTCTCCACCATATTGATTGAACCGGTCAGCGTAAGTGGCAATACTGTTAGCCTGAAACGCCCTGATAATCGCCTGTTGCATGCCGGAATCCAGTTTTGCCCAGTGCCCGCCTAATACTGAACGGATAATTGCTGCAAGATCATGTGTTTGCTCAATAACCGGAGCAAGAAGTTTCTGCCGGCCACTGTAACCAATCTCCTGTCCCTGCTGCATGGCCTGAATCAGTGCATTCTGCAAAGTCGCCACCACCTGTTCGGCAGCATTATTTTCAAGGGATTCCGCGCGCAGCCCTGCTGTGGTTGTCAACATAACAATCACCAGCAGCGTATAGATTCTGTTAAGGATATTCAGTTGTTTCATAACGTCGATTTTTCCAGTGTGCCCGCACGCCTCGCCAATACCTGAAAGCAGAAGTCCAGGTCATCATAAGATAAAGTGTACCGGTTACAGGTAACGCAATTACCCAAAGGGGGGAACACTGATAAAACCGGAGCACCGGTGTATAAACAATAAACATGGCCAGCCAGGTAAGAATACTGCTGGTTACAAAAACTGTATTTGTATAACTCATTGCTGACAATGGTGCACACCAGAACATGCCAGACATGATTAACGTACATAAAAGCAGCAGCAGCAATGAATAACGCAGCTGTGTGAAAGCAGTGCGGGCAACTGTATTCCAGATCGCCGCAAGGCTGTCATAACCCCGGTGACTTTGCACGGCATGACTCAGCCCGATCCAGGTCTTGAAACCCGCCTGTTTAACCTGCGCAGCCAATGCACAGTCATCGATCAACGCGTGATGAATACTGGCGAAAGCATTAATCAATTTCAGTGTGGCAGTTTCTACCAGAATGCACCCCCCCGCCGCCGCAGCCATGCGGGATTCTGGTTTATTGGACAATTCAAACGGGTATAGCAGCTTGAAGAAAAATATAAAAGCAGGAACCAGCAGTCGTTCAGAAAAACGTCGGACAGGCAGCTTCGCCATTAACGATACCAGCGACAGATTTTCCTGGCAGGCCTTGTTCAGCAGGGCTCTCAGAATACCGGGCGACAGGCTGATATCCGCGTCCAGCAGCAGGGTATAACGAGTTTGTACACACCGCACTCCCTGATCTAATGCCCAAAGCTTCCCGCTCCAGTTTTTGGGTGGAGCAGTGCCATGAATCACTTCAGCACCCAACTCCCTGGCACAGGCAGCAGTTTGATCTTCCGACTGGTCATCAATTACGATAACCCGCAGACCTTCACCCTGTGCCTGGAGTTTGCGCAAAGTCTGACCAATAAACAGTGCTTCATTACGAGCCGGAATCAGAACAGTGACATCATTGAAAAACTGTTTTTTTCCCGGATCTGCCGAAGGTTCAAGCTGCTCACGGACACTCCACGCGCGCCAGGGTGCCAGCAAGATTGCCCACCAGCACAATACCCCCGCCAAAGCCAAATACATTACCAATACAGCCATGACCTTTAATACGCGGAGGTATAAATAACTTCAGGCAAACAGAAATCAGTTATCTGAACTGGATGAGTGATCCGTTGATGGCGTAACCGCCTTGTGTTCAACGGTGACCGACACAGGAAAAGGTTTCCGCTTATCCGTATTCTGCTGCGAGCTGCTTGTTTGTAATGGGTCCGGTGCCATGGGGCCTTCAACCCGCGGGCCACGCATACTAACCCGTAATGCTTTGAAAGGATGAGAAAAAGTGTCGTTGATAGCGGTAGGTTCAAATCCGCAATGTGCCATACAATTTGCACATTTGGGATTATTGCCGACACCGTAATTATCCCAGTTGGTTTCTTCCATCAGCTCACGAAAGCTTGATGCATACCCCTCATCCACCAGCAGATAACAAGGCCGCTGCCAGCCAAACAGATTACGTGTAGGATTTCCCCAGGGCGTACATTTATAGTTCTGGTTACCGGCAAGAAAATCCAGATACAGGCTGGAGTGGTTGAATCTCCACGGTGTCTTACGCTTTTTACCGAGTTCGAAAATTGAGCGAAACAGCCGTTTACTCACCGAACGCTGCAGGAATACATCCTGCCGTGGCGCATGCTCATAACTGAACCCGGGAGAGACATTGATACCTTCAACACCCAATTTTGTTGCCGTATCGAAGAATTCAGCCACCTCTTCTGCCGTCTCATTCTGGAACAGGGTGCAATTGACAGTTACCCTGAAACCGCGCTGGAGCGCCTGTTCAATTACCGGGATAACCTTATCGTACACCCCTTCCCTGCAGACTGATGCATCATGGTGCTCACGGTTTCCATCCAGATGAATGGAGAATGTAAGGTAAGGCGAAGGCTGATAGTCATCCATACGGACATCCAGCAACAGCGCGTTGGTACACAGATATACAAATTTCCTGCGTTGAATGATACCCTGCACAATCTGCGGCATTTCCTTGTGGATCAGTGGCTCCCCACCTGCAATGGAAATAATTGGTGCGCCACATTCATCCACAGCGTGCAGGCATTCATCCACGCTCAGGCGGCGACGTAACGTCTCTTCCGGATAATCAATCTTGCCACAACCCGCACACGCCAGATTACACTGAAACAACGGCTCAAGCATCAACACCAGCGGGTAACGTTTTTTACCGGCGAGCTTCTGTTTCAGTATGTAGCTGCCCACCCGGTATTGCTGCAGAAAAGGAACACTCATTGTTAAATTTTCTCCATTTTTTCACACCAGCTGATGTACTGATCTCTTCTTTGATCATAGATCCTGAGCAACTATCATTTTTTCAAAAAACTTACCGCTGTTTTTGACAAGTGATAGCAGGAAAGCAACCAAGAAAGCGCTGGAAAGGCACGCTGGCATTGCCGTTGATCGTAATTAAAGTTGCAGCCTGGAGCCGCCAGAGATTGTGAATGGCGGAAGCGGTGAGATTCGAACTCACGGATAGTTTCCCATCGCTGGTTTTCAAGACCAGTGCCTTAAACCGCTCGGCCACGCTTCCCTTACATCTATCTGATTAGCCTGACTGCAAAATCAACTAAAGGCGGAATGATACCTTTCAATTGGTTATTTTGCCATGTCATTTTTCCTCCAAATTCAGCGATTGAATTTGCATAAAGAACAAAAGAACCCTGTCACACGGTGAAACCGGCGGGGTTGAGATTATCGGTATGGTATGCCTGCCCAGCTCCACAAAATTGATGTGAGATTCGATCCGAGCAGATGGATCTCCGGTAAATCGATCTTCCGCAATAACGCCTGTCAGCAAACAGGTTAGTCCTGACGGCACCGCGCAGTTTTATCAGTTTTATACGGAAAAAGGCGGGTTCAGAATGCTGTAATTTATCAGACGTGGAAGTACCGGTTTTTTTCGAGGAGCCCAAATCAGGGTAAACATGAAGAACTCACCCTTGTATTGTGAACTATTTGGACTTAAGCGATAATGGTTTCTTATGCCGGCTTTGCAGCCACATAGCGCATAACACTGAACTGAGGTTTTTGAATAATCGAGGACGATAATAAATGAAGGAAGGACTTAACGATTTCGGCGCACCAGTGTTCAATAACCTGACCAGTGCGATTCGTGCGCTAGCTATGGATGCCGTTCAGAAAGCCAATTCCGGTCATCCGGGCATGCCAATGGGCATGGCGGAAATTGCGGAAGTATTATGGATTCACCATATGCGCCACAATCCGGCAAACCCCAAATGGACAAACCGGGACCGGTTTGTGCTGTCAAACGGTCATGGCTCCATGCTGATCTACGCTTTACTTCATTTGACCGGCTACGATCTGTCCATCGAAGATATTAAAAACTTCCGCCAGCTGCATTCCAAAACCCCCGGGCATCCTGAGTACGGCTATACCCCGGGCGTAGAAACCACAACCGGCCCCCTGGGGCAAGGTATCACCAATGCTGTCGGTATGGCGCTGGCAGAAAAAATTCTGGCAGAAGAATTCAACCGCCCCTATTACCCGATCGTAGATCATCATACCTACGTATTCCTGGGGGATGGCTGCATGATGGAAGGTATTTCTCATGAAGCCTGCTCTCTGGCAGGAACATTAAAGCTGGGCAAATTAATCTGCTTCTATGACGATAATGGTATTTCCATAGACGGACATGTCGAAGGATGGTTTACAGACGACACCCCAAAGCGCTTTGAAGCTTATGGCTGGCATGTCGTTCCGCATGTTAACGGGCATGATCCCGTAGCCATACAGGCTGCCATTGAAACCGCCAAAAAGATACAGGACAAACCTACACTGATATGCTGCAAAACAGTAATCGGAATGGGCTCACCCAACAAAGCCAATACCAGCCATATCCATGGTGCGGCACTTGGAAACGACGAAATTGCCGCTACCCGCCCCCATATTGGCTGGAATTATCTGCCATTTGAAATTCCACAGGAAGTTTATGATGCATGGGATGCGCGCGCCAAAGGACAGGCACTGGAATCCGCGTGGAACACCATGTTTGCGGAATACAGCAAAAAATATCCTGCCGAAGCCGCGGAATTTACGCGCAGAATGGCGGGTGAATTACCTGTCAAATGGGCCGATCATGTCGAAGGTGTCATCAGTCAAATCAATGCCAGAGAAGAAACCATTGCCACTCGAAAAGCATCACAAAACTCAATTGAGGCACTGGCACCAGTATTACCTGAAATGATTGGCGGTTCGGCTGACCTGGCTGGCTCCAACCTGACCATGTGGTCTGGTTCCAAAGCCATTACCGGAGATGCAACCGGCAATTATGTTCATTATGGCGTACGGGAATTTGGCATGAGTGCAATCACAAGCGGTTTATCGCTGCATGGCGGAATCATTCCCTATGGTGCCACTTTCCTGATGTTCTCTGAATATGCCCGCAATGCCCTGCGCATGGCGGCATTGATGAAAATCCGTAATATTTTTGTTTTTACCCACGATTCGATCGGATTGGGTGAAGATGGGCCGACCCATCAGCCGGTAGAACAAACAGCCACATTGCGCATGATTCCCAATATGGATGTATGGCGCCCATGTGATACCGTTGAATCAATTATTTCATGGGTAGCTGCCATCGAACGTATGGATGGCCCGTCATCCCTTATATTCAGCCGTCAGAATCTGCCCTTCCAGAAACGAGATGCTGTAACGATCAGCCTGATCAGAAAAGGGGGATATATTCTCTCTGAAGCAGCAAACGGCAAACCACAGGCAGTTATCATCGCAACCGGCTCGGAAGTCGGACTGGCAATGTCTGCACAAAAAGTACTGGCCGAAAACGGTATTGCGGTACGCGTCGTATCCATGCCTTGCACAAATATTTTTGACAGACAGGATCAGGCGTATCGGGACAGTGTCCTGCCCAGGGGAATTGGCCGTGTAGCAATAGAAGCTGGCGTCACTGATTACTGGCGTAAATACGTTGGGCTTGAAGGCGAAGTTATCGGAATCGATAAATTTGGTGAATCTGCTCCCGCAGAAAAACTATTCGAATATTTTGGGTTTACCGTTGAAAATGTCGTAAGCGCGGTAAAAAGGATTGTATAAGGGTAAATAAAATTTTTTACCTGTAAAAACAGTTTTTTAGTGAAAATACGGAGATAGAGGAATGACAATCAGAGTTGGTATCAATGGTTTTGGTCGTATCGGGCGAATGGTTTTTCGTGCTTCCATTGAAGAGTTTGACGATATTGAGGTCGTTGCAATTAATGATCTGCTGGAGCCGGACTATCTGGCCTACATGCTGGTTCACGATTCTGTTCACGGCCGTTTTCACGGCGATGTATCCGTCAGTGGCAGCAATCTGGTCGTCAATGGCAAGCAAATTCGTCTGACTGCCATCAAAGACCCGGCAGAACTGAAATGGAATGAAGTCAATGTTGATGTCGTAGTAGAGTCAACCGGTCTTTTCCTGACCAAACAGGATTGTGAAAAACACATCAAGGCGGGTGCCCGCAAAGTTGTCATGTCGGCTCCATCCAAAGACGATACCCCAATGTATGTTTATGGTGTAAACGATAAAACCTACCATGGCGAGGCAATCATCTCCAATGCGTCATGTACCACCAACTGCCTGGCACCGATCGCCAAAGTTCTGAATGATACCTGGGGAATCAAACGCGGCCTGATGACTACTGTTCATGCTGCCACGGCCACACAAAAAACAGTTGACGGGCCATCCAACAAAGACTGGCGGGGTGGACGCGGCATTCTTGAAAATATCATTCCCTCCTCTACTGGCGCAGCCAAGGCAGTAGGTGTGGTAATCCCTGAATTGAACAAGAAGCTGACTGGCATGGCGTTCCGCGTTCCTACTTCTGATGTTTCGGTTGTGGATTTAACCGTCGAGCTTGAGAAAGACGCATCTTACGAAGACATTTGTAATGCAATGAAAACTGCTTCCGGCGGCGCTATGAAGGGTGTACTCGGTTATACCAACCAGAAGGTGGTTTCAACAGACTTTCGTGGTGAAACCTGCACATCAGTATTCGATGCAGAAGCCGGTATTCAACTTGACAAGAATTTCGTAAAAGTGGTCGCCTGGTACGACAATGAATGGGGCTATTCCTGCAAAGTGCTGGAAATGGTCAGAGTTATTGCAGGACATGGCCGCTAAACACAAGGGTAATTTCATAAAATAAAATGTGACTGGGATAGCTGCTCTAGCAGCCTTTCCAGTAGTCATGCTGTAACCGGTTTCTGCTGGTTACAGCTTTGTTGCTTCAATAGGCTGGAAAATTTGCTTCTACTCAGATTCAGTCTGGTAAACAGTTACAGAAAAACCGGGAGACTCGTCTCCCGGCAAGGTGTGGCTGGGCTGATCTGTTTTTTATATAAACTGGCTCGGATGCATCTCTGTCCCTCTTTTCTATTGAACAACTGATGGTTCCTCTCCTGATTATCTGTAAATTCCTTAAGTTAGCTATCACAATGTGGAGTCAACATGTCAGTTATTAAACTTGCCGATCTTGATCTAAAGAATAAGCGTGTTTTTATTCGCGCTGATTTAAATGTTCCCGTAAAGGAAGGAAAGGTAACTTCAGATGCACGCATTACTGCATCGATGGCAACGATCAACCATTGCCTGAAGCAGGGTGCCAGAGTAATGGTAACCTCTCATCTTGGGCGCCCGGAAGAAGGTGTCTGGACCGAGGAAAATTCACTCCAGCCAGTAGCGGATGACATCACCCGCAGACTGGGAAAACCGGTTCGGTTAATTAAGGATTGGGTTAATGGTGGCTTCGAAGTTGCACCAGGTGAACTGGTTATACTGGAAAATTGCCGGATCAATAAAGGTGAGAAAAAAAACCTCGAAGAAACTGCAAAGAAGTATGCCAGTTTGTGTGACGTGTTCGTGATGGATGCATTCGGTACAGCACACCGTGCTGAAGCTTCAACATATGGTATTGCAAAATATGCGCCAGTTGCTTGTGCAGGTATTCTGCTGACGGAAGAACTTGATGCACTGACAAAAGCACTGCACCAGCCTGCCCGTCCACTGGTAGCAATCGTGGGCGGATCCAAGGTTTCCACCAAATTGACTGTTCTGGAATCACTTTCCGAGAAAGTTGATCAGCTCGTAGTTGGTGGAGGAATTGCCAATACGTTTCTCAAGGCTGCAGGCAATAACATTGGGAAATCCCTGTGTGAGGATGAGCTGGTTCCGGTTGCAAAATCCCTGATGGAAAAAATGAACAAACGTAACGCCACTATTCCAATTGCAGTCGATGTCGTAGTCGGGAAAAAATTTGCCGCAGATGAACCCGCTGTTCATAAAGCGGCCAATGCCGTCTCTGACGACGATATGATTTTTGATATCGGACCAAAGAGCGCACAGGAACTGGTTGATATCATCATGAAAGCTGGCACGGTAGTCTGGAATGGCCCGGTTGGTGTATTTGAATTCGATCAGTTTGGCGCAGGGACATTCGCCATTGCCAAGGCAATTGCCGAAACTAAAGCCTTCACTCTTGCAGGAGGGGGTGACACAATTGCAGCCATTCAAAAATACGATATCTACGATAAAGTTTCGTACATATCGACTGCCGGGGGAGCATTCCTGGAATTCCTGGAAGGGAAAAAATTACCTGCCGTCGAGATTCTGGAACAACGTGCAAAGTGAAGTCTGAGAAGATTTTTCCCGGAAATTTCTGAAATGATGCGAAGAACCAAAATTGTAGCAACACTGGGGCCGGCCTCCAGCAACCCTGAAACACTGGGAAAAATGATTGAAGCTGGCGTCGATGTCGTCCGTATCAATTTTTCACATGGAACAAAAGATGAACATATCACCTCCGTGGAACTGGTTCGTTCGCTCGCCCGCTCACTGGGTCGAACAGTAGGTGTACTGGCTGATCTGCAAGGGCCAAAAATTCGCATTGGTAAATTTGATCAGGGGAAGATTCAGCTTAAGGCAGGGGATGAATTTATACTTGATGCGGAATGTGAGCTGGGAAACCAGGAGCGGGTCGGACTGGATTACCGGGAACTCCCCAATGACGTTGAAACAGGCGCCACACTCCTGCTGGATGATGGACGTATTGTTCTGACTGTTACCAAAGTCCGGGGCAGTGAGATTTTTTGTGTGGTTTTGCAGGGTGGGACTCTCTCCAATAACAAAGGTATTAATCGGAAAGGGGGAGGGTTAAGCGCGCCTGCGCTCACAGCAAAAGATTTACTGGATATCAAAACAGCGGCAATTCTTCGTGCCGATTATCTCGCGGTATCCTTCCCCCGTTCTGGCGAGGATATCCGACGAGCCCGTGTATTAATGCAGGAAGCTCAGGGAAATAGTTTACTCATGGCAAAGATCGAGCGCTCAGAGGCTATTCTGGCGCTGGATGATATCCTGGAAGCTTCCGATGCAATCATGGTGGCACGTGGCGACTTGGCCGTTGAAGTAGGTGATGCTGCAGTTCCCGCCCTGCAGAAACGGATGATACGATCTGCCCGTGAGACCAATAAGCTGGTAATTACCGCCACTCAAATGATGGAATCGATGATTTCCAGCCCTATTCCGACACGCGCAGAAGTATCCGATGTTGCCAATGCGGTGCTGGACGGGACGGATGCTGTTATGCTGTCCGCAGAATCAGCTGCCGGACAATATCCGGTAGAAGCAGTCGAGGCCATGGCCAGAGTCTGTCTCGAAGCGGAAAAGGAATATACCCCCAGCCTGAGTTCACGCCGTTCTCCCGATATGCAGCCTACCAGTGTTGAAGATGCGATTGCACGTGCCGCCATGTACGCTGCCGGGTCATTGAAGATTCAGGCAATTGCAGCTTTGACACAGAGTGGTGTAACAGCATTATTCATGTCTCGCAGAAGCTCCAAAGTACCCGTTTTTGCACTCAGCCCGCAAGAGGATACCCTGGGGAAAGTTACCCTTTTCCGTGGCGTCTACCCGATAGAGTTTGGACAAGGTTTATGTGACCCTGAAATCATCCTCGGTTTGGCTGAGGATGAGTTGCTCAAGCGTGGTGCAGTACGCGATGGCGATTTGATTATCATGACGATTGGTGAACCGGTTGGCAAAGCCGGAGGGACAAATACCATGAAAATCGTCAAAGTGGGAAGCTCCAAAACAGGCGGGCACATAATAAAAGAAATGCCTCACCAGCCTTTTTCCGGCCCGAAACATCTATAAAAAATACAGACAATATCATCACCGGGCATCGCCAAACTGATACTGGAAATAATTTATAATCAGCAGGTTTTTAGTCTGGATTCAGGCATACCGGCATCTTTTTATACTGCCTGACACCGCAATGGCTCTATTTCAGGAATACAAAGTTTTAGTTTTATCAGAAAATCAGTGTATTAATTTCATATAAAAGGAGGCTTCAATGGCACTTGTATCATTACGCCAGTTACTGGATCACGCAGCAGAAAACGGGTATGGGCTCCCGGCTTTTAATGTGAATAACCTTGAGCAGATCCATGCAATCATGCAGGCAGCTGATGAATGCGACAGCCCGGTCATCATGCAAGGTTCGGCTGGCGCTCGAAAATACGCTGGAGAAGCATTCCTGCGTCATCTGATTGCTGCAGCAGTCGAGGCTTATCCGCATATTCCCGTAGTAATGCACCAGGATCATGGGGCCTCGCCTGCAGTGTGTATCAATGCCATCCGCAGCGGTTTTTCCAGCGTAATGATGGATGGATCACTGGAAGAGGATGGAAAAACTCCTTCATCATACGAATACAACGTGGATGTCACTTCCCGGGTAGTCGCGATGGCACATGCCGTAGGCGTTTCTGTAGAAGGTGAACTGGGTTGCCTGGGGTCACTGGAATCCGGCCAGGGCGAAGCTGAAGATGGTCATGGCGCCGAGGGACAATTATCACACGACCAGTTACTGACCGACCCCGAGCAAGCGGCGGATTTCGTCAAGAAAACCGGCGTGGATGCACTGGCTATTGCTATCGGTACCTCTCATGGTGCGTATAAATTCACTCGTAAACCCACGGGCGACATTCTCGCCATCCAGCGAATCAAGGAAATCCATCAGAGAATTCCCAATACCCATCTGGTAATGCATGGCTCCAGCTCGGTACCTCAGGAATGGCTGGAAATCATCCGTGAATTTGGTGGAGATATGAAGGAAACCTACGGCGTGCCTGTAGAAGAAATCCAGCAGGGCATCAAGTACGGTGTACGCAAGGTCAATATTGACACCGACATCCGTTTGGCCATGACAGGTGCTATTCGTCGCCATCTGGCAAAAAACAAGAGCGAGTTTGATCCGCGCAAATTCCTGAAAGATGCGACAGCAGCCGCCAAGGATATTTGTAAAGCCCGTTTCGAAGCTTTTGGTTCTGCCGGCCAGGCTGGCAAGATTAAACCGATTTCGCTGGAAACCATGGCAAGTCGCTACCTGCGCGGTGAATTAAAAGCAATCATCAAGTAATTCACAGGCAAACAACTGCACACTGCCCTGCAGATTTCCGGGAAAACGATTAATCCGGTCTGCAGGGTATTTTTTTACCTGGTTCCCCAGGCCACCATCACTCAACTGTATCCTGTTTCGCTGCAGCCAGCCGGGTGAGTAACACTTCCTGGGCACTGAATCTGTTGTTTTTTCTGGCAGATTTCCGTTTGTAATGTCCTTCTCCATTCATCTCCCAGGCTTGTACGTTATCACGCAGATAAGGCTTCAGCCCTTCCAGGATTACCCGCTTCTTTAACCGTGGATCGAGCACCGGAAAACAGATCTCTACACGGCGAAAAAAATTCCGCGACATCCAGTCAGCGCTTGCCAGATAAACATTGTGCTGTTTTCCATTGAGAAAATAGAAAATACGGGTGTGCTCCAAAAACCGTCCAACAATGGAGCGCACATGGATATTTTCTGATAATCCCGCCACACCGGGACGCAATGCACAGGCACCCCGTACAATAAGGCTGATTTTTACACCCGCAGCAGACGCCGCATAAAGCGCCTGAATCACAGCCGGCTCCAGTAAAGCATTCATTTTCGCAATGATGGCAGCCGGTTTTCCTGCTTTAGCGTGTTTTATCTCCTGCTGGATGCTGTTCAGGATCCGGTCATGCAAACTGAATGGCGACTGCCAGAGATGCTTCAGCTTACTCGCCTTGCCCAATCCCGTCAGCTGCAGAAATACCTCACTGACATCAGCACAGATTTCCTCATGACAGGTCAGCAAGCCGAAATCCGTGTAAACACGCGCTGTACCAGGGTGATAGTTGCCTGTACCCAAGTGTACATAGCGCTTCAGCTGTCCCGCTTCACGCCGCACCACCATAGCCATTTTGCAATGCGTCTTGTGACCAAAAACACCGTAGATGACGTGGGCCCCCACCTCCTCCAGCCGTTTTGCCCAGTTGATATTGGCTTCTTCATCGAACCGGGCCAGCAGCTCTACCACCACCGTCACTTCCTTACCCAGGCTGGCCGCTGCCACAAGCGCCTCCATTAGCGTGGAATCGGAACCGGTACGATAAACCGTCTGCTTGACCGCCACCACATCCGGATCCAGATAGGCCTGCTGGATAAATTCAATAACCGGCTGAAATGACTGGTAGGGATGATGCAGCAAAATATCACCCTTGCTGATCAACTCGAAAATGTTATGCGCTTTCTTTTTCTGAGGAGAGAAAGGTAATCCGGGGATAAAACGTGGAAATTTAAGATCAGGCCGGTCAATCAGATCAAAGACCTGCATCAGCCGAGCCAGATTGACCGGCCCGTTAACCTGAAACAGATCTTCGTTCTTCAGGGAAAATTGCCCCAGTAAAAACGCCACCATTTGTGGCGAACAATTATCTGCCACTTCCAGCCGGACAGCATCTCCCAGATGACGCTGCAGCAGCTCACCCTGCAATGCAACACGAAGATTCTTGATCTCCTCTTCATCCACAAACAAATCACTATCGCGGGTAGCACGAAACTGGTAACAGCCAACCACATGCATACCCGTAAAAAGCTCACCGACATGCGCATGGATAATGGATGACAGAAAAATAAAGCCGTAAGGACAATCGCTGATTTCCTTCGGCAGTTGTATCAGACGGGGCAAAATACGCGGAGCCTGCACGATTGCAACACCAGAATTACGGCCAAAAGCATCTTTGCCTTCCAATGCAACCGCAAAATTCAGACTTTTATTCAGCACACGCGGAAAAGGATGGAGAGGATCCAGGCCAATAGGTGTGAGCATTGGCATCAGTTCACGAAAGAAAAAATCCCTGATCCATTCGCGCTGGCCGTCATCCCAGGTGTTGCGCCGCAGGAAACAGACACCCTGCTCTGCCAATGCCGGCAAAATACTGTTGTTGAGCAGCTGATACTGCCGCGAGACAAGCTCACGTACCTGTTCCGACACCTGTTGGAATGCCTGGCCCGGTGCCATGCCATCCGGACCGGCACCGGGTGCATCCAGCCTGATCTGTTCTTTCAGCCCGGCAACACGAACTTCAAAAAATTCATCGAGGTTACTGCTGACAATACAAATAAAACGCAGGCGTTCCAGCAGAGGCGTTTCCTCATCTTCCGCCTGCGCCAGTACCCGGCGGTTGAATGCTATCTGACTGAGTTCACGGTTCAGAAACTGCCTGGTTACCGGTACCTCCGGTTTAATTACCGGCACCGCATCCGGTGGTTCATCATTTACCACGAAGACTCACCGCTCAACATGCCCGGCAGGTAAGAAAAGTTATGACTGCTGCTGCACTCCGGGTTCATTCATTTCTCCGGAGGGGTATAGCCTGCCGGCTGGTCAGCGCCCCCACCGAAGAAATAAGCTTCCATCTGAGTGGCCAGATACTTGCGTGCCTTGATGTCTGCCAGGTTCAATCGCATTTCATTCACCAGCATTGTCTGATGTTTAATCCACTGTCCCCAGGCCTGTTTGGAAACATTATCAAAAATCCGCTTGCCCAACTCTCCCGGATAAGGCGGAAAATCCAGTCCTTCTGCTTCATGTCCAAGCCGGACGCATTTCACATTTCTGGTCATATAGGGTCTGTTCGAAGTTGAATTACACGGCCCCGTTTATGAAAACGGGGATACTGTGCCACAGGTGGTGAAGAGTTTATAACATTTTTCCCAGCCAGAGAGACCGGACAGCAAAACACAAATCAGATTATCCGCTTCCGGATTTCACAACATCAGTCCCATGATGTAGTCATCACACACCTGTCCGCCCATGTTGAACTGGCGATATCCCAGCTTGCGAAAACCCATCCGGGTATAAAAGCTGATTGCCGCATCGTTACGGACATACACCCCGAGCAGCAAACGTTTTGCCTCACGGGCGCGCGCCTCAATGACAGCTTCCTTTACAAGCCGCCTGCCCAGACCTTTTCCCTGAAACCTGCTGAAAACATAAATACGTTTCAGCTCGAGATCACGATCGGAAATATCCGGTAATGGCAGTTCGGGGGGCGACACCACCATATAACCGATGGGCGCATTACCCGGACTGATCTCAGCCAGCCAGAGCTTGTAACTGCTATCAGACAGCCAGTCTCGATAACATTCAACAGAATGGGCACTGGCACAATGCACCAGAATATTTTTCCCTTCGAGCACACCTGCGAAAGTTTCCAGAAACGTCGCTTCGCCGGTAAGTGCAAGTGCTGCTTCATCACCCGGTGAGCAAACCCGTACCCGGATTTCAGAGTACATCGTCAATACTTTTCTATAAAAATTACTCGGTACCAGTGGCAAATCGGGGAAGAACACTGCCCGCTTCCCGGTATTCCGGCCGTATCAGGCTGTGGTCCCGTAATGCCGGAACAATCTGGTGTTCATCGGTACGAAATGGCTCCACCGCCGGCCGCAATCCTGCCCGCCAGGCTTTCATGGATTCATCTGCCAGGGAGGTGCCCTGCCCGAATACCCGTCTGGACTGCTGTAATCTTTGTTTGCCACGCGGCTCATATTTCCGGTACTGCTGCTGCACGATGCAACCGGTAAATGGAAAACAGGGGTACAGCCATTGCACCGCAGGGTAGATTGGAATCGGCAAAACAGGAGCGGGAGAGTACGGGAAATACTGCAAACCGTTGCTCATCCAGATTTCAGGAAAAAACAGGGTCGTTCCACTGCCGGCAGCAATGTGATTCAAGTGCGTTCCCGGGAAACAAACACCAGAAAAAATCACCAGTGAAGCCAGCATCCATAACCGCTTATACCAGAACCGCACCGATCTTTTCATACTCACCCCTCTTCCCCCGTCCACCACAATACCTGAAATAAAATCAACTTTTCGACCCGCGGTACAATGACGAATCCGGCAAGTAAATTCAACCCTACCCTTATTCATGCCACCTCATCAACCAGTCCCACCTTGCCTGACTACCGGAGAACCCGGCTCTTTTGCCGCATTCACACTGGAAAAACGGCTACCCGCCATTCTGGATAACTTGCTGAAAAACAGTACTGATACCCTTACCATGCAAAGGCTGCAACAGCTATCGGCAGAAATACGGGAAGGAGAAATCACGCCACTGTCCCCGGTCATTTTTGATGCACTCAATCGAGCGATTAAACCCTGTATCGGGCGAAGCTGGGCAGATATGCCATTTCTTGCTGTTGAGCTCTATTTCTACGCACGAATTTTACTGGCCTTCAGCTATAACACGGCCACGCCGGCTGATCCTTTCCAGTCAGTCAAAGAAGCAGCCAACCTGCAGGCCATCGAATCACTCACCATACTGACTGATTATTGCGAACCCGATTGTGATATCCGTGAACTGCTGCGCAGATCAGTTACCGGAAACATTGCTGATCTCAGTCAGCACGCCGTCCCGGAAGCCGATCAGGTTTCACTGCTTGTGGATGAGAGCGATGCGGCAGAAAGATTGTTTGCTTCCGGAATGCAGCGGATTGATCTTGTGTGTGATAACGCCGGCATGGACATACTGACCGACCTGCTGCTGATTCACAGGATCAGCAGTTACTGTTCACACATCGTTATGCATATCAGACCCTGGCCGATGTTCGTTTCGGACATGACCATGACAGATATGGAGAATCTGATCAGGCAACTGGTGAGTTCACCTGTTCCGGCAGCAAAACACCTGGGAAAAAACATTACACAACTGTTACAGCAGAACCGCCTGACCCTGCGCGCCAGCCCGGCGCTGGGCCTGCCTGTCTGTTTCTGTGAAGATAAAGCGCTTACCCGTGAGACGTTCGAAAATACAGAACTGGTTATCTTCAAGGGTGATCTGAATTACCGCTATTTCGCCGGTGACCGCCGCTGGCCCCATATCACGGAAAAGCGACACTTCTCCGAACAATTCAGCCACCCCGCCATATGCCTGCGCACACTGAAATCAGAAGTGCTGGTCGGCCTCCCGCCTGAGATTGCGGCCGGAACTCTCCACCTCCACCCCGACTGGCTTACCAGTAGCCGTTATGGAATCATTCAGGTGTTTACCGGCTGAAGGAACCACTATCATCAGAACAAGCAGCCATGAAAAAAACATCAGCGCTGCTGTAATACCCCGCTTGAATTCCCATACACCTGATTTCCTGAAATCATCGCCAGACAGTTGTTTGAAAGAAGGCTCACCGCAATCTGATTCAGACACCCGTTTATCTTCAGCTCCGGCTTCGATCAGAAAATCTGCAGATTTACTTTTCAGAATGAGCTTTATTGCCTCATTCTGCATACGCTGGTAGCGGTTACGCTCCGTAACGAGACTGTTGTAATTCTTCTTGCAGAATTTATAGAGGTATAAATACCAAAGCCGCACATAAATACCCCCCATCAGGGACAGTATGACAACAGGGCCAAGGATATCTCCCATGACGATAGTCGCCTGCTTCATTTTGTCTGCATTGGCCAGGCTCACCATTGCGACACCCGCAACGAACGTCCAGAGGCTGAACGTAACTCTCCACTCAACCGTTTGCAGAATTTCCACACGCTTGAGATGGAGTTCCGCGATCTTCAGAAAAAAATCTTCCCGGTCCATAGCATTCTCAAAAAGTAAACTGTTGCCAGTTTACCGGATATGCCGGGAATCTACTGGAATCAGGTAATTAAAAGAAATTAAATGATATTGAACAGCGACAATCCTGATACGCGGGTAAAGGTTTTCTGTGCCGCTTCAAGCAATGCCTGCTGACGTGTTATATCAGATATAGCCTGTGCAAAATCCAGATCCTGCAGACGCGAAAGCGATTGCTGGTATTGAACTGCCGTATCCTCACCGATCTGCTGCAGCGCATCAACTTCCTGCAGCCGTGACCCGACCGCCGCCCGTTTAGTCAGTACATTATCCAGCGCAACATCGAGATCCTGCAAAGCGGTACTCACTGCATCCTCTGGCATACCGCCGGGGGTTTCCAGTGTGGTAATGAAATCATCAATCGTATTAAACAGACTCAAGCCTTCTGGCTCAAAAATGGCATCACCGGTTTCACTGACCGGTAACTGACGGGAGCCGGAAACCTGTATCAGGCGCTGCTCCTGATCCCCCTTGTATTCCACGCCATTAGCCGTTTGTTCGAACGATCTGGTATTTCCCTTAAAGCCGGAGAACAGATAATTTCCCTGTTCATCTTTGGTATTGGCCAGCCCCAGTAACTCCTCAAAATGGCCACGCAGTTCAACCGCCATCATCTTCCGCTCACTGTCGGAAAATGCCGGATTACCGGCAGCCACTGCCATGGTGCGTACATTCTGAATCACATTGGAAACGCTGCCGAGCGTGCTGTCCACCAGTTGAAGGCTATCTGTCGCCCGGTGGCGATTGTCAGTGTATTGCGTATTCAGTGACAGCGACTGTGATAATTCGTGGGCACGCGCCGCGCCGATCGGATCATCCGAAGGCGTCATGATGCGTTTGCCGGTAGAAAGGTGCTGCTGCAGCCTGAACATTCCATCCTGCTGCTGCAGCATGGATCGGGTGCCCTGGTCATACAATGTGCTGGTGCTTACGCGCATGATAAATTCCTTTTTCCGTCAAAAAAGATCAGATTCTGAGCAGTGAATCGAACAGCGAATTACCGATTTCGATCACCTTGCTGGATGCCTGGAACATTTGCTGGTAGCGCAGCAGATTGGCAGCCTCCTCCTCCAGATTAACACCGGACAATGACTGTAACGCCTGATCTGTCTGATTGAGCATACTTTCCTGAGCCTTACTGGTCACTTCCAGCTCACGGGTTTTGTTACCTATCTGACTGACCAGACTGGCGTAGGCCGACTGATAGGATGCCGTTCCACCCTGCAGGGTATTCGCTGTCTGTAATTCGGCCAGCTTTAATGCGTTACGGTTATTCGTCACACCACCATCATTATTATCTGCCGCGGCAATCTTAGCAGGATCACTGATTGCCACCCTGATGTTTCGGGCAGCTTGGGACGGGTCAGCTGGATCCGTTCCCTCAAAAAAATTTGCCCCTCTCACACTTTGCAGATCAAATCCTTCCTGATGCTGGGTATTGAATGTATCGGCAATTCCCCATGCAAGCCGGTCAAAACTGTTTTGCACAGAATCCAGTGTTTCGCTGCGAAACGCCAGCAGCCCGCCCAGACTGCCCCCCTGCAACTGGTGCTCGGGCAGTACGATTTCTCCACCCTGCTGATCCATCGCCACCACCAGACGCTGGGGATCGTTGGGCGAAGGCACCGCCTTGAGTGTCATGGCACTTGAACCCACCACCAGTGACTGGCCATTGCCGATGAATACGTTGTAATGGCCGTTATTCTGACGCACAACATCTACATTGATAACTTTACTGAGATCGCGCACCAGTGCGTCGCGCTGATCCAGCAGATCATTAGCCGGTTGCCCGCTGGCAGAGCTTTCCACTGCCTGGATATTCATATTCAGACCGGCAATCTGTTGTGCGAGTGAATTGATTTCAGTCACGCTGCCGGTAATCTGGCTGTTCACCCCTTCACGCATTTCCGATAGCCGCTGATCCATCTGCTGAAACCGGGCAGTCAGTGATTCAGCATTGCTCAGCATCGCCTGACGGGAAGAAATGGAAGCAGGATTGGAAGCCACATCCTGCACCGCATTGAAAAAATTATGCAGCGCCGGTGTCAGTCCGGAAGTCGTATCCGCCAGTAAATTATCTATCTGCTTAATCTCGTTATAATGACTGTCAAGCTGGCTGCTCTGGCTCTGTGCCTGCAACGACTGACCGACCAGATGCTGGTTGTAAATACGCTGTACCGTCGTAATCTGCACTCCCCGGCCAATGAATCCATGACTGTTGGCCAGCGGCGTACTGGCACTCTGGATAGCCTGCTGGCGGTTGTAGCCCGGTGTTGTTGCATTGCCGATATTGTGGCTGGTCGTCAGCAATGCAACCTGAGCCGCCCGCAATCCGGAAACACCTACATTCATAATACCGTTTGCCATTTTGATCCTCGATTTTGGTAAATTACCTGTACTTATTTACGGCAGGCATCCGGCAAAATTAAGATAATTTTCAGGAAAATCCGGACTGCCCTTCTAATTTTCTGTCATGACAGAACAGTGAATTACCGCGTGTACAAACGAATTACAGGAATAAGTCCTTTTTCCCCGCTTTCATCCCGTTATATGCTTAAGGCATCACTGTTGATGATTCTCAGCAGTTTCTCCGCATAGGATGGGTCAGTCGCATAACCGGCCTCCTGTAATCCCCAGGCAAAAGCAGTGGCACTGCGGCTCTTTAATACCGCTGCGTAACGGGGGTTGTTCTGCAGCAACCTTGCATAGTCACGGAACGCTTCTTCATACGAGTTGTAAGCTCTGAATTTTTCCCTGCATTTTTGTGGCTTGCCATCCACATATTCGGTCGTAACCGCTTCTGCCACCCTCCCATGCCAGCCCTCGCCCGCCTTAATACCAAACAGATTGAAACTCGGCTGACTGTCTGCCCGGCGAATCTGATATTTACCCCAACCGGTTTCCAGTGCTGCCTGCGCGATCATAAAATGCTCAGGAATACCGGTTTCGCGCGCCACCTTGCGTGCATGCGGCAGTACATTCAGCACAAACTCTCTGGGCTGGTCGATAGCCGATACAGTCGGATCTGCATTACGCGAGCTGGAAGCAATCCCCATTCTTTCTTCCCCGGCTGCCGGCGAAACGGTGGAAAAACCCGGTTTGGCCCCCTGACCCGAATTTGACCAAAGCCGGGAGGGAAGGTCTTTAATCTGCCCTGGCATCAGTGAAATCAGCGGTTCCTCACGCTCTCCGGCAATGGAAGTCAGCAGTGATTCAGCCTGGCTGATCGCATTATCAGGTGAAGCTTCCTGTTTAATTGTTCTGGAAAGCTGCTGCACGAGCACATCAGCCAGACCGACCCCCTTCTCGGAAAGATTCTGTACCAGCTGCTGATCAAGCATCTGGGTATAAAAACGCGACTGGTCACTGTCAAACAGCCCGCCCTTGGGGATCGTCTCGCGCATACTCTTGACCATCATATTGAGGAACAATGCCTCAAACTGCTTTGCTGTCTGCTTCAACCCTTCCTGTGGATCACGCCGGACCTGGTTGCGCAGTTTGTCGACTGCCTGTGCATCAATCGCCAGCTGGCCGGAGAGATCGGGTGAATTGATCATCTGGCCGCCACCTTCAGAAGATTGCCCGGGGTACCTCTAAAAATCCGGTTGTGCGGGATGAAGCGCAAGGCGCACGGAGCACAGCAACGAGACATATCAGATAGATAGGCGAGGCAGTGGGCGCCACGCAACACTGCGATTCGCCTGAAAAACCAGTTTCCAGCGGTGTTCATCAGATGATTTCCAGCTCTGCCCGTAATGATCCGGCCGCCTTAAGCGCCTGCAGAATCGCCAGCAGATCCTGCGGTGTGGCGCCAATCGCGTTGAGTGCTTTCACCACATCCGCCAGGCTGGCTGATCCCGGCAGCAGCATCAGATTGCCTTCTTCCGAACGCACCTCTATCTGCGATTGCGGTACCACCACCGTTTCTCCACGTTGTGCAAACGGCCCTGGCTGGCTGACGATCGGCTGGGTATTGATAATTACTGAAAGATTGCCATGTGCCACCGCACTGGGTTCAAGTGTCACCATCCGGTTCATGACCACCGAACCGGTACGTGCATTAATAATGACTTTGGCTGCGGCCAGTGATGGTGCGATATCGAGATCCTCGATCATCGAAATAAAGGTAACCCGCTGGGTATTATCCATCGGCGCCCTGACCTGAATCACCCTGCCATCCAGCGCTGTAGCCGTTCCACGCGGATAACGGCTGTTGATGGTTTCCACGATGCGCCGCGCATTGGTAAAATCGGTATCACGCAATTCCAGATGAATATATTCTCCCTGGCCAAGCACAGTGGGTACGGCACGTTCCACAATGGCACCGGCACTGATACGCCCCGCTCCCAGATGATTGACCTGGACACTGCTGCCGGCCGAACTGGCACCTGCACCCCCAATGACCAGGCTCCCCTGTGCCACGGCATACACCTGGTTATCAATCCCCTTCAGCGGCGTCATCAGCAAGGTGCCGCCACGCAAACTCTTGGCGTTACCCATGGAAGACACGGTTACATCAATATATTGCCCCGGAGCGGCAAAAGCCGGCAGCGTTGCCGTCACCATCACCGATGCCACATTACGCAACTGCAGATTGGTTCCCGGTGGCAGATTAACACCCAGCTGCCCCAGCATGCTGACGATACTCTGCACAGTAAACGGTGTCTGCTGGGTTTGATCCCCCGTGCCATCCAGGCCCACTACCAGCCCGTAACCAATCAGCTGGTTGGAACGCACTCCCTGAACATTGACCAGATCCTTGATACGCTCGGCAGAAACCGGCAGGGAAATAGCCAGGCAGACCAGCAAACCAGAACTCAGGATCCATTTGGATAGTTTCATTATGTTATGTTCCCGCCAGATTCAGAAAGGTGAAATTGAAAGGAAGAAGCGTGACAGCCACCCCATGGTTTGTGCTTCATCCAGATAGCCGTTACCCCGGTATTCGAGGCGAGCATCCGCCACCTGTGTCGATGACACGGTGTTATTCATGATATTGATCGGGTTGATCACACCGGAGAGCCGGATAAACTCATACCCCTGATTAATACCGATCTGCTTCTCGCCACTGACCAGCAGATTACCGTTAGGCAGTATGTCGATCACAGTAACGGTGATCGTTCCGGTAAAGTTGTTATTACTGGAGCTCTCCCCCTTGCCATCAAACTTGTTGCTTGACGAGGCTGCCAGATCGAGATCCTGAAAGATTGACTTGAACGGCAAGCCAAGAAATGACGGGACCGAAAGCGCAATCTCACCTGCACGCTGGGCATTGCTGCCGGTTTTCTTGCTCGCGTTGGTCTTTTCATTAAGCGTAACAATGATGGTGTCGCCAATGCTGCGGGCGCGCCTGTCCTCAAACAACGGCGTATAACGCGGCCCGCCCTGATAGCTGAACGCCGCCTGATAAATCCCGCCATTGGTCTGGCCAGGAGGAACAACCGGCAGATCATGCGGCCGCATTGTCATCGGCTGCTGTACCTTCGGGGTAGGGGTAATCGCACACCCCGATACCATACAGACCATGACGATCAGTACAGATAAAACCAGACAACCACAATTTCTCATAAACGATTCCATGACACCTGCACACTGTCCATTTACAAACTCAGGCGCTGCACAATCCGGTAAAAACACCCGAAAACCTGAACGCATCAGAGCTGCGTCAACCTCTGCAGCATCTGGTCGGAAGTCTGGATCGATCTGGAGTTGATTTCGTACGCGCGCTGCGTCTGAATCATTTCCACCAGCTCTTCCACCACATTGACATTGGAAGTTTCCACAAACCCCTGGTTCAGCAACCCGGTTCCGTTCGTGCCTGGAATTCCCGGATTAGGCACGCCACTGCTCATGGTTTCAAGGTACAGATTCTCGCCAAAGCGCTGCAACCCGGCGGGATTGATAAAGGTGGTCAGTTGAATGTTACCCACCGGCATCGGTGAAGTTGAACCCGCCGTCAGGACAGATACCGTGCCATCCCGCCCGATGGTGATATTCAGTGTGTTTGGCGGAATCGTAATGGATGGCTGCAACGGAAAACCGCTGGCTGTCACCAGCTGCCCGTCCTGATCGGACTGGAAAGCGCCATCACGGGTATAGGCCAGTGTGCCGTCCGGCAGCAGGATCTGGAAGAAACCCTCACCCTGAATTGCCACATCACGCGAATTTCCCGTTTGCTGCAAATTCCCCTGCAGAAAAATACTTTCATTTGCCACCGGCCGCACCCCGGTTCCCAGCTGCAAACCGGAAGGCAAACGCGTGCGTTCGGATGACTGGGCACCCGGCTGCCGAATCGTCTGATACAGCAGATCTTCGAACACCGGGCGCATCCGCTTGAAGCCGTTGGTACTAATGTTAGCCAGGTTGTTGGCAATCACATCCATTTTGGTCTGCTGTGCATCCAGACCGGTTTTTGATATCCATAATGAGCGAATCATAGCGCGTTACCCTTTAAAAAATTAAACCTGGATTGCTTCCTGCTTCATGACATTCGCAGCCGCAATGACGTTTATGGATTTAATCAGCATTCTGTTGATCAGCCTCTAAGCGTCATAACTTCACTTGCCTGTTGCGCATTTTGCTGAGCATTTTCGAGCATCTTCATTTGCATATCGAACTGCCGCGCAAGGGTGATCATCTTCACCATTTCGCTGATTACATTGACATTACTGCTTTCCAGCGCGCCATCGATCAGGGCCACTTTTTCACTGACAGGCGCCTGACCTCCCTCTTTCAGCCGGAACAGGCCATCTTCCCCCCGGACGAGCTGTTCCTCAGGAGGATCGACCAGCTTGATTCGCCCGACAATCGAGACAGAAGTCATTCTCGAATCAGTCGGCAGCACTGAAACACTGCCATCCTTGCCAATTGCGATACGGCTGTCCGGCGGAACAGTAATGGGGCCGGATTCTCCCCTGATATTGAACCCCTGCTGTGTCTGCAGTACACCGTTGGCATCCATCTTGAGATTGCCGTGCCGGGTGTAGGCTTCTTCGCCATTTTCAAGCTGTACTGCAATCCAGCCGGAACCCTGTACCGCCACATCCAGCGGACGATCCGTCTGCTGGATCGCCCCCGGCGTAAAATCTGCCCCGGTGGTCGAATCCAGCACGAATGCACGGGTCGGTAACGATTCCCCGTAAACCGGCACTGCCCGAAAAGTATCATTCTGAGCGCGATAGCCCGTAGTTGAGGCATTGGCCAGATTATGGGAAACCGTTGCCTGCTGAGTCATGGTGTGCAATGCACCGGTCATCGCGGTATAAATCAGTCTGTCCATTTTTGAATCGTCACCTAATCAGGGTTAAACAGAAAACCATCAGATATTCATGATGGCCTGCATCACTGCATTCTGCGTCTCGATGGTTTTGGCATTGGCCTGATAGACGCGCTGTGTCATGATCAGGCTGACCAGCTCAGTCGTCAGATCGACATTGGATTCTTCCACTGCAGAAGATTGCAGTGAACCCAGAATACCGGTTTGCGGAGCACCTACCAGTGGCAATCCGGATTCAGCGGTCTCACCCCACTGGTTGTTTCCCATCGGCTTGAGACCATTGGGATTGGAAAAGCCTGCCAGCGCAAGCTGTCCGACTGTACGCGTGACATTATTGGTGTAACTGGCTCTGATCTCGCCACCATCAGAAATGCTGTACCCGGCCAGACGACCCGAAGCAAACCCATCCTGATTCATCATATTCACCCCGAATTTGCTGCCAAACTGGGTGGAGCGGGTCAGATCCAGTGAAAACTGGAGCGGCTGGATGGCTGCGTCATCAAAATTCACATCAACCGTAAATGGAGCTATTGACGAATCCATTATTCCACTGGAATCAAAATTCAGCGCAGATGCACTCAATGCCACCGTACCCCCACCTGCACTTGTCGCTCCCTCCACCGTTGCAAATACATTCCAAGCTGAAGCAGCTGGAGCAGCCGGGGTCGTTTTCTGAAAAAAAAGATTCAAAATATGAGAATTACCAAAGCTGTCAAAAATCTCCCCGGAAGTAGAATGGTTATAAGACAGTGGATTGGTTGCGTCAAAAGCAGGTAAAGGCGATGGCACCTCGGTACGCGCATCCAGATTGACCCCTGTCATGAAACTGGTAGTCGGCTTGGGCGTCATGTCTGCCGTAGGTAGCCGCAGATTGACCGGGATATTGGGAATGATTGTGCCAGCCGTATCTGCCCCAAAACCGGTGACATTGTAATTGCTCGCATTGACCAGAAATCCATCCTTGTCCAGATGAAACTGACCATTACGGGTAAAACTGATCGAGCCATTGTTGCTCATCCGGAAAAAGCCATTCCCGGTAATGGCCACATCCAGCGGGTTGTTGGTCGGCGTCACATTTCCCTGGGTAAACTCCTGCGCGACAGCTGCCAGTTGCGTACCAATCCCGATCTGGTTCCTGCCTCCTCCCAGCGCGTTGGCAAAGACATCGCTGAACTGCGCCTGCGACTGTTTGAAGCCAACGGTATTGGCGTTGGCGATATTGTTACCGGTCACATCCAGCTTGGCTGAAGCCCCTCTTAATCCGCTTAATCCGTGTTGAAAACCCATGATTTACTCTCCCGCTTAAAATATTTTCTTAATTGCGTCCATGCCGACATACCCCAGCCGGCCCACTTCCAGCAAAGCGCCATCCTTGCCGGCCGATGCGCTGCTGACTGAACCGAATGCCAGGGATGAGGAAGACACTTCCTTGCCGGCGCGCATCGCCTTTAATGCGAAGCTGTACTGTCCGTCAGCCGCTGCGTTCCCGTTACTGGCCATACCATCCCAGACGAAAGTACCCACACCGGCGGCCTGTGCGCCAAGATCGATTTCACGTACCGTAATACCGGCGCTGTCCTTGACGGTGACGGTCAGTTTGTCTACCGGCTCAGTCAGCTCAAACCCGCCAATACCGGCATGGTTTTCCAGTTGCATACCAGTGCCTGGAACCAGCACACTGCGACCGATCATGGTGGCCGCTTCCAGTGAACGGCGTGCGTCGGAATCTGCCAGCAGTTTCTCCAGTGTGGTATTGAGCTTGTCAATGCCGCTCACGGTGCTGATCTGCGCCATCTGACTGGTCACTTCCGCGTTATCCATTGGTTTGAGCGGATCCTGGTTTTGCATTTGTGTCACCAGCAGCTTGAGAAACCGATCCTGCATATCTTCATCCCCTTTGCGGGCAGTCTTAATACTGCCGCTGTTGGAAGACAGCAGTTCGGATACGCTGGAATTGTTCTGTACCTGACTCATGTTCTCTCCTTTTATTGACCGATTGTTAGCGCTTTCTGCAGCAGTGTTTTAGTCACGTTCATCATGTCGACACTGTTCTGATAGGAACGCGAAGCTGACATCATGTTGACCATTTCATCCACCACGTTGACATTGGGCAGAGTGACATACCCCTTTTCATTCGCCATCGGATGCTTCGGGTCGTACACCACCCGCATGGGCGAAGGGTCGTTCACCACACCCGCCACCTTCACACCTTTTGCCTTGTCTGCCGTGACATCAATGGTGCGAAACACCACCTGACGGGAACGATAGGCTTCTCCAGTCGAACTGGTAGCACTGTCTGCATTGGCAAGATTACTCGCCACGACATTCAGTCGCTGCGACTGGGCTGCCATGGATGAACCGGCTACATTGAATACGCTGAATAGGGACATGGCTGTTAATTTCCTTCTTTGATGGCTGATAACAAGGTACGGAACTGGCCGCT
>NZ_JADZAJ010000018.1 GCF_020852615.1 Nitrosomonas sp. | reverse complement strand
CCACCAGCTTCACCGCCTCCGCCCGAAATTCCAGCGTGTAAATCCCTTTCGGTATCCGTTCCATTTCCGTCCTCCATTTCTGATATTTTATAAAACGTTGGACTCCTCTTTTTTCAACCTACCTCAAGGGGACTGTTCGCGAACGGTATGGAGAGCTTCGACCCAGACTCATTCAAGAGTTTCAGATTTTGGGGAGCAAGCTCTGCAAATTAGGATCCATACCGGATGGCAGCCTTGCAGCTCAGCTTGTATTCGTGAAAAAGTACTTTCTACAATGAATCTGTCCGGTCTGACCAAGGGCAACCAAAGGCTGCTTCAGTCACTCGCAGATCGTGGCAATGACGATATCTACAAGCCCTGGCATGAGTTCTTGAATACTTTGCAAGAAAGCAGGAATCAAGCTGAAGTTCGGAAAAAGGAGTTTGGTGGAAAATGCGAACAAATGCGAGCTTCCGAGGACTACAAAAACAAGATGAAAAAGATTTCTATTGACTACCAGTGCAGTTCAGACGCCATTAAGAGCCGTTCAGATTTCTCGAAAATAGATATCGACAGTCTCTTTAAGGGTGAGGAATTTTTGGCTTCTCGCTTAAATTACATTGCAAGAGATTTCTTTGCAAAGACACCTGCCCCGTGACAGTCACTCCCAACCCATCATTCCACCGGGTCTTGCGCATAAAGCCGCGCAGGCCGGTGAATTCAGACGTTCCGCCTATCTGGTAAATAACCGCTGCTTTCCAGCCGGCAGCATACCGTAACTGTTATTAAACGGCCGATTTCTGTCATCTGTTTTCCCTTGTTTCTCCAGTCTTGCCATTTTATTTTTCCCGGTATACTATCAGCCAAAAAAGAGAACGATTGATCTACTTTTGACCTGATTACTGTCAGTAACACATTACCTGGAGATCCGGCAATGACTTCCCCGACTATCAAAACGACTGTGAACGGCATCAATATTGAGCAATCTTTTGCAATTCAAAACCGGATCAGTGAGGATCGCACGGGTGATATTGCCAGGCCCCGTTACCAGGCTACCGTTGTGTGGGACAGCGGTTATCACACCACTTCAAATGTAACTGACGGACAGACAATCATCGGTGACGAGCCTCCGCGTTACGGTGGCGAGGGTATGGGAATTACCCCGCAGGATCTGCTGCTGACGGCAGTCGGCCACTGTCTGACTGCTTCCTATATTGGGGGGCTGTCTGCTGCGCGTATCAATGTGGAATCACTGCGCGTGCATGTTTCCGGCCGGGTGAATTTCCGTGCTGCTTTTGCGGTGGAGCCTGGCAACCCCGGCTTTGAAGATATTAACGTTGTGGTGGAAATCCAGACCGATGCCCCACAGGAAAAAGTTACCGCACTGCTGGAGAAACTCAAAGCCACCGCACCAATACCGGACACGATCATGCGCCCGGTGCCGGTCAATATCGAAATTCGTCACCAGCCGAAGTAAACACCTGCCTTATTTCATTATCTGCAAGGCTTTTCTGATTGAAACCGCAAGGAGATAACAGATGAATAACAGTGCTATCCATGATGTGGCAGTTGTAGGGGCAGGCCCGGCTGGATTATCGGCAGCGCATGAGCTGACCCGGGCGGGGTTCACCCCGCTGGTGCTGGAGCGCACGCCTGCCGTGGGAGATGTCTGGCGCCGTCATTATGATGGACTGCGCCTGAATTCCGGCCGTTTCTGTTCCGCACTGCCGGGCAGCAAATTTCCGCTGTCAGCCGGCGGATGGCCGTCTCGCGATGAAGTAGTGGCATTACTTGAAAACATGCCTGCTCGTGGCGGTTTCACAGTGCAGACCTGCATTGAAGTCGAGAAAATCTGTTACGACCGCGAACGCGATGTCTGGCAGATCACCAGTAATGATGGGCAACAGTTTGAATCCCGCGCAGTGATTATTGCAGCCGGTGTCAATCGCATTCCTGTTATTCCGGATTGGGAAGGTAAAAATACGTTTACCGGGAGAATTATTCATTCTGCACTGTTCAAACGCGCGCAGGATTATGCGGATAAACATGTGCTGGTGGTCGGCAGTGGCAATTCATCCGCTGAAATAGCCAGCAGGCTGACGCAATATGCCAGCTCGGTCACCCTGTCTGTCAGAACACCACCACAACTCCTGCCCAAACATATTTTTGGTATCCCTTTTGTCGGAATGGGAATCGTGTTGAGGCAGCTGCCGAACTCACTGGTGGACAGCATACTGGGCTTCATGCGGCGCACGATGATCGGAGACCTGTCCGCCTACGGGCTTCCTTCTCCCGCCCTGTCAACACTAAAACAGTACGCAATCAATAACGTCGTACCGATTCTTTATGGCCCTTTCGTTGATGATGTCCGTGCCGGCCGCATCAGAATTGTCGGCCCGATCCAGACAATATCCGGTGGAACAGTCGAAGTGCTGAGTGCGGTTCCCACCACACAAAACAGCAGCCCGGGTACCACATCCCTGCAGCCGGACGTTATTGTTGCCGGTACCGGGTTCCGTACCGGTTTTTCGGAACTGATTCAGGTACCCGGGATTACGGACGAGAAGGGCAAATCAAAAATTGTGGGTGATCAGGAATTTGAAGGCGCACCACGCCTTTATTTTATCGGACAGGTTAATCCGTTAAGCGGCCAGTTGCGCGAAATCCGGCTGGAAGCCGGCAAGATTGCACACAAACTGCGCAGGCAATTAGGGAATCGCTGAGGCGTTCTGAAAAATGCCATCTTCGCGAAGGCGCCAGGCCAATGTGGTGATCCGGTACCGTTATTGTCATGACCGCCGGGTGGCTTTATCCGTCACGTTCCATTTGCGGCAATCAAACAAATCCGTATCAACCCGTAACCTGGCAATGAATACTGATAAAACACAATCACCATAACAACCATGCCCGGAAAAATCTCAGTAGAGGAAAAAATCCTGCAAACAGCGAGACGTCTCTTCTGTCAGGTGGGGATACACGCCACAGGCATTGCCAGAATCATCGAGGAATCCGGCGTGTCCCGGCGCAGCCTGTATACACACTATGGTTCGAAAGAAAACCTGCTCAAAGCAGTTTTCGAAACCGAAGCCAGCTTGTGGTTCCGCTGGTTCGACCGCGACCTGCCTCAAATGGAATGTTCACCAGCCAGCCGTGTGCTGGCGCTGTTCGATCTGATGCGCGACTGGTTTGATAGCGATGTTTTTTATGGCTGCGTGTTTATCAACGCTGTCGCCGAACATGAAAAATGCAACAGCTGGGTACAGGAAATCGCCAACGATCACAGAGAAAAAATTACAGCGAGACTTCAGGCCATGGTGGCAGCAAGCGGCGCCAGGGATCCGGCGATGGTGACAGAAAAGCTGAATCTGTTGATTGACGGCACGATTGTCACTGCCATGGTTACCGGCAACAGCGAAATTGCCCATATTGGCAAACTGGCTGCCAGAGATATTCTGCACTGCGCCAGACAGACCGGTACGTTTTTAGCAATGTCGTAAAAAAAGCAGGCAGATCAACCCGATCTGCCTGCACTGTTAATTATCTGAAACAGCTCAATGGAGGTAGCTATGATTGCAATCTGGCAAAATCTGTCCATCAACATTCAGCGCCTTTTTATCGCCATTAGCATACTGATGGCAATCACCCTGATTGGCATGATGTTTCATGTCAGCTCACAAGGGGATATGTCGGAAACTTACCCTAAAGGTTTTCGTGGCGGTACCTGCACGATTGAAACGGATACGCTCATGATTGGCTATTCTGCTTATTTCATTCCCGGAGATTACGCGATTCCGGAAGATGCAATGAGCGCCATGACTGTTCCTATTTTATGCGGCAAGGTACCGGGCCCCGGTTTGCTCAGCATCTCGGTTGACCTGCTGTACCCGGTATCAGCACGAGAACAGCCGGTGACTGTCAGCCTGATCAGAAAAAATGAAAAAGGCATAATGGAAACAGCATTATCGATTCCCGCCCAAATTTACCAGTCCGGGATCATCTCGCAGGAAGTTCGTATTAACGAAACCGGGGAATACATCCTTCAGCTCTCCGGTACAGATGAGCGCCAATCTGAATTTCATTTAGATATCCCCATTACCGTTGGCACGCAATGGTACGAAGCGCTCATTCCACACTGGCCAATGCTTGTGTTATGCATGGCGACCATCTTCCTGATCAACCTTAAACGATTGATCAGCTGAGGAAAACCGGATTCACCACCGCTCTCCCGGTTACCGTATCAGAGAAAGGTGGTTGACTGTTCAGTTCCAATCTCTACACTCCACACTTCCGGCCAATATTGAACAATAACAATTGGCCGGTTCCAGTTTTTGTCATCCGAAAAAAAACCAGCCCTGTTTGAACTCGGCCTGGTTTCGGATTGGCAGATTATGTAATCCGGCTATGCGGATGAAATACAAGGTACACAGAATACAGCCACAGCAACCGATCAGGAAAAAACCGGTCTGACAGATTTTTCCCGCCACAATCCATACATGAACAAATTGTTTCGCAGCATTATTTTCATCCTGCTGGCCATGATTTACCTGTCAGGTCATGCAGGCGAACTGGATGAAGAATTTCAAATGATTCAATCCAGACTCGAGGCACTGGGCGGTGGTGAAGAAACACCGCAGAAAAAACGCCTGCGTGAAATTTACAACGATCATCAGCAAGTGTTGCGTGATCATCAGGAATACCTGAAAAAAACAGCAAATTATTCTGAACAGCTGGAAAAATATCCCAGGCAGCTGGAAACCCTCAAAAAAAGTGATGCAGTTCCTGATACACCGGCAATCACCCCGGAAATGCTGGCCAGGCTGTCGCCTGAAGAACTGGAACGTCGCCATACTGCCACACAGGCTGATCTTTCCGAGCAGCTGAATCAGCAGCAAAAACTCACATCTGAAATTTCCAGATTACGTCAGCGTGTGGTCACCGTTCGTGAAGAACAGGCTTCAATCAATACTTTGCGGGCAGAACTGACGGAAAATCCATCCGAAACACGCAAAACAACCGATAAAAAAATACTCGATGCACTGGAGAACTACCGGGAAGCACAGCTGCAGGCACTGACTGACAAGACGCGCATGCTGGAGCTGGAAGCACTGGTATTACCCAATGCCATAGAAATCACCACACTGCAGGAGAAACTTTCCTTTCAGCCCAAAATTCACGCACTGGAACAGGAAGTTGAATTACTTGCCGAGGAAATCAACCGGCGCAAACGTGCTGAAACCGAACAGGTCGTTGAAAAATCACAGCAGCTGCTGGTTAAGAAAGCCTGGCAATACCTTGGGCTGGAAAAGCTCGCACAGGATAATCAGTCGCTGGGCAAAAAACTGAGCGGTTATGCTGAACTCTCAACGAAACTGATCGAGCGTAAAGCTCACAGCGAAAAACGTTTGACACTCATCACGCAAAGTTACACGGCACTGCAGCAGCGCCTGGAGCTAAAGGGAGAAGATACCGCGCTGGGAACAGCCGTCAGAAAGCAGTTCAAGGAAATCATGGTTGAGCCGGCCATCGCACAAACCGAGAAAGATCTGAACAGTGCAAGACTGGATTTATTCCGGCTTGAACAGGAAAAGCTGCAAATGCTGAATGAACGCAGTTACTTCAGGCAAATCATGAATGGAGATGAGTTACCGGCAGACGACACATCTGAGTACCGGCAAATCATGGATGCTTTTCACGAACTCAAGCAATCCCGCGAACAGGTAATCGATCAGTTCGTTCAGGTATTGCATGGCTATATCAAGGAATTGCAGCTTCATCTTGCCATCCAGCAGCAGCTTGTCGAGAAAATCAATCAGCACAAGCTGCTGCTGAAAGAAAATCTGCTGGTAACACGCAGTGCAGAACCCATCTCACTGGATGTGATACAGGATATTCAGGATGCCATAACCTGGCTTGGCTCACGCAAAACAGAAACAGCAGTTGGCAAAGTATTCAGTACAGCCTGGAAAAATATCCTGATTATTTGTGCCGTATTCGCGCTGATATTCACTCTCTTCTGGCGTACCTACTGGCCTGTCTACCTTACCTGGGTTCGTACCGGAAACAGCCTGCGCGGCAAGGTCAACCAGGACAGGCAGTTATACCCTGTCGGCATGTTACTGATGGCATTGCTGATATCGGGGTGTATTTACCTGCCTTTCCAGCTGTCATCACTCGTTCTGCGCTACAGCGTCAGCATGGAGCTCGGCCATGCACTGTCGGCAAGCCTGCACGTGGCAGCCGTGGCCGTTTTTATCTGGTCATTTATCCTGCAGCTGTTTCATCATGAGGGATTGCTCATCGGGCAGTTTAAATGTTCTGAAAAACCGGTCAGTAAAATGTACCGGGATACCAAACGCTTTGCGCCTGTTATAACGCTGCTGTGCGTCACCATCGCTTTCACCGACGCACTGGATGATGATCTCGTCCGCAATGGCTTTGGCCGGCTGACTTTCATCCTGCTGTGTCTGGTGCTCGCCGTATTTGCTTCAGGCTGGCTGGCCATCACCCGCTCCGGCAAGGCGCTTTATCAGGGCGAATCATACAGCCTGATGTTCAACCCGCGATTCTGGATGGCGTTGCTGTTTATATTACAGATCAGCATGATCATCATGGCTGCCATTGGCTACTATTTTGCCGCCATCTACCAGTATCTGCTCGTATTCCAGTCAATAAGCTGGATCATGTTCTGCGGGCTGGCTTTTTTCGTGGGTTTCCGCAGCCTGCTGATTATTCAGCGCAAGATTGCATTCGAGCGTGCAATGGAAAAGCGGGGGGAGATGCTGGCACAGCGCTCCACCACGGGAAAAAGTGAAACCGATTTACTGGACGACAACTATATTGACGTCAAAACCATCAGCAAACAGTCTGCAACCCTGCTGAAAATCAGTATCTGGGCAATGCTGATTACCGGCCTTGGTCTTATCTGGGTGGATGTACTGCCGGCACTCGGCTTTCTGGAAAAAATCACTATCTGGCATACCTCAGTGGAGCTGGATGGCGAAACCATTATGCAGCCTATCACGCTGAAAACGCTGCTGACGGCACTCATTATCCTGAGTCTGGCCATGATTGCCGCCCACAACCTGCCCGGCACACTTGAGCTGCTGGTGCTGCGGCATTTATCGCTCAACCCCGGCACGGGTTACGCCATAACCACCCTGCTCCGGTATTCGATTGTGATTATCGGATTCACAGTAACACTGCAGAAGCTGGGAATGGAATGGTCCAACATTCAGTGGCTGGTTGCCGCACTGAGCGTTGGATTGGGTTTCGGGCTGCAGGAAATATTCGCCAATTTCGTATCCGGTCTGATTCTGCTGTTTGAACGCCCTATTCGAATCGGTGACAAAATCACGCTGAATAACATCAGCGGGACTGTCAGCAAAATCCATATCCGTGCGACAACTCTGATCGACAGTGACCGCAAAGAAGTTATCGTGCCCAACAAGATATTCATTACACAACAACTGATCAACTGGACACTGAGTGACCAGATTACACGCGTAGTCATTTCGGTAGGAATCGCCTACGATGCCGATTGTGACAAAGCGCGTGCTCTGTTACTGAAAATCGCGAATGACCACCCCCTGGTACTGCGCGACCCTGAACCGGCTGCATTCCTTCTGGAATTTGGTGCCAGCACACTGAATTTTGAATTACGGGTATTCACCGGCCAGTTATCAGACAGAATGCAGCTGGTACATGAACTGCACATGCTGATTAACCGGCATTTCGCTGAAGAAGGAATCGAAATTGCATTCCCGCAGATCGATGTGCATTTACGTACCGGAAGTGCAGAAAAGATGATCCCGGCCAGGTAACGCGCGGCAGATAACCGGACTGGCGGCAGATCAGGCTTTAGAGAATCCCTGTAAAAATACCTGCCACCAATTGCCAGACTCGCTTATTCGGTGAAAAACTCACGTGCCTTGTCCATCCAGGATTTTGCACGCGGGTGGTGGCGTGAGCCATCTTCCTGACTGATTGCCTCGAACTCTTCCAGCAGCTCTTTTTGCCGGGCTGTCAGATCAACCGGCGTTTCCACCGCAACATGGCAAAGCAGATCACCTGTAGACTGGCTGCGCACTCCGGTTATCCCCTTGCTGCGCAGGCGGAAGATTTTTCCAGTCTGCGTGCCGGCTGGCACCTTGATCCGGGCATGGCCATCGAGGGTAGGCACCTCAATCTCCCCGCCCAAGGCAGCAACAGTAAAGCTGATAGGGATCTCGCAATGCAGATGATTACCTTCCCGCTGAAAAACCGGATGGCTGGCAAGGTGAACAACCACATATAAATCACCAGCCTGTCCACCGTTTGCACCCGCTTCACCTTCCCCTGTCAGCCGGATACTGTCTCCCTCATCCACACCGGCCGGAATTCTGACTGACAATGTTTTCTGGCGTTTGATCCGCCCCGCCCCGCGACAATCTCCGCAAGGATCCGAAACCACTTTACCGCTGCCCTGGCAATGCGAGCAGGTTTGCTGAATTGAGAAAAAGCCCTGCTGCATGCGAATCTGGCCGTGTCCATTACAGGTCGGACAGGTTTTGGGTGAAGTTCCGGGTTTGGCACCACTGCCATGACAGGTATCGCAAATTTCCTGTCGGGGAATACGAATCTGGGTTTCGGTGCCGCGTGCCGCCTGCTCCAGTGTAATTTCCAGGTTATAGCGCAGATCAGCACCGCGATACCCTCCATTGGAGCGCCCACCCCCACGCGTCCCGAAAAGGTCACTGAAAATATCACTGAAGGCATCACTGAATCCTTGTGCACCACCGCCGCCCATCCCGCCGTTCAGTCCGGCATGGCCAAACTGATCGTAAGCTACCCGTTTATTGGGATCAGACAGCACTTCATAGGCTTCCTTAATCTCTTTGAATCGCTCTTCCGCTTTAGCATCACCGGCATTCCGATCCGGGTGATACTTCATCGCCAGTTTCCGATATACCTTTTTCAGCTCGGTTTCATCCGCATCGCGGCCAACACCGAGCACCTCATAATAATCACGCTGACTCATAAAAATTCCTGCTAACTAGAAATCCAGATGTTTTTAAACCCGATGAGCAGACAGCCCGGCTCAATCCGGCTAACTTTACCGTGTCACATGCAGAAACGCAGAGTCAAAGAGAAGATACTTCCTCCCTCTTTCTCTGCGTCTGTTTTTTCAGCCGGGGGCGTCAGCCTGTGACTGCCGCCCGCACTACAGCCCGGGAAATCATTTTTTATCTTTGACTTCCTCGAACTCGGCATCAACAACTTCGCCTTCTACAGGTTTTTCCCCGGCGTGACCACCGGAAGCTGTCCCGGCATCCGCCTGCTGGCTTGCTTGCGCTTGCTCCTGCGCATACATTTTTTCAGCCAGCTTGTGTGAAGCCTCGGTCAGTGCCTGAGTTTTTGCATCAATCGCCTCTTTGTCACCCGATTTGAGTGCCTCTTCAGCATCTTTCAGTGCGGCTTCGATTCTGGATTTTTCATCTCCCTCCAGCTTGTCGCCATATTCAGTCAGCGATTTTCTGACTGAATGAACCATGGCATCACACTGATTACGGCTGTTGACCAGCTCCAGTGCCTTTTTGTCTTCTTCCGCATGTACCTCGGCATCTTTTACCATTTTCCGGATTTCATCCTCGGACAGCCCGGAGCTTGCCTGAATCTTGATCTTGTTCTCCTTGCCGGTTGCCTTGTCCCTGGCCGATACATGGAGAATACCGTTGGCATCAATGTCAAAAGTCACTTCAATCTGCGGCATTCCGCGCGGTGCCGATGGAATATCGGTCAGGTTGAACTGGCCCAGACTCTTGTTACCGGAGGCCATTTCCCGCTCACCCTGCAACACATGGATAGTAACAGCCGTCTGGCTGTCTTCCGCTGTTGAGAATATTTGCTGAGCCTTGGTCGGGATGGTCGTATTTTTCTGGATCAGCTTGGTCATAACGCCACCCAGTGTCTCGATTCCCAGCGACAGGGGCGTCACATCCAGCAACAACACATCCTTGACATCCCCCTTCAGCACCCCACCCTGAATGGATGCCCCGATTGCGACTGCTTCGTCAGGATTGACGTCCTTACGCGGCTCTTTTCCGAAAATTTCCTTGACCTTGTCCTGTACCTTCGGCATACGGGTCTGGCCACCGACCAGAATCACGTCATCAATATCAGAAACAGACAGACCGGCATCTTTCAGCGCAGTCCGACACGGGCCGGCTGTACGTTCGATCAGTTCTTCCACCAGACTTTCCAGCTTGGCGCGCGTAATCTTGATCGCCAGGTGTTTGGGTCCGGATGCATCTGCAGTAATATAAGGCAGATTCACTTCCGTCTGCTGGCTGGAGGACAGCTCAATCTTGGCTTTTTCAGCTGCATCCTTAAGCCGCTGCAATGCCAGCATGTCTTTTTTCAGGTCAATACCGCTTTCTTTCCTGAATTCATCCACCAGGTATTCGATCACTCTGGAGTCAAAATCTTCACCACCAAGGAAGGTATCGCCATTGGTTGCCAGTACTTCAAACTGATGTTCGCCTTCGACTTCCGCAATTTCAATGATCGAAATATCAAACGTACCGCCCCCCAGATCATATACCGCAATTTTTCGATCACCTTCTTTCTTGTCCAGGCCAAACGCCAGTGCCGCAGCGGTGGGCTCATTGATAATACGCTTGACCTCCAGCCCGGCGATACGGCCTGCATCCTTGGTTGCCTGACGCTGGGAATCATTGAAATACGCCGGCACGGTGATGACTGCTTCCGTAACCGGTTCGCCCAGATAATCCTCTGCTGTCTTTTTCATTTTCATCAGTACCTGAGCAGAAACTTCCGGTGGAGCAATCTTTCTGCCACGCGCTTCTATCCAGGCATCATTGTTGTCAGCACGCACAATCTTGTACGGTGTAACGCTGATATCCTTCTGCACCACGTCTTCGTCGAAACGACGGCCGATCAGGCGTTTGATGGCAAACAGCGTATTTTCCGGGTTGGTTACCGCCTGGCGTTTGGCCGAAGCCCCCACCAGAATTTCATTGTCCTCCGCATAAGCGACAATTGACGGGGTTGTCCTTGTACCTTCAGCATTTTCAATCACCTTGGGTTTACCGTTTTCCATGACGGCAACGCATGAGTTGGTCGTTCCAAGGTCGATGCCAATTATTTTTGCCATAGTTTGTCCTTTACAAGTTGAAATTTATCCTGTTGTTTAAAGTGGGGTTGTCTCCGGAAATCTCAAGCACCCCTGGCCTTGGAAACTGTCACCATGGCGGGGCGGATTACCCGATCGTGCAACACATACCCTTTTTGCATGACCTGCATGACCGTATTGGGTGGCAAATCCGATTCTACGGCACACATGGCTTCATGGCGGTGCGGATCAAATTTTTCACCTTGTGGATCAATGGTGTGAATATTGAATTTTTCAAAAATTGCCACCAGCTGCTTGCGTGTCAGTTCCACACCATCCTTCAGACTTTCAATGGTGGAATTTTCCACAGCCAGTGCAGCGTCCAGACTGTCCATCACGGCCAGTAACTGAACGGAAAAATTATCGACAGCATACTTGTGAGCATTGGCAATATCTGCCTGGGCACGTTTGCGAATGTTTTCGTTCTCGGCTTTGGCGCGCAACCAGGCATCATGATGTTCAGCGGCTCTGATCTCGGCTTCTTTTAACTGCTGTTCAATGTCGGGTGTCATTTCTTCTCCGGCACTCTCGGTATAGCCTGCTGCGCCGGAATGATCTGCTTCCGGGGTATCACCCGTTCCCGGCAGATTTTGTTCCTCGATAGATTCCTGATTATGTGGTTCCTGCATAGATTCCTCCTGTTACGGTGCCGGTGATATTGGGACTGATATTCCATTTTCAACCCCTGATCAAAAAAGATATGCGCTGTACCCGGATTTAGCGGGTACAGCCTGATAAAAAAGATGAAACGCCGGAATCAGTCTCCGATATTTTTTGCCAGATGTGATGCCAGGCCGGTATAGCCTGAAGGAGAAAGCTGCAGCAGACGTTCTTTTTCAGCAAGGGGAATCTCAAGCTGTCCGATGAATTGTTGCAACGTGGCACGGTCAATACCGGTTTTCCCGCGCGTCAGTGCTTTAAGCTGTTCATAAGGGTTGGGTACGCCATAACGGCGCATCACTGTTTGAATCGGCTCGGCCAGCACTTCCCAGGCATGATTCAAGTCTTCCGCCAGACGGGCTGTATCAATCTGTAATTTCCCCAGTCCCTTGAGGCATGAATCATAAGCCAGCAAAGTATGACCGAGTGCCACCCCCATATTGCGCAGCACAGTTGAATCAGTGAGATCACGCTGCCAGCGTGAGACCGGTAACTTTTCACTTAAATGCCTGAGCAAGGCATTGGCAACCCCCAGATTGCCTTCTGAATTTTCAAAATCAATCGGATTGACCTTATGCGGCATGGTAGAAGAGCCAACCTCATCTGCTTTGGTTTTCTGCCGGAAATAACCCAGTGAAATGTAACCCCAGATATCGCGGTTCATATCCACCAGGATTGTGTTAATACGCGCATAGGCGTCAAACAGCTCTGCCATGGTATCGTGCGGCTCGATCTGGATGGTATAGGGATTAAAGCTGAGTCCCAGTTTTTCAACAAAGGCGCGGGCAAATACTTCCCAGTCAAACCCGGGAAAAGCAATCATGTGCGCATTGTAGTTGCCCACTGCACCATTGATTTTCCCGGAAATAACGACACCGGCAAGCCGCTTACGCCCCTGGCGCAACCGGTAAACAAAATTAGCCATTTCCTTGCCCATGGTCGTTGGTGTGGCGGTCTGCCCGTGCGTTCGGGAAAGCATCGGAACATCCGCCAGCTCCCCGGCAAGGATTGCAAGTCGTTTAATAACGTCATCCAGCGCGGGGAGCATGATCTGATCGCGGCTGTGTTTAAGCATCAGCCCATGTGACAGATTATTGACATCCTCCGACGTGCAAGCAAAATGCACAAATTCGGAAAGTGCCGCGGTTTCCTGATTTCCAGTCAGCTTTTCCTTCAGCCAGTATTCCACCGCCTTTACGTCATGATTGGTACGCGCCTCAATCAATTTGACGGCTTCTGCATCCGCGACAGAAAAATGCTCTGCAAGCTGATCCAGCTGGGCGACAGCACCAGCGGATAATGCAGACGCACCCGTCAGCGCCGGCGTACAGCCCAATGCCTTAAACCATTCAATCTCCACATGAATACGGTGACGGATCAGGGCATATTCACTAAAAAAGGATCGCAAAGCGGTAACTTTTTGCTGATAGCGCCCATCCAGTGGCGAAAGTGCAAGAAGTGTCGAGATTTCCATAAATAATCGTTCAAATTCGGGCATTTATCGGGTTATGAACACGTATTTTAACATAGCCCACCCTCCCCCTCCGACTGGGATAAAATGATGGCTCACTATTTTCACAACAAAAAGGGCAATAAAATGAAGCTTATCGGATCACTCACCAGTCCGTATGTACGTAAAGTGCGTATCGTGCTCGCTGAAAAAGGCATCACCTATGAATTCACGAATGACCCGCCATTTGGCCCTGACACTAAAGTTGCCCAGGTCAATCCGCTGGGCAAGGTACCCGCGCTGATTCTGGACGATGGCTTTATTCTGTTTGATTCACGTGTGATTGTTGAATATCTGGATAGTCAGGACAACGCCGGCTCCGCCCGGCTGATCCCGGCCTCCGGATCTGAACGGCTGCGCGTCAAGCGCTGGGAGGCACTTGCCGACGGAATCATTGATGCCTGCGTAGCCATTTATCTTGAACGCAAGCGCCCGGCAGCACAACAAAGCCAGGACTGGATGGAACGTCAGCAGAAAAAAATTGACCAAGGATTACAGGCTGCCTCGGCTGATCTGGGCGATCAGGCATGGTGCGAAGGCACCGCCATGACGCTGGCTGATATTGCACTCGGCTGCACATTTGGTTATCTGGATGCCCGTTTCCCAGAAGTCAAATGGCGTGACACCTGCCCCAATCTCGTCCGGCTAGCCAACAAACTGGCAGAACGTCAGTCATTCAAAACAACGGTTGCACCGAACTGACCGGCTGCAACCAGAATCAGCAGGGGACCCCGGCGGATTAGCATTACCCGGGTATCCCGAAATAAATCTGCCTTCAGCCTGATTTTTTCGGATCAACAGCAGTCAGTAAGCCGCGCAAGATATTCACTTCTTCTTTTTCCAGCCGGGTGCGTGCAAACAGGCGACGCATCCGGCGCATCAGGCGCCTGGGTTGAGTGGGATCAAGAAATCCACTCTGAATCATGACCCGCTCCAGGTGGCTGTGTAACCCTTCAATTTCATGCAGGCTGGCAGGTTCGGGTAAATGTAAATCGGCTTCGCCAGCAGCAATTGCCTCCTCCAGCACCATGCGCAGTTCATACGCCATGATCTGTACCGCAGCCGCCAGATTGAGCGATGAATAAGCAGGATTGGTCGGGATTTGCACAGTCAATTGGCAATGACTGATTTCTTCGGAGGTAAGGCCGGCGCTTTCCCGACCGAACAGCAGTGCAACCGGATGATGGTGTGCGTGTCGAACCAGCTCAGTAGCGGCTTGCCTGGCGTTACAGGTGGGATGCGGCAAATCCCGCGAACGTGCTGTCAATGCAGCAGCCAGAAAAGTGTCGCCTATCGCCTCTTCCAGACTGGTACACACATGCGCTGCCTCAAGAACATCACGTGCATTGGAAGCACGCGCATCCGCTTCACTATCCGGAAACGATTTCGGATTGACGAGATAGAGCTGGCTCAGCCCCATGGTTTTCATGGCTCGTGCAGCAGCACCGATGTTACCCGGATGGCTGGTATGGCTGAGTATGATCCGGACATTATCGAGCGGGGGGGCGGGATTCATATTAGAATGGCGGCTTTCCAGTTTTATGAGTTTCTCAGGTTTTTGCCATGCATCCCATGCTTACCATTGCGGTCAAGGCTGCTCGCCGTGCCGGCAGTATCATCAACCGCGCTTCAATGGACCTGGAACGGCTGACGGTCACGCGTAAAGCGCATAGTGACTTTGTGAGTGAGGTGGATAAGGCCGCCGAGGATGCCATTATTAAAATCCTGCTGGATGCATACCCCGACCATTCAATTTTAGCAGAAGAAAGTGGCTCCAGAGGCAGCGTAAACAAACCGGAATACCAGTGGATTATTGATCCGCTGGACGGCACTACCAATTTTCTGCATGGATTTCCCAAGTATTGTGTTTCAATCGCACTGCTGCATCGGGGCATCCTGGCACAGGCTGTTGTCTATGATCCGGTAAAAGATGAATTGTTTACCGCCACGCGCGGCAGTGGAGCTTATCTCAACAATCACCGTATTCGTGTCAGCAAACGTGTACAGCTGGGCGAATGTCTGATTGGCACCGGGTTTCCGTTCCGGGATTTCACTCACATGGAAGCCTACCTGGCCATGTTCCGGGATATGATTCCCAAAACAGCGGGAATACGGCGCCCGGGTTCGGCTGCACTGGATCTCGCCTACGTTGCCGCCGGGCGCTACGATGGCTTCTGGGAAACCGGGCTGGCACCCTGGGATATCGCTGCCGGATGTCTGCTTATCCTTGAAGCGGGCGGCATGGTGGGTGATCTGGAAGGAAATGGCAACTACATGCGCAGCGGCCAAGTGGTTGCCGGCAACCCTAAAATCTTTTCCCAGCTCCTGCAGATTATCACGCCGCATTTGACCGAACAGCTTCTCGCTGAAAATCGGGAGCAGGTCGGATAGTCTTGCCACTAAACCGTTTCACGGGAATCTGATGGAGAATCGAGCACACGCACTTGCTGCCGGCCTGTTTGTACTCCTGCTGGGGCTGGCTACCGCCCTGGCGATCAAATGGTTCAGCCACGACAGCCTCAGTTACAACCATTATTTTCTGGTTTCTTCCGGTACAGTTTCCGGGCTTAACCCGGAAGCATCAGTGCGTTACCGCGGCATCAGTGTCGGCAAAGTCGAAGAAATTTATTTCGACAAGGATAACATGCGCAATATTTTTGTCCGCATCGCAGTCAGCAGTAATATAACGCTTCCCAAAAACAGCTATGCCCAGCTGGCAAGCCAGGGTATTACCGGATTGACTTATATTGAACTGAATAATGATACGGATGAAGCAGAGACGGGCTCTCTGCAGGATGAAGCGCTTATACCACTCCGCTCTTCACTCATCAAAACACTTTTTGATTCTCTGGAAGAAATTCTGCAAAATTCCAACACGGTGATCAGGCAGATCAGCGCCCTGCTAAATGACAGCAATCAGGCGCACATTGGAAATATCCTGAGTCATCTGGAACAGATGGCGCAGCATTATGACAAACTGACCGAACCGCTTCAGAAAGGGCTGCAGGCTTTGCCCCGGGTAACCGACGAATTCAGTACAACGCTCAAACAAACCCGGCAGGTCATGGAGAATACCAGCCAGGTTCTGCAGAAACTTAACCGGCAGCGGGGATTGGTGGATAACCTGACACAGAGCTCCCTGGAGATCACACATACCCTGTCAAATCTGAATACAACGAGCCAGGCTATCACACAAAGTACACGCAAACTGGATCAATTCCTGAATCTGTTGGAGTCACAGCCGCAAAGCCTGGTATTTGGCAAATCCCCTGCTTTACCCGGCCCGGGCGAACCCGGTTTTTCGCCACCTCTGCCACTCAAACAGCAAAGTAATGAAGCGATAAGGTGATAACAGGAGGAGGATGAAACTTTCTGCGGTATTTTCAGTTATTCTGCTGACAGGGTGTGCGTTGACACCGAAACCAGCTCCTGTCTCCATTTATGATCTGGGTTCGATACCTGTCACTGCACCCGGATTCGCACAATTTTCACCTGCGGCCATTCAGGTTGCGGACATTAGTGCTCCTGTCTGGCTTGATACAGAAGCCATCCGTTACCGGCTTGCCTATCACGACCCTGCCCGCGTCTATACCTATGCCAACAGTCACTGGACGGCCCCCCCGGCAAAGTTGTTAACTGAATACCTGAGACAGTATTTAGCTGGCCATCGGCTCAATCCCCCCGGTAACAGTAAATACAATCGTTCGCTCACAAACTGTCTGCTCAAAATAAACTTAGACGAATTTATGCAGGTTTTTGATACGCAGAACAGCAGCCATGTTGTCATCCGGTTAAGGGCATTTCTGTATGAACCTGATACACACCAGCCAATTGCACAGCACAGTTTTACGATAGCGCAATCTGCACAAACAGCTGATGCAGCAGGTGCTGTCGCCGCTTTTATACTGGCAAGTGACAACCTGCGCAGTGAGCTGGTACAGTGGCTGTCCGGCTCCCGCCAATAATAAATACTGTATTTATGGCACCATGATTCTCCATCCGGAACCGGTTTGGTCTTTACAGAAGCGAACGGATTTTTATCCATATTCATAGCAATCTAATGATGCGCGCACTTGCCCTGATCCTTTTTCTGCAGTTATTTCTGTCAGCCTGCGGCCATAAAGGCCCTCTTTATATCCCACAAAACCCGGCTCCCATTAACAATAAAACACAGGAAAAACCATGAGCAACTTTGGCTCATTTGAATATCGAGATAATCAGCTTTTTGCGGAATCAGTCCCATTGGCAGAAATTGCTGCAGAATTTGGCACACCCTGCTATGTTTATTCGAGCGCGGCAATCCGCTCGGCCTACCAGGCGTTCGATCGTGCATTTGGACAACGAAATCATCTGATCTGCTATGCGGTAAAGGCGAATTCGAATCTCGCCATTCTGAACCTGCTTGCTCGTCTTGGCAGTGGTTTTGATATTGTTTCCGGCGGGGAGTTACAGCGCGTGCTGAAAGCGGGCGGTAATCCACAAAAAACTGTTTTCTCCGGTGTCGGTAAAACATCAGATGAAATCCGTGCGGCGCTGGCAGCCGATATCCTCTGTTTCAACGTGGAATCCGAGATGGAGCTGATGGCCCTGAATGAAATCGCCGGACAGACAGGGAAAATCGCACCCGTCAGTTTACGCGTCAACCCGGATGTGGATGCCAATACCCATCCTTATATCTCAACCGGGATGAAGGAAAACAAGTTTGGTATCCCGGCCGCAGAAGCTGAACGAATATACGCCCTGGCCCGCCAGCTTCCCCATATCCGCATCTCCGGGCTGGATTGCCACATTGGTTCACAATTAACTGAACTGGCCCCTTTCATCGAAGCCGCTAACAAGATGCTGGCTTTGCTGACACGACTGCAAAGTACGGGTATCTCCATAGACCATCTTGATCTCGGAGGGGGGTTGGGCATTCGCTACAACCTGGAATCTCCACCCGCGATAGAGGCTTACGTCAGGGCTTTATGTGCCGCGACAGAAAATTACCCTCAGCAGCTGCTCATCGAGCCCGGGCGCTCAATGGTTGGCAGTGCCGGTCTGTTACTGACCCGGGTGCACTATCTCAAACATGCACCACACCGTAATTTCGCTATTGTTGACGGTGCAATGAATGATTTGCTGAGGCCCGCGTTGTATCAGGCCTATCACGCTATCCTGCCAATCACAAAACGAACGGGAGAAACAAAAACTTACCAGGTCGTCGGCCCCGTCTGTGAGACAGGGGATTTTCTCGGCCATGATCGTGACCTGATAGTGGAAAAGAATGATTTGCTGTCCGTTATGTCTGCCGGCGCTTATGGCATGAGCATGAGTTCCAATTACAATACCCGCCCGCGTGCAGCCGAAGTCATGGTGGATGGGAGCTCGGTACACCTCATTCGTGCCCGTGAAACCATTGAAGCGCTATACGCCCTGGAAAAGCTGCCCCCAGCCTGAATTCTGTAACGACCCCCAAACATGTCAAACATTGCCACCCTCGACGATACACGCTACCAGGAGCATATATTGCAAGGTGTATCGCGTACGTTTGCTCTAACCATTCCACAACTGCCGCCTGCATTGCGTGAGGTTATTGGCAACGCCTATCTGCTATGCCGCATTGTCGATACTGTAGAGGATGACAGCGCATTGACACTGGAACAGACACGCGAACTGGCCGGAATGTTTACTGAGGTGGTCAGTGGAAAAACTGATGCCGAAACCTTTGCCCAGGCGCTGCACCCCTTGCTTTCGGAACATACTATTCCGGCGGAACACGATCTCATCAAACATACCCCATCCGTCATACGCATGACGCACAGCTTTAACCCGGCACAGCGCCAGGCACTGGAGCGCTGTATACGCATAATGGGACAAGGGATGGCAGCATATCAGGAGAGCGAATCCTTATCAGGTCTTGAGAATCTGGCCGAGATGGATCGCTATTGCTATCATGTCGCTGGTGTTGTCGGTGAGATGCTGACTGAATTGTTCTGTGACTACTCTTCCGAAATCAGTCAGCACAGATCAGAACTGATGCAGCTGTCCGTTTCTTTCGGGCAGGGACTGCAAATGACCAATATCCTGAAAGATATCTGGGAAGATAGAAAACGGGGTGCCTGCTGGCTGCCAAGAGATATTTTTCTGAGAGAAGGATTTGACCTGGATGATTTACAGCCCGGTTGTTCTGTGCCGGAATTTCATGCCGGCCTGGGTACGCTGATCGGAATTGCCAGAACACACTTACAGAACGCACTGACGTACACCTGCCTGATTCCGTCACATGAAACAGGAATACGCCGGTTTTGCCTGTGGGCGATAGGCATGGCTATACTGACTCTGAACAGAATCAATCAGAAGCGCGATTTCACAACAGGTACGGAAGTTAAAATCTCTCGCTGGAATGTCAGAATGACTGTCCTGATTACCAGCCTGTTAGCCGGCCAGGACTGGACACTTAGAAAAGTTTTTTCCCTGTCTTCCAGAAATCTGCCTGAAGTAAAAACTACCGGCTTATAAAGCCGCAGAAATTTCGTTATTAAACTGCTGGAGCGCCTTGAGTGGATCAGATGATCGGGTAATAGGTCTGCCGATCACCAGATGGCTGGCTCCATTACGAACAGCTATCGCAGGTGTTGCAATTCTCGCCTGATCATCCCGGTTGTCATTAGCTGACCGGATACCCGGGGTTACCAGCCAGAAATCCTTACCGGTCATTTTTCTCAGATCCGCTGCTTCCAGTGCCGAGCAAACCACACCCTCCAGCCCGCAATGTTGCGCAAGTAAAGCCAGCCGCCGCACCAGTGTTTCCGGTGCATCAGTTATCCCCAACTCTCTTAAATCATCCTGATTCAGGCTGGTAAGCAGCGTAACGGCGATAAGCCTGGTTTTTTTCCCTTCCACTGCATGCCGGGCTGCAAGCAGCATTTTGCTCCCTCCCAGCGCATGTACATTGATCATCCACACGCCAAGACTTGCCGCTGCACTGCAGGCAGCCGCAACCGTATTGGGAATATCATGGAATTTCAGATCAAGGAATACATCAAACCCCTGTTTCATCAATTTTTCAACCAGCTGCGGACCGGCAGAGGTAAACAGCTCTTTCCCCACTTTGACCCGGCAAAGCGCACTATCCAGCCGGGCAGAAAAATCCAGTGCAGCAGCCGGCTCCGGAAAATCCAGTGCGACAATGATACGGGGATCATTCATGTGACAGAAATGTCAGGATTTTTTACCGATTCGCTTAATGAAGCAGGATAAACACCCGAACAGGATACCTGCAATGAAGCAGAGGAGAAGTACGATTATCACAGGCACCTCCCACTCCAGCCCAAGGTAGTAATGTATTGTCACCATCTCGGAGTTCTTGACGGCAACACTCAGTAAAAACAAGAAGACAATCAGGCGCAGAAAGGTCATCACCATATAACCCTATCTGATTTAACAGAAGGAAGTGCAATCACCATCCGGAAACTTCCCCTGCAGCTGGCAACCAGCCAACCGCTATCCTTAACAGATATGGATACACTTCCTGATTTTTCTGATGGAAAGCACATTTAACCCGAAACACGCTCAAGCACCTTATGCTGCTTATGATCGGAATCAATCAGTTCACGCATTTTCTTTCCTGCTTTAAAATGTGGAACGTATTTCTCCGGTACATGCACCTTCTCACCTGATTTCGGGTTGCGGCCAATGCGTGAGGGCCGGTAATTCAGATCAAAACTGCCAAATCCACGAATTTCGATACGCTCCCCTCTGGCAAGACTCCTGGCCATTGCGTCAAGAATAATCTTGACGATCAGCTCAGCATCTTTTGCCAGTAATTGAGGAAAGCGTTCTGCCAACCTGGAAATCAGTTCGGATTTCGTCATAACCTGCCTTTATTCTTCTGACGCTTTGCTGCTGTCTATCTTGGCTTTAAGTAATGCACCCAGATTAGTCGTACCGGCACTGGCAGAATTTACAGCTGAGGACATAGATTTGACAGCCTTATCCTCCTCATCCTGGATTCTCGCCTTAACCGACAGGCTGATGCTGCGATTTTTGCGATCAATGTTAATAATCATGGCTTCGATCTCATCCCCTTCATTAATACGGGAACGGATATCCTCGATCTTGTCACGGGAGAATTCGGAAGCACGCAAATAGCCTTCCACCTCGTCGGTCAGCGCAACAGTAGCACCTTTGGCATCAACAGATTTAACAGTACCCTTGACGATACTGTTTTTATCATACGAAGACACGTACACGTTGAAAGGATCACCTTCGAGCTGCTTTATCCCCAGAGAAATTCGCTCCTTCTCTACATCAATGGACAGTACAACAGCTTCAACTTCATCTCCTTTCTTGAATTCACTGATTGCTTTCTCGCCCGGCTGATTCCAGGAAAGATCAGATAAATGAACCAGTCCGTCAATATTGCCAGGTAATCCGATAAACAAACCAAAATCGGTAATGGATTTAATTTGTCCTGTAACTTTATCGCCTTTTTCATGGCTGAGAGAGAACTCTTCCCATGGATTTGGCTTGCACTGTTTCATTCCCAGCGAAATACGGCGACGATCTTCGTCGATTTCGAGGATCATGACCTCGACCTCATCGCCCAACTGAACAATTTTGGATGGATAAATGTTTTTATTGGTCCAGTCCATTTCAGAAACATGCACTAAACCCTCAATACCCTGTTCGATTTCAACGAAAGCACCATAATCAGTCATATTGGTAACTTTACCGAAAAGACGTGTGCCTTGCGGATACCGTCTTGAAAGGCCAATCCACGGATCTTCCGTCAGCTGTTTCAGCCCCAGGGAAACACGATTCTTCTCCTGATCAAATTTCAGAATCTTGGCAGTAACTTCATCTCCAACGTTAATTACTTCAGTTGGATGTTTTACACGGCGCCATGCAAGATCAGTAATATGCAGCAGGCCATCAATACCGCCCAGATCAACAAATGCGCCATAATCCGTAATGTTTTTGACAATCCCATGGACAATTGCACCATCCTGCAGACTGGCCAGCAATTCATCGCGATCGGCACCCTGGGTTTCTTCCAGAACGGCACGTCTGGACACGACCACGTTATTGCGTTTACGGTCGAGCTTGATTACCTTGAATTCCATTTCCTTATTTTCATAAGGCGTCATATCCTTGACCGGGCGGATATCCACCAGGGAACCTGGCAAAAAGGCGCGAATACCGTTAATCATGGCCGTCAATCCACCTTTCACCTTACCATTGACCATGCCGGTAACAATTTTGCCTTTTTCCATGGCGTCTTCAAGTTCATACCAGGCATTCAGGCGTTTTGCCTTGTCTCTTGACAGGCGAGTCTCACCAAACCCATTCTCAAGCGCTTCAATAGCCACAGTTACAAAATCACCTGCCCGGGCTTCAACTTCACCCCTGTCATTTTTAAATTCTTCAATCGGGATATAGCTTTCGGATTTTAGCCCTGCATTAACTACAACAAAGTTGTAATCGACACGAATGATTTCAGCAGTTATCACTTCACCCACTCGCATTTCCTTATGCGAAAGGCTTTCATTGAACAGCTCGGCAAAATTTTCCGAAGAGCTCGCTACACTGGTTGCAATAGTCATTTAAAAAATACCCGATTGTAAAAAATCCCCCAGCAAAAAACAGAGGGGACAGGTTGGTTAGTTAATATGGTTAATAAAAAGAACAGCTTGAAAACTAAAATTTCAGAATTACTCAAGACTGCCGGGTTTCAGCATACATACCCAGCACTCTGCTGACAACCTGGTCTATACCGAGGCCAGTAGTATCCAGCAATTGTGCATCCTCACACTTCTGCAGCGGCGAGGCGGCACGACTGCCGTCACGTTCATCACGCTCCCGCAACGACCGGACCAGCTCCGCGATACTAGCATTTATACCCTTCTCCATCAACTGCTTATGACGCCTGGACGCACGTTCCTCTGCACTCGCCGTGAGATAGATTTTAAGGCTGGCATCAGGAAAAATTACGGACCCCATATCACGCCCGTCGGCCACCAGCCCGGGTAACTGACGAAAACCACGCTGGCGCTCCAGCAACTCCACCCTGAGCGCAGGATACTGAGCGATTCGTGAAGCATACTCCCCGCATGCCTCTGAACGCACCCGACCACTGACGTCTTCTCCGTCCAGCAAGATCATTGTATCGCTAAAAGAAGCACCCAGATGCCGGGCGATATCGACTATGCTCTTCTCGTCATCCGCCTCTATATCACGCTTCATGGCAGCCAGCGCCACCAGACGATAAAGTGCGCCACTATCCAGATAATGAAACCCGAGTGCCCGCGCCACGAGACGGGCAATTGTCCCCTTTCCTGATGCCGAAGGGCCATCCAGCGTAATTACCGGCACATGTTGTTTATCCATCATTCATCTACCCGGTTCAATGATAAATACCTGAGCGCATCAGGTGTCATTTTTACTTTATGAAAACCGGCTGCTTTCACAGGCTATGCGTGCGTAATGGCTGCAAACCTTTTGAAATAATCCGGAAAAGTTTTAGCCACACAACCGGGATCATTGATACGCACTGGCGCACCCAGAGACACCAGGGAAAAACACATGGCCATCCGGTGATCATCGTAGGTATCAATAGCAGCATCAGCAACAAGCGAGCCGGCCGGCGGCGTAATGCGGAGAAAATCCTCTCCTGTTTCAACATGAGCACCCAGCTTGCGAAGCTCCGCAGACATCGCTGCAATCCGATCGGTCTCCTTGACCCGCCAGCTTGCGATATTTCTGAGCGTGGTAGTGCCTTGTGCAAATAAGGCCGTCGTTGCAAGCGTCATAGCCGCATCAGGAATATGGTTACAGTCAAAATCAATCGCCTTTAGCGCTTTGCCGGCTGGCGCACCGGATTCTATCCAGTCGCTCCCCATCCTGATATGCGCTCCCATTGCCTCAAGTGCCTCGACAAAACGGACATCCCCCTGGCAGCTGTCACTTCCTGCACCCTCAACTCGTACCGGGCCACCCGCAATAGCCCCAGCCGCAAGAAAATAAGAAGCCGAGGATGCGTCACCCTCAACCCTGATTTTTCCCGGACTGCGATAAATCTGGTTTCCGCGCAGGATAAACCGCTGCCAGGATTCCTGTTCAACCTGTACGCCAAAATGCGCCATCTGTGCAATCGTAAGCGCCACATAAGGCTGTGATATCAATGTACCACTGACGATAACAGTTGCTGGCTTGCCGGTCAGCGGCAATGCCATTAACAGCCCGCTGAGAAACTGGCTGGAGATATTTCCATTAATGTAAATATCCCCCGGGTAAATTATTGCCGAATGGATTTCCAGTGGCGGGAACCCCTCATGGCCAAGATAAGTAATCTCGGCCCCGATCTGCCGCAGCGCATCCACCAGATCACCAATCGGACGCTCGTGCATTCGCGGTACACCGGAAAGGTGATAGTGTCCTTGCGCCAGAGCCAGCACAGCGGTCAACGGACGAAAAGCAGTCCCGGCATTTCCCAGAAACAGCTCGGCTTCTTTTACCGGGAATCTCCCTTTGCACCCGATAATCCGGTATTCACCATCACCCACATGCGCAATGGTTATTCCAAGCAGCTGTAATGCATCCAGCATCCGTGCGGTATCATCAGATTCCAGCAGACTGCCAACCATCGTTGTACCTTCAGCAAGCGCGGACAGCAGCAGGATACGGTTGGAAATACTCTTCGAACCCGGCAGGCGCACACTGCCGCGCGCATTACGCACCAAAGGAAGATCAAGCCATTGCATAGACAAACGACCTTCTTGCAATCCCAAACTGCAAATTATTTACCACACTCCCGTTTTTCACCTGTCCCATCATCCCCCAATCCCGATCAACCACCAGTTATCCTGTTTTTCCATCAATATCAAATATCAGTACAACCGCCTACTAAAGCCGCCGCAGATCAAATACAATACGCTTCTTTCCTTATGTCAATTTTTTTATATTCAACGAGGTAACAGATGGAAGACGATTCACAGATAATGACCCTGTTTTACTCAATTCTGGCCATACCACTCTCTTTCATAATTCTCTACTGGACCAAGACCCGCAAAGACAAGATGCGCAATGAGTCAGGGGAAATGGAATACAAAACGCTTGGCCAGGCACTGACATTTTTTCTGATTGAAGGGGTCGCGTTAGTAGGAAGCTTGTCTATCCTCATTACCGCAGTATCAGGTATCGTACGCTACCTTATTTACGTCTATGGCTAATCTGATCACTATTCCGGAAATACGGCAGAAAGACTGCCAGTCAGCTTAAGAAGCAGCTTCCCCGGTTTCCGGAACAGTATCAGTCAGTTTTTTCTTCGTTTTCCTCTGCTCAAACTCAAATCCGATTTTCCCTTCCGGCCCCACAACCAGATAGGCGGAGAATGGCCGACCCTTCTTGGAGATAAACCCGGCCAGCAAATCTGTTTTCCCGGTTTGCAGCAATTTGGTTACCTGCTCCACTTCAACAGGGCGATTCAAAATAATCTTTCCGGTTCTGAAGCTGCAGGAAGAATCCGCTCCAACTGATTTTTCACAAACATACAGCATCTTGTGCTCATAGACAGAATGACCACATTGAGGACACTTCCCAAGTGACTGCTGTGCTGAAAAATCAACTTTCTCCTGTGCCTGATCGGCTTCATTACCAAAGTCGAACTTCATTTCATAATCATCCGTCAGCCTGACAATCGCATTAAATGCACGCCCCATCTTGCTGCGAAAGCCTGATAAAGGACCGACCTCACGGGTGGAAATCAACGCTTCCATTTCACCGATTTCAAACTGTCGCCCGGCCAGAATTTTCCACAATGCAAAATTACACTGCTGGCACTGAAATTTTTTGTATGTTTCTTTGATCACACCGCCACATTCAGGACAAGGCACCTGGAGCGTCGCAAAATCGCCACTGATAGTTTTATCCCGATGGTTCTTGGCCTGCTCAACGATATGACGAGTCATCGCCGCAATCTTTTCCATAAAAACATCGCGCTTTAGCTGACCCTGCTCCATCTGGCGCAACTTGAATTCCCAGTCCCCTGTCAGCTCAGGCGAAATCAGCTCGGGAATTTTCAGTCCACGCAACAGGGTGACCAGGGAAAATGCTTTTGCTGTCGGCTGCAGATCCCGTCCTGAACGCTCAACATAATTCTCGTGAATCAATCCCTCTATAATGGCGGCCCGTGTTGCGGGTGTACCCAGTCCCTTGGCACTCATTGCTGCACGCAACTCTTCATCTTCCACAAACTTTCCGGCACCTTCCATCGCAGATAACAGGGTAGACTCGTTATATCTGGCGGGAGGGCGTGTCTGACTGGCAACAACGCTGACTTCCTGCGCCAATACAGCTTCACCCGGTGCGACTGCCACCAGTTCTTCTTCCTGCCCCTGAGCAGCAGATTCCACCTTGCCATAAACAGCTTGCCAGCCGGCGTGCACCAGCACCTTACCCTCAGTTTTAAAAGGCTCCCCTTCCACCCGTGTAATGCGGGTTGTCATCAGAAATTCTGCTGCCGGATAAAAAATTGCCAGGAAACGTTTGGTTACCAGATCGTAGAGCTTCTCTTCCGCCTCATTGAGTTTCCTGGGAACAAGTGCAGTCGGTATGATGGCGAAGTGATCGGAAACCTTTGTATTGTTAAAAATACGTTTATTGGGTTTCACCCAGCCTGATTCCAGAATCTGGCTGGCAAACCGGTCATAGTGTGATCCCTTCAGCGCCTGCAGTGTATCTCTGACAACCGGCGGGTAATCCTCTGGAAGCGCACGCGAATCAGTACGGGGATACGTCAGCACCTTATGTTTCTCATACAGTGCCTGAGCCAGTCCCAGTGTCGTTTTGGCAGAAAAGCCAAAACGGCTGTTGGCATCACGCTGCAAACCGGTCAGATCGTACAGCAGCGGACAATTTTCCCTGGCTGGTTTGTTTTCTTCAGAAACAATTCCAGTCTGGCCCAGGCATTTATTCCGAACTGCTTCAGCTTTAGCATGATCCCAGACCCGATCTGCCCTGGATTCAGTTTCATCCTTACGCTTACTGAAATTTTCATCAAACCATTTTCCCTTGTAGGAGCCGCTCTCTGCCTGAAAAACAGCATGAACCTCCCAGTAATCCCGAGCCACAAATTTTTTGATCGCTTCTTCCCGCTCGACCAATATAGCAAGCGTAGGTGTCTGTACACGCCCCACTGTGGTTTTGTGAAACCCACCTTCCTGCGAATTAAATGCAGTCATAACACGTGTGCCGTTAATACCCACCAGCCAGTCCGCTTCCGACCGGCTAACAGCCGCATCAGCCAGGGGCAGCACTTCAGCATCATCCAGCAGATTTACAAAAGCCTCACGTATGGCAGTCGGTGTCATAGACTGCAACCACAAACGCTTAACAGATTTTTTACTGCCTGCATGACGCACGATGTAACGGAAAATCAGCTCACCTTCACGCCCGGCATCGCAGGCGTTAATCAGTGTATCGACATCTTTGCGTTTGATCAGCTTGCTCAGCAGTTTCAGACGATCCGTAGTTTTTTCGATCGGGGCAAGATCAAAACGTGGTGGAATAACGGGTAAATGGTCAAAACTCCACTTTCCTCGCTTGACTTCATATTCTTCAGGAACGACCAGCTCCAGCAGATGCCCGACTGCCGAGGATAAAACAAACTCATCACTCTCAAAATAATCTCCCTGTTTAGTAAAGCCTCCCAGGGCACGCGCAATATCATTAGCAACAGAAGGCTTTTCAGCGATGATCAGTTTTTTACTCATAGGGTATTTACATACAACGGCTGGTACAACAAAACAAAAGTGAAAGCTGGCGCAGAAACGGCGCTGGCCGGCCGGGCTGCCCGACCTTCCGGATATCGGTTATCAACAAATTTGGAAAAAATGTTTGTGTGGAATCAGCCGGATGTTAGTGCCGCTGGTGAAAATCACTGACGATGAACAGTCCTTCGACGATACCGCGATCCGTTAACCGATTCTGAATCCAGAGATTAAGCAGCACCGCCAGTTTTATTTTTTCCACGCTGGGAATATCGCCATCCATACGAATGACGCGATCAATCAGTAATTCACGCTGCAAAGGGTTAATCACCTCTGCCTGTTCAAGAAAAAGAATAAATCCACGCCCTTCCGTATCAATAATCTCCATTTCTTCTTCAGTGAAGTGGCGCATTGAACGACTCTCCGCCAATCCGTCCAGGTAACCCTCTTCACCGTAACAGGAAAGATCGGACAGCCAGTCAAGCGCCAGCGTAATCTCCTCATCATCAAAACCAGCCATGGTCAGCTTCCGTGTCAGCGTGGCAGAATCCGGACAATTTCCAGCATCAAAGTAATTTTCAAACAGATAAATGAGAATATCGAACATGGCTCTGTACCGTGGTCTCAAATCAAGACCACTCTAAGACACTCAAAACAGGGTGACAGCCATACCACTCACTTCTGGTAAATCAGCGAATACGCTGATATTTCCCCCCGGGAAGACTGCCAACCCTGCCCTCCAATTCCAAGTTCAGTAGCATGGCGGATACTGTCTCAACCGTCAAGCCGCTACGTATACACAATGTATCAATATCAGCGGAATCGTAGCCAAAATGCATTAATAAACCGGAATCATCATCCTCGCAAAGATCTTCGACCGGCATATTTACCGTATCCTCTCCCTCCGGCGCAGATTCCAGTTGCGGGACAGACTGGTAGTGCAACTCATCCAGAATATCCTGAATATTCTCAACCAGTTTTGCACCTTGTTTGATCAGCGCATGACCGCCCTTGGACAGGGGAGAATGAATAGAACCCGGAATCGCCATCACTTCACGCCCCTGTTCCAGCGCCAGCCTGGCAGTAATCAGTGATCCGCTGTGCAGTGTCGCTTCCACAACCAGACACGCATGGCACATACCGCTGATGATTCGGTTTCTGCGCGGAAAATTACGGCCTATCGCCGGAGTTCCCAAAGGAAACTCCGAAATCAGCCCTCCTGTGTCAGCCAATCTATGGGCCAGCTCATGATTTTTTGAGGGATAGACAAGATCAAGTCCGGTTCCGACAATAGCCATACTGGAAGATGCACCCCGCAACCCTCCCTGATGTGCGGCAGTATCTATGCCTTGAGCCAGACCACTAATGACACAAAACCCTGCGTTACTGGCAGCTTCGGCAAAAGCATCAGCATTTGCCAGCCCCTGCGGCGTTGCGTTACGGCTGCCAACGATTGCCAGCGCCGGCCGCGCCAGCAAATGCCGCCGGCCTTTGAAATACAGCATGGGAGGAGGATCAGTTATATTGAGCAGGAGCTTCGGATAATCCGGATCTGCCAATGTAATCAGAGAATTAAGAGGATCTCTCAGCCATTCAACCGTTCTGGCCAGTCTCTCTTCATCCACCCTGCGAAGAAAAATACTGGCAGCGACTGATTTCTTCACCACCCCTTCAAGCGCACTCTGATTTGCGGCAAGCACCTCAGCCGGATCACCAAACGCAACCAGCAACCGGCGCAGTGCCCCGCTTCCCACCCCTTCCGTCAACCCGAGACGTAACCAAGACTCAATATCCCGATCAATCAGCATAAAGAAATATCTTCAACCCGCTAGAAATCCCGGTTCAAATTCAGGCGTAATGATGTTTCAGGAAGAGATTTATTCATGCAATACTTCCCCCGAATCAGAAATCAATGATTTCACAAACAGGGTTTCGACCGGATGCTGTACATGATACTGATCACGGTCAGATCGCATTTTTTCCAGATAAGCAGATAACATTTCCTTATTAAGCTCCACGCCAAAGTCATCTGGCACTGAGCCCGTATCAGAATCAAACATTTTCTCCAGAATCATCGTGCCAACATTATCCCGGTAATGGGAAGTCTCCGCATAGTTCTCCATCTTGCTTCTCCCACTGATCTGAGGAACAGATTCAGTAGTGATGCTGTTAAATCCGGAAAAATTGAATAAACGGATATCACAACCTGAGTACCTTGCTGCATCTGCAATTTCCACCAGTTGCCGCAACCAGGTCTCCATCGGACCCCATTTATTATTCCAGTAGAGCGCGCTCATTGTAAGCGCATGCGTCGGGTTGATATAAAGACGGATCTGGATTTTCCGGCTGCATAATTCCCGGATAAAGGAATTGAATTCATAAAAAGCCTTTTCAGCAGAAGGAGTGGCTTTGGCAAAATTTCTTGTCTCTGTTTTTATCGCCTGCTGAATACCTCCCTGCATTTCAATAATTTTTTTCATACACGCTTTATCCCGCTGTCCGTAGAAAACCAGACTTGAATGGCATACCGGATCAAATGAACCCGACAATACGGCGACTGAATCTCGCGTCATATCTACTGCAAGCACACGTTTAACGTCCAGAATGGCACGATGAAGAAAATAATTGCCTGAATCGGCTACGAGCCCTCTATCAAATTCCGTATTACCCACGACGGCAGAAAAGGTTTGATAATCGATTCCCCAGACAACTGTGTCAAGCTGGCTTACCGAAGAAGCATGCTTACCCATTGTGATTGCATCTGCCACAGTTGCCCCGGAAATTGCACTGTTAAACACTTTCTTTCCGGAAAAAACAGGAGAATCAGTTGGCAGTCCAAATTCCGTTCTTGAGTTACCCAGATAGAGAATGGATGGTTTATACGCTGCGACAGCATAAGTCTTTCCCCATGGGCTCAATCTTTCTTCTGTCGGGCGAAGTCTTTGAATCAGAGGTGAATCCCACTGATGAATCAGGTATGGATCAACAAAGTAATTAAGGCCGGCAATCGAAGACAGTACCACCGTAAAGAGCGAACAAAATATTGTTACATATATGCGAAATTCTGCTTTCCCGGGATGATAGATCGTGTCTGGTTTCATATCAGACTAGAACTGAAAATATAAAAATTCTGTTACCCGGTTCATATTGAGCATGCAGATAACAAACAATACTGCGAACACCACTCCTGTCAGTTTTGAAGGAGCCCAGCTGATATAGCGGCTGATCAGGGAACCCGGGGGAGTCACTTTTTCGAGGCAGGGATCATACCGGGAAAAGATCTCCTGGGTATTCGGAGCAAACCATGCAATCAGTGCGGCGGCCAGGAGAACAGGAACATCAATTCCACCGAAATCAATCCATTGAATACCATTGAACGACACAGAAAAAGGCAAATATTGAAATTGATCTGAATAATGTGCCAAGCCGTGGGGGAATGAAATCCCGTTCACCCCGATCATTGCGCCAAGGATATCAATCGCCGTTCGTATATCCGGGGCACGGAAGAATACCCACGCAATGACAACTGCCAGGAATGTAATCAGACGGCTACTGGCTGTCCAGATTGGTCCCGTATGCATCTTTAATTTTGATATAACAAATTGCCAGGCATGGTTTATTACAAGATAAAACCCGTGTAAACCGCCCCAGATAACAAACGTCCACCCCGCACCGTGCCAAAGGCCACCCAGCAGCATAGTAATCATGAGATTGCGATAGCGGTTAAGTGAACCGTTACGGTTACCGCCGAGCGGAATATATAAATAATCACGAAGAAAGCGTGATAGCGTCATATGCCAGCGCCGCCAGAAATCACTGATGTTCTCTGCTTTATAAGGCGAATTGAAGTTGAGGGGAAGTTTGACTCCAAACAGACGGGATAAGCCGATGGCCATATCCGAGTAGGCAGAAAAATCAAAGTAGAGCTGAAACGTATATGCCAGTGCTCCTATCCATGCTTCAATAAGTTGCGGGTGGGCATCGGGAGAAAAAACCGGATCGGCAAGAGGTGCAACGTTATCTGCGATCAATATTTTTTTTGTTAATCCAATGACGAAAATAGACAGGCCAATGGCAATATTTTCCCAGCCCGGGTGATAATTTTTATCGTCAGCAAACTGGGGCATCATTTCCTTGTGATGCAGCACCGGTCCGGCGATAAGATGAGGAAAATAACTGACAAACAGAATGTAGTGAACAAACCGGTATTCTTTGACCTGTCCCCGGTAGGTATCTACCAGAAAAGCAATCTGGGTAAACGTATAAAACGAGATACCTATTGGCAGAACGATATCCAGAGCTTCGAAGTGCCAGCCGCTGACAGCATCGATTGTATAGAGAAAAAAGTTTGCGTATTTATAGTAGGCAAGCAGAAGCAGGTTGGCTGTCAACGCAAAGACAAGCCAGATTTTCCGGGCAGAGACTGCCCGGGCAATATGTAATCCGGCCCAGTAATTAAACCCGACAGAGGCCAGAAGCAGGGGGACGTACCGATAATCCCAATAGCCATAGAAAAAAAGAGAAGCAAATGCAAGCCACCCGGCTGCCCGGGTTTTATCGTAGCGACCCAGCCAGAAGAAAATGAAAATAACGATTGGCAGGTAAAGAAATATGAAGCCAAAAGAATTGAACAGCACGTACTTTTTTACTCCGGTTAGTAAAAAGAAGAACGGCAAGGGTTCCTGATCAGTCGCCGTATTATGCTTTTTCAGCCCCTCCCGGACAAATTCTCAGGGCTCACCGCCCTGCCGCAGGGTGGAGAAGGACTGTCTGCTTTTTATGACGGCTTATGATAACCCGCACAGACAGTAAGGAAATATTTTTAATCACTGCAGGTGCTGCACCACTCATCAGGGTGTTTTCAATTCATCCATCACCTTGATTGTTTGAGTGCTCTGCATAATCAGCGCGTAGGAAACAGTATCAAACACCCGAAAAACCATTGCCAGTCCAATGCGCTCATCCGGGAGACTGATCGACTTGCCTTCATGAGACCGTATGCTGTGCTCATGGTAGACAGCCAGTATATGCCCCGGCTCAATTCCGTCGTTTTTACCCTGATTGAGCGCCACAATCATATTTTCCCCGATTTCATGCACGCCACCGTAGACGGAAATAATCCGGGCTGTCACCGGAAAATCAGGTGCATGCGGTAAATAATCTTCAATTTTTGCGGCTGACAGTGGCAACAGTCGATCGCCTTTCAGAATCTCCTGCACGGAACGGGTAATCTTTGCGGTACTGATTACTGCAAAATCGGTAACCTCAACCGTACCCAGATATACAGCTTCATATCCAAGAATACGATTGGCATGATCAGGATCAATCAGCACCTTCCCGCTACGAAACACCTGCCAGTCCCTCCCCTGATCAGCAGGCAAATTGTTCACATAAACCTTGTTACCTGTACTCAAAATTACTCGATCATCACTCGCTCCAAGGATAACAGGCGCTTTATCCAGCTGATTTTTTTCAACAACCAGCGGCTGATCCAGAAAAGGTGCTATTTTTTCAGCCGGGATACCAGGGATGGCCTGCATGGCTGAAGCCTCGGTACGAATTCGGGGGGAGAGCCTGACAGCCCCTTTCCCGCCAGCCAATTTCAGCCGCTTTCCGTATGGTGTATTTTCAATAACGATGACATCCCCCGGATAAATCCGGTGCGGATTCCTGATCTGCTCCCGGTTCATCTGCCAGATTTCGGGCCAGCGCCAGGGTTCCCTGAGAAAACGGGAGGCAATTCCCCAAAGCGTATCACCGGGAATGACCTGGTAATGATCAGGGGCATCATCCCGTATCCAAACCTCACCTGCCGCGAGAGACAGCCCGGAAAACAGACCAATAAACAAAATCGCAGATATAATTGTCAAAGTGCGCATAAGGGTTCTTCATCTCCATCAAAATACCCGGAAAGATCAGGCGATCCATTCACTCCAGTCTCACCTGACCGGGCAGCACGCCGGACCGGTCAGCAAAAAATCAGCCGGTGCACAATGATAGAACCGCGCCCCAAAGTACCAGCACTCGAACTATGCATATTTATTATGGCAATTCTGAACATACTCCAATATCCCGATGAACGGTTGCACAAGATTGCAGCTGAAGTCCCGTCGGTTACACCGGAAATACGCACTCTGATCAGTGACATGGCCGAAACCATGTATGCTGCTCCCGGTATAGGACTGGCAGCCACCCAGGTTAATGTCCATCAGCAAATAATTGTCATTGATGTATCAGAAACCCGGGATGAGCTGCTCACGCTGATCAACCCGAAAATTACCGCCAGCAGCGGAAAATCAGAAGCACAGGAAGGATGCCTCTCTGTACCCGGCATCTATGACAAAGTAACCCGTGCCGAAGCAGTCACCGTTCAGGCAATTGACATTGACGGAAAATTCTTTGAGATGGAAGCAACCGGGTTGCTGGCCGTTTGCATCCAGCATGAAATGGACCACCTCACGGGTAAAGTGTTTGTCGAATACCTGTCCCCCTTCAAACAGTCCCGTATTCTGAGCAAACTGAAAAAACAGGCGCGCAGACAACAAATTGCCTGATCGAATCCAGTCAGCACCCGATTCCGGCAATACCCCTCCACCCAGCAAACACGGGTTACGCATGAGAATTATTTTTGCAGGCACACCGGTTTTCGCAGCCAGGGCACTGGAAGCCTTGCGGAAAGCGGGGTTCGACATCATCCTCACCCTGACTCAACCGGATCGGCCCGCCGGGCGCGGTATGAAACTGCAGGCAAGCCCGGTCAAGCTGCTGGCGCAACAGCTTGATATTCCGTTACTACAACCGGAAACGCTGAAAACACCCGATATACAGGCACAACTCAAGGCGTTCAAACCTGATGTGATGATTGTCGCAGCCTACGGATTGCTGCTGCCGGAAGCCGTATTGCACCTCCCCCGTCATGGCTGTATCAATATCCATGCTTCCCTGCTGCCCCGCTGGCGTGGCGCTGCTCCCATTCAGCGCGCCTTGCTGGAGGGCGATACGGAAACCGGAATTACCATCATGCAAATGGATCAGGGGCTGGATACCGGATCAATCCTGCTGAAACAGGCATTTCCCATCGAATCACATGACACCGCTGCCACCCTGCATGACAAACTGGCTGATCTGGGTGGTGAATGTATTGTGGAAGCCTTGACATTGCTGGATCAGGGCAGGCTGACTTCCACCCCGCAAAATGATGTAAACGCCTGTTATGCAGCAAAAATACGGAAAAATGAGGCCGAAATCGACTGGACAGGTGATGCGGCACAGATTGACCGGATAATCCGGACATTTGACCCGCATCCCGGTGCTTTTACCTGTCTGAATGGCAATACAATCAAACTGTGGCAGGCCAGTATCATCAATCATGGCAGCCCGCAACAAGCGGGTGAAATTATCGCCGCTGACTCCGATGGAATCGTGGTTGCATGTGGCCGTAATGCCTTATCTATTCATACCCTGCAAAAAGCAGGCGGAAAAAAACTGACCGCTGCACAGTTCCTTTCCGGGCACCCGCTGCAACCCGGAGAAATTTTCCATAAAGCAGCGCAGGGCCCCTCTGAAAAATGATTGAAATCCAGTTACTGGCTGTACAGGCCATTGGAGAAGTTTTTGCCGGTGCCAGCCTGAATGAAGTATTACGTCACATCTGGCAAACCGGCCCCCATCTCACCTCTCAGCAACGCGGCGCTATTCAGGATATTGCTTATGGCGTACTCCGCCATTATGGACAGTTTGACGCCCTGCTCCGCAGGCTGTTGAACAAACCACTGCAAGACAAACAACTGCATTACCTGCTCACCATCGCACTGTATCAGCTCTGTTACAGTAAAGCTCCGGCACACGCCATTGTTGACCATGCAGTTTCATCGTCCCGGAAAATTTCGCACAACCCCGCCATATCCGGACTGATCAATGCCGTGTTACGCAACTTCATGCGCAAGCAAACTGCCCTGACGAATGAAATCAGAGAAGATGAAGTCGCTCGCTATTCTTATCCACAATGGTGGATTAACAAACTGCGTCAGCAATACCCGCAGGATTACAAAGCCATACTGCTTGCAGGTAATGAACACCCCGCCATGATTCTGCGCATCAACCCGTTACGTACCTCGATCCATCACTATCAGGTAATGCTGAAAACTCAGGATATCGACTCTGAATGGTTATGGGGCAACGCTTTACGACTACGCAAACCAGTCCCCGTGGAAAGATTACCCGGGTTCCATGAAGGGCTGATTACTGTACAGGATGCCGGTGCACAATTTGCTGCACCACTACTGGATGTCAGCTCAGGGATGCGTGTACTGGATGCCTGCGCTGCACCAGGCGGAAAAAGCACCCATCTTGCCGAACTGTCGGAGGGAATTGAATTAACAGTGCTGGACAAATATGCAGATCGGCTTACCAGACTGACAGAAAATTTTTCCCGTTTGAAAATAACCGGTTACCATTTGGTTTGTGGAGATGCAATGCACCCGTCGCAATGGTGGGATGGCCGGTTATATGACCGTATCCTGGCCGATGTTCCATGCTCGGCTTCAGGCGTGGTCAGCCGCCATCCGGATATTAAATGGCTCAGAAGACCCGGGGATATCCGTAACTTCGCGCAGGCGCAAATGGCGATATTAAATGCATTGTGGCCATTGCTGCGGCAGGGAGGAAAACTGCTGTACGCCACCTGCTCAATATTCAATGAAGAAAACAATGCAATCGCCGAAAAATTCCTGACTGCTCGTCACGATGCCAGTAGACTGCCAGTCTCTCGCGAAGCAATGAATAACGGCCAGCTATTACCAGGGTCGCAGCACGATGGTTTCTTTTATGCTTTATTCCAGAAAGACTGACAGATTTTCCGCCAGAAACTGTTCCTGGTATTACATGACATTCTCACTGCTGATGGTGTTGCTGCTGCCATCACCTGCCCCTGCTGCTGATAAAGGACACATCACAATCGAATCTTTCCAGATCAGGAAATCGAATGAAAATTTTCAGATTGATGTGGAAGCGGATATCGCTTTAAGCGAAACAATGAAACAGGCGCTTAAAAAAGGAGTTGATCTGTATTTCGTTACCCGGCTCCTGGTTGTAAAACCGCGCTGGTACTGGCTGAATGAAGAAATCGCCCGTTCCAAGGCAAGAATAGGGCTCAGTTATCAGGCACTGACGAGACAGTACCGGCTGGTTCAGGGCGGACAATCACAAAATTTCCCGACACTGAAAGCAGCTTTACAGGCGCTGGGTCATCAGCCAGGTTTACAGATCAGGGAAAACGAGCCATTACTTCCTGATACCACTTACACAGCAATCCTGCAAGTATGGCTGGACATCTCGCGCTTACCCAAACCCTTCCAGCTGGAATGGCTCGATACAGAAGACTGGACCCTCAGTTCCGAGAAAAAAATCTGGCAGCTCAAATTCCCGCCTGTTCCCAATGCTGGCAACGACACTGACAAGACACCCGACCTTCAATAACGCCAGTCTATGAAATACGTTATTTTTACCGTAGCCGGGTTAAGCATTGTCATGCTGTACCTGCTGGCCTCAACGGGTGCCAATACCGAATTCTTCGGACACCACTACCGCTGGTTAATTGTCAGCATTGTCATCTTCCTGCTGTTTCTGATCGGCGTCGTTGGATTTTTACTCGGACGATTGCGCCGCCGCCTCAAAACAGGCCAGTTTGGCTCCAAATTAGCGCTACGGCTGCTGATGGTATTTTCGCTGATGGCTATTCTTCCTGGTGCACTTATCTACGGTATTTCAATCCAGTTTCTGGAAAAAAGCATCGAATCCTGGTTTGATGTCAAGGTGGATCGCGCACTGGAAGGTGGCCTGACGCTTGGCCAGAAGGTGTTGGACAATCTGCTGGAAGAATTGCAAAAAAAAGCACAGGTAGCCGCGCTTGAACTGGCAGAACAGGCATCATCGTATCCGTTAACCACTCTGAATCAGCTCCTGATTCAATCCCGGATCCAGGAGGCCACCCTGTTCAATCAGGACGGAAAAGTCATCGCCTTTACCAGTCTGGATGATTCGGTACTGTTTCCGGAAATTCCCAATACGGAGGCGATGCGGCGTATCCGGATGCAGAAAAATTACAGCGCAGTTGAAACACTTGCCAATAACACGCTGTATTTACGGGTACTTGTACCTGTCAATGTGTTGAGTGCTGAAGAAGATATCCGGGTATTACAGGTGCTGCAGCGCGTACCGGAATCCATCGCGCGCAACGCCGAAATTGTCCAGGCCGGTTTCAGTGATTATCAGGAACTGACATTATCCCGCCAGGGGCTGACGCGACTGTACAGTGTCACACTGACACTGGCCCTGTTACTCGCATTGTTCTCGGCACTTGCCAGCGCTTTCCTGATCAGCGAGAAGCTGAGCGCTCCTCTTGGATTGCTGGCCGAAGGCACGCGTGCAGTAGCGCAAGGCGACTTCAGCCGCCGGCATCAGGTCAACAGTACGGATGAGTTTGGTATCCTGACAGAATCATTCAACCTGATGACCGAGCAACTGGCAGCCGCTCGCACCATTGCACAGCAGAACCAGCAGGAAATCGAAAATGCGCGCGCCTACCTTGAAAACATTCTGGCCAATCTGTCATCCGGCGTCATCGTTTTCGATAAAGCGTTATGTATACGCGCAGTTAACCAGAGTGCTGAACAGATACTGCAAATTCCATTAACCCGGTTCAAGGGGTTAACCATGGAAGAATGTGCCGGGCAGGAATCGGGGCTTCGATTACTGGCCAGTGAAATAAGGGGCGGGTTTGATTCCGAGGAAGTCGGCGAATGGCAGCGACAGGTACTGCACTTCACCACAGACAAAGAACAGGTTCTGCTTTTGCGCGGCTCCCGCCTGCCGCTGGCGTCCGGTGGGGGCGGTGTTGTCGTTTTTGACGATATTACCAATCTGCTGCAAGTCCAGCGTACCGTAGCATGGGGAGAAGTAGCCCGGCGGCTGGCACATGAAATCAAGAATCCGCTTACCCCAATCCAGCTGTCTGCCGAACGTCTGCAGCACAAACTGATCAGCAAACTGGATGAAACTGATGCCAAAATACTGAAGCGCTCCACTGAAACCATTGTCAGCCAGGTAGATGCGCTGAAAAGAATGGTAAATGAATTCCGGGAATATGCGCGCGTACCCGAACTTGAACTGTACCAGCTGGATATTAACCGGCTGGTGAGGGAGGTCCTGGCGCTTTACCATGCGGGCGATAACGCCGGAAATGAATTACAGCAATTCCCCATCACCCTGGAACTGGCAGGAGAAATTCCGCCTGTTCGGGGAGATCCGGCCAGATTACGGCAAGTCATTCACAACCTGTTACAGAATGCACAAGATGCATTGGCCGAAACAGAAAATGCCAGAATTACCGTACAAACCAGGTCAGTGAATAACGGAATCGAGCTGAATGTGATCGATAACGGCAAGGGATTTCCAGAGCAGGTCAAAGCGCATGCATTTGAGCCTTATGTCACGACCAAACCAAAAGGAACCGGCCTGGGGCTGCCGATCGTCAAAAAAATTATTGACGAGCATGGCGGCTCCATCAAAATCCAGAATGTTCAGCCCCATGGCGCGCAAATTTCAATTACTCTGCCTGCCTTACCCGGCAACCCCGGCCAGCCTTCGACTCAGGCAGCCTGAATCTGAAGACTGGATACCCGATTACCCCTTGCCAGACAAACTGTTCAGACAAACTATTTTGCATAGCTACAAAGTTTTGCACCGGAAAAACAGGCAAGGCACAATAACCGGACCGGGCAATAAAACCGGAAACAGTCTGCGGGGTACCAGGTAATTTCACGCGAGCTTAACAGCTGGACTGCTGTAAAAAATTTCATATTCCGATTGCAAACAGGACAGAAATCGTATGGCCAATAACACCATTCTCGTTGTAGACGATGAGCTGGGAATACGTGAGTTGTTATCCGAGATACTGGGAGATGAAGGCTATAACATTGCACTGGCGGAAAATGCGGAACAGGCAAGAAACTACCGCAACCAGACTCGCCCGGATCTGGTGCTGCTGGATATCTGGATGCCGGATACAGACGGCATCACGCTCCTGAAAGATTGGGCGAATAACGGCCTCCTGACCATGCCGGTCGTCATGATGTCCGGGCACGGCACAATTGATACGGCAGTGGAAGCCACACGGGTCGGCGCAGTCGGCTATCTGGAAAAACCAATCCCGCTGCAAAAACTGCTGAATACTGTTGGACAAGTCATGCGGGGCGGCAAGCAGCACAAATCATCCTCCACCCTGTCCCTGTCAAGCCTGGGCTACAGCGGGCTGATTACAGAACTCAGAAAGAAGCTCGAACAGGTGGAAAATCTTAAAATTCCTGTTCTGCTGACGGGAGAACCCGGGGTCGGGGTAGAACACTGCGCACGGTTCCTGCACCGTCCCAACACCCCCTGGGTTGCTCCGGAATCTTACTCATTTCTTGCTGAAAGCCCCCTCACCCAGCTGGAGCAGGCAAAAGGGGGGCTGCTTTTCCTTGGAGAAGTAGGTGATCTGAATAAGCTGGAACAAAAAGGTTTGTTACTGCTGCTGGGTAAACTGGAGCAATACAGTGTCCGGCTGGTTTGTGCCACGATACGTCCATTGGCAGAACTGACAGCACAAGGCGCCTACCACCCCAAATTATTTGAAGTGCTGGGCAACCTTTGCATTACTGTCCCCCCTCTGCGCGCCCACCGTGAAGATATACCGGAAATGGCCAACCAGCTCCTTTCAGGCTGGATTGAATCGGGAGAAATACCACTCATGCACTTCAGTACAGCAGCACTGAACGCCTTGCGTAATTACGACTGGCCGGGCAACCTTTCCCAGTTAAGCAGTATCGTCCATTCACTTGCACTGACCTGCACTGGCGAGGAAATCGCTGTTGACGCCGTGCAGCAGGCCTTAACCTCTTCATCACAAGAAGCTGTTTCCATTGTTTCCGATATTCCACTTAATATATCGCTGCGTGAAGCTCGAGATCTGTTCGAGAAAAACTATTTTGAAAAACTGATAGAACAGGAAGGGGGTAACATGACCCGGGTTGCTGAACGCGCCGGCCTGGAACGCACCCATCTGTACCGGAAGATCAAAACACTGGGCATCAAGCCGCGCGGCCAGTCATCCTGAATAATTCAATCCGGATATATGGAAGCCCGTTACCGGTTTTTACCTGTTCTTTATCCGTTTTTTACCAATATTTTTCCTGATCCAAAGTGCAGCAGTTACTCTGTTCCTGACAATTCGCCGATCCTGCACAGAGATTTAAGTTCACAGTAAGTACAGGTTTGCGGGTACTGTTTGGGGTTGACTCCTGCTTCTCCGGCCATGAAATCCTGCAGCAGTTTTTCCATCGTCCTGCGCCAGCTGGCGAGTATTTCTCCCCAACTCTCCTCCTGCACGTCTTTCAATTTCTCAAAGGGTTTCACTCCCGGAATAGCTACCTCTTCACGTGCCACCCCTTTGAAGGCCACATCACCCACCCGGATCCGGGCAAATGCCATTCCGGCCAGCCCCTCAGAGAATGCCAGGCTGTATAGTGGTAATTGCGGTTCATCCGGACGTTCGCCAAACCAGACGCCTGTTTTGACTTCACCCGTTTTGTAGTCGATCAGCAGCTTTTCCCCCGTTTCCAGCGTATCAATACGGTCTATCCGTAAACGGACAGGCAACCCATTCAGCTCCAGCTCTGCTTCCTGCTCCCGGCCGGAAACATGAAAAGGCGGGCGCTGTTTCTCCACTTCCAGCCATGCCAGCACCAGATCATGCAACCGCCTGCTTTCAAGTGCCTGCAGCCGTTTACCAAAAGAATGCGGATAACGGGACGCGATTTCACGTATCGCCTCATTTATCCTGTCACCCGCCAGCACATGCAATTCACTGTCAGACAGGGCAGCCAGCGCAACCGATGAACCCAGCCCGGCCCAGATCATTTCCATGACCCGATGCAGCAAAATGCCACGCACCCGCGCATTCAGACCAATCTGTATTTTTCCCAGTGAAGATGCACCCAGCCGCAGCTCGGCAAATGCCAGAAAAGGACAGGCTGCCTGTAGTTTGAACAGCCTGTTGCCACCCGGAGCAGCTGTTCCGGTAAATGCAGGTGCAATGTCTTCAGACAGTACTTCCAGCTGACGACTGTGGTACACGATATTTCGCCAGCCGGGCCAGGCAGCCGCAGCAGGCAATTCCCCGTTCAGCACCGGAAAAACCTCAAGCAGCGGACTGGCACTCAGCATTTCATCTCCATTACGCTGCGGATAACTGATGACGATCTCATGTGCACTGGTGATAATGCGCTGCAACAGTGCCGCTGCCACATGCAATTCACGCTTCGCACCGGAATGAGGGGCATCAGCGTTACGTTGCAGGGCCAAAGGAAGAAAAGGATTGGGCCGAGGCGGTGCAGGAAATACCCCGTCATGCAATCCCATAATCCAGAGATGGTCGAACTGCAGTCCACCGGCTTCAAACAGCCCCAGTACCTGAACCGGCGCTTCCATCGATTCAGGCTGGAAAATCGTACTGGCAACCATGCGTCTGAGCTGCTCCAGTGCCGTACCTAAACTGATCGACCGGGTGACCCAGTCCAGGGTGGAAAATTCCCTCAGCACGCCCTGCCACGCCTGAATCACCTGGTATTCCTCGCTGGACAAACTCCGCTCACCCGGCCAGCCAATCGCTTTCAGCCATCGCCCAAATCGCTGTGCCCATTCTCCGGGGCTGCACGGTGTACGCGATACGGCTGCCTGTTTCATGAAATCGCTCAGTGATGCAGCCAGCAGCGGACATGAATACGGCTGACCGCCATGAGCGGCATTCATCAGCAGCTTTTGCCAGCCAGGGTGCCATTCACCTGATTCACGCAGACGGGCATCCAGCAGGGCACGTGTATTCATTTCCCGATCCCCGCCCGCAATGAAAGAAGTGCGCAACAGGCGGCTGATGTGTGGCAGCTCAACGGTACTTTCCACCAGATCAAGAATATCCAGAGCGATACCAATGGGCGGATAGCGATCCAGTGGCTTGCCCAGCGAAAGATTATACGGGCGCACCAGTTGATGCTGTCCCGGCTGCAAGGCTTGCGGAATCAGCACTTCATCCAGCATGTGGCAGATTGCCTCCCGCTGCGCCGCCAGTTCCGGAACGATCAGTGCAATCCGGGCTGCCGGATTTTCCTGCAGGCGTTGTCGGATCCAGTATGCCGCCTGCCGGATTTCATCATGGCTGTCTGCACAGGCCAGCTTACCGGTTTTGCCCGGCTGCCCGGAAAGCTGCAGCCATTGCAATGGATATCCCGCCTGTTCAAGTGCCTGCAGGAATAAAGTCTGCTGTGGTGTCCATTCATCAAAACCTGTCAGCACCAGCTCGTGCGGCAACCCTTGCGATAATTGCAGATCACCAGCCAACGCACACTCTGCCAGCATCTCAGGTAAAACAGCAGATGAAAACCAGTCATTTTTCCGGCATTTGGCTTCAAATGCTGAAACCAGCTCCCGGAACAGTCGGGTATCCGCGTTATGTTCAAAATCTGCCGCAGCAAGCGGAATACACCACGCCTGCAGCGTCTGCCACGCTTCCACAATACGGGTAACTGTTTCATTTACCGCCTGCAGCGGAACACCGCCAGTGCGCTCTGCCAGGATTGACTGCCAGATGAAATACTCCTGCCAGGGAGTCAGCAACAATTTCCGTGCTGCCGGTGCCTGACTGAAAACAATCACTTCCTGCCATAACCGCTGCAGCCACGCCTCCCAGGGCAGAATATCCGGTGCAGGCCATATTCCAGGCCCTTCTGCCGATTTGGCCTGATTAAATACCTGATGAAGTGCGCGCGCCAATCGCCGGTTTCCGGTCACAATCGTTGCACAGCTGTCCAGTCTTTGGATAAGATCAGTAACGTTAGTCTGCCGGGCGTCGGACAGGCAGGTTGTTCTGGCTGAATTCTTCATATTTTTGCAGGCAATCTGGGAATGGGTGCTATACGCCGACAGAATAATACAAGGGCATTTCTGAAAACCGGTTTTTCAGGTAAAGCAATGCTGCACGATACACACTGCCGCGTCAGTCCGCCTGATATGTCTCGTTGTGATACTCCATGTGCCTTGCATTTCATCCGCACAACCGGATTCTCAGAGGTGCCCGTAATTCATTTTTAAAACAGTTTAATCAGGAGAAGCAATGAACAAAATAGGAAACGGATTATTGATCGCCCTGGCTATCAGCTGGTCCAGCCTGGTTTTTTCAGGACAGGAAGACGAGCAGACTGCTGCCGATACCGCCGCAGCATCTGCCCCTGCAGAACAAGCCGCACCAGCTTCAGCGGAAGGGGAAGCGGCAGAAAAAACAGCAGAACAGGCAAAAGAGCAGGCACTGCCCAGCGGCATTGGCTGGAAACTGATACGCCGTATTGAAATGGGGAATTCAGGCAAATTTGTGCAGATGGTGCTGATCGAAAAAGGGCGCCAGGCAGATAAAACCGTCTACAGCGCCGCCATTCACAAATTATGTTCTGAGGAAAAGGAATTTTGCCGGTTACGCTTCTGGGTTCAGCCATACCTCATTCCGGAGAAAGTCACGCTCACACTGGAACAGCAAAAAGGCCAGCAGGCAGACCACCTTTTCAACCGTGCAGCGGGTGTCCACAGAACGCTCTGGGCCTGCACCATCGACCCAACCAGTGAATCGTGCATCCAATAGTCTGAATCATTCATCAGAATGCGGGATAACAGCCAGGCAGCTTGCGCTTCATCCCGCATCACCGGGTTTTTAAAGGTGCGCTGAATTGGCAGGACATATTAAATCCATATAGTTCAGAAACATTTCCTCCAGAAACAGCTTCGCGTTGAGCGGATGGCGCGCCAGCTGCTGCGAAGTAACCAGGCTGCGCCACAGAAACCCGAAAGCAACCGGATCGATAACAGCCGCCTGCTGCCGGACAGCTGCCGCCTGTCTCAGGTGATAACGCACCTGCCCGCCGGCACGGCAGCTTAACAGGTCATAACACCATTTCTGCAGCCAGCCGGTCACACCGGGTAAATCCAGTTTGTGCAATTTCTCTGCCAGCTCAATCGGATCAAATTTCTCCGGCGCACACAGACTCTGAATAAAATCAGCATGAGAAGCAGCCAGCTGTTCGTCATACTGCAGCGCCTGCAGCGGCGAAAAACCTGACATGGCCAGACGGAAATCAGCATCCGCAATTCCCTGGCTGACCAGCCAGTCCTTTGCTGCTTCATACCCCGGCGCCGGCATGGCAATCTGCTGACAGCGGCTGAGAATCGTCGCCGGGATCAGTGCCGCGTTATGTGTCACCAGAATAAACAGGACTTCCGGCGGCGGCTCCTCCAGCTTTTTCAGTAACGCATTGGCTGCAGCCGTATTCATCGCTTCCGCCGGGTGAATCAGCACCACCTTGTATCGCGCCTGATGGGCGCTTAAATAAATGAAATCGTCCAGTGCACGAATCTGCGCAACACTGATCTGCTGACTCAGTTTTTTACCCGATTTTGCACCACCGGCATCTTCGCGATTTTCTTCACCCCCCTTATCTGCCACTCCCTCCTGCGCTGACAGTGCCTCCGGCTCCAGCAGACGGAAATTCGGATGCAATCCCTGCTCAAACCAGTAACAATCCTGGCATTTTTCGCACGCTACACCTGCTGTATCCGTCTGCGCGCACAACAGGGATTGTGCCAGAGCAAATGCAAAACCCAGCTTGCCAATCCCCCTGCGCCCCCTCAGCAACAGCGCGTGATGCCGCTGCACACTGTCCGGCTGCCGGATTCGTGGCCAGATTGACCGCTGCCACGGAAAAATTTCGGTCGGATTCATTTTTTAAGCTGCTCTGTTTTTAAGATCGGGAGATTTAACATGATTTGGAAGCCAGACACGAATAAAAAAACCGGGAGATCAGAAACTGAAAGAACTGATAGCGGGCACCAGACACTACAGCACGCTCCGTTTCGCCATATTGACTGTTTATTTTGGTGTAGCTGACGGATTACTGACGAAATACTTCGATCATGATTTTTCCGAACATTACTCTGAATTACGCTATCTATTTCCAATTGCTGGCGTAATTACTACTGCAGCATTTTTCACCTTTGAATAGGTTCTCAACGATAATCTGAGCTGTTTGTGGGTAGCAATTGAAACTGGCAGGCAAGGATGGCGTACTCCTCAGTCATCGCCAGCCCTGGAAAAAATACCTGATTCCCGCCGCCACCTGTACGATCTTTATCGGCACGCTGCTATTCTGGCTGACTATCTTCTGGAAACTCTACTCCAATTAGACAGAATCTTCCCGAAAAAGAAAAATCCTGATTTATTCAGTATTTTGTCTGCATAAAAACGATTGATAATAAGCCATAATCCGGCTGGCGCTGTACAACATCAGAAACACCAGACCCCGGCAGCCAGCACTTCAACAAAAAATATCACACAAACAGAAAAGAACACAATGGCACAGAACGACACCGCCAAAAACGGTAACGGCACTGTTCTCAAACAAGGTCAGCTTGGCTTCGAGGCGGAACTGTTCAAGGCTGCCGACAAGCTGCGCGGCAACATGGAGCCCAGCGACTACAAGCACGTCGCGTTGGGCCTCATCTTCCTGAAATACATCTCCGACGCGTTCGAGACCCGCCACGCGCAACTGCTGGCCGAGGATGCCGCTGCCGCCGAGGACAAGGATGAATACCTCGCCGACAACATCTTCTGGGTGCCATCGGCAGCACGCTGGTCGCATCTACAAGCCAATGCCAAGCAGCCCACCATCGGCACGCTGATCGACGACGCCATGCGCGCCATCGAGAAGGACAACGAATCGTTGAAAGGTGTGCTGCCCAAGGACTACGCCCGGCCCGCGCTCAATAAGGTGATGCTGGGTGAGCTGATCGACCTGATCTCCGGCATTGCGCTGAACGAGGAAGGTGACCGCTCCAAGGACATCCTTGGGCGCGTGTACGAATATTTCCTGGGCCAGTTCGCCGGAGCCGAAGGCAAGCGTGGTGGCGAGTTCTACACGCCGCGCTCCGTGGTGCGGGTGCTGGTTGAGATGCTGGAGCCGTACTCAGGCCGCGTCTACGACCCTTGCTGCGGCTCGGGCGGGATGTTCGTGCAGTCGGAAAAGTTCGTGCACGAGCATGGCGGGCGCATCGGCGACATCGCCATCTACGGGCAGGAGTCGAACTACACCACGTGGCGGCTGGCCAAGATGAACCTTGCGGTGCGGGGCATTGACTCCGACATCCGCTGGAACAACGAGGGGAGCTTTCACAAGGACGAGCTGCGCGACCTCAAGGCCGACTTCATCCTCGCCAACCCGCCGTTCAACATTTCGGACTGGGGCGGCGAGCGTTTGCGCGAGGATGTGCGCTGGGCCTTCGGCGCACCGCCGGTTGGCAATGCCAACTACGCATGGTTGCAGCACATCGCCCACCACCTCGCACCCCACGGCTTCGCTGGCGTGGTGCTTGCCAACGGCTCGATGAGTTCGCAGCAGAGCGGCGAAGGTGACATCCGCAAGGCGATGATCGAGGCGAACATCGTGGACTGCATGGTCGCGCTGCCCGGCCAGTTGTTCTACTCCACGCAGATTCCGGCTTGCTTGTGGATTCTGGCGAAAGACCGCAGCAATGGGCTGGTGAAGAAAACCAAGCTACGCGACCGGCGCGGCGAAGTGCTGTTCATCGACGCGCGCAAGCTGGGCGTGCTGGTGGATCGGACGCGGCGCGAACTGACCGACGGGGAAATCGGCAGGATCGCCGCCACCTACCACGCTTGGCGCGGAGAGGCCAACGCGGGCGAATATGCGGACATCCCCGGCTTCTGCAAGTCTGCCACCCTCGACGCTATCCGCAAGCACGATTACGTTCTCACGCCTGGGCGCTACGTTGGCGCGGAAGCGCAGGATGAGGACGACGAGGCATTCGCGGAAAAGATGCAGAGGTTGACCGCGCAGTTGTTTGAACAGACGAAGCGCGGCGCGGAACTGGATGCTGTCATCCGCGACAAGCTGGGGGCGCTCGGTTATGGCGTCTGAGTGGCCGATTGTCCGCATTGAAGACATCGCGGACAAAATTGCGATGGGGCCATTCGGCTCGAATATCAAAGTCGAGACTTTCGTCGAGACTGGCGTTCCCGTTATCAGCGGCGCTCATCTTCGTGGTGTTCGCGTGGAGGACAGAGATTTCAACTTTGTCACCGAAGAACACGCGGAAAAGATGAGGAACTCGAATGTGTTTCGCGGCGATGTCATCTTCACTCATGCCGGGAACATCAGTCAGGTCGCCTACATTCCACCCAATTCCCAATACGAGCGATATGTCATTTCACAGCGCCAGTTCTATCTGCGCTGCGACTTGAGCAAGGCTGATCCGGTCTTCATTTCCTACTTCTTCCACAGCAACGAAGGTCGGCACAAGCTACTTGCCAATGCGTCGCAAACCGGCGTCCCATCAATCGCGCGTCCGTCTTCGTATTTGAAGACGATTGAATTGCCACTTCCACCGCTCGAAGAACAGGGCGCCATCGCCGAAACGCTCGGCGTGCTCGACGACCGCATCGACAACCTACACCAGACCAACGCCACGCTGGAAGCCATCGCCGCCGCGCTGTTCAAGTCCCGGTTCGTGGACTTCGACGGCGTGTTGCCGGAGGATATGCAGGAATTGGAACTGGACTTGATTCCGAAGGGGTGGCGCGTGGGGACGCTCGCGGACTTGTGCGAACTCAACGCCGCAAAATGGACGGACAAGAAACACCCGCCAACCGTGCGTTACATCGACCTCAGCGGCGTTTCGTCCAATCGCATCGAAGCGATTACCGAATACGCCTTTGACGAAGCGCCGAGCCGCGCACGAATGCATCTGCGCGAAGGCGACACCATTGTCGGGACGGTTCGCCCCGGCAACCGCGCGTTCGCCTACATCCACATGCCGGATGCGAGCCTTACCGGCAGCACAGGCTTTGCCGTGCTTTCACCGAGGAAGCCGCACTACGCCAGCTTCATCTATCTGGCCATCACGCGAAATGAAGCCATCGAACGCCTCGCCAATCTCGCCGATGGGGCGGCGTATCCCGCAGTGCGGCCAAATGTCGTTGCCGAAACACCGTGCGTTGTCGCACCGGATCAAGTCATTGCCGAGTTTTCCGCCGTCACGAAGCCGATGCTCGAACGCATCGAACGAAACAGCCAGCAAGCCGCCACCCTCGCTACCCTACGCGACACCCTGCTGCCGCGCCTGATTTCTGGGCGGCTACGGGTCTCAGATGCCGAGGCAGCCATATGAATGCGACTACCTCGGCATCAAGCAAGAAGTCCATTCTCGAATTGCCGTACGATGAGGCGAGGAAGTTCTTTCTGAAGCCGACGAGCTACTGCAGTCTGGATTTGCCGCCCTACATCGGTTTTGGTGGCCTGTTGGATGACGTTAGCAGTGCGCTTACAGGAAAGCAGCTATCCGGCTTGAGTTCTGGCGTGCGTGACCACCATGACGTCAATTACACGATCTTCCATAACAAGGATGGACGGTATGCGTGGCGACCATTCCAACTGATTCATCCTGCGATTTACGTCTCGCTGGTGCAGGCAATGACGGATGAAGCCCAATGGAATTCCATCTGCGCGCGGTTTCAGGAATTTTCGAACAACAAGAAGATTCGCTGCTTGAGCCTGCCTGTCGTTTCAACATCGAAAGAGAAGGATCGTGCGGAACAAGTTTCGCAGTGGTGGCAAGAGGTGGAGCAACGCTCCATTCAGCTTTCGCTTGAATACGACTATGTGCTGGAGACCGACGTTACGGATTGCTATGGCGCGATTTACACGCATTCCATCGCATGGGCCTTGCATACAAAGGAAGAGGCGAAGAAAAAGCGGCGGGACAATGGTTTGGTTGGCAATGTAATCGACAACCATATTCAGGACATGCGACATGGCCAGACCAATGGCATTCCGCAAGGGTCAGCGCTCATGAATTTCATCGCCGAGACGGTGCTTGGTCTGGCAGATCTGGAACTGTCGCAGCGCATCGAAGAATTGGGGCTGTCGGATTATCAAGTGCTCCGGTATCGGGATGACTACCGCGTTTTCATCAACAACCCGCAAGACGGGGATGCCATCGCCAAAGCGATAACCGAGATTACTACGGGCCTTGGCTTGAAGCTCAACCCGTCAAAAACACGCGCCAGTTCCGACGTAGTGCGAGCATCCATCAGAGGCGACAAGCTGGCATGGATGGGGCGCAAGCAGCGAGAGAAAGACTTGCAGAAGCACTTGCTGATCGTTCATGACCATGCAACGAACCACCCAAATTCTGGCAGTCTGGTTCGCGCGTTGAGCGACTATCACAAGCGCCTTTTGAAATCCAAGCCAAGGCGCGATGGTGTGATGCCATTGATCGCCATCGTGGTAGACATTGCTTATCGAAATCCCAGAACCTACCCGATCACTGCTGCGATACTGAGTATTCTCCTGGAGTTTCTTGAGGATGACGAGGTAAAAAAATCTACCGTAAAGCGCATACAACAAAAATTTGGCAAGTTACCAAATACCGGCCATATGCAGATATGGTTGCAGCGTGCAACGCTTCCGATAGACAAGGACATTGCATATCAGGAGGCCATCTGCAAGTTGGTAACTGATGAAAAAGTGTCGCTGTGGAACAGCGATTGGATATCTTCCAATGGCCTAAAGGCTGCAGTGGATGCCATCAAGATCGTGGATACAACAATTCGTGATCAGCTGGCTCCCGTAATCCAATCGGAAGAGGTCGAACTGTTTCTCTCCAATGTGGAGGGGTATTACGGATGAGAAATTCCAGCTCGATGACAGGCTCTCAACTCACCGCCTGGCTCATCTCCGGCGAATCCGCCACCCTCGAATTCAAGAAATCCACGGCGGAAAAGGAGCGCGCCTGCCGCACGCTGTGCGCTTTCGCCAACGGCCAGGGCGGGCGCGTGCTGTTCGGCGTCACGCCTTCGGGCAAGGCGGTGGGGCAGACGGTCAATGACCGCACGCTGGAAGAACTGGCGCAGGAGTTTCGCCACTTCGAGCCGCCGCTGTTTCCCACGGTGGAGCGCGTACCAGTCGAGGCGGAGCGCGAAGTGCTGGTGGTTACGGTGTCGCGCAGCGGGCGGGTCACGCACTATCGCGGCGTGCCCTACGAGCGGGTGCTGAACACCACGCGGGTGATGCCGCGCGATGTGCAGCAGCGCCTGTTGATGGAAGAGTTGCACGCCGTGCAGCGCTGGGAAAACCAGCCTGCCGACGGCTGGGATACGACCAGGCTGGACACGCGCGAGATGGTGCAGACCTTGGAGGAATCCATTCGCCGGGGGCGCAGCGAAGACCCCGGCACGCGCGAACCGATGGATATCCTGCGCGGCATGAACCTGCTGGTGGATGGCGGCAAGCTGTCCCGCGCGGCGGTGGTGCTGTTTTGTCGCGACGATGTGCCGCTGCCCGATTTTCCGCAATTGCTGCTGAAGGTGGCACGCTTCAAGGGCACCAGCCGCGACGAATTCCTCGACAACCGCCAGTTTCAGGGCAACGCCTTCGCGTTGATGCGCAAGGCGGAGCGGTTTCTGATCGAGTCGTTGCCCATCGCCGGGCGCATCATCCCGGGCAAGATGGAACGCGAGGATACGCCGCTGTTCCCGGTCGAGGCGTTGCGCGAGGCGCTGGCCAATGCCTTCGTGCATCGGGATTACGCCATCGGCGGCGGGTCGGTCAATGTGGCGTTGTACGACGACCGGCTGGAGATCATTTCCATCGGCGATCTGCACTTCGGCCTGACCCCGGAAGCGCTGCTGCGGCAGCACGAATCGAAGCCCTGGAATCCGCTGATTGCACAGGCGTTCTACCGGCGCGGCATCATCGAGACATGGGGGCGCGGCACGCTGAAGATCGCCGGTTTGATGCGCGAAGCCGGGCTGGAGCCGCCGCTCACGACCGTGCACACCGGCGCCGTGGTAGTGACGTTCGACGTGGCGGCGGCGCGGGCGGCGCGAGGTTGGCCGGTGGCGGTGGAAGCCAGGATCAAGTTGGGACCCAGTTGGGACCCAGTCGGGACCCAGTCGGGACTAAGTGAGCACCAAGTCCAGATCATTGAAATGGCTGTTACTCCCAAGGCAATTTCAGAACTGATGGCCACCGTCAAACGAGTCAATAGGACCAAGTTCCGGAACCAGGTCCTGCGCCCGCTGCTCGATGCCGGCCTGCTCGAAATGACCATTCCTGACAAGCCGCGCAGCTCGAACCAGCAATACCGCACGACGGCGGCAGGCCTGGAGCGCATCGCCAAGGAGTCGAATTGATGGCCTTTCTGTCTGAAGCCGATGTCGAAGCCGGGTTGATCGAACAGCTCAAGACGCTGGGGTGGTCGGCGGCGCATGACGAGGTCATCGGCCCGGACGGTAGCGCACAGGAACGCGAAAGTCACGATGAGGTGGTACTGAAAAAGCGGCTCGAGGACGTCGTTGCGCGCCTGAACCCTGGTTTGCCATTGGAGGCGCGTCAGGATGCCGTGCGGCGTGTGATGCAGTCCGAACTGCCGTCGCTGCTCGAAGAGAACCGCCGTCTGCACAAGCTGATGACCGAAGGTGTGGATGTCGAGTACTACGCGGACGACGGCACGCTGACGGCGGGCAAGGTGGCGTTGCTGGACTTCGATGCACCTGCGCGCAACGACTGGCTGGCGGTGCAGCAGTTCGTGGTCATCAACGGGCAGATCAACCGCAGGCCGGACGTGGTGGTGTTCGTCAACGGCCTGCCGCTGGCCGTGATCGAACTGAAGGCGCCGGGCAGCGCGGGCGCGCATCTGGCCGGGGCGTTCAATCAGTTGCAAACCTACAAACAGCAGATTCCGGCGCTGTTCCACACCAACGCGCTGCTGGTCACCTCAGACGGCATTGCTGCGCGCGTGGGTTCACTCTCGGCAGACCTTGAGCGCTTCATGCCGTGGCGCACCACGGATGGTCGTGCAATCGCACCGAAAGGTTTGCCGGAACTGGAGACATTGATCGAGGGCGTGTTCGAGAAACAAAGGTTCCTCTACCTGCTGCGCCACTTCACCGTGTTCGGCAGCACTTCAGATAAAAGCGGCGGCTCGGGGCTGGCGAAGATCATGGCAGGCTATCACCAGTACCATGCGGTCAACCGCGCCATTGATTCCACGATTCGGGCCGCCGACCCACGGCTAGGCGTGGCCGAGGAACCGGCGAACTATGGCCTGCCCTCCGTGCGCGACCAGAAACAAGGCGACCGGCGCGCGGGCGTGATCTGGCACACGCAGGGTTCCGGCAAGAGCCTGCTCATGGCCTTCTACGCCGGACGGCTGGTGAAGCACCCGGCGATGGAAAACCCGACGCTGGTGGTGCTGACCGACCGCAACGACTTGGACGACCAGTTGTTCGCCACCTTCTCGATGTGCCGCGACCTGATCCGGCAGACGCCGGTGCAGGCCGAAAGCCGCGAGGATTTGCAGAAAGTCTTGAGCCGGGCATCGGGTGGCGTGATCTTCACGACTTTGCAGAAGTTCGGCGAGGTCAGCGAACCGCTCACCACGCGCCGCAATGTGGTGGTGATTGCCGATGAGGCGCACCGCAGCCAGTACGGCTTCAAGGCCAAGGTGGATGCGAAGACGGGCGAAATCTCCTACGGCTTCGCCAAGTACCTGCGCGATGCCCTGCCCAATGCCTCGTTCATCGGCTTCACCGGCACGCCCATCGAGGCGGCGGACGTAAATACCCCGGCGGTGTTCGGCAACTACATCGACGTGTACGACATCAGCCGCGCGGTGGAAGACGGCGCGACGGTGCCGATCTACTACGAATCGCGGCTGGCGCGCATCGAACTGGACGAGGACGAAAAGCCCAAACTCGACGCCGAGGTAGAGGCGCTGACGGAGGACGAGGCCGTCACCGAGCAGGAGAAGCTGAAGGCGAAATGGGCGACGGTCGAAAAACTGGTCGGCAGCGACAAGCGCCTGGCGCTGGTGGCCAAGGACATGGTCGCCCACTTCGAGGATCGCGTGGCAGCCCTCGACGGCAAGGCGATGGTAGTGTGTATGAGCCGTCGTATCTGCGTCAAGCTCTACGATGAGATCGTCAAGCTGCGCCCGGACTGGCACAGCACCGATGACAACGCCGGGGCGGTCAAGATCGTGATGACGGGCGCGGCGAGCGACCCGCAGGAATGGCAGCAGCACGTCGGCAACAAGGCCCGGCGCGATCTGCTGGCCAAGCGTGCGCGCGACCCGAAAGACTCACTGAAGCTGGTGATCGTGAGGGATATGTGGCTGACCGGGTTTGACGCACCTTGCATGCACACGATGTACGTGGACAAGCCGATGCAGGGTCACGGACTGATGCAGGCAATTGCGCGCGTGAATCGGGTGTTCCGTGACAAGCCTGCGGGGCTGATCGTGGACTACATCGGCATCGCACAAAACCTAAAGTCTGCTTTGCAGCAGTACTCCAAGAACGACCAGGAAAACACTGGAGTCGACGAAGCGCAGGCCATCGCGGTAATGACGGAGAAGTACGAGGTCGTGCGGGACATGTACCACGGCTACGACTACGTCTCCGCGATGAGCGGCACGCCGCAGGAGCGCCTAGCGATGATGGCAGGGGCCATCGAGTGGATTCTCGACCTGCAACAGAAGCTGGCAGCGAAAGAGAAGACCAAAGAAGGCAAGAAGAACGCACACCGTCGATACCAGGACGCCGTACTGGCACTGTCCAAGGCGTTCGCCCTGGCATCCGCCTCCGACGAGGCCCGCGAGATTCGGGAGGAAGTCGGTTTCTTCCAGGCGATCCGTGCCGCGTTGGTCAAGAGCAGCACTGGCTCCGGAGTGACCCAGCAAGAGCGCGAGTTGGCCATCCAGCAAATCGTCAGCCGAGCGGTGGTCTCGACCGAGATTGTGGACATCCTGGCCGCTGCGGGCATCAAGAGCCCGGACATCTCCATCCTCTCGGACGAATTCCTCGCCGAAGTTCAGCAGATGGAGAAGAAGAACCTAGCGCTGGAAGCCTTGCGCAAGCTGATCAACGACGGTATCCATTCGCGCAGCAAGGCCAACGTGACGCAGACTAAGGCGTTCTCGGAGCGACTGGAAGACGCCGTGGCGCGCTACCACGCCAACGCCATCACCACTGCCGAGGTATTGCAGGAGCTGATCCAGATCGCCAAGGACATCCGCGCGGCCCGCCAGCGGGGCGAAGAGTCCGGTCTGTCAGACGAGGAGATCGCCTTCTACGATGCACTGGCCGAGAACGACAGCGCGGTGCAGATGATGGGCGACGACAAGCTCAAGCTGATCGCCCACGAATTGCTGATGAGTCTGCGCGAGAACGTGTCGGTAGACTGGGCACATCGAGATTCAGCGCGGGCGCGGATGCGTGTGCTGGTGAAGCGCATTCTGCGCAAGTACGGCTATCCGCCTGATTTGCAGGATGCGGCGGTGCAGACGGTGCTGCAGCAGGCCGAGGCACTGTCAGCGGGATGGAGCGTAGCTTGACCAGAATTCTTCCACTATTTCTGCCACAGCTGTTTTGACTTCCGCCAAAGGCAGACTGCTATCTACAACCCTGATTCGTTCAGGAAACTGGCTGGCACGCTGCAGATAAGCCTGCCGCACGCGCTCAAAAAATGGATCGGGTTCCTGTTCAAAGCGATCGGCTGTTCTGACGGATTGCAGCCGCTGGCGGCTGATTGTCACGGGCACGTCGAAGTACAGAGTCAAGTCCGGTGAAAAATTACCCTGTACCCATTGCTCCAGTATCTCCAGTCTGGCCAGGGGCACTCCCCTGCCACCACCCTGATAAGCAAAGCTGGCATCGGTAAAGCGATCCGACACCACCCAGGCACCCCGTTCCAGCGCTGGCAGGATTACTTTATCCAGATGCTCCCGCCGTGCCGCAAACATCAGCAGTGCCTCGGTTTCGGCGTGCATCGCCTGGCGATGATCCAGCAGCAATTGCCGTAATTGTTCACCCAGCGCTGTACCGCCCGGCTCGCGCGTTACGATCACCTCCAGCCCCTTGTCACGCAGGAAACTCGCCAGCCAGGCCAGATGCGTGCTCTTTCCCGCTCCATCTATCCCTTCAAACGTAATCAGTTTTCCGTGTTGCAAAGCAGTCACTCAATTAAAATGATTTGTTTACAGGGTGCACTTAGTAACAGCACCAGACTGTCACGCTACTAACCTGTCATTATCCATGCGAATCGACGCGGACGGCTGCCTTATTCATGCCAGATACATTCCCTCGCCCAACTGCGACGAGCGGCCGGACCGGAATGACATCAGCCTGCTGGTGATTCATGCCATCAGCCTGCCACCGGAAGAATTTGGCGGTGAAGGTGTGATTGAGCTGTTTACCAACCGGATCAACCCGCAAGCACATCCGTATTATCAGGCACTGGCAGGATTGAGAGTCTCCAGCCATTTTTTTATTCGGCGCGATGGTGAAATCATCCAGTTCGTCCCCTGTACCCTGCGTGCCTGGCATGCCGGCGCATCCAACTGGCAAGGTCGCACCTGCTGCAATGATTTCTCCATTGGCATCGAGCTGGAAGGCAGTGATAACCAGCCATTTGAATCGATTCAATATACCCGGCTGGTAGAACTCACCCGGGCCATACAGGCAGCCTATCCCATCAATGACATCGTTGGACACACTGATATTGCACCACAAAGAAAAACTGACCCTGGCCCTTATTTCGACTGGCAAGGCTACCGGGAAGCACTCGAAGCAACCCGATAATCAATCGGTCAGGTTCTTGCCAACCCTGTTTCTGCGCACAATCACAAGCATCAGCCAGCCTGATATCAGCAGGGCAAGCGTTCCCGGTAGCGGGATTGCCCGGGCAAAAACCGAAGCAAACAGGGCATGTGCTCGCGTGGCAGGATGCAGTCCATCCCAGAACACGTATTGATCCGGATCGCTGCATTGCACCCATCCAGCCTGAAAAGTCAGACAGCTTTCCTGTGCATTGGTAAAACCATGTGCCGCCGGATTATCCGTAATCTGATTAAAAACGGAAAAGGCATCAAACCGGATGATTTCTACAGCCGGGGACTGCATACCCAGTTCCGCCAGCTCGGCAGACAGTGCTGCATTAAACGCACTGGAAAAAGCCAGCGCCAGCTCCTGCATACCCTGTTCTGCAGCATAAGGTGTCCGCCCCAGATCAGGCAGATTGGGTATAAAGAAATGGGTGGCACCTGCAAAAATGAGGGCATCCACACTGTTTGCAATATTCTTCGCCGCATCAGCAGGCGCTCCTCCCGTCAGGAAATCATTCGCTCCCCCCCAGACAAAATAAAGCGCATCCGGATCAGCTGCACCTCCCGAAGAAAGTAAATAACCCACAATTTCCCGGCTGATACCGGGTAATTCAAATTCACCTCCTGTAGCTGCCGTTCCTTCATCACCATAATTGCCAATACCGCTGGTTGCCCCGGCAACTGCATAATTGAAAAAATTACCCGGATTTGCGCCGCCAGGCAGGATTGAATTTGCCAGATATTCAACCGCTACCGGCCCATTGGAATAATGCCCACCCACATAAGGCGGACAGGGATGAGCCGGATCACAATTATTTCCCAGCAGCCTGTAAATGCTCATTACCGCAGCCGGGCTGCTACCGCCATCCGAGAGACTGTCCCCAAACGCGTACAGGCTGGTAAACGGCGCTGCCCGGGCAGTTCCGAACAGCATGAAGATCAGAAAAAATACACCCGTTATCAGTTTTTTCATAACTTACCCTCATGACAGACCGATTGAAAAAGATACCAACTGTATACAGTTTGAATCCCCGGACACCTTTGCACAACCCTGGAATGCTTCAGAATACGGCTGCAGTGGCTGTCGGGAAACTGATATTCCGTTGCTGGCGTATATGTTCGATGGTAAAGCGTGGCAACGGGTTGGGCACAAAAACTCGCACTGATTCACCCAGAGTCGCGATAATTACGAAAATGTCGGTGATGCGCTTTATTGAAAGCACTCTTTAATTTACCGGCATCGTATTAAGGCAATGCAGATTATTAGATAACATGTCATATACATTACGTTAGCTCTTTCGATATCACATGGAAGCAACGAAAAATACTCATTTGATCATGTTGGTTTTGGCCACCGTGTCTAACCTGCCCCACGCCGCTGTAGCGACAAAGGCTACAGTCGGCCGGTCGGATTCAGCTGCCAAGATAACTGTTCGGACGGAAAGCTACCCCAGACCACCATACTCTGGCGCCACCTACTATTTCTATGAGAAAGATGATCAGCTCATCTGCACAAAACTTGAGGTTTGCAACAAATTTTCAGAGTGCACAACTGATTACAAGAAGGGATGGTACAAAGACCAGCAAGACACAGATCCTTTCGAAAAAACACCTGCGACTGTCATTCCTCGTGAAAAGCAGGGTAAGCATCGCTGCTTGACCAAGTACGGCCTGCTCAAGTAATTCATGTCAATGGCAAGGGCCAACCCTGCAGTCGATCAGATGCTGCGCAAAGAAATGCCGGCTCCGGCACCTACCGGGAAATGTCCACCCTGCGTAGAACTGGTGTGAGACGAGGCCGTCATGTTGCTATTGTGGCGAATCTTTCGATCAAATCAACTGAGGAAAAGTGATGGCTATGAATGTCAAAGAGTTCACTTTGATCATTCTCACACTCAGCGTTACCGGTTCGATAACAGCCGCTGACCTGAGCTGCCGGAAAGATTCATTCGGCACAACCCGCTGTAACAAGTAACGCATGATTATTCGTCCGGGAAGATGCCCTTCTGCAGCTTGTGTCACTGATTTCAAACGTTAAGCCTTTCAATCACACTGGGCGATACTTCTATTGCAGATTGCGGAAAACCAGTGCCCGGGCGAACAAATAACCGGCAATGCTGACCACTGTGATGAATATGAGGGAGAACGCCATTATTTTCCGGCGCCGGTCGAGCGGTAACTTCCAGTCAATTCGTCCGCTTGCGGCAAGCCATTCATTTACGCTGATGCCCACGATCAGCCACAGCAACCCCACCAGATAGCCCGCCCAGACATCGCTCAGATAATGTACGCCGAGCACGATGCGGCTCAGTCCGATCAGGAGGGCGAACCCGGCTGTGATAAAAAATAATTTGATCCGTGTGTCCCGCTTCCTCGCGCATCTGATCAGTAAGTACCCCAGAAATCCATAAAATACGATTGACAGGGTGGCGTGGCTGCTCGGGAAGGAATAGGATGGTTCCAGCAGCACGGCGCCATCCGGCCGGAGCCGCTGAAAGGCCAGTTTGTTCAGCATACTGAACAGGGAGGCGCCCAGTAATGAAATCACCAGACCTGCAGCAGCAAACCGGCGATTCACCAGCCACAGCAGCAAACATGCCACCACCAGCAATACGCCAACCACGGGTGGCGCACACCAGTTCGTAATCCAGATGGCAATTGGAACCAGTTCGGGTGCACGAAATGCAGAAATCAGCCGGGCTGTGACATGATCCACAACGACAATCGAATCAGCAGTGGCAACATCTTCAGCAACCTCGGCAAACAAAACCAGCGTAACAGCGAGTGACAAAACAAGAAGCGTCAGTGGAAGGCCGGAAAAACAGGTGTAATCAATACGCTCCGCCAGAAACCGGACACTGCCGGGATGCTGGTGCATCCACCGCTGCACGTATGGATTGCCAATCAATCTGCTCCCGAGTATATGACCGAACGATACTGTTGCCCGCCACAGCCGGTTGCCATAGCGAAGCAGATAATACCGGACAAGCCACAGCACGACCCAGGCAGTCAGTATGGCCAGTAACGCCATTTCTGCGCGGGACATCCAGGCTTGTGCCAGCGTGAGTGACTGCCCGAACAGATAGCCACCGCCCACCCACTGCACCCCCCAGCCGATTCCGCCCAGGATATTCCAGGGCATGAACGTGCGGTAGTGCATCCCTGCCATCCCCGCCACAAAAGGTACGATTTCCTTGACACTTGGGACGAAACGCCCGAGAAAAACACTCTTTGCACCATGCTGATCAAAGAAATGGCGAACTTTCCCGAAATGATCCGGCGTCAGGAACCCGATGCCGCTTTGAACCCATTTCCGGCCATACCGCTGCCCCAGCCAGTAATTGACGTTATCTCCCAGTACTGCGCCTGCTACAGCAAACCATAACAAACCGGTGAAATCGAGATGCCCGGCGGATGATAGCGCTCCCAGCAGCAACAGAAATGTTGATCCGGGCAGAAACAATCCGACCACCAGTACCGTTTCCAGCAGTGCTGCCAGAAAAGCCGCCCAGTAACCAAGCGCATGAAAATGCTCGATTGAAGGCAGAATAGCTGCGAAGTATTGTTCCATTACTGAAAACCACTATCAGAATTAAACCTGAAAACCTCAGTTAGACGAGTGGGAGTGTGCCTTGCCGGGTGCAGGACAAGGCGCAACGACGCGGAATGGTTGTTCCCTTCCCGGGAGTTACAACGCAGCCATGCCCCCGGAAAAAGATACAATCCTGCTCGTAGCGAACCCACCAGAGAATGAATACAAAAATGGAAATAAAGTTGAAAATTATCATGATGTTAAGGAAATAAACAAGCAGTCAGCCGGGGTTTTTAGGTTAAAATTTCCGGCCTATCCTCCCGGAAGCAGAAAGACCCGGCTCCCGGCTATTTTGTAACAGATGCTTGCCATGAAACATAAAACAGCAACACACCCCGCCAGATCACATAAAAGTCATACTCGCAATTACCGCCCCGGGGCCTCTCCGGGTTCACTGGAGCTGGCAAAAGATGAAAAAATCACCCGCGTGCCACTGGCCAGACTGTCTCTATTGCGTTATGGCAAGGAAGGCCTGATTGAAGAAAGGCACGATATTGCGATCACAGACTGTGGCCCTCCCGAAACGGATGCCACTGATATTACCTGGCTGCACCTGCAGGGCCTGCCGGCACCGGAACAGCTGCGAATACTTGGCCAAACCTTCGGATTACACCCGCTTGCGCTTGAGGATGTACTGCATCAGGAGGCAAGAGCCAAGATTGAAGCCTATGACAACCATCAGTTTATCGTACTCAATCACATACACCGGACTGATGAACATACGCTGATTATTGACCAGATCAGCTTCTTTCCAGGTAAAAACTACCTTATCAGTATCAGTGAAAACCGGGACGATACGTTTGAATCAGTACGTCAGCGGATTCGAGGTATGGGGAAAATCTGTACATACGGAGCAGATTATCTGCTGTATGCGCTGATTGATGTCATCGTGGACAACGGATTTCCATTGCTGGAAGAATTGGGCGATGAACTGGAATCACTGGAAGACGAGATTCTGGATGACCCCAGCCGCGAAGCACGTAACCGGATTCATTACGCCAGGCGCAAACTGGTACTGATGCGCCGTGCCTGGTGGCCACAGCGCGAGATTATCGCCGAGCTCATGCGCGATGACGGGCGATTTCTCTCTGAAACCACTCACCTCTACATGCGAGATTGTTACGATCATTGCGTGATTGTGATTGATTTTGTGGAAACTTACCGTGAAATGGCTTACAGCCTGCTTGATACTTACTTATCCGCGGTAAGCCAGCGCATGAACGACATCATGAAAGCACTGACCATCATCGCAACTATTTTTCTTCCGCTCATGTTCATCACCGGGCTTTACGGAATGAATTTCGATACTTCCAGTCCCTGGAATTTGCCGGAACTCCACTGGCGCTTTGGTTATATCTATGTGCTCGGTGTAATGATCATGATTGTTATCGGCATGCTTATCTACTTCCGGCGCAAACGCTGGCTATAGGGAAAAGAAGAAAAAGTCACGCCAGACCAGAACCGGCAGGGCACTTCCACCACTGCCGGTCCCGAATTTGCCGGTCCGGTCACTGACTGCCTGGCCTGACAGTAAAAACAGTTTCTCAGCAGACCTTAGTGCTCATGCCCGGTTGTAATACCCTTAAGCTTCCCGATCTGCTCAGGGGTCAGGATACTGCGAACGGTTTTCCGCTCCTGGATATGGTAATTAACCATTTCGTTAAAGCTGTCAACATGTGCCTGCCCCAGTTTGCGTAGGGTTTCATCATCTGTGGCCGGCTGAGAAACCGCTTCCCGGAAAGCTTTCATACTGGCTTTCATTTTCTCTTTGATACGCTCATGCGCCTGTTTATCTTCCTTCAGGTGCAGGCGTACGATTTTACCGAGCTGCTCATCGGACAGGCCCAATGCATCAGCTTGCATGGCGATACTGTGCGCATAGCCGTGACCATGCCCATGTTTACCTTTATCTCCATGGCCGGCATGTTCGCCTCCCCCGTTATCTTTACCCTTGCATTGCTTGCCATGCTGACCCTGATCACCCTGCCCGCCCCCGCCATGGCCAGCATGACCGCCTTCCCCCGAGTTATTCGCATGACCCTGACCGCCACCCGCTCCACCCCCTTGCCCCTGGCGCTGCTGGTGCTGATGTTGTTCCTGCTGCTGTTGCTGGGCCTCTGCCAGCACCAGATAACTGGCTCCCCCCTGCCGGATTGAAGTATCCGCTGCTGGTGAAGTCGCCATGGCAGACGGAAGCGCAAACAAAGCACCTATAGCAAGTGATAAACCGGTCAATCTGATTTTCATGTGATTTCTCCTGAAAGATTTAGGAAATACGCAAAACAACCTGCTCTGCGCAATGTTCTGCAAAAATCTGGAAACTCTCTTCATTCACTCTGTTTTCCATTATCCTGTGACCAGCATTTTTCCACTTTGCTCCCCGTTACAGAATAATTGCTGCCATGGTATCTGAAAAAACGATTGAAGAACGTCTGAAGGAACTGCGCACAGCCATCGCGCTGTATGACTTCCATTACTACGTTCAGGATGCGCCGATCATCCCGGATGCGGAATATGATGCGCTCTTTCGTTCACTGCAGCAGCTGGAACAGCAGTATCCACAGCTGATTACGCCGGATTCCCCAACGCAGCGGGTAGGTGCACCACCGTTAAAAGCCTTTGCCCAGCTCCCCCACCAGACTCCCATGCTGTCGCTGGCCAATGCGTTCTCTGAAGATGAGGTCACCGCCTTCGATCGGCGGATTCGTGAGGCGCTGGGTGTGGATCAGGTGGAATATGCAGTTGAGCCGAAATTCGACGGACTGGCTGTCAGCCTGGTTTATGAAAACGGAATTCTGGCAAAAGGTGCCACCCGGGGAGATGGTTATACCGGCGAGGACATTACGCTGAACTTGCGTACAATCCCGTCAATTCCCCTGCGCCTGCAAACGCTGCCCGCAACCGGCCTGTTCGAAGTACGCGGCGAAGTCATCATGCTGAAAACAGATTTTGAACACCTTAACGAACAGCAGCGAAAGCATGATGAAAAACCCTTTGTCAATCCGCGCAATGCCGCTGCCGGTTCATTGCGCCAGCTTGATTCCTGTATTACCGCCTCCCGCAGACTGACATTCTTCGCTTATGGCATCGGCACTTATCATGCAGGCCAACCGGTTTTTTCAGCTCACAGTGAGATTCTGGCTTACCTGGCATCACAGCAGTTTCTGGTATCACAACAAAGCCGGACTGCAACAGGCGCAGGCGGGCTGCTGGCCTATTACCGGGAAATAAGTACTTTGCGTCCATCTCTGCCTTACGAAATTGATGGTGTGGTATACAAAGTCAATGATTTAGGGCAACAGGAAACACTCGGCTATATTTCACGTGCCCCCCGCTTTGCCATTGCCCATAAATTTCCGGCACAGGAAGCCAGTACCGAGCTGCTGGCCATCGAAATCCAGGTGGGAAGAACCGGTGCCCTGACGCCGGTAGCTCGTCTGGCTCCGGTATTTGTGGGCGGAGTAACGGTCACCAGCGCCACGCTGCATAACGAAGATGAAGTTCAGCGCAAACAGATCATGATCGGCGATACCGTCATTGTACGACGGGCGGGTGATGTCATCCCGGAGGTGGTTGCCGCAATACCGGAACGGCGATCAGCCCATGCCCGGCCATTCATTATGCCGGGTCACTGCCCGGTATGCGGATCAAAAGCAGTGCGACTGCCGGATGAGGCTGTTACTCGCTGTACCGGAGGGTTGTATTGTCCGGCACAACGCAAACAGGCCGTTCTGCATTTTGCCTCACGCCGTGCCATGGATATTGACGGGCTGGGCGAAAAACTGGCCGATCAGCTGATTGATCGTGGTCTGGTTCACACCCCGGCTGATTTATACAGGCTGAATGTCGGTACGCTGGCCGGACTGGAACGCATGGCGGAAAAATCCGCTCATAATCTCGTTACTGCGATTGAGCACAGCAAACACACTACGCTGCCACGTTTCATTTATGCGCTGGGTATTCGCCATGTGGGGGAAGCAACCGCCAAAGCGCTCGCCGGTCAGACGGGTGACCTTGACCATCTGATGAACATGGATGCCGGGCAGCTGCAGCAGATCCCGGATGTTGGCCCGGTTGTGGCACAAAGTATTGCGGATTTTTTCTCTGAGGCACATAACCGGGAAGTGATCGGGCAATTGCTGAACAGCGGGCTGCAGTGGCAGAAACCCGATCATCCCCGGCAGCTATTGCCAGCCAATCCGGCTGTTTCCGGTAAAACCTTTGTTCTGACCGGAACATTACCTGCCATGACACGTGATCAGGCCAAAAGCAGGATTGAACAGCAGGGTGGCAAAGTCACTGGCAGCGTTTCATCTGCCACCAGTTATGTCATCGCCGGATCAGACCCGGGCAGCAAATATACTAAAGCGGTTGAGCTAGGCATCCCCGTACTTGATGAAAATCAGCTGCTGTTACTGCTGCAGATAAATTCCGCCGATAAATCAGAGGATTCTTAAAAACTCTCCAACTCTTATCAGGATCAATATGATTGCAATTATTGGTGGAACTGGCATGAAAAAACTTGCCAATCTGGAAGTGACCCGTCGCCAGATTGTAAGAACGCCTTACGGCGAGCCTTCCAGCCCACTGGTTTTCGGTACGATTGGTGAACGGGAAATTGTTTTTCTGGCCAGACATGGCCATGGCCTTACCATTCCCCCGCATGTCGTCAATTATCGGGCCAATATCTGGGCACTGAATACATCGGGAGCGGAAACAATTATTTCTGTTGCCTCGGTGGGTGGTATTCGCCAGGATATGGGACCCGGAAAAATTGTCATTCCCGATCAGATCATTGATTACACCCATAGCAGAAAATCCACTTTTCATGATCACTCCGACGGTACCATCACCCATACTGATTTCACACAGCCTTACAGCCCCCAGGCAAGGGCACGCCTTCTGAAAGCAGCGCGGGATGCAAAAGAAACTGTCATTGATGGCGGTGTTTATGCCGCCACTCAGGGCCCCAGGTTTGAGACGGCGGCCGAAATCAACCGTCTTGAGCGTGATGGGGCAGATTTAGTGGGCATGACAGGGATGCCGGAAGCGATTCTCGCCAGAGAGCTGGGAATGTCCTACGCGGCTATTGCCGCTGTTGCAAACCATGCGGCCGGACGCGGGGAAAGCACGCAGGCCATTCCGCTGCAGGCAGCTCATCAGGCACTGGAAAATGCGATGGTAAGCGTCAGGAACATATTGGAACACCTGGTAAGGAACGACGATGATTAAACCGGTATTGAAGATGGGGGATCCGTGCCTGTTACAGACAGCACAGCACATTGAGCAGTTTGACACACCCGAACTGGCGGCATTACTGCAGGACATGCAGGATACGATGGCTGCACTCAATGGTGCCGGACTGGCAGCACCGCAAATCGGGGTAAGCCTGCAAGTGGTTATATTTGGCGTTGCGCATTCACCACGTTACCCTGATGCCGAAAGTGTTCCATTTACTGTGCTGATCAACCCGGTACTTACCCCGCTGTCCGAAGAAATGGAAGAAGACTGGGAAGGGTGTCTGAGTATTCCCGGAATGCGCGGTCTGGTTCCCCGTTACACCCATTTGCGTTATCAGGGTATGGATGCCACCGGCACTCCGGTTGACAGAACCGTTACAGGATTTCATGCGCGCGTGGTACAGCACGAATGCGATCATCTGAATGGAATTCTCTACCCCATGCGCATCGACGATTTACGCAAATTCGGTTATACCGACACCCTCTTTCCCGGCCAGACAATAGCGGATGACTGATTCACCCGTTATCGTTGTTCTGTTATCCCTGTCAATAGGGTTTGACCACCACCAGAATAACAATGGCAAACAATACCAGTACCGGCAGCTCATTAAACCAGCGATAGTAAACGTGGCTATGCTGATTACGATCTTCCCGGAAATCCATCAGCAACCTGCCGCAATAAAGATGGTAGCCAATCAGCAGAACAACCAGTGCCAGCTTGGTATGCAGCCATCCTCCGGAAAAACCGTAACCCAGCCACAACCACGTGCCAAAAATGATCGTCGACAGCCCGCCGGGCGTCATAATACCGTAGTAAAGCTTGCGCTCCATTACCTTGAACCGGTCTATCCCCGCCTGATCCGTACACATGGCATGATAGACAAACAGCCGGGGCAGATAAAACAACCCGGCAAACCAGGTCACCATGGAAATGATATGTAATGATTTGATCCAGAGCATAGAAAAATAAAGTTGAGAATCGAAAAAAAACCGTAAGCCGGAAAAATTTCCGGCAGCCGGAACAATGACGCCATGTCAGGTAACAACCGGCAGATGCGGCTGATCGTTATAAAGATTTTCATTGACACACCGATGGCTTTGGTAATTATAGCGGAGTCGGGTTCGACTCCTGACTCACGAAGTACAAATAGCCGGAGTATCAATTGCATCAATCCTCTGTTCACACCCTTGCCCGGCCCGATACAGACAACCGGATCATTTCTGTTTCTCTGGTTGCAGGCTATTTATTCTTCGTCGTTTACGGCAGCCTGATTCCATTTTCCTGGAATGGACTGGCATTCGATACCGCATGGGAAAATTTTCAGCATATTCCCCTGCTGACGCTGAGAGTAGCCAGTCGTGCTGATCTGGTTGCCAATCTGCTGTTATACATGCCGCTTGGTTTTCTGACCTGCGGTCTGCTGACAGGACGAAACCGCGACTCGCTGGTATTGGCGGCAGGAATCATCCTGTCCCTGTTGTTCTCGACAACCATTGCACTGAGTGTGGAATTCATCCAGCAATTCTTCAGTCCGCGCACGGTCTCGCTAAACGATATTTATGCCGAACTTGCAGGCTCACTGCTGGGGACACTGTTATGGCCCATAACCGGCATGCGTCTGCGGGAAATGGCTTTTAATCTGCTCCGTGGCGGTAAAAATGCACAGCACGCCGCTCTGATAATCTATGCGCTGGCTTATCTGGTGCTGAGCTTTTTTCCTTATGATTTTCTGCTGTCATACGATGAATGGCAGCAGAAACTGGCCTCAGGACTGGCAGGGTGGTTATTTGCTCCTGCCTGTGGCAGCAGCTGTACGTTAAAACTGATTCCAGAAGCATTAATGACCATTCCGCTGGCCATGCTTCTGTCCCGGTCAGTACAACGAACATCCCTGGTATTGGCTGCCCTTACCGGAGCGATGCTGGGTATATTTATCGAAGGGTTACAGCTGACAGTCGCATCCGGTATCAGCCAGGGTGCATCCGTCATTTCCCGCATGGCCGGCATGATGCTGGGAACTGTCCTGATGCGGATCCTGCCGACAATAAACTGGCAGCAGTTCCGTCCGTATGTCCGTTATCTGTTGCTGCTGGCATCAGCGCCGTATCTGGGTATCCTTGCCTATATAAATTACTGGTTCTCGGGCAACTGGCTCGGATTGACAGAAGGGATGGAAAGATCGGGAGAGATACACTTTCTCCCCTTCTATTACCACTACTTTACGACAGAGCTGGCAGCACTGGTAAGTCTGCTGCTCCAGGCAGGTGCCTATATCCCTGCAGGAATCGGTTTCTGGATCTGGCGCCGGACAAACAGGCCAGTGAATATGAAGCACCACAGCATTTTATGGCCAGGCGTGATTGCAGGCACACTATCTTGCGTGATTGAAGCAGGGAAACTTTTTATACCCGCCACCCACCCGGATCCAACCAATATTCTGATAGCAGTCGTCTCCGCATCCCTGGCCTGCCGCCTGTTTGATTTACTGTTTCCGGATAAACCCGACATCAGCTCGGACAGTAATCATGTAAACATTCTCCCGATACAAGGCAATGACGATAAAACCACCGGATGGACCAGTGAACTGAATGAAATACCTGCCCGGCATCGCCAGCCATCTCCCCGGTTAACGTCTTCTCCCGCACCCTCACCCGCTACCACCACTATATTGACCGGTTTACAAAAATACCCCCTGCGCCATCGTCCGGTCTGGCTGATCCTTACCGGGGCGGTTGCGCTGCTGGTGGCAGGTATGGCCGCTGCCACCAGCCCGCTGGGTGCAGTATGGGTTTTGCTCCCGCTGGTTATTTACTCGGTACTGCTCTGGTGGCGACCTGATTTGTGGCTGGTTTGGGTACTCGCCTCCCTGCCTCTGCTGGATCTGACACCATGGAGCGGCCGGCTGTACTGGACAGAATATGACACCCTGTTACTGGCGACAGCCGGTATTGGTTATCTTCGTTTATGGCCCCATCCTTACCCGCATCCGGTACTGCGCCGTCCGGCAGCCATATTATTGACACTGTTTGTCATTTCTGCGGTTATCAGTCTCGGGATCAGCCTCTTCCCCCTGAGCCCGCCTGATTACAATGCCTTCTCCAGCTACTACAGCTCCTATAATGGATTACGCTCGATAAAAGGTTTTTTGTTCTCCCTGATCTTTATTCCTTTACTGGTGCGCGAATGGAATAACCCCGGGCTCGCGGCCCGTCGGCTTGCGTCAGGAATGTCGCTCGGGCTCGCTGCAGAAATTCTGTATATCCTCTGGGAACGGGTAACTTTTCCAGGCCTTTTCAATTTCGAAACCGATTACCGTATTACGGGTTCATTCCACGGTATGCATGTCGGTGGCGCCTATATCGAGGGATATCTGATACTGGCCGCGCCATTCATCGTGCTCCGGGCCTGGCAGCAGCGCAATACACTGGCAACATTACTGGCTGTCGGATTGTATTGCCTGGATGCTTATTGCGTCATGGTAACGTTCTCCCGGGGCGGGCAAATTGCATTCGGGCTGATAACAGTATTGCTGGCAATTGGACTCCCGGGTTTTGTTTTACGTAAACGCACACATATTTTCTCCAATGCAATCATTGCAATCCTGGTTATCGGAGTAGCCGGGGCAGTTGCCTGGCCGATAATCAGTGGCTCGTACAGCCAGTCACGCTTTGCAACAATGGAAAAGGATGCTGTAACGCGTGTGAGTCACTGGCAGAAAGCAATCGATATCGTGTTGCAGCAAGGTGACCCTGTTTTTGGAGTCGGCCCGGGATTATTCCCCTCCACCTTCTTCTGGCATTCGAACATACTGACACGCCCCTCAACTTATACCTTTACCACAGAAAACCGGAATATTTTCCTGCAGCTCGGCGGTGGAGGGCTGCTATATTTTGAACAACCGGTAGCGGTCGAGCCCAAGCAACACTATGTACTCACAATGGATTTACGCAGTCAGACACAGGCCGCAGCAATAACAGCATCCGTTTGTGAAAAAGCATTACTGTATTCATTTAACTGTACAGGGCAAATAATACAGCTTGATAAAGTACCGGCCGGACAGTGGGGACGCTATACGATTGAACTTTTCACCGATAAATTTAACCGGTCAAACAGCCGGATAAAACGCCCGGTAAAACTTTCTCTTTATAACGGGCAACCCGGTACTGTCATAGCGATCGATAACATTTCACTGAAAAGTTCGAATGGCAGCGAGCTGGTAAATAATGGTGATTTCTCCGACGGAATGTTCCACTGGTTTTTTTCTATTGATGACCATCTTTACTGGCACATAGAAAATCTGTACGTACATGTCTTTTTTGAACAAGGCTGGTTTGGCTTATCCTGCTTCATTGCATTAGCGGGCTATTTATTGATACGCGGATCGGCACGTGCCTGGCATGGGGATTCATTCAGTCTGTTTTTGTGTATCTCACTGGGCGTTTTTCTTATCCTCGGAATCCTGAATACCTTAACAGACGAACCTCGAATTGCTTTTTTATTTTATTTTCTGCTAATTGCCGGACTGGTTGCAGACGCACATCCAATACCACCGCCTTCGACCCGGACAAGCGATAAAGTGTTCCACAACGGGAGATGAGTTGGTATAATTGCCGCCTTCGGGTCGTTAGCTCAGCCGGTAGAGCAGCGGACTTTTAATCCGTTGGTCGCGCGTTCGAATCGCGCACGGCCTACCAGATACAGGCACTTGGATCAGTATATGACCAAGTGCCTTTTTTCTTGCCCGGATTTTATCCGGGCGATTGCACCCGATCAGCGCCGTCCGGCTGTGACACAGTCGGATCATCAGCAGAAAAAACCTTCCTCCACTTATGTTTCTTGTTGATTTCATCATTCACATTGACAGCCACCTGCAACAGCTTGTCTCAGAATATGGCACATGGGTCAATGGCATTCTTTTTCTGATCATATTCTGTGAAACCGGTCTGGTTATACTTCCTTTCCTGCCCGGGGATTCCTTACTGTTTGCTGCCGGTTCGCTGGCATCGTTACAGGGATCACAGCTTAACCCTCACCTGTTGTTTGTCGGGCTGACGCTGGCGGGTATTCTGGGGGATAGTGTCAATTACTGGGCAGGCAAGGAGTTCGGATTAACCGTTTTCACCTCAGGAAAATTCCGTTTCCTGAAACAGGCACATCTGGATAAAACCCACGCCTTCTATCTTAAATATGGCGGAAAAACCATCATCATCGCGCGCTTTATCCCGATCATCCGGACTTTTGCACCGTTCGTCGCGGGAATCGGCACAATGTCCTATCGCAGATTTATTACTTACAACGTCATTGGAGCCACGCTGTGGGTTGGTATATTCGTTTATGCCGGATTTTATTTTGGCCAGCTTCCACTGGTACAAAAGAACTTTAAACTTGTCATTCTTGCCATTATCATTTTATCGATTACCCCGCCAGTCATCGAATATCTCAAACATCGCTCCGGAAAAAATAAAACCGGCCACACCTGAAATTTCAGGAAGCCGCACGCTTAGCCGGGTTCTTCAACAGAGAAGGCAGGATAATCAGCGTGCAGATCAGGGTAAATGCCAGCCCTACCGTAAGTAATATCCCCATACTGGCAGTTCCTTTATGTGATGAAAACATCAGGCTCGCAAAATCAACCAGCGCTGTCAGGGCGCTGTAAAAAATGGCTCGTGCCGTACTGGTATGGATCAGGACCTCACTCTCAACCCGGTTATCCATACTCCTGTGTACCATGTGTAAACTGCTGTCGATACCCAGGCCAAGCAAAAGCGGCAGCGCAATAATATTGGCAAAGTTGAACGGAATATCCAGCAGGACAGTAAAAATTCCGGTAAATATGCTGGACAGCAACAGTGGGATGAGTACCAGCACAGTATATTTAATACTGCGCAGCATAATCAGCAAAGCAACCACCACACCTGCCAGTGCCAGTGTGAACGCCTGAATAAAAGCACTGATTACGGCATCCCCTGCTTCCAGGCTGATTACCGGCATACCGGTGGCCTGAGGAGCCACCCGCTGTACTGCCTTGACAAAGCGGCGCAACGCCTCATCATCCCCTATATCGTGAGCTGGGTATACCGCAACCAGAAATTCTCCCGAACGACTATGCCAGCGGCTTGCGACAGCTTCAGGCAATTCCTGCTCGCTGAAAGGTTCTGCCCCGATCAGATTGTGTAAACGCTGCAACGCTACGGATAACGTGGAAAGCAGGTCTCCTTCCAGCGAATACAGTAACTGCTTCTTTTCACCCTGATCTGCCATATCCAGCCGGTTGAGCAACGCATTGACCGAATTTCCGAGTGCTGCAGCAGAAGCTGATGTCCCCGAATCCGGATACTGTGCGGCAAATTTATCCAGCGCCGTATTCAGTGCGATCAGTGCCTGTACCTGCTGCAACACGGTGTATTCACGTGCAGAAGGTTGTGCCATGGATAAATCAGGCCCCATAATCAGCGACATCCCTTCAATGATTGCCAGTTTTGTTTCCTGTTCAGATGGTACAAAATCCAGAATCGAAACCACCCTGCTTACTTCCGGCAATTTGCCCAGATTATTTTTCAGTCGCTGAATTTCCTCGCGATCCTCGGCCAGCATCACTGCGTACCACGGTGAATTATCAGGCGATGCCAGCAATTCACGAAAAGTTTGTACAGCCTCTCCGTTTGGATCCTGCATATTGAGCAGGTTGTAATCAAATCTGATTTGTGGCCACAGTGCGATGGCAAGCAGTAATAACAACCCCACCGAAACATGTGTCAGTTTCCGCCATCTCAGCGAAAACTCGAGCAGCCTGCCCAGCGTTTTTTTACCATTGGATTCGACAATCGGTTTGCCTGATAAATAACGCAGCAGTGCCGGCCCGATAATGAAAGTCACAATCAGGCTGATCAGCATACCCGTACCGGAAATAATCCCCAGCTCCGCCACCCCGCGATAACTGGTCGGGATGAATGCATAAAAACCCAGTGCATTTGCAACCGTACAGGCAGCCAGGGCAACGCCTGCTTCGCCACCCGATCGATATACCGCATCGTTTGTGGACATTCCTCCATCCAGCATTTCACGGAAACGGAGCAAGAAATGAATGGCAAAATCCGCTCCCAGACCGATATACAGCACGGCAAAAGCGATAGAAATTACATTCAGCTGACCAATTGCAACGGTTGCAAAAGCAGCAGTCAAAACCAGGCCGGATAGCAGACATATCAATACAGCAATTGTCATCCCCACCGTGTACATGGCTGAATAAAGCACGCCCCCTACCAGGATGAATGTAACAACACCGGCGATTTCCATACCATCCAGTGAACTTTTGAGCTCATCATCTGCCAATGCCACATCACCGGAGATACGCAGCCGGACGGAACCATCATCCGTCAAACCGGCTTCTTTAGCAGCCGCATGTACCGCCTGTATGGATTGTTTGCCTGGAAGCAGCTCCGAATAATCCAGTGTCGGCTTAACGATGATGACTTCCTGATAGCGCGCTTTTGCCGGCTCGCCACGAAACAATGTCTGCCATGACAAAGGATGTGATTTTCCGGCAAGTTTTGCATCCAGTGTTTCACTTACTCCTTTGAAAACGGGTTCCAGCTCCAGATGCTGACCTTTGTTCAATTCATCAACCGCCTGTGTAAGCAGCTGTATGAAGGAATACAGCGTGGGGTCACGACTAATTTGTGCAATCAGCGGCTGTGCCTCGGCCAGATGATCGGTGATACGCTCAAGTTGCGGAATATCCTCGTAGAGCAGACCGTTACGTCCGAAAAAATCATCCACCCCCGGCGCATAAATATCGGAAAAATTTTTATTGTCTTTCTTCAGGAGCGCAGCCAGACGACTTGTGATGGAATAAGCCTGCTCAGGGGTAGGGGCACTCAACACCAGCAGCAGGATATCCGTATCCTGCGGGAATGCCTTGTTATACCTCTCACTGTTGATACGGAACGGCAAGTGCTCGGAAAGCATGTTGGTAGTATCCGTATTCATACCCAAATTACGCGCGGTATAAACTGCACTTGCCACGGTAAGAAGCAAGGCGGCCAGCAATACCCGGGGAGCGTGGCGGTAACTGAAGCTGGTACAGAATGCGAAAAAGCTGTAAATCCAGCCATGTGAAAATTTCATTGTTTCCTGCCCCGATTCCAGGTTATGTATTGCAATTCAGAATTATCGTATCAGGTGATATTTTAGAGCAGTTTCACTGAGGTACCGTCAGATCTCTGCTACAGCTGCATCTGGTGTATGAAGCGCTATTTCAGGAAAGGAAATTGCTGGCAGGGTAAAACGTTAAAGCGCGGGGTTGGCCATGAGTCTGACTGAGTGTTGTAACTGAGTGGCTTGTGACTGAACGGCTGTCAGCCTGTGATGCAGGGAACCCGCAAACCCCGGATTTCCCTGCACCCGTAAGAGCCCCGTTACAGGAAATTGATCAGCCTTTACGATTGCGGAGCAAATTAGGTGGCGGGCCGATCGGGTCAAAATCTTTTAGTAAAGGTATTTCTTCCTTACTGATCACCCTGATATCGGTATCAAACGTGTTTTGCGGCCCCCAGCTGCCAGTAAAACTCCTGCCGTCCGGTGTGAAAGTCCAGCACATTTCTTCGCCTGCAGTATTAATGACATCGCCAAGATTGACCGGCTCCTGCCACTCTCCTCTGGTGTCCTGGCGCGAAATCCACATATCATGCCCGCCACGGGAACCCAGGTCCGTTCGCATACTGGTAACAACCAGACTCTTGCCATCTTTCGACAATCCAGTCCAGTGCATGTGATCGCGCTGCGGGGAATTGATTTTTGCCCCCAGGCTGACCGGCTTCTGCCATACCCCATCTTTTTTCTCAACTTTCCAGATATCGCTTTCCTGTGTGACTCCCGGCTGGCTATAGTTGAAGTAAATCAGGCTGTCTGACGCAATAATCGGGCAATGCTCCTCACCGGTTGGCGTGTTGATGCCGGGAAGTTCCGGTACATCATTCCAGTTTCTGGCGGATTGCCATACACCGTTCACCTTCTGAACAACATACAGATCGCCCGATAACAGATTGCCCGGTTCATAACGCGTGAAATAAATCACATTGCCATCATCAGACAGACTGGGCTCCAGTTCCCAGGCAGCAGTGTTGATATTGGGACCTACGGCCGGATCAATTTCCGGGCCGAGGTGAACGGGCTCCTGCCACACACCATCCACGTTATGAGACATCCAGATATCGAAATTGTACGGCGTACCAGGTGACTCAACGCTCCCTTCACGTGTTGATACAAAAATGGCTGTTTTGCCATCCGCACTATAGGTAATTTCAATTTCAGAACCCGGTGAGTTGATCGGGGCCCCCATACTTTTTGATGCTGCCGGTGGCTCAGTTGCGCCATGACCTTCGGCACCGTGCATACCCGGCATGGCATAAGACAGATTACCTGCCAGCACAAAAACCGGCAGTGCCGCCAATTTCAGAACGGGATTGTTTTTCATTCTGTTTCTCCTCCTCGGACAAAAGTAAACTGATCGTTCTCTTTTTTGAGAATGGGAGGGTAAATGATGAACGACAGGCATGTCAAGCTGAAGGAATAGAGCAGAAGACTGCTCTATTTCTCGCCTGTGCTGAATCAGCTGAACCTGTCAATACTCAATACCTTGTTTTCAGCTCGAGATATTTTGCAGCAGCAAATCATTCAGTCGCCTGACGAAACCGGCTGGGTCATCAAGCTGACCTCCCTCAGCCAGCAAAGCCTGATCAAACAGAATACGGCTCCAATCGGCAAATTTAGTATCTTCATACTTCAACCGCTGCACCATAGGGTGATGCGGATTGATTTCCAGGAATGGTTTGCTGTCCGGAACTTTCTGCCCGGCTGATTTCAGCAGACGCCCCAGGTTACCGCTCATATCGTGCACATCAGCCACCAGACAGGCGGGCGACTCTGTCAGCCGGTAAGTGATCCGGACATCTTTTACCTGCTCTCCCAGCACTTCCTTCATTTTTGCTGTTAATTCCTGAAAATCTCCCGCTTCTTTTTCATGTTCTTTCTTCTCCGCTTCGTCTTCCAATTTGCCCAGATCAAGATCACCCTTAGCAATTGACTGCAAAGATTTACCCGCATATTCATTAAGGTTAGCCACCAGCCATTCATCAATCCGATCACACAGCAGCAATACCTCAATACCTTTTTTACGGAAAATCTCCAGATGCGGGCTGGTTTGAGCAGCCTTCAAACCATCAGCAGTAACATAATAAATTTTTTCCTGTTCCGGCTTCATCCGGGCAATGTAATCATCCAGTGAAACCGTCTGTTCTTCCCGTTCATCATGGGTTGAAGTAAATCTCAGCAGTTTGGCGATACGTTCACGGTTACTGTAGTCCTCTGCAATACCTTCCTTCAGCACCTGGCCAAACTCGCGCCAGAAAGTTTTAAATTTTTCCTGATCTTCACTTTTATCACTGGTGGCAAGATCCTCGATCAATCCCAGCACTTTTTTGACAGATCCTGCACGAATGCTGTCGATATCTTTCGATTCCTGCAGAATTTCACGAGAAACATTCAGTGGTAAATCACTGGAATCAATAATTCCACGCACAAAACGCAAATAGCCGGGCAACAGCTTCTCTGCATCATCCATAATAAATACACGTCTGACGTAGAGCTTCAGACCGTGCCGGTGATCGCGGTCAAAAAGATCAAATGGGGCATGCGCGGGGATATACAGTAACTGGATATATTCCTGTTTTCCTTCCACTCTGGCATGCACGTGAGCGAGCGGCGGCTCAAAATCATGCGCAACATGCTTATAGAATTCATCATACTGCTCTTGTGTGATTTCGCTCTTTGGCCGCGCCCAGATCGCACTGGCCTGATTGATGGTTTCTTCTTCATCACTTGATTTATACGCTTTGCTTTCTTCATCCCATATTTCCTTTTTCATGACAATGGGAAGCGTAATATGATCGGAATATTTGCGAATGATGGAACGCAGCCGGAAACTGCTTAACAGTTCATCTTCTCCTTCACGCAAATGCAAAATAATTTCAGTGCCGCGATTCTGTTTCTCAACCGTTTCCAGTGTAAATTCACTTTCCCCGGCTGACTCCCAGCGAACACCGTGTTCCGCCGTTAGTCCGGCACGGCGCGTGGTTAGCGTCACTTTATCCGCAATAATAAAAGCGGAATAAAAACCCACTCCGAATTGTCCGATCAAATTGGCGTCCTTAGCCTGATCACCAGTCAGAGAGTTGAAAAATTCACGCGTACCTGATTTGGCGATAGTACCTATATTGTTAATGACTTCTTGCCTGGACATACCGATACCATTATCGGTAATGGTGATGGTGCGTGCTTCCTTATCATAGGCAATACGAATCCTCAGATCAGGATCAGATTCATATAACGCTGCATCGGATAACCCCTCGAACCGCAATTTATCTGCCGCATCCGATGCATTCGAAATTAACTCTCGCAGAAATATCTCCTTATTGCTGTACAAAGAATGAATCATCAATTTCAGAAGCTGATTGGCTTCAGCCTGAAAATTCAAGTGTTCGATGTTTTCCGCTGTTTGCATGCTTTCCTCCTGTAAAAATACGCTAACATTGTGTAATCAGGCTTCCTGATTTCAAACTGTTTCAGTTTTGGAACCCTTATTTCACAATTTTTTTCACTATTTTGATCGTATGAAATTTTCGTCTTTTATTTTTCTGGCGTCACTGTGCGCCTTGGCTTCACAAATCAACGCTCAAGAGCCGGAGTTGCCTCTTGATAAGATTAAATTACCCCCGGGATTCTCCATCAGTGTATGGGCAAAGGTCCCAGATGCACGCACTATGGCTCTGGGTGATCAGGGAACCGTGTTTGTCGGCTCCAAAGCTGCCGGCAACGTTTACGCCATCACCGAAAAAGAAGGGAGTCGCCAGGTTCACATTATCGCCAGCAAACTTAAAATGCCAACAGGGGTCGCCTTTCATGATGGAGCACTATTTGTATCTTCTGTTAACAAGATTTTACGGTTTGATCATATCGAGGTCACACTTGATCAACCCGCACCGGCACGCATTATAACGGCCGATTACCCTAAAGAAACCTATCACGCCGAGCGTTTTATGGCATTTGGCCCGGATGGCAGGCTATATGTTTCAATCGGCTCATCTTGCAATGCCTGTGAAGATAATTCAGATCACTTCGCCCTGATTTCACGCATCCAGCCGGACGGGACAGGTTATGAAATATTCGCAAAAGGTGTTCGTAACTCGGAAGGATTTGACTGGCACCCCATTACTAAAGAGCTATGGTTTACTGATATCAGCCGCGAGTGGATGGGGGATAACTTACCGCCAGATGAACTGAATCATGCCTCTGGCTCAGGTTTACATTTCGGTTATCCATACTGTTACGGGAAGGAAGTTTCTGATCCCAAGCTTGGAGCAAAACGTGATTGCAATAAATTTACCCCACCTGCCATTGAACTCAATCCGCACGTAGCACCAATGGGAATACGATTTTACAACGGCACCATGTTCCCCACCGAATACCACAACAGCATTTTTATTGCGGAACATGGTTCATGGAATCGGAGCAGGAAAGTTGGCTACCAAATTGAACGGGTACAGCTTAATGCAAACAAAATTATAAAAAAAGAAACCTTTGCGGAAGGCTGGTTACAGGAAAATCAGGCGTGGGGCAGGCCGGTAGATATTCTGGTAATGTCAGATGGGGCGTTGCTGGTGTCGGATGATATGGCAGGTGTAATTTACCGCATCAGCTACAGCCAACCATAAAATACTTATACCGGCCGCCCCGGTCCGGGAGTAATCACATGGAGTGCTGAATAGCGGATAAACTCAGCCCCATGAGCATTTGAGGGAACATACCCAGTAGTATTATGGCCAGGCCATTAACGCTGACAAGTACTTTCACATCCGATCTGAACAGGATGGGCTGGGTTTGCTCCGGTGTATCAAAATACATAAATTTTATGATACGCAGATAGTAAAACGCACCAATCAGAGAAAGGACGACTGCAACCACCACCAGCCAAATATACCCTGCCTCCAGGACGGCCTGTAACACGGAGAGCTTTGCATAAAAGCCAATCATGGGTGGAATCCCGGCCATTGAAAACATTACCAGCAACATCATGAAAGCGAGCCATGGGCTGCGCTGATTAAGTCCCTTGAAATCGCTAATCCTGTCTGCTTCAAAACCTTCGCGTGAAATCAGCATGACGATACCAAATGCACCTAACGTCATCAGTACGTAAGCAATCACATAAAACATGGACGAGCTATAGCCATTCTCCCCGGCTGCTATAAAACCGAGCAACACAAAGCCCATGTGCGAAATAGTAGAATATGCAAGCATCCGCTTAATGTTTTGCTGTGCAATCGCCACAATGTTACCAACTACCAGAGAAGCAACCGACAGTATCACCAGCATCCCCTGCCAGTCAGCTACCAGATCTCCCAGGCCTTCCACCAGCAGTCGCATAACAAAACCGAACGCTGCAAACTTGGGAGCCGACCCGATGAACAGTGTCACTGCTGTAGGGGCTCCCTCATAAACGTCCGGAGCCCACATATGAAATGGCACTGCACTCAGTTTAAAACCGATACCGGCGACGATGAAAACCAGTCCGACAATAAAAATTTCATGATCCGCCTGGCCGGAGTGAATAGCTCTTGCCACCTCTGGAATATGTAACGTACCAGTCGCACCATACAGCATAGACATGCCATAAAGCAGAAAGCCTGAAGCCAGTGCACCCAGAACAAAGAATTTAATAGCAGCCTCAGTCGCAGTAGCCGATTCACGTTGCAATGCCACCATGGCATAAAGTGAAAGGGATAACAGTTCAAGCCCCAGATAAAGCGTAATCAGATGATTCGCCGAAACCATAACCATCATACCCAGAGTTGCAAATAGCGAGAGACTGAAAAACTCACCTTTCAGCAACCCCCTGGCACTGATATATGAGCGGGAATAGATCAACACAGCAGCAACTGTTGGGTAAATCAGCAGTTTCAGGGTGTCTGACATCGCATCGCCGACGAACATACCGGAGAATGTGTATCGAATCTCTGAAGAAGTTATTCCACAAGTAACCAGTGCAGATCCGGCAAGTGCCAGTAAAGACAAATAAAACGCCAGGTAACGCTTTTTCTCACCGGCGAATAAATCAGAAAGCATTACCACACAAACCATGAACAACAAAAAAATTTCCGGGTAGGCTGGTGTAAAGTCAGGTAACAAAAAATCCATGAAGAATCCTTAATTTTCCGGCAGGAAGAATAATCCAGTCATTCCAAAATCTTAATAAAAAACCTTAGAGCTTGGTGTGAGAGATATGCTCCAGCAAATTATCGACTGTAACGTGCATAACCTCTGTCAGTGGCAAAGGATAAATACCAAATCCCAGCACTGCCACGGCAAGAATAGCCAGGATCAGAAACTCACGCATGGAGATATCCTGCATTTTTTCCACGTTATCATTAGCTACTGCGCCAAACACAACTCTCTTATACATCCACAACGTATAAGCCGCGCCCAGAACCAATATTGTCGCAGCAAAAAATGCATACCAGAAATTTACCTGCATGGAACCCATGATAACCATAAATTCACCGACAAAACCGCTGGTACCCGGCATCCCGGAATTAGCCATTGCAAACAGCATAAAAAATGCTGCAAAAACGGGCATCTTATTAACTACACCGCCATAATCTGCAATCAAACGAGAATGAACACGGTCGTACATCACACCGATACATAAAAATAACGCACCGGAGATGAATCCATGCGAAATCATCTGTATCATGCCGCCCTCTATGCCATAAGCATTGAACAGAAAGAAACCCAGTGTAACAAAACCCATATGCGAAACAGATGAATAGGCAATCAGCTTTTTCATATCCCGCTGCACCAGCGCAACCATACAAATGTACACAATGGCAATCAGAGAAAGGGATATCATCAGCCACGACAATTCCTGGCTGGCATCCGGAGCAATTGGTAATGAAAACCTGAGAAAACCGTAGCCACCAAGCTTAAGCAATATGGCCGCCAATATTACCGATCCACCAGTTGGGGCTTCGACGTGCGCATCCGGCAACCAGGTATGTACCGGCCACATAGGCACCTTCACAGCGAAAGCAAGTAAAAATGCTATAAAAATCAGAATCTGGGCAGTCATTGGTATCGGAAGATGGTGATAATCCAGAATCGAGAAACTGCCATCAGAGATCTGATACAGATAAATCAAAGCTACCAGCATCATTAAAGAACCCAGCAGCGTGTAAAGAAAAAATTTCAAAGCTGCATAAATCCGGTTAGGCCCTCCCCAAACACCAATAATGATAAACATCGGAATTATTGATGCTTCCCAGAAAGTATAAAAAAGCACAGCATCCAGCGATGCAAAAACTCCATTGACGACACCTGACATAACCAGGAAAGCACCCATATATTGGGAAACACGCTCCCGGATCACTTCCCATCCGGCAATCACAACTAACGGTGTCGTAAAGCAATTCAACAGAATCAGTGGCATAGAAATACCATCGACCCCAAGGGAGTAATAAACATTGAGTCGCTCAAACCATGCACTATGTTCTGAAAACTGCATCACACTCACGGATGAATCAAACTCATTGTAAAGCGGGAGTGCTACCAGAAACCCGGCTGTGGCTCCGACCAGGGAAACCCAGCGTACAGCCTGCACATTCCGGTCACCCATTACTAGTACGATCAGACCGAAAATAATTGGCAACCAGATAATCAGACTTAACAGTGGAAATCCAAACAACATAATCTTTTCGTCTCGAATTGCATATCAATGCAGGTTATTTATCTCAGAGAGCCGGAAATAGTAAAAAACCACGTCTTCTCTGAATCCTAAAAATGAAACAGCCACAGACTCATTAACACAAAAACACCCACAATCATGCTAAAAGCATAGTGATAGATATAGCCAGACTGAAAGCGACGAGCTACCGTAGAAAACCATGCAACAGCCTTTGCAGAACCATTCACCACAAAGCCATCTATCACCTTGGTATCTCCATACTTCCACAGTAAACTACCCAATGTACGCACCCCGCCTGCAAATAGCCATGAATAAAATTCATCTATAAAGTATTTTCGGTCCAAAAGCGTATAGAGAGGACCTGCAATTTTTTGAATTTTACCTGGCAGTTCAACCTTATACTGATACAGGAACCAGGCGGTAAAAATACCTGCCATTGCCAACCAGAAAGGTGGCGTTGTCAACGAGTGAATTATCATGCCAAACACACCCGTGTAATGTTCGCTCATAGTCACTACCACATCATGCTGCGCTTGTATTTCGATAGCTCCAGCAAAATAGTCCCCAAAAAGCATCGTACCAATTAACCAGCCTGAGGCAACCGTTGGAATTGCCAGTATTATTAATGGCACAGTTACGACCCAGGGTGATTCATGTAAATGTTCTCGTGTATGCTCATCCATTCGCGGCTTACCGTAGAAAGTCATAAACATCAGTCTGAAAGTATAAAGTGCAGTCACAAAAACTGTCGCCAACACACAAAAATAAGCAAACTCTGCTCCTGGAAGCTGGGATAAATGAACTGCTTCAATAATCGCATCTTTGGAAAAAAAGCCCGAAAACCCGGGAACACCAGCACTGGCCAAAGCAGCAATAAACATGGTCGCAAAAGTAATCGGCATATATTTTCTCAGTCCACCCATCTTGCGCATATCCTGTTCATGATGCATTGCGATGATGACTGAACCGGCCCCAAGAAAGAGTAGCGCCTTAAAAAAAGCGTGAGTCATCAGATGGAAAATAGCAGCAGAATAGGCCGATGCACCCAATGCAGCCGTCATATAACCAAGCTGAGATAATGTAGAAAAAGCAACAACTCGCTTGATATCATTCTGAACTACTGCAACCAGCGCCATAAACAGCGTTGTAATACCACCAATTATCAGAATTACTGATAACACAGTTTCAGAATGTTCAAACAGGGGAGACATACGGGCCACCATGAATATCCCTGCGGTTACCATTGTCGCAGCGTGAATCAGCGCAGAAATCGGGGTAGGCCCCTCCATTGAATCCGGCAGCCATACATGCAACGGAAATTGGGCTGACTTACCCATTGCACCGATAAATAACAATAAACAAATGACTGTCAACAGCATCCAGGGTTGCCCGGGTATTATCTCAATGGAACGGGGAGCCATAAGCTCGGCATGAGCAAAAATAAGTTCATAATCCAGCGTGCCAAAATATGCCAGAATCAGGCCAATGCCCAGCAAAAAACCAACATCCGCAACCCGGTTAACAAGAAACGCCTTCAAATTTGCATAGATTGCTGTTGGGCGTGTATACCAGAACCCGATTAACAGATAAGACACCAATCCTACAACTTCCCAGCCGAAGAACAATTGCAGGAAATTATTGGACATTACCAGCATCAACATCGTAAATGTAAATAAGGATATATAGCTGAAGAAGCGCTGATATCCCGGGTCCCCATGCATATACCCGATGGTATAAATATGCACCATTAACGATACACCGGTTACTACCACCATCATCGTGGCTGAGAGCATATCAATCAAAAATCCGATTTCAATTGCAACCTCGCCGGAAGTCATCCAGGTATAAACACTGCCGTTATAGACATTTCCCTGTAATGCATCAAAGAAAATTACTATGGATGCGATGAATGACAGTGCCACCAGCATGATTGTTGTGCGATGGCTCCAGGCCAGGCCAATCCATCTCCCGAACAACCCGGCGATAATTGCCCCCGACAAGGGTGCCATTGGAACTAGTAAATAGAGATTTTCCATTTAAGCCATCAACTATTCGAATTGGTTTAACAAACTATCGTCAATCTTAAAGAACCAGCCAGTATTCAACCTTTCAACTCATCCAGATCGTCTACGTTAATAGTGCGCAGATTTCTAAACAGCGCAACTAAAATTGCCAACCCAATGGCTGCCTCTGCTGCGGCTACAGTCAGAATAAAAAATACAAATATCTGCCCCGCCGTATCCTGTAGAAAATGTGAAAAGGCTACAAAATTCATATTGACAGCTAATAACATTAACTCAATCGACATCAGCAGGATAATGACATTCTTCCGATTAAGAAAAATACCGACGACCCCAATGGCAAACAGGAGAGCACCCAGCACAAGATAATGTGATAGTGATACCAAGATGATTACCTTTTAGAGATGGAGAAAATAGGAAATAAAAGAGATTCCAGGCAAAAATTAATCTTTCTTTTCCGCTGGCATGGAAATAACTCTTAATCGCTTCTCACGGCTAACAGCTATTTGATTTGAAGCATTCGAAGATTTCTTGTCAGTTCGATAACGTAAAGTAATGGCGATAGCTGCAACCATAGCCACCAGTAAAATCACCGCTGACAACTCAAAAGCATATACATAATCTGTATAAATCAGACGACCCAGCTCTTTTGTATTGCTGTAATCAGCTGATTTTGCAACCACAGCTGATATATTTTCAGATCCAAATTGTTTACTCATCAATACCATAGCCAATTCACCAGCCATAACTAAAGCCAGTACGGCACCAAATGGAAACCATTTCCAAAAACCTTCTCGAAGCTGATCCAGGTTAATGTCCAGCATCATTACCACAAACAGGAATAACACCATAACTGCACCAACATATACCAATACCAGGGCTATTGCCAAAAACTCAGCCTCAAGCAACAGCCATAATCCTGAAGATGTTACAAAAGTAAATACCAGTAATAACGCCGAATGAACGGGGTTGCGTAGCGTAATCACTCCCAATGAAGCAATTACGGTCATACCAGCCAGACTATAGAAAACAAAATCCTGTAAATTCATAAACCTATATATCTACTTGTTTAGCGATAAGGAGCATCTGCGGCTTTATCTTCAGCTATCTGATCTTCATAACGATCACCAACTGCCAATAACATTTCTTTCGTATAAGTTAGATCCCCACGAACCTCGCCATGGTATTCAAGAACACGCGTCTCTACAATCGCATCAACCGGACAAGCTTCTTCACAGAACCCGCAGAAAATGCACTTAATCATGTCAATATCGTAACGGGTCGTACGCCGTGTGCCATCATCACGCTGCTCTGATTCGATAGTAATTGCCATAGCAGGGCAAACAGCTTCACACAGCTTGCATGCAATACAACGCTCTTCGCCGTTTGGATATCTGCGTAATGCATGTAATCCACGAAAACGAGGCGATTGTGGTGTCTTTTCTTCCGGATAATGAACAGTAATTTTAGGTGCAAATAAGTAACGCCCTGTTACTCTCATCCCATCCCACAATTCCAACAACAGTAACGATTTAAAAAACTGCTTAATACGCTCCATTTGCCCAATACCCTCAGTTAAACCAGAGATTCAATGGAAAACTTTGTCGAATATTCTCTGGTAATTGCATCACCATCCCCAGCAGCACGATCCAGACAAGCGTTATCGGAATAAATATTTTCCAGCCCAGCCTCATAATCTGATCATAACGATAACGAGGAAACGTGGCACGAAACCACAGGAAGAAAAACAGCATAAAAGCTACTTTCAAGAGCAGCCAGACCATACCCGGGATCAGGTTAAACGGGGTAATATCCACGGGGGGAAGCCATCCACCCAAAAACATAATACTTGTTAAAGTTGCGACTAGTATCATATTCGCATATTCAGCAAGGAAAAATACCGTAAAGGCCATCCCTGAATAATCAACATGAAAACCTGCTACGATTTCTGATTCTCCTTCTGCCACATCAAAAGGAGCTCTGTTTGTTTCAGCCACACCGGATATGAAATACACCAAAAACATTGGAAATAGCGGAATCAAATACCAGTTCAAAAAGCTGCTTCCTTGCTGACCCGCCACGATATCTCCCAAATTAAGACTTGAAGACATCATTAGCACACAAACTAATGCAAATCCCATTGCCAATTCATACGAAACAACCTGTGCAGCGGAACGCATCGCGCCCAGGAAAGCGTATTTTGAATTTGATGCCCATCCGGCAATAATGACACCATAAACACCCAATGATGTCATTGCCAGAATATAAAGTAAGCCTGCGTTTATATCAGCTAATACTAATTCTGGTGAAAACGGTACAACAGCCCATGCTGCCAGTGCGGGCCCTATGGAAAGAACCGGTGCTGATAAAAACAGAAATTTGTTGGCACCAGTTGGAACAATAATTTCCTTCATGATTGCCTTGACAGCATCAGCTATAGGCTGACCCCAACCACGCAACCAAGGTATGTTAAAAAAGGTAACTCTATTCGGCCCTACCCTAACCTGCATATAGGCAATAATTTTTCTTTCTGCAAAAGTAAGGTATGCAACCGCCAAAAGCAAAGGGACAATAATCGCCACAATCAGCAATAAATTCTTGATCAGTTGAAAAAGAGGTATACCCCACTCACTACCAAATAATTGCTCAAATAATGGTTGCAAACTATCCATTGATGAATTCCAAATCCATATTTTTATAACTTTTCCAGTTTAATCTCATCAAACATCCCGCCTAATCTGGATGTTTGAGAGTGAGCACAAGCCAGCCGAATACAGTTATCGGGCAGGTTGACATCAGCAGCAACTTCTATCTGTATTTCACCACTCTGTTGTTTGATCTTTACTGTTTCACCAGCCTGGACTCCGAATTTACCCAGAAAAACAGGAGAAGCAAACGCAACTGGCGGAACAGCATCATTAGTTTTTTGCAGTGAATCTGCACGCCTCACAACAGGATCGGTTCGATAAATTGGTACCTCGCCAATTCTTTCAATACCATTAGTTTTCAAATTAACATCTGAAATCGAGAATGTTTCCAGTGCATTATTTATATTTTGAACAAACCCATCCTCGGCAGATACTATTTCTGCCCGAACCTGTTCCGAAGAATCATAATTAAACTCATCCAATTGCAGCAAATTTCCCAGCACTCTTAATACCTTCCAGGCAGGGCGCGCTTCCCCCAAAGGAGAGACCACACCGTTGAAACTCTGTACCCTCCCTTCAGTATTGATAAAAGTACCAGATGTCTCAGTAAAAGGTGCTACAGGTAAAATAATGTCTGCATAATCAGGGATATTACCTCTGTAGCTGCTCAGAGAAACTACAAACTCAGCTTTCTTCAAAGCCTGAAGTGCCCGCCTTGTATCATAACAATCCAGTTCAGGTTCGAGATTTAGCAGCATATAAGCACCACAAACCGGCTCTTCATCTGGTGTACCTAAGCCCAACATCTGCCCTGCATTTAAGCCCACTTTTTCTGATAGGGTTTTATTTACTGAACTGGCGCGGGTATTCCAAGGTAAAACACCGGCAGAATATGCTCCCACACTATTTGCAGCCTCACCTAGCATACCGAAACGTGCACCTGTTATCTTTGAGAGAGCCAAAGCTGCACAATGTAAGTCAGCATAATGCGGGTGATGCTGGGCGAGGTTACCCAGAAAAATTGCTGCCGGATTATAATCTGTGAGGTTTTTTGCTATTTCCCGCGCAACTTCTGAAACTTTAACTGCGCCTGTGACAGGCTTAATATGCCCCGGTACAGTAACACCCTTAATTTCAGCAGCTGCTTTAAGCACCTGCAATACCATATCAAGCATGGCTGACGGTGCAACAATCGCACGCTGGGCAACTCTGGTCAGTAAATCATCCCCTATTGGATTAATCAGACTCAGCTGCCCTCCCTGTTTTACAGCCTGGCGCATGCGCTGAGCAAGTAACGGGTGATCTTTACGCAGATTACTGCCAATGACCAACATCGCTTTTAACTGAGATACTTCAGCAATTTGCATACCCAGCCATGGTATCCCTCGCAATACAGTATCTGCACGAAAATCGGATTGACGTACCCGATGGTCGATATTGTGACTTCCCAGGCCCCGTATCAATTTTTGCAACAGATAGAGCTCCTCCAGCGTACTATGAGAGGATCCTAACGCGCCTATGCTTTGTGCACCCTGTTCCTTAATTATCTTAGTAAGGCCTTCAGCAGTGTAAGCCAGAGCCTCCTGCCAGCTACAGGTCTGCCACTCTCCAGATTTTTTGATCATCGGGGCCGTCAGCCTGTCTTCTGAATTCAATCCCTCATAAGAAAAACGATCTTTATCTGACAGCCAGCATTCATTAACGGCTTCATTTTCGCGAGGCAGAACACGCATCACGCGATTCTTTTTTACCTGTACAACGAGATTACTGCCAAGCCCGCAATGTGGGCTAATGGATTTCCTGCGCGATAATTCCCAAGTCCTGGCAGAATAACGGAAAGGCTTACTGACTAACGCACCAACAGGGCATAAATCAATCACATTACCAGAAAGCTCGGAATCAACGGTCCTGCCAACAAAAGTTAAAATCTCAGAATGTTCTCCGCGCCCCGCCATCCCAAGTTCCATAATCCCGGCAATTTCCTGGCCAAAACGAACACATCTGGTACAGTGAATACAACGCGTCATATCTGTGGATATAAGCGGGCCAAGGTTTTTATTAGTTACAGCCCGTTTGGATTCCTGATAACGTGAACCACTTGAACCATACCCGACCGCTAAATCCTGCAGCTGACACTCCCCACCCTGATCACAAATCGGGCAATCCAGAGGATGGTTAATTAACAAAAATTCCATTACACCTTTTTGTGCAGTTACGGCCTGCTGGGAGTGTGTCGATACTTTCATCCCCTCAGCGACTGGTGTTGCACAAGCAGGCAGCGGCTTGGGTGCCTTTTCGACTTCGACCAAACACATCCGGCAATTCGCCGCTATCGACAACTTTTTGTGATAACAAAAATGTGGAATATAGATACCAACTTGCTTGGCAGCATCCATTACAGTGCTGCCTTTCGCAACAGTTACCTGCTTGCCATCAATTTCTATATTAATCATCAACAATAAATTCCGGATTCATTGAAAGTCAGAAAAGTACGATACGAAAGTACCAACTTTACTAAACCATGCACTTTTTATGTTCAATATGGAAAACAAATTCATCCCTGAAATGCTGTAACATCGCCCTTACCGGCATCGCAGCGGCGTCACCCAGCGCACAGATAGTCCTGCCCTGGATGTTATCTGCAAGATTATTAAGTAAATCCATATCTTCCACTCGTCCTTTGCCATGCTCAATCCGGTTGATGATCCTGTAAAGCCAGCCCGTTCCTTCGCGACACGGTGTACATTGTCCACAGGATTCTTCATAGTAAAAGTAAGAAAGTCGCTCTAATGCACGTACCATACAAGTTGTTTCATCCATGATGATTACTGCACCAGAACCTAACATGGAACCGGCCTTTGCAATTGAATCGTAATCCATATCTGTTTCCATCATGACACCACCAGGCAACACTGGCATTGACGACCCTCCAGGAATACAGGCTTTCAGTTTTCTACCGCCACGCATCCCGCCGGCAAGCTCTAATAATTTGGCAAAAGGCGTTCCCATAGGAACTTCATAATTACCTGGTTTATTCACATGCCCGGAAACGGAAAAAATTTTAGTACCGCCATTGTTTGGTTTACCGAGCTGCAGATATTTTTCCCCGCCATTACGTATAATCCAGGGGACAGAGGCAAATGTTTCCGTGTTGTTAATTGTGGTAGGTTTTCCGTATAAACCAAAATTAGCAGGGAATGGCGGCTTGAAGCGCGGCTGACCTTTCTTCCCTTCTATAGATTCCAGAAGAGCGGTTTCTTCTCCACAAATATAAGCGCCATACCCGTGGTGGTTATAAAGCTGAAAATTAAAACCAGAACCTAAAATATTATTTCCCAGGAAGCCAGCTGCATTAGCCTCCTCAACAGCCTCCTCCATGCGTTCATAGGTATCCCATATTTCTCCATGTACATAGTTGTACCCGGTTCGTATCCCCATTGCATAGGCGGCAATCAACATACCCTCAATCAGGATATGGGGGTTGTAACGCATGATATCGCGATCCTTAAATGTACCCGGCTCACCCTCATCTGAATTACAGACAAGATATTTCTCACCCGTGTACTGCTTTGGCATAAAACTCCATTTCAGCCCGGTGGGAAAACCAGCTCCTCCACGACCGCGAAGTACAGATTTTTTGACCTCCTCGATAACGGCCTCCGGCGGAATTTTCTCTATAAGGATTTTTTTCAGCGCGGCATAACCATCGCGTTTCAGATAGCTCTTTAACCGCCAGTTATCCGGGTCTGCAGCATCTACACCCGCCATGATAACCTGAGTCATTTCTTCAACTCCTCAAGTAATTTATCTATCTGGTCTTCGGTCATAAAACTGCACATACGTTTATTATTAACCAGAAGTACCGGCGCATCGCCACAGGCCCCCATACATTCTCCCTCTTTCAGGGTAAATAACCCATCAGCCGTGGTTTCATTGAAGCCAATCCCAAGCTTTTGCTTAAGATAATCTGCCGTCTGATTTCCACCGGATAATGCACAGGGCAAGTTGGTACAAACTGTAAGCTTGTGTTTCCCAACCGGCTTCAAATTATACATATTGTAAAAAGTCGCTACCTCATAGACAGCAATTGCAGGCATTTCAAGATAATCCGCAATAAAATCCATTGTTTCAGTAGCCAGCCACCCCTTTTCATCCTGCGCAATAGCCAGCGCAGACATTACAGCTGATTGTTTCTGATCTTCGGGATATTTGGTAACTTCCCGATCAATTTTTTTCAGAGCTTCAGTGCTTAACATCAGTCAACTCACCTGTCTATTTCACCGAACACGATATCTTGTGTACCAATAATCGCCACCAGATCAGCGATCATATGTCCTCGAGTCATCTCATCCAATGCTGCCAGGTGTGCAAAACCGGGTGCACGAATTTTCAGGCGATAAGGCTTATTAGCACCATCCGAAATGATATAAATACCAAATTCTCCCTTGGGGTGTTCCACTGCAACATAAGCTTCACCACGCGGAACATGCATACCTTCCGTAAATAATTTGAAATGGTGAATCATGTCTTCCATATTCTGTTTCATCGCCAATCTGGAAGGAGGAGCAACCTTATTGTTATCCGTTATCACAGCACCCGGATTTTTTCTTAACCAATCAATACACTGCTTAATTATCCGGTTGGATTGACGCATTTCCTCAATACGGACGAGGTAACGATCGTAACAATCACCATTGACGCCGACAGGGATATCAAAATCTACCTGATCGTAAACCTCATATGGCTGTTTTTTACGCAAATCCCATTCCACCCCGGATCCACGCAACATCGGTCCACTGAATCCAAGGGCTTTAGCACGATCTGGAGATACAATACCAATATCAACCAAGCGTTGCTTCCAAATACGGTTATCTGTCAGCAACGTTTCATAGTCATCAACATAACCCGGGAACCGGTTAGTAAAATCCTCTATAAAATCAAGCAACGAGCCCTGGCGGTTTTCATTTCGTACCCGGGTTGCTTTCTCATCATGTATTGCTGATGACTGATACTGCGGCATACTATCTGGCAAATCACGATAAACCCCACCCGGACGATAATAAGCGGCATGTAAACGAGCACCTGATACTGCCTCGTAACAGTCCATTAAATCTTCCCTTTCGCGAAAGGCATACAGAAACACTGTCATCGCCCCCACGTCCAATGCGTGAGCACCCAGCCACAATAAATGATTGAGGATACGTGTTATTTCATCAAACATTACACGTATATACTGTGCTCTGACTGGTATCTCAATTTGCAATAACTTCTCAATTGCCATCACATACGCGTGCTCATTGACCATCATAGATACATAATCCAGACGATCCATATAAGGCACAGACTGTATATAAGTTTTATTTTCCGCCAGCTTCTCTGTGGCCCGGTGCAGTAATCCGATATGGGGGTCGGCACGTCGGATAACTTCCCCATCCAGCTCCATTACCAGGCGTAAAACACCATGAGCTGCCGGATGCTGTGGCCCAAAATTCATAGTGTAATTACGAATCTCAGCCATTTCCCAAGCACCCTTTTATCTGAAAATCTCCCATGCTCCAGCAATTCACATCAGAATATCTCATACCTCTTCCCTGCCATATTGTTCTTCACGAATAATGTAAGGTGTAATCTCACGAGGCTCGATTGTAACAGGCTGATAGATAACCCTTTTTTGATCCGGGTCATACCGCATTTCCACATACCCCGATAATGGAAAATCCTTACGAAACGGATTTCCAATAAACCCATAATCCGTGAGAATTCTTCTGAGATCCGGATGATTGTTGAACATGATTCCAAATAAATCGAACGCCTCCCGCTCAAACCAGCTGGCTGAGGGCCATATCTGCGTAACCGAATCAACCGTAGGAAGCTCATTATCCTCCACGAAGACCCGCACTCGTAATCTGAAATTATGCTGAACAGAAAGTAAGTGATAAACAACAGCAAACCGCCGATCTCCACGCTGATATCCGGCATGAGTATCTGCTGAATATTCACTGTAGTCCACTCCGCATAAGTCAATCAGCGTATCGAACCCTAAATCCTGATGATCTCGTAATAACCCCGCAACATTCTGCAGATCCCGAGAATGTACCAGTACTGTCAGCTCCCCAAGTGCACAACCAATAACAACCTGATAGACACTCAATACCGACTGCAAATCTGCCGAAAGTTTATCAAGACGGCTTTCTGTCATTTCAACCCTCTAGCGTGCGATGGTGTTAGTGCGCTTTATTTTATTCTGCAACTGAATAATTCCATAGAGTAGCGCTTCTGCCGTAGGCGGGCACCCGGGCACATAAATATCAACCGGCACTATCCGATCACACCCGCGCACCACTGAATAAGAGTAATGGTAATATCCACCACCATTTGCACAAGATCCCATGGAAATCACCCAGCGAGGCTCGGCCATCTGGTCATACACCTTACGTAGCGCAGGCGCCATCTTGTTACATAACGTACCCGCAACTATCATGACATCTGACTGTCGTGGACTGGGGCGAAAAACAATACCAAACCGATCCAGATCGTAGCGGGATGCCCCGGTTTGCATCATTTCAACTGCACAGCACGCCAGCCCAAAGGTCATAGGCCACATCGAACCCGTTCTTCCCCAATTGATTAAGGAATCAAGGTTTGTTGTAACAAATCCCTTATCTAAAGCACCCTCAATACCCATTATTCAATCCCACTCTAAAGCGCCTTTGAACCACTCATAAATAAATCCAACTACAAGCAACCCGAGAAATACCAGCATCGCAACAAAACCAAACAACCCGATTTCTTTAAGAACAACAGCCCAGGGAAACAAAAAAGCAATTTCCAAATCGAAAAGTATGAACAAGATTGCAATGAGGTAATAGCGCACATCAAATTTCATACGTGCATCCTCAAACGCATCAAAACCGCATTCGTAGGAAGATAATTTCTCGGCATCCGGTTTGTTGGGAGCAAGAAACCACCCTGCCAGCATACACAACACACCGATCGCCAGCCCAATTAAAATAAATAATAAAACCGGGAAATAGTTCCCAAGCATGGTGTTTAGCATTTCTCATACCCTTAACTCAATCCACCAAATCCAGACCATTCAGATCCGGCTCTGAATACATCCACCTACCTGGTGCCGACGGCGAGACTCGAACTCGCACAGCTTTCGCCACCGCCCCCTCAAGACGGCGTGTCTACCAATTCCACCACGTCGGCCAAAAAATTTCAGCCACCCGGTCTCAAGAAGAAAAATTATTCCGGAATTTCCCCGGCCTTGGATTCACTCTTTTCTCCATTACCGGAATCTTCAAATTTACTACCTTCTTTAGCAGGGACAGCCATTTCACCGGATTTCATATCCAGTTTCTGCATGACGCTCTCACCAGCAGGATTACTGCTGCTTGAAAAGTAAGCCAACGTCAGACTGGTAATAAAAAAAGTTGTAGCAGCCACTGCAGTCATTCTGCTCAAAAAATTGGCTGATCCACTGGCACCAAACAGACTTCCGGAAGCACCACTACCAAAAGCCGCTCCCATATCAGCGCCTTTCCCCTGCTGCAATAAAACCAAGATAATGATTACAACCGCTGCAATAACATGTACTGACCAAATAAGCGTTTCCACAATATACCTTTTCCAGTTAACTCTGCGCAGCCAGACAAATCGATACAAATTCTGCAGCAACCAAAGATGCTCCCCCGATAAGCCCGCCATCAATATCCGGCATCTCAAATAACTCACGAGCATTACTTGCTTTCACACTTCCACCATAGAGAATTTGAATATTCTCAGCTATTTTCCTGTCATGCACGGCAATTCGATTTCTTATATACGCATGAACTTCTTGTGCCTGATGGGGTGTGGCAGTTTTACCCGTACCAATTGCCCATATTGGTTCATACGCTACTACCGATTCCTTAAACGCATCAATACCCGCCAAATTGATTACAACATCAAGCTGCCTTGCAATTATCTTCTCGGTCTCATCCTGCTCTCGCTGAGCTAAAGTCTCACCGACACAAAGAATCGGCATTAATGACCGACCCAGTGCGGCACGAAATTTTTCAGCCACGACCTGGTCCGTCTCACCAAATAATGTTCGCCGCTCGGAATGGCCAACAATCACATATTGACACCCTAAATCAGCCAGCATATCAGCCGATACTTCACCCGTATAGGCCCCCTGATGGTACTGGCTAACGTTCTGAGCCCCCCACGCCAAATGAGAGCCCTTCAGCATTAACTGTGCTTGCGATATGTAGGGATAAGGCACGCATACAGCACAGGATACATCTTGTAATGTACGTATTCCTGAGATAACCATTTCCAGCAATGATTGGTTCTGCGCCAAATTTCCATGCATTTTCCAATTTCCTGCCACAAACCGCGCGCGCGCCATTACTCCCCCTGTTTATCCGGATCCAGATTCGTAAAATCCGATGGATGCTACCTGCGAAACCGGATTGCGTCAATGCCAGCCCTCGTTAACCGGACTTGTCTGTTACTGGCATTACTTTGATTTGCTGCGTCTTAGCGTAAAATATAATAAAATATAGTAAGTTTTACATTATGTAATTTGCCCCTTGCTTAACTAAGGTTGACATGAAGAAACTCGTTCTCCTGCGACACGGAGAAAGTATATGGAATCAGGAAAATCGCTTTACTGGCTGGACTGATGTCGATTTAACCTCTAAAGGTCTAAAAGAAGCCAGAGATGCAGGCAAGGTTCTCAAGGAAAATAATTTTTCTTTTGACATCGCTTACACTTCGCTACTAAAGCGCGCAATTCGTACACTTTGGATCGTGCTGGATGAAATGGATCAGATGTGGACACCAATCGAGCTCAATTGGCGATTAAACGAGCGGCATTACGGTGCGCTTCAAGGTTTGAATAAAGCTGAAACTGCCAAACAGTACGGAGACGAGCAGGTACTTATCTGGAGACGCGGTTACGATATTCGCCCACCTTCTATTACTGTTGATGATGAACGCTATCCTGGACTTGATCTGCGTTACAAGCACCTGCCATTCAATGATATTCCGGTTACGGAAAGTCTGAAGGATACGGTTGCGAGATTTCTTCCTTACTGGAATCAGACTATTGCACCACAGATAACGGCTGGCAAAAAGGTAATTATTGCCGCGCATGGAAACTCACTGCGTGCCCTGATCAAACATCTTGATAATATCTCGGATCAGGACATTCTGAGCTGCAACATCCCCACCGGAATCCCGCTGGTATACGAACTTGACAACGACCTGAAACCAGTCAGCAGTTATTATCTAGGCGATGACAGCCAAATTGGACAAGCAATTTCGGCAGTCGCCAATCAGGGCAAATCCGGAATTTAATGTTCCCTGGTTTAATTTCGAGCCCAGGCCCAGCACCGCACCGCCTTTCTCTAAAAATACGGAGATTACTTAAAACCGGCTTTGTGCTGCTTTTGGTTAATGCGTTTTCATCTTCCTCTCTGCATGCAATTCCGCAAACCAACCGGGATAGTCAGAAACAGTTACAGGAATTACGCACTCGTATTGATACACTGCAAAAAGATCTGATTAATAAAAAATCATCCAAGACCAAAGCTGCTGATACATTACAAAAATCTGAACAATCAATAAACGATCTGCACAAAAAGCTCTCGCTGCTTGCACAGCAGCAGAAAAACACACAGGAAAAACTCAACCGGCTGCAGCAGCAATCAATTCAACTCCAGGACCAGGTTAAAACCGGACAAAAACAACTTGGCAATCTCATCTACAGCCAGCATATGACGAAATACGGTGACTATTTGCCGTTACTGCTCAGGCAGCGGGATCCAGATAAAGCTGCGCGTAATTTTTACTACTACAGTTATATTGCTCAGGCACGTTCAAAAAATATAGATAACTTGCGTAACCAACTGGCCACTCTGGATACATTAACTCATGAACGCCAGGCACAAAATGAATCTCTTAAACAGATCCGTACTAAACAAATCCAGCAAAAGCAATTGCTCGAGCTGGAAAAGAACAGGCAATCTGAAATTGTTGCAGCGCTTTCCGAAGAAGTCACTCGACAGCAGAAAAAAATTGATGAACTGAAACAGGATGAACAGCGCCTTTCACAACTAATTGACAAACTGAACAAACAACTTGCCCGGAAAAAAAGTGTTCCAGCCCGATCTGGTGGAAAATCAGTATTGCGTAATGAAAAACTGCCAGACAGCAACATTGAACACAGAGGTGCTTTTGCTGCATTAAAAGGAAAATTGAGACTGCCCGTCAAAGGGGAACTTGCCAATCGCTTTGGCAGTCCACGTGAAAGCGGAAGTATTAAATGGCAAGGGTTGTTCATCCGATCTGCCGGAGGCAGTGAAGTCAAAGCTATCGCAGGGGGTGAGGTAATATTTGCCGATTGGTTGCGCGGATTTGGAAACCTAATGATTCTGGATCATGGCAGCCACTATATGAGCCTGTACGGTAATAATGAAACGATTCTCAAACGAGTAGGCAGCAAAGTGAAAAGTGGTGATACGATAGCAACCGTTGGCAATAGTGGCGGAAACGCTGAAGCAGGTTTATATTTTGAACTCCGATACGAGGGCAGGCCGTTTGACCCGTTAAGCTGGGTGAAAATAGACTAGCCGGGTTAAGCCGAAATTCCAGTCAGGCAGTAAATCAAGTGAAAATACAGAATCTACAGAAAAGACCAAGTGCGGAGCAAATACACCATGCGTAGTTTTATGAAAAAAATAAGTTTAGTCCTGGCTGGCACCATCGCCGGAATCATGATCAGCCTGAACTTCTCCGCCATCGCCGATAAAGAAATTAAAGAAGAATTACAAACACTTCCCATCGAAGAACTACGCACGTTCTCACAGGTTTTCGGACGTATCAAAAGCGACTATGTTGAACCTGTAGAAGATAAAAAACTGATTACTGAAGCTATCAACGGAATGCTGGTTGGCCTGGATCCACACTCAGCCTTTCTGGATAGTGAAGAATACAAAGAATTACAGATTGGTACACAGGGAGAATTTGGCGGGCTGGGGATACAGGTAACAATGGAAGACGGCCTCGTTAAAGTCATTTCTCCAATCGAAGATACACCCGCATTCCGCGCCGGCGTTAAAACAGGTGATCTGATCATAAAGATTGATGATACCGCTGTTAAAGGCATGACCCTTAATGATGCCATCAAACGGATGCGCGGAAAGCCGGACACACCAATTACACTAACTGTTATTCGTGAAGGCCAGTCAGAACCGCTTACATTCAAACTTGTACGGGCTGTAATCAAAATTGACAGCGTAAAATCCAAGCTTATCGAACCGGGCTATGGTTACGTTCGCATCACTCAGTTCCAGGAACGTACAGGTGAAAACCTGGCTGAAGCCATTACCAGGCTTTACAGTGAAAGCAAGGTTCCCATGAAAGGTATAGTGCTGGATTTACGCAATGATCCGGGTGGCTTGCTTAACAGCGCAGTCGCAGTTTCAGCCGCTTTTCTGCCAAGTAACGCGCTGGTGGTTTATACCGAAGGGCGCACGAATGACGCCAAAATGCAGCTTCGTGCCAATTCCGAGTACTATCTCCGCGGGTCAGGGCGTGATTTTCTGGCGAATCTCCCTCAGAGTGTTAAAACCATACCTATGATAACGCTGGTTAATGGCGGATCAGCATCTGCTTCAGAAATCGTGGCTGGTGCACTCCAGGATCATAAACGGTCCATCATTATGGGTTCACAAACATTTGGTAAAGGGTCGGTACAAACCATTCTGCCACTCAGCAATAACACAGCCATCAAGCTGACAACGGCACGTTACTTTACACCCAATGGTCAGTCGATACAGGCGAAAGGAATCACACCGGATATACTGGACGAAGAAACCGACAGCAACTCACGCCTGCTGAGAGAAGCCGATCTTAACCGGCATTTGAGTAATAACCAGGAAGGAAAAACTGACAAGGCGTCAACATCTGATAAAAAAGGTGTGAAACCTTCCAAAGAACCCAAAAATAAAGCAGACAGTACACAGAAAAAACATGAGCCCATGGAATTTGGATCCAAAGATGACCTGCTGCTCACCAAAGCAGTCAATCACCTGAAATCCATGTCTCAGAAATCCAGAAATAAAACAGCCAGGGCGGCCCGGAGCTGATTTTCTCTGATGAAGGCAGCACGGGAGCGACGTGGATGACCAAAAGCTGTTACGTTACAGCCGCCATCTCCTGTTACCGGAAATTGATATTCCCGGTCAGGAAAAGTTAACACACTCCAGTGTTTTTATTCTGGGAGCGGGTGGCCTAGGCTCTCCCGCCCTGTTTTACCTTGCCGCCAGCGGAATCGGAAAACTCATTGTCTGTGACCACGACCAGGTTGATCTGACCAACCTCCAGCGGCAAATTCTGCATGAAACTGCCTCCGTTGGTAAATTAAAAGCAATTTCCGCCCAAAATACCTTGCAGCGCATCAACCCGGAAATTGAGATTATTCCGCTGTCGGAACATGCAACTGCCGAACTGCTGAACAGGGAAATTGGAAGTGTTGATGCTGTCGTTGATGCCAGCGATAACTTCTCAACGCGCCATCTGCTCAATCAGGCATGCCTCACCCATCGTAAACCTTTAATATCAGGAGCAGCTGTCCGATTTACCGGACAGGTTGCCGTATTCGATCTGCGCCAGCATGACAGTCCCTGTTATCACTGTCTGTTCCCTGATTCAGGTGACAGCGATGATCCCGCATGCGCGATTATGGGTGTGTTTTCTCCGCTGACAGGCATTATCGGCTGTATCCAGGCTGCCGAAACGATCAAGGTATTGCTGGGAATCGGTGAGACACTGCATGCCCGTTTACTTCTCCTGGACGGGCTGACTATGCACTGGCGCTCACTCAAATTAAGTAAAGATCCACGGTGCCCGGCATGCGGCTCTGCTCTAGCAAAGGAAACCAGTAATTTCCAGTAGCATCAACCCGATGTCTGCAACTGTGATGCTGCCAAACGCGCATAAAGATTGCTGGATTTCATCAATTCCGTATGTGTGCCCAGCGCCTTCAAACGGCCATGATGGATCAGGACAATGCGATCAGAAGCAATAACAGTACTCAGGCGATGGGCGATAACAATGGTCGTCCGGCCAGCGCTCAATCTGGTAATTGCCTGCTGTACCTGGTCCTCGCTCTGGCTATCCAGCGCACTGGTAGCCTCATCCAGCAATAAAATTGGAGCATTTGCCAAAATAGCCCGGGCAATTGCCAGACGTTGCTTCTGGCCACCGGACAGCCCCAGCCCGGTATCACCCAGGATAGTCTGGTAACCTTGCGGCAGGGAAACAATAAAATCATGTATGAAGGCAGCTTTAGCTGCCATTTCTACCTTCATGTCAGTGGCGTCGGGGCGGGCGTAACGCAGATTCTGCTCGATACTGCCGTGAAACAGCGCGGGATTTTGGGATACCAGTGCAAAACTGTGCCTGAGATCAGACAGATCCAGATCACGGATATCCACACCTTCAAGCATGACAGCGCCGGACTGTACATCATAAAAACGCAGTAACAAATCAAACAAGGTTGATTTTCCTGCCCCCGAAAGACCAACCAATGCCAGTGTTTCACCCGGCCGTACGGCCAGTGAAAAATCGTTGATGACCTGTATCTCCGGTCGCGACGGATAAGCAAAACATACCTGCTGAAACATGATGTTGCCTGCTACAGCTGGTAATTGACAGGGGTTTTCAGGTGAACGAATCCGGCTGGGTTCCTCCAGCAGTTCTATGGTACGCTCCGCTGCTCCCGCAGCGCGCTGCAATTCTCCCAGTACTTCTGATATTGACCCGACTGCCGAGCCAATGATAATGCTATAGAAAACAAACGCTGCCAGCTCTCCCCCGCTGATTCTACCTTCGATCACATCCATACCACCGACCCAAAGCATCATACCGATCGCACTGAATACCAGGACGATCACCACCGCGATCAGCCAGGCACGTTGCAATGTCCGCTGGCAGGCAATGAGAAATGCATCCTCCACATACTGGTCGAAACGCATTTTATCTACCGCCTGATGGTGATACGCCTGCACCGTCTTGATCTGCCCAAGCATTTCCCCAACATAAGCACCGACTGCCGCCACCTTATCCTGGCTTTGCCGTGACAATACACGTACCCGCCGGCCAAACAGCAGAATAGGAGCAATAACCAGCGGAATGCTAAACATAACGATTACCGTCAGTTTAATATTGGTAATGAACAGCCAGATCACACCACCAATCAGCATAATCAGATTGCGTAGCGCTACCGAGATGGAAGAACCCACTACAGATTGCAGCAAGGTCATATCTGCAGTCAGGCGGGACTGGATTTCAAGACTGCGATTAGCTTCGAAAAAACCTGGATGTAACTCGATCAAATGTGCAAAAACCTTACGCCTTATATCCGCAACCACCCGTTCGCCCAGCCACGTTACCCAGTAGTAGCGCGCAAATGTGCCTATTGCAAGCAACACTACCAGTAACAGAAAAATCAGCACATACCGGGTCAGCAGATCGGGGGATTGTGTAGCGAACCCACGATCCACCATCAACCGTATCCCCTGACCGAGTGACAAGGTAATGCCGGCAGTCAGAAATAACGCCAGCAAACTGAGACCCATCGATAACTTATAGGGTTTAAGGAAAGCAGCCGTTTTTAAAACAGCCTGCCAGCGATTACTCGTCATACATAAATCCCGGGGCTAAATCTCAGATCGGGCAGAAAAAGGAAAGAGAGACAACAATTCCGGATTTGACGATCAACAGTATAATTACAGGGTTTTTGGTTCAATTGTAACAGCAGGATAAATGAAATATTCAGAAGCAGGAAAAATCGGTGTGCTATTCGTCTGTATGGGAAACATCTGCCGATCACCCACCGCAGATGCGGTTTTCAACTATCATGTCAAATCAGCCGGACTGGAACATCTCTTTCATATCGATTCCGCCGGAACACACGCCTATCATATTGGCGAACCGCCTGATCGGCGTTCACAACGGGCTGCACTCAAACGGGGCTACAACATGCAGGATTTGCGCGCCAGAAGAGTCATACAGGAAGATTTTTCACGCTTTCAATACATTCTGGCTATGGACCACCACAATCTGGAAGGTCTGCAACAAAACTGCCCGCCCCAATATGTAAGCCGATTGGGGCTGCTCCTGCAATACAGTGATCAATGGAAAACCCATCAGGAAGTACCAGACCCCTATTATGGCGGCAGTCACGGATTCGAAAGAGTATTGGATCTGGTAGAAAATGCAAGCCAGGGACTATTAAGGCATATACTCAGAAGTATAAATACCTGAAAATTTACTATGGTGCTTTCTTCTGGGATAGCTCAACCAGCAGCTTGGAATAGCGTTGAAGCTAAAACTGTTTTTACAGATGGGGACTGTCGCATTAGTATTGTGGAGCCTTGACTTGAGCCCCGGAGAACAGAAAAAATCAGAATTTCTGACTGGGCCCTTTATTAAGGCTATATCCGGCTTGGGATGTAACCCATTTTTTTGCCATTACTACTAGTGCCATTAGGTTATAGGGCAAATCAAAATAGCCCAAACTCAAAAAGGCGCCACCAACGGCATATCCGACAAGACTGACTTGCGCCATGGCTCCAAGTTGAGCCGCCCATAAAGTATTCGGATCACTATACGCATTTCTCCTCAACCATCCGGCTTCCCGATAAGTAATAATCCATAAAAGAAGAAAAAGAAATAACCCTATAAAGCCATGGTTTCCCAGAATCTGGAAATATATACTATGAGCAGCACGTACAATGGTTTCATACTTTCCATAAAGCAAAAAATAGTCAGGGTATTGGTAACTCATTCCCCCGCCAAATAGATGGTGCAAGGCTACCTCCCACGCCACACCCCACGCATTGATCCGCCCCATTGCCGAGCTGTCCGCCTGATATTCCGAAATAGTATCCATTCGTGCCCACCATTGTTCCGGAAGCATAGGGATCATTGCCACAGCGATAATAAGAATAAATATCGCTACTTCCCCTTTCTTAGGACTGCGCCACCAGAATACCCCTCCCATAGCAACAATAGCCAGCAATGCTCCTCTGGAATATGATCCGAGAGCAGAAACAGCGCACAACAGCATTACGATATTAAGTGCGTGACGCCAAGCCTTCTTTGTCACCTGGAGTTGTAAAAAATATATCAGAGGAATTGTCATGATGAGTGCCAAAGCGAACTCATTGTTATCTTCAATAAATGATCCCGGAGGCCCCCATACACGATAATTTCCCAAGGTTGAAAGTGTAAAAAATCCACCTTTTGCCCCCAGTAGCGCTAACGAACCAATCAGAACCCAGGCAAACGCCATAATGTGTTCCTTGGTTTGAATCAGTGCCAGGGTAACAAAGATCATCAGAAATATTTTTATGCATTTGTTCCACTGCCAATAATCTTCGGATACATCATGTCCCATCAGCCAAGACAAAGTTATCCACGTAACAAAAAGAGCAAAGATAGTAACTGGCAGGCCAATAAATGGTGAGCGCCGTTCTTTAGTGGATACCAACCCCAGCAACGTTACCCCTGCAGCGAATGCTGCAATTGGCAAACTGGAAAGTATTCCCCATGCATAACGGTGCGGATTCATGGTACTCAGCCAGGTCCAGAGCAACACTCCGATCCACGCACGACGTAACGCATACAGTCCCGCGACCAGAATAATGAGTGCTATGGCAATATCTCGAAGCGACAAAGTTTTATCCTGTAGTTACGGTGTACTCACAGCCATGCGTTAGACAGCGCTTGCAAGCGCCCCTTGTGTGAACAGTTATCGCTGAATACCGGGAAAACTACCATTCACTATTTCACAAAAAACCCTGAACCTGTTCTTCAGTTCAGGGTTTTTCAGTACATATTCAACAGTAGCCTGCAGATATTCCAATTTATTCCCGCAATCATAGCGTTTATCTTTACAACGGTAAGCCAGAACATTTTCTTTATTAATCAAGTCAGCAATGGTGTCAGTAAGCTGTATTTTCCATCTGAAAAAACTGCTTTACGAATAACAGACATATATTGGCTTTCTATAAGAATTTTTATGCGGACTGCGGCCAAAACCGACAAATATAAAAGTCCATGGCACTTACCTGCCGTATTTTGAGGAATATTATATTTCGACTCATTTTTTCCGGCCTCCCGGCCAAATCATCCAATGAGAAATCAATACCGGTCATAGTCAAAATGAGCACGGTAACGCCGGCTTACCTCGTTTACTGCCCAGGCAAACACATACTGTCGCAACCGTGTGGGACGATCAAGAGAATTACGGGGGGCAAGTCGCCAGAGCAGCGGTGTTTTATGCAAAATTGATTCTACTGTACCGGAAATCCTGCCGGTGATATGCTCATAACGTTTGCTCAGCGGCGGGGGAAGTCGACCACGTTTCAGCCATTCCATACGATTCCCGGCAAGCCAGGTACGATAGGCGTCGAAAGAAACAGAGCTCAAAAATTCACCAGATCCCACAGCACTGGCCTTTTTAGCGATACCAAAAGCACCTCGCGGCACACCGCCGGATTCGATAATCCGGCGTGGAATCGGCCGACTGTAATCTCCTGCCACATCCCATGGATGCATCTCTTCTGCACGACTCAGTAAATTAATATCACGAATCTGCCGTACTCCCCAAAAAGTGATCGGACAATGGATAAATCCCGCCCAAAGACGATATTCCGTTAGAGAAAGGCCCGATGAATCACCGCGCACGATATCGTCACCAAGATCCTGAGTATCTTTTGCCCAAATCTTGTCACCATGATATCCGGTCAATAATACCCGGCCCGATAACTCATTTTTGGCACTGGCCAATGGTACAGCCTCCGCTGTTCCATCAGCCGCCAGGAAAAAAATCTCGATTCCTTCAAGCTGGCGCCAGGCATCACGTTCGACGCAGACTGAATTAAGGCCCAGATAAGCTGCCACCTGTTCGCCATTTTCCTTTTCCCCAAAACGATCTTTGTCAATGCATAAAGCATCCCTGCATCCTGCCCCCTTCGCAAGTGCTGCAATGGCGGGAGAATCGTAGCCGGAGGATGCAGTAGCAAGAAATCGATAACGTCGCTTTCTCCCGCTGTCAGCAATATTGTCGGCAAATTTATTCAGATTTTCCTGAAGAAATTGTTCGTAACAGGCAAAGTTTCTAAAATCCCTTTTTTCCAGCTTCCTCAATGTATAAGCAGCTTTGCTGCCATCCCAGACAACATAACCGAACATTGTAATCCTGACATCACCCAATGAAGTGGCAACAGTCTGTTTATATTTCGATAAACCATAGATGATACTGGTAAAATCTTTATAGTAATCAGGGTAAGAAATGTCGATTGCTGCTCCAGATACAGCTAATAGACATGCCAGTGAATTTGAAACAAACAGCCCTTTATCCGTTAATAATGACAGGATCCGATCTGTCGTATTACCTGGTGCTGCAAAAATTACACTATCATCACGGCACCGGCCGCCTGTACCTGCAGTGAGATCTGTCTGATCGAAATTACCTTCTTCAAACAGGCCTGGCCAGGCTGCTTCACAAAACCATTGTTCCCGCACTTCAACTTGGCTGCCATGCCAGACGGTAACAATTCCATTTTTAGCAGCACAACGGGCTATCCAGGCAAGCGGCGGCCAGCCGGATACCCTCTGATACGCAAATTTCATACTGCCCCCTTTTTGAACAGCCAGTCTGACTGAAAATATATTAAATGATCATAATAATTAACCGTGGAAAAATTACCGTTATTTACCACTATATTCGATATAGTTACAGGTACGCTACGGTCATCAGTAATTTCTGTTAAAAAGATTTATCTGAACAGTTTCAGGTAAAGTTTATGACATCATCATAGTGCCGGAAAAGCATATACTGCAAAGTATTCCTCAATATTTCCCGTTTTTATTTATCTTTTTTTGATATTTTCCTGATGACAATTTTTGCCGGAATATTTGCCCGTTCTAAAAATAAAGCGATACCCGCATCATTCATAAAGGAACTTCAATCTGCCATATCACGCCATCCGGATGACGTCGATGCCATAGCGGAGTTCTCTGGTACCGGCATATATCTGGCCAGGGTTGATGCGGGTATCTTAAAAGAACCGGGTGTTTCTTCTTCCCCGGGGTTTACCGCATTCGTGGCAGGCGATCCTTTACTCCAGACCGGTCCTGACTTACCGGGAACGCGGGCAGAAAGCCTGCAAAATCTGGCATACGATCTGGCTGTCAGCAAAAAACAGGACGCCCTGCGATCCTGTCGCGGGACTTACTGCGCAGCCATTTACGAACAAATCGGGCATAAACTCTACCTGGTAACGGATAAACTCGGTGTCCGCCCGGTTTATTACTGGATACTGCCGGATTTTATTGTTTTTGCAACTGCCCTGCGAATTCTTGAATCCTTATCTTTCCGGAAAAAATCGTTAGATCTTCAGGGTATCGCAGAAATAGCATGCTTCGGTTACCCGCTGTCCGACCGTTCCCCCTATGAAAATATATTTACACTCTACGCCGGTGAAACAGTCAGTTTTTCGGATGAAATAATCAACCGGCAAAAGTACTGGGAGTGGGATAAGTTACCTGTCAAAAAAACTGATGATACGGGTACTTCTGCCAAACATCTTCACGCAGTTTTCATCGATTCCATCAGGATCCGGTTGCGGGAACAAAAAACTGTTGCAGCATTTTTAAGTGGTGGCCTGGATTCTCGCGCCATTGTTGCGGCACTCAGAAGCCTTGGCGCCGATGTAGTCACATCAAATTTTGCTCCGGCTGGCAGCCAGGATCAGGTTTTTGGACAGCTTATCGCCGAGAAACTGGGCACTCATCATGCCCACCTTCCGGAAGGCAGACAGAATGACAGGGATCCGTACCACAAGCTATCTGTAAATGAGTGGATAAATTCACAGTCTTATAAGGCTGAAAATCTGCCCAGACCTCGTATCATCTGGTCAGGGGATGGTGGCAGTGTCGGCCTTGGCCATGTATATCTGAATCCGGAAATTATCCGGGCATCACGGGAAGCCAATCTGCAAATAGCGAAGCAGAAATTTTTTAGCCACGTCAACTGGGGACTGGGCACCCGGCTTTTAAAGCCGGAAACAGCCTTGGCATTCCGGGAATACCTTGACAAGGGGATTCAATCCGAGCTGAATTCAGTTCACCCTGAGGACCCTGGTCGTACCTTTTATTTGTTTCTGATGCTGAACGACCAGCGACGACATTTGTTCAATCATTTTGAGAATATCGATCTTGGACGAATGGAGTTTGAGCTCCCGTTTTTTGATTCCAACTTTGTTGCAGAAATCATCAGACAACCCATAGACCCCTTCCTGCGTCACGTTTTCTATTTGGAATGGCTAAGCCATTTTCCTGAAGCGGCACTGGAAGTGCCGTGGCAGGCTTACCCTGGCCATGTGCCCTGTCCTTTACCTCAGCCAGAAGGACTGACGTACCAGTGGGAATCTGGTACCGAAGCTATCAGACAGAACAAACAGAATTCATTGCAATGGGCAAAAAAGCTGCTTTCCGCCACAGAATTCTCACATAAATATCTTAACCGTACTTATCTGCGATTATGGATTTTACTGATGCCATGGAAGCAAAGTGACAGCTCGTATCTGCTTCAATTACCGAGAGTGTTATATCAATACTGGTCCAAAATTGCGTAAGAACCTGTTCCATATCTCACCGAGGGACACATTGCAGCGTTGAAATTGAACTCATCCCTTGATCGAGACTTTGAGCAGGCTCCAAGACAGCAAAAACTGGGATCAGCTATGAAAAATACTGATAAACGGAAAATAACCTTCCTGATATGACAGCACGAGAGCAGGTATTAACAGGCCTCAAATGGACTGCCGGCGGGAAGTTGGGTGCACAAATCATTACATGGGCTATCACACTGATTGTAATGCGCCTGCTGACACCTGACGATTACGGCCTGCTGGCAATGGCAACTGTATTTATTGCTTTTATGCTCATGCTGTCAGAAGCCGGCCTCGGGCCGGCTCTGATACAGAAACAGGATCTCGATGAAGCTTCATTACGCAGCGTCTTTGCCATCGTAATCATCGCAAATATCGGATTGTTATTACTGTTCAACCTGCTGGCGCCCACCATCGCAGATTTTTTTAATGAAGACAGGCTGATACCCATTCTTCGAGTGCTGTCACTTCAGTTCTTACTGAAAATTTTTGATACGCTTCCTGGCGTTCAGCTATATCGGCAGCTACGATTCAGAAGCCTGTCGCTGATTAATTTTTCAACCACAATCGCCGGAAGTGTGTTGACACTGCTAATGGCATTTGCACAATTTGGTGTATGGGCGCTTATTCTGGGGAATCTGTTTTCTGCCACATTAAATGTAATTGCCATCAATATTGCAGCTCCAGTTCATCTGGCACCCCGATTTTCTTTAACAGGGATGCGTCATCTCCTGTCCTTTGGAAGGAATGTCACGTTATCGCGCATTCTCTGGTTTTTCTTCACACAAGCTGACACGACGATTATTGGCAAGTTACTCGGGAAAGAAACCCTTGGTTTCTATTCAATCTCAATGCAACTTGCGTCACTGCCCGTACAAAAAATATCATCGATCATCAATCAGGTCGCATTCCCGGTATTTTCCAGAATTCAGGATGACCCGGGACAATTTCGTAATTTCATACTCAAGGCTGCCAGGATACTTGCCCTGGTTACATTTCCTGTACTGTGGGGGATTTCAAGCATTGCCAGTGAAATGGTTCCTCTGCTTTTGGGAGAAAAATGGAGTAGCGCAATACTGCCATTGCAATTACTGGCATTAGTCATGCCTTTACGCATGCTCGCAAATTTCCTGCCTTCTGCCGTTGATGCGCTGGGCAGGCCTGATGTCACCATGAGAAATGTGCTCCTGGCCTCAATCATTATGCCAATTGCCTTTCTGGTCGGGTGCAACTGGGGGCTGGAGGGGGTTGCGCTCAGCTGGGCTATCGTCTACCCGCTAGTATTTTTTATCAATATCCAGCGTATGCTCCTGGTAATTGAGCTGCGGCTGTCTGATTTTTTTTATGCCATTACGCCAGCAATGGGTGCCACCATTGGAATGTATCTGGCAGTATGGACAACAGCCACACTGCTGGCAGACAATGTTGATCAGTGGATAAAACTGCTGGTCATGATTACTGCAGGCATGCTGGCTTATGCCGGTCTTACGCTGCTCTTCAACAAACGCGGCTACCATGAAGTGATCGATCTGGTTCGCCGGTGATATTATCTCGACAACTGTTTATTTCAATGAAAAACGAGAATCGGTCAATAGCTTGACCTGTCAGATATCAGGCTGCTCCGGTCTACATGTAATAATGGACTGTACTGCAAAAGGCCTTAAAATTATCAGCACACGCTGGTAAGTCCCTGTTGGGAAGTCCGGCTCCGGTAAAAACTGATTTATTTAGGGTGCTTATGAATATTTTCCGGATTTTATTGGGTAAACGCGCGCGCAAAGCCCCCCTTTCAGTGCTGTTTGAAGTGCTGAGGATGCGTTTTGGCTCACAACGTCTGCTGTTTCAGGAATATATTGACTATCGCCTGCATGAACTGGATGACCTGAATGCCGGAGAACGCAGCAGATTTCTGGGAAATGGCCGGAAATTCCGGCTTAATCATGTATGTAATGATCCTCACTGGTTCATGCTGGGTGAAAAGTTGCCCATGACACTTTTCATAATGGCAACTGAACTCCCCATGCCCAGGATCCATGCAATATATGACCTCAGCGGCAGAAATCTGCCTGGTGCTATCACATTAAACAATAGTGATGAAGCTGCTGATTACCTTCGCACTTCCCGGCATTATCCGCTGTTTGCCAAACCCAGTCACGGTGCTTATGGCTGGGGAGCCATGGGTTTGCAAAATTATCTGCCGGAGTCAGACAGCATTATTTTTCTGAATGGCCGGCAATGCAAGGTAACTGAATGGGTTGAATCACTCAATCCCGGATTTGCACGTGGCATTCTATTCCAGGAGCTGCTCAGGCCACATCCGGAAATTGCACGTATCTGTGGCTCTCGCGTCAGCAGTATACGTGTTACTTCCGCCCGGATTAACGGAAAAAATACTATTGTCAGTGCAGTCTGGCGCATTCCCGCCGGATCAAACATGATAGATAATTTTCAGCACGGTGCTTCCGGTAACCTGCTGGGTGGTGTCGACATATTCAGCGGCCAGATCACCCGAGTAGTCGGCAGGGTTAACAACCGGATCGAGACAGTCGCTACTCATCCGGATACAGGCATGCGATTTGATCAATACATATTGCCTGACTGGTCACAGCTAACAGAAATCTGTGGGCGGGCAGCAAATTACCTGATGGGTATGAATCTCCACCACTGGGATATTGCTTTGACTGAACGTGGCCCGGTTATCGTAGAAAATAATGAAATCGCCGATCTGGATCTGCACCAGCATGCTAACCGTAAGGGTTGAGGTAGGTTGAAAAAAGAGGAGTCCAACGTTTTATAAAATATCAGAAATGGAGGACGGAAATGGAACGGATACCGAAAGGGATTTACACGCTGGAATTTCGGGCGGAGGCGGTGAAGCTGGTGG
>NZ_JADZAJ010000017.1 GCF_020852615.1 Nitrosomonas sp. | reverse complement strand
CCACCAGCTTCACCGCCTCCGCCCGAAATTCCAGCGTGTAAATCCCTTTCGGTATCCGTTCCATTTCCGTCCTCCATTTCTGATATTTTATAAAACGTTGGACTCCTCTTTTTTCAACCTACCTCAGGAGCTGTGGGAAAGTCGCGATCTGGTTGGATATGATCCATGGTTTGCTGCAGGTCATATTGGAGGAGTTAACTATAATGCCAGCGCAAAAATTCCGGCTTTGCTTGCAGCGCTCTTTTCATCATTGCTGGAACCTGCAGTTGTCTACAAGCTGTACGTTTTTCTGTGTGGCTTGCTGGCGCCTGGTTTTGTACTGCTGGCCATGCTCTCGCTGAAGGCTGACAATCGTTACCACTGTAGCAGTAATGGTGCTCGGCTGCCTGATGTGGTGGATCTCATCTTTACGGTGGTATCACACGGTAGGAATGGTATCTTTTGTTGCCGCCAGTTACGCTTCGTTGCCTTATATCATGCTGACATGGTGTACGATCACTACTACCGCCCTAAAACCTTTCGCAATCGTAATTCTTGGCTTGTCTGGTGCCGCCGGACTGCTGCTCCACCCGCTTTTTCCGGTTCCGGCCATTTTCGCAAGCCTGTTTCTGGCATTAAGCACATGGAATAAGGTTCAGCTAAAAAGTCTGGTCTGTGTGCTGGCAATAGTGCCGCTACTAAGCGTTCTTCCCAATCTGTTCTGGATACTGCCATCGACCCATTACTCCGGCTGGTCCGATGGCAATCTCTCCCCGTTCCAGAAAACCGTAGATATCAACATCATATTTTCAGAAGCATTTGGCCGGATTGAAGGAGCTGCGCGCGAGGCAAGAATAAATCTGTTTATATGGTTCTGCGTCATTTGGGCCGTGATTTATTCTCCCAACCCGCTTTATCGGCGAATCGTGTTTGGCTTCGTTTTTGCAGCATTAGCAATGATTATCTTTGCAGCAATCAGTGCGATCTCACCGACACTGGGAACATTGCAACCTAACCGTCAATCTGCAGCAGCTTATTTGCTGCTTACAATTCCCGCTGGAATAGGCATCGCATCTATCATCCGTGCTCCAGCAAAATCCGGTCTGGCTTTTGCTGGAGCAAAGATTTCCCTGGTACTGGTACTGTCTGTATTCACTTTTCTTGGACTGGAGCTGAAAAATGAACTGTCTGCCGCCAGCACTCCTCACTACGGCCGGCCTTCTCCGGAAGTACGCGGCCCGGGAGATATAACTTCCTGGATCGCCGACTGGCTGAAGCAGAATACAACTGCCGATGCCCGCATCCTGTTTGAAACATCATCGGATCGCATTACCGACGGGGCTCACGCTGCCGGATATTTAGCCAGAGTTTCTGATCGTGAATTCATCGGTGGGTCATACGTATACATGCATCATGCCGGCTTCTGGGATGGGCATCTGTTTGGTCAGCCCATAAGCAGGTTTTCTGTTGAAACATTCTCGGAACAGCTTGATTTATACAACATTGGCTGGATAGTAGCCCACTCACCTGCATCTCAAGCATATCTGGAATCTCACCCCGGTGTTCAGGAACAGGCGCGCCATGGTCCCGTAGCCATATACAAAGTAAAGCGGGAGCATAATTATTTTCTGGAAGGCAGCGGCAAAGTAATTCAACGCAAAACAAACCGGATCGACCTTGATGAGCTCAGTGGTACTGCCGTAATACTCAAATATCATTATGTGGATGGCTTGATCACTGAACCTTCTGCAGATATGGAGCCTGTTATGCTGCCAAACGATCCGCAACCCTTCATTTTCCTGCTGGCACCTCCCAAGCGACTGTCCATCATATTTCCCTGAAGCGTAGCTTCAGATGTTACATAGGCTTGCGTGATTATCCTGCCCCACATTCAGGAGAAAATACTGATAAAGACCCAAAAATGACGTCTATCATGTCCTTATTGATTCAACTAAAAATACACAATTGTTCATGACAATAGAGGGCCATTATGGACAAAATTTCAAATACACCTTTGGTAGTTGATCTGGATGGGACGCTTACGCCCACGGATACTCTGGTTGAATCCGTTATCAGAATAATCAGGCAATCTCCCATCAATCTGCTATGGCTTCCTTTCTGGCTTATTCATGGTCGTGCCGGTTTTAAGGAAAAAATTGCAGCTCGGTCCAGTATTTGTGTTGAATTACTTCCCTATCATGAACCGTTACTGGATTACCTGCGCAAAGAAAAAGCCAAAGGACGCCGGATTGTCCTGGCAACCGCAGCCCATCAATCAATTGCGCGGGCGGTTGCTGGTCATATTGGTCTGTTTGATCAAGTGCTTGCCACCGCAAAAAATCATAATTTGAAGGGCGCGACAAAGCTGCAGGCCATTCGAGAGAATGTAGGAAGCAGCTTCATCTACGCTGGCGATAGCCGGGCTGACATCCCCATCTGGAAAGCAGCTGAAGCAGCAATTCTGGTAAACGTCTCATGGAATACGGAAAAGGCGGTCAGGCAACATGTACCAATCGAACACCAGCTCCAAGGAAGTGATTCCGTTTTTGCTTTATGGTTTCAAGCTTTGCGCATTCACCAGTGGCTAAAAAATCTGCTGATGTTTGTACCGCTTCTGACAGCGTTCTCTTTCCTTGATATCAGCAAGCTTACATTAATGATACTGGCTTTTCTGTCCTTTTCTCTGGCAGCTTCAGCTACCTATATCGGTAATGATATATGGGACCTGGAGAATGATCGTGCACACCCCAGAAAACGGTACAGACCATTTGCCAGCGGCCGTCTATCAATCCTAAAAGGCCTTGCCGCATCAGCTTTCCTGCTGCTTGCGGCATTCACTCTGGCGCTTATGGTATCCAGCGGATTCGCCCTGATGCTATTGCTCTATCTGGCACTAACCAGTATCTATAGTCTGGTGCTCAAGGAATACATGCTGATTGATGTATTGATGCTCTCACTGCTTTATACCCTCAGGATTCTGGCCGGATCAGTTGCAATAAATGTCTCGACCAGCTCTTGGCTTCTCTCCTTTTCAGTTTTCATATTTCTGAGTCTGGCGCTTGTAAAACGCTGTGCAGAACTGGTTTCACTTGAACAGAACGGAGCTACCGCCACCCGGGGCCGGGACTATCGGGTGACTGATTTAACTGTACTACGGCCATTAGGTGTAGGCGCAGCCCTTTCGTCAGTAGTAGTGTTCGAATTGTTCATTAACGCACCGGAAACCCAGCATCTCTACAAAACACCCCATCTGCTTTGGCTGGCCGCCATCGGACTGATTTACTGGCTGGCACGGCTCTGGGTAAAAACTTCCCGCGGTGAGATGCATGATGATCCCGTAATCTATGCTGCCAAAGATAGAGGCAGCCGTATAACGGTAATGTGTATAGTAACCGTCATACTGGCCACGCACTTCCTGACAGTGAGCGCCTTGCTATGAAAACATTTTTTATTGCAATTCTGAGTATCGTATTTTCTGTGGCTGCACAATTTTCCTTGAAAATGGGAATATCAGGAGAAAGTGTTAAAACCCTGCTTGCCCAGCCATATTCATTTCGAACTTTTTGTATTTTTTTGGATAAATATGTTCTCACAGGATTTTTGCTTTACGGCTTGGGAGCAATTGTCTGGCTTAGCGTACTTTCCAAGTGGGATGTGAGCAAAGCCTACCCGTTAGTAGGATTAGGTTTTGTCTTTACTATTATCGTAGGTTATTTATTGGGCGAACAGATCTCGCTCCTCCGTGTAGTGGGTGTTGTATTAATTTGTACGGGAGTATTTCTGGTGGGAAAAAGTTGATGACTCAGAAAATAGCAAAACTATTTAAAGGAGATGGGCTCTGGCTGGTTTTGATCCTGTGTGCTGGCTTTCTTCTGAGGACAGCCGCCATATTCAGCCTTAATCATGAATCTAATGGAGGGGATGAACTCGCCTACATAAGCATGGCACTTAACCTGATAAACGGGGACGGGATTAAAGATAATATGGGTAATTACGCGATGTATAACGTCGGTTACCCTTTATTTATCCTGGCTCCTGTATTTTTCTTTTTTGGCGAAAACATTTTTGCCGCGCGTATCTGCAATATGCTTCTGGGAGGTATAGCAATTATTCTCTGCTATCTGACTGCCAAAGAAGCAGGTGCTGGAAAGATTGGGCGGCTCACAGCGGCAGGGATCCTGGCGCTGTATCTGCCAACAGGGGTATACGCGGTATACATTTTGAAAGAAAACTTAATGACCCCGCTTATGTTGGGAGCCATATGGTGCGCCCTACGATTAGCGCATCAGCCCTCAAAAAAAACGGCAGCAGGATGCGGGATATTATTCGGTCTGCTGGCCCTAACAGGAAATGCGGCATTATCTCTGGCTGCTGCCGTCACCCTGGCATTGATTTTAGCGCCTACGACAACATTCAGAAAAGCTACTTTTATGACACTTGTTTTTGCCATAGCAACAGCAGTTTCTGCGCCATGGATGATAAGAAATGCATCCGTTATCGGCTCACCGGTTATGAATACGAATGGCGGCTTTAACCTCTATCTTGGCAACAATCCCGCGGCTACAGGATATTTTGTTTCCATAGCAGATACACCTCGCGGTTCTACATGGGAAGATTTACGAAAAATTGGCGAGGCTCAGGCTTCTGAAACCCTGAAACAGGAGGCTATTGCCTGGATAAAGGATCACCCGGTTGATTTCTTAACTTTGGCCGCAAAGAAGGCTGTTTATTTCTGGACTCCACCTGTTCATGAAGGAAAAGGCGAACAATCACCGATTGAAAAAATTATCCGTATTTCTTGGCTTATTCAGTTTATTGTCATAGTTGCCGCAGCACTGGCCACTTTACTGATTAAAGCGCTTAGAAATAAACAGCTTTTGATTCTATGGCTGGCGATTTGCAGCTATACAGCCGTACATATGCTGTTTTATGTCATATTCCGCTACCGCGAACCCGTTATGCCGATCATGATAGTAATGGCAGCATTAACAGCAGAGTCCCTGGTTCTAAGAAGATTGTCACCAACAAAAAATCTTGTGCAATAGATACCGGATGCACAGGAATATCTGTAATCTGGCCGGAATCCCTTTACAATTGCTGCATGCAACGCAGCAAAACGCCAACCACAAAAAATTCTGATATCGGGTTCATACCGGGCAACATTATCCTGATCGGGATGATGGGAGCCGGAAAAACCACGGTGGGTAAATTACTGGCGAACCTCGTCGGCAAAACTTTCATCGATGTCGATCACGAAATCCAGCAGCGCACCGGTGTGGGAATACCCGTCATCTTCGAAATAGAGGGTGAAGCCGGTTTCCGCAAACGTGAAAGTGAAGTATTACGCGATATCGTCAGACAACAGAATATCGTGCTGGCTACCGGGGGAGGAGCGATACTGCTCCCGGAAAATCGTGCCCTGTTACGTCAGCATGGCACCGTGGTTTATTTGTGTGCCCCTGTTACTGAATTGCGTCGCCGCACACATCAGGATAAAAACCGGCCACTGCTGCAAACAGGCAATGTACATGCCAGATTGCTTGAATTATTTACCCAGCGCGACCCGCTCTACCGTGAAACTGCGCATATCATCATGGACAGCGGCCGGCAAAGCGCCCGTGCCTTTGTACAGCAGCTGATCCAGAAATTGCGTCAGTTCAATCTGAAATTGATTACGACGCAGATAGAATAACAGTCAGCTGCTTCATTCCCGGCGCTGCCACTGCATACAAAATCTGACAAAATCCAGCGTGATTTACCCCGCTCACCGACAACCTGAAAGAACGTGATATGAATGCTATCGAATCAGTTAACGTAGCACTTGATGCTGCCCCGGAGAACCGCGGTTACACTATTCATATCGGGCAGGGGTTGCTCTCCCGGATGGATTTGCTGCTTCCCCACCTGCCAGGCAAAAAAGCGGCGATCGTTACCAACACCACTGTCGCTCCGCTTTATCTGGAGAAGCTGCGTACTGCCCTCGCCGCACATCAGGTGGAAACCTTTGCAATCATCCTGCCCGATGGTGAACAGTACAAAAACCGGGAAACGCTCAATCTGATTTTCGATGCACTGCTGGAACATCGCTGCGAACGCAAAACACCCCTGATTGCACTCGGGGGCGGAGTCATTGGCGATCTGACCGGGTTTGCCGCCGCCACTTATTTACGTGGTGTCCCCTTCATTCAAATCCCCACCACTCTGCTTTCACAGGTGGATTCCTCCGTGGGCGGAAAGACAGGGATCAATCACCCGCTCGGTAAAAATATGATCGGTGCCTTTTATCAGCCGCGCCTGGTGTTAACCGACACCACTACCCTTGCCACTCTGCCGGATAGAGAGCTGCGTGCCGGCATGGCAGAAGTCATCAAATACGGCCTGATTCATGATGCCGCATTCTTTGACTGGCTGGAGCACCATATCAAACAGTTGCTGGCGCGTGATTCTACAGCGATGAATTACGCCATCCGCCGCAGCTGTGAAGTTAAAGCAGAAATTGTTTCGCTGGATGAGCGCGAAAACGGGCTGCGCGCGCTGCTCAATCTTGGACATACCTTTGGCCATGCCATCGAAAACGCCATGGGCTACGGATCATGGCTGCATGGCGAAGCCGTCGCTGCCGGCACTCTCATGGCGGCGGATCTCTCCCGGCGCCTGCAACGCATCACTCTCAGGGATGTTGATCGTATCCGGTGCCTGTTTGAAAACACCGGCCTGCCGGTGAAAGGTCCGCGGCTCTCACCAGATCGCTATCTGGAATCCATGCAGCTTGACAAGAAAGTGAAAGATGGTGCGATCCGCTTCATCCTGCTCGATCGCATCGGCAAGGCTTCGCTGGATGATGCCGTTCCCGCTCCACTGCTGCTTGAAACATTGTCAGCCTGCGTTGCCGATGCATAACACAATGCACAACCGCCTGGCGCCCTATGCCGTATCCGACACCAATTCACGCGGCCGCCGTATCCATGAAGATTTTCCAACCGGGCGCAGCCAGTTTCAGCGTGACCGGGATCGTATCATTCATTCCACCGCTTTCCGCCGCCTGGAATACAAAACCCAGGTATTCGTCAACCATGAAGGTGATCTGTTTCGCACCCGCCTGACTCACAGCCTGGAAGTCGCCCAGATCGGCCGTTCCATTGCCCGGAATCTGGGCCTCAATGAAGAACTGGTGGAAGCGATTGCGCTCTCGCATGATCTGGGTCATACACCGTTCGGTCATGCTGGCCAGGATGCACTGAATAACTGCATGAAAGCGTACGGCGGCTTTGAGCACAATCTGCAATCGCTGCGTGTCGTCGATGTGCTGGAAGAACACTATGCCGCATTCAACGGATTAAATCTGTGTTTTGAAACGCGCGAAGGTATCCTGAAAAGAATCCCCAAATCCAGAGCGCCGGAGCTGGGTGAGCTGGGTATGCGCTTTCTACACGGCCACAATCCTTCACTGGAAGCACAGCTCGCCAATCTGGCAGATGAAATCGCCTACAACAATCACGATGTGGACGACGGTTTACGCTCCGGTCTGATTACCCTGGCACAGCTTGAAGAAATCGAAATTTTTGCCCGGCACCTGCATCATGTTAAACAGCATTACCCGGATATCGCCGGGCGACGCCTGATTCACGAAACCGTGCGCGGCATGATCAACACCCTGGCAACCGATCTGACCGGACAGAGCATCACCCGCATCCGGAGTGCCGCTCCGGACAGCCCGGACAGTGTGCGTGAAAAGCCGGTACTGATCGGTTTCAGCGATGCAATCAAACAGCAGCAGCAGGAATTGAAACGCTTCCTGCACAGCAATCTCTACCGGCACTATCAGGTCAAGCGCATGAGCAATAAAGCGCGGCATACTGTTGAGAAATTATTTGCCACATTTGAAACCGATCCTGCTTTACTGCCCTCCGAGTATCAGCATAAATTTCAGGAATACGGGTATCAGGCAATCGCTGATTACATTGCCGGCATGACCGACCGCTACGCAATCAAGGAATATCAGCGCCTGTTTGCCATTACCGAAAATTAAACAGATTTCATCAGACAAAAAAGGAAAACCGCATGAAAATAATTGCCGCTCTTTTAACAGTACTCCTGCTAATCACCAGTTGCAGCAACAAAGAATCCACCGGAAAAGACAAGCCGGAAATGGCGCTGATGGACGAATCCACCTCCATTGGCGAGCTTCCCTCCTCGCTGAAAGAAGGACTGTCAGAAAAAGAGCAGGATGAACTGAGGAAAAAAATCATGCCCTCATTGGATGACGATCTCACACCCGAGCAACGCTTCCTGAATCTGCGCAAAGATGCGGAAGCCGGTAATGCAGAGGCACAGAACAGCCTGGGTTCCATGTATTTCTCGGGGGATGCCATTTCGCATGATGCACAGGGAAAGGTCAAGGACCGTGATCCGGAGACGGCAGCAGGATGGTTTTTCCGGGCAGCTGAACAAGGTCATGCCGGCGCTCAGTTTAACCTTGGGTTGCTGTATTTCACCGGTGAAGGCGTTACCAAAGATACCGCCAAAGCGCTGGATCTATTCACCAAATCTGCTGAACAGGGCAATATCGATGCCCAGAACAATCTGGGTGTCATGTACCTGATCGGCGAAGGCGTCGCGCAGGATTTCACCAAAGCAACTGAATGGCTTGAAAAAGCAGCTGCGCAGGGAAATGAGGATGCCATCAGGAATCTCGAAGCACTCCATGCATCACAGGCAGAATCCAAAGCGGCAGTCGACGAAAAGAAATAAAGATATCTCCACATCCAATCATCCGGCCGGCCGTCGGCCGGATGAAGCCAGCCCGTAACCCACCACCCGCCACAGTCTGCCGCATCACGGCAGATCTGCTTCCGCCCCCAATTTTGTAAAGACGTTCTCCCTCTGATTTATTTACATCCGATTTTCAGATCAGCCTGATCAGTCCTTAACAGAATATTGATATTAACACTAACATTAACTATAATGATTCTCATTAAACGTAGGTTTATATCAATTATGTAGTGAAGGTAATCCGGTGATTCTGCTAACAGAATCACTTTTTTTATAAATACGCTCCGGTTAAAGCATTTCTGCAAAGCAGATTCAATCCGGATTCAGTCGCCAGCCATCAGCCAGCCGGAAAAATTACATCAGAAGGAAATTAAATGCCACAACCGCACAAAACACTACTCCCTCTCGGTGCTGCGCTCATGGCCGGCGGGCTGTCAATCAGCGCCTTTGCCGCAGAAGGAGATGATTCCCCCCAAGCCACTGTTCTTCCTACCATTAAAGTCGAGGCTAACGCTGAGGTTCCGAAAGATGGTTATCGCGCCACCACTACCCGTGTTGGCAAAACATTGCAGGATCCGCACGACATCCCGCAGGCAGTCACGACTGTTACCAGCCAGCTGATGCAGGATCAGCAGGTCAGCTCACTCAAGGATGCACTGCGCAACGTCGCCGGCCTGACTTTCAATGCTGCCGAAGGCGGACGTGCCGGGGACAACATGATGCTGCGCGGCTTCTATACCTTTGGTGACATGTATCTGGATGGCATCCGCGATACCGCCCAGTACAACCGTGAAACATTCTACCTGGAGCAGATTGATGTACTGCGTGGTGCCGGTGCGATGCTGTTCGGGCGTGGTCAGGCCGGCGGAGTAATCAACCAGGTCAGCAAGGTGCCACATCTGGGAGACAAGGGCAGGATCACCGGCAGCGTCGGCATGTACGGTTATTATGAGATGACCGGTGATTTCAACAAACAGATCACTGACACCATCGCCTTCCGTTTCAATGGGATGAAACGTACCGAGGGCAGCTGGCGTAAAAATCCGGCTGCCAACGACAGTCCGGGTCTGGATCGCGATGGCTTTGCCGCCAGTTTGGGGATCGGGCTCAACACCAGTAACGAATTTATTTTGAGCCACATCCGCACAACAGTGGATGACAAACCAGACTACGGTGTAAGTTTCGACAGCGCAACACGCAGACCACAGGAAAAATTCCCGGTGAAATATTACTGGGGTACCAACAACAATTTTGACAAAGGCACGGCCAATATCTCGACTGCCACTTTTACTCATCGCTTTTCACCCGCCAGTGAATGGCGCACACAGGTACGTTACGCCGATTATGAACGCAGCTACTGGGCAAAAACTCCGCAAACCACTCTCCCTCCCAGTGCATTAGCTGTCACTGGGGGCAATCAAACCCGTTACTCAGATTACAAAACAATAACCGTACAAACAGATTACAACCATCGTTTCAAGCTGTTCGGCATGAATCATGAATTTCTGGTTGGCGGGGAATACCTCAATGAAGACAGTTTTCGCAGCACCTTATTGAATTTTGGGGGAACAACCGTAGCTAACCCGCCACTGTTCCGGCCTAACAAAACTAACCCTGGCGCAGTGCCAGTCGAATTCAATTCTAATTCTTATGCGGTGTACGCACAGGATACGATCGAATTTATCCCCAAATGGAAAGTCACGCTGGGTGGGCGACGCGATCAGATGGACGCAAAATATAGCAGCACTACCTCTCCCAAACTGAATTATGGTGAATGGAGCATGCGTGGCGCTCTGTCTTACCATTTTTCAGATCAGTCACATTTCTATATCGCATACAGCGATTCATTCAGCCCAACCGCCGATCTGTATCAGCTCAGCGTTACGCCTCTCCCGCCGGAACGCAGTCAAGTCAAGGAAGTTGGCGCAAAATGGCTGCTGTTTGATGGTGATCTGGCCCTGCGTACCGCCCTGTATCGTGCCGACAAACAATGGGAACGTAATACTGACCTCGAATCTACAGCGGCCATCCTTACCAAAAAGCGCCGCACCGATGGCATCGAGCTGGAGCTGGCAGGTCGCATTACCTCAAACTGGGAAGTCTTTTCCGGTCTCGCTATAATGAACCCGGAAATCCGGGAAGTAGCTGTCAATGTCAACCCCACAACAGGTGCTCTTACCTCAGCAAACCCGGAATATAAGGGAAAACGCGCACGCAACACGCCTCCTTATGCTTTCAACCTGTGGACTACCTACAAACTGCCTTACGGCTGGAAAGTGGGAGGTGGTGTTGAGGTCAAAGGCAAGCGTTATGGTTACAGCCCGACCGGTACCGGACCGATTCCCACACTGCCGGGTGGAACCAAATTCCATCCCAATACCGCGCCTGCCTACATGCGCTGGGATGCAATGGTTGCCTACGAACAACCAAAGTGGGCCATGCGACTGAATGTGCAGAATATATTCAATACGACTTACTATGATGCCATCTATGACAACGGGCCATTTGTGATACCAGGGCTGCGTCGCAGGGTTATCATGACGGCTGAGTACAGGTTTTAATTTAACCGGAAATAGAGTCAATCAGGTGCTCCTGACTATCGACAGCGTTTTAACCGCAGAAGAACTGGCTACAGCACAAAAACTGCTGACTGAGTCTGCCTGGGTGAGTGGTCTGATAACCGCCGGCACCCAGGCGGCACAAGTCAAAAACAACCAGCAACTGCCGGAAGATGCCCCGCAAATAGCAGCGTTACGCAGACTGGTGTTAGGGGCATTGAACCGTAATGCCCTGTTCTTCACGGCAACTCTGCCAAACAAAATCATGCCGCCATTCTTCAACCGCTACAGCGGCGCAACCAACCATTATGGCTTCCATGTAGATAATGCCATGCGCATTTTGCCGGAAGATGGCGGCTATATTCGCTCAGACATCTCCGCTACCTTGTTCCTGTCTGATCCCGACACATACGAAGGTGGTGAACTGGTAGTCAACGACACCTTCGGTCAGCATGGCGTGAAGCTGCAGGCCGGCAGCATGGTGATCTACCCTTCTTCTTCTGTTCATCAGGTCACACCGGTCACGCGCGGTGAACGGATTGCCTGCTTCATGTTTATTCAAAGCATGGTGCGTGACCCCAATCAGCGCCGTCTACTGTATGAAATGGATATAGCCCTGCTGCAACTGCGCCAAAACATTGGTGAAACCGAAGCTGTTGTCAGCCTGACGGGCACCTACCACAATCTGCTACGACAATGGGCTGAAAGCTGAAAAATAATATGCCGGCCAGAATGAACGAGCTCTTACCCAAACTCTCAGCCATCCCGGACGGGATACACAGCGCAGCCGATTACCTGCCTTTAGCCAGAGAGCGCCTGCAGCCGGAAATATGGCGTTACCTGGAAGATGGCAGTGGTAATAACACAAGTCTGCAAGCCAATCTCCGGGCATTTGATCCTATTCATCTCATGCCGCGTCCGCTGGCCGATGTGCGCGGTGGCCATACCCATATCACCCTGTTTGGTCAGGCACTGGCCCACCCGATCATCCTCGCTCCCCTCGCCTATCAGCGCCTGTATCACTCACATGGAGAATCTGCCAGCGCTATGGCCGCCAGCGCACAGGAAGGGCAGTTCTGCGTCAGCAGCCTGGCCAGCCAAACACTGGAAGATATTATCAGTGCAGCCGGGCAACCTTTATGGTTTCAACTGTACTGGCAGGAAGATCGCCAGAGAACACTGAAACTGCTGCAGCGAGCCGTTGCCGCAGGCTATCGGGCAATTGTGTTTACGGTAGATGCGCCGGTCAAACAGGCTACCATCCGGCTGCCTGCCGGTGTCCGGTCGGTAAATCTGGATGATCCGGCTCCACTTCCAGCATTCTCATCCCGGCAAAGTCAGGTGTTTGATGGCTGGATGACGCAGGCACCACGCTGGGAAGATCTTGCCTGGCTACGGGAGCAAACCTCATTACCTTTGCTGGTCAAGGGCATTCTGCACCCGGAAGATGCCGAAAAAACAGTCAATCTGGGATGCGATGGACTGATCGTTTCCAACCACGGCGGACGGGTGCTGGATGGTGCCCCGGCCAGCCTTGACTGTTTACCACAAATCGCCAGCGTCGTTTCCGGCCGGGGCAAGGTTCTGTTTGACAGCGGCATCCGCAGCGGACGGGATGTCTACAAGGCACTCGCTCTGGGTGCAGATGCGGTCATGACCGGTCGCCCCTATATCTGGGGGCTGGCAGCAGCAGGGGCACTGGGTGTGGCGCACATCATCCGTTTGTTACGGGATGAACTGGAAATGACCATGGCACTGACTGGGGTTGCCAGTATCAGTGAAAAACAGATATGTCCTGATCGGAGCCAGAATCCGGCTTAACCTGGCTTGAAATCCAGTTTGGTCAGCACCCCGTCCTTATAGCAATAAAATTCATAACCTGGCGCTTCACTGGGGTTGAACACCTTTTCAATCTGTATTTCATCATACTGATGGATCAGTTCATCAAAATGCCGTTTCAGATCCTGAGGCAAATCCCCATAGCCAACTGACCATTCAATTTCCAGCTCATGATCTTTTGCATCATATTCGAATGAGAAATGGCGGTTGCGCCATGAAATTATGGCTTCATTCTTCTGGCCTCTGTCTCGCGAAACATACCTTACGTTATCCTGCTCAATAATATGCGAAGAGGTACTGAACAGCATGACAAAGCCCGAAACCACCATTGCACCGTATCCAACTTTTCTGAAAATAAAGTCGCTGACCAGCGGCAAAATGAACTTCAGGGTAAAAGAAGCAATTATGGCAGCCAGCGCAATCAGCAACCCTGTATACATGGCACTGGCTGAATACAGACCAAGCGACGCATAAACAACCAGCTTGATTGCGTGCAGATATACCTCATTGGCAGCACGGGTCGCAATGATTTCCTCTTTGCTCAATCCATACCGCAGATAAAAACGGTTAAACAACAGTCCAACGGCCCCGACTACCCCGGAGATAAAACCGGCAAAAAAGCCAGTCAGCGCCAGCATATATTTGGGGTAAGGCTTTTCATCTTTCTGCAGCTCCCGTCCTGACTGGAACATTTGTGGGATATTGAACAGGAGAAAAAGCGCCACAACAAACTGGAGATAAAGCGGATTAAGAAACCTGATCAGCCATGCCCCCATAAATACCGCCGGAATGGAGAGCGGAATAAACCAGAGAAATATTCTGGTATTGACGTGCTTTCTGAAAACAGCGATACGTGATGCCGTGCTGGCAAATGTCCCAAGCGTTAATGTAAAGGGAACCAGTGCAGCGGGAAGAAACAGGTTAAGTGCTGGAATCAGGATCAGACTGGCCCCTCCCCCGCATATTGCACTGATCCAGAAAGTCAGTACCAGACCGGGAAAGAACAGAATAACTTCCTGCGGCATGGACAATGACAGTTACGCCACAGTAAATCAGCGGTCGTGAATCACATGCGGCATGGCGGCCCGCAGGTAATAAATCATCGACCATAACGTCAGCACGGCTGCAACATAAATCAGCCAGGTGCCAGCCACTTGGGCATCAAACATATCACTGACCTGACCATGGTAAAGCAGCAGGGGTATCGCCACCATTTGTGCCGCTGTTTTAATCTTGCCCAGAAAAGAAACAGCAACACTTCTGGATTTACCGATTTGCGCCATCCATTCGCGCAATGCGGAAATTGTGATTTCACGACCAATGATAATCAGCGCGATGGGTGCATCCAGCCGATCCAGATGTACCAGAACAATCAGTGCAGCAGCCACCATCAGCTTGTCCGCTACCGGATCAAGAAAAGCACCAAATGCAGAAGTCTGGTTAAGTACGCGGGCCAGATAGCCATCCAACCAGTCGGTGAGCGCAGCGCCTGCAAATACGATAGTCGCTGCCAGATTTTGTGTAGCGGGAGGCGCCCAGTCTGTTGGCAGATAAAAAATGCCGACAAACAGAGGGATAGCCACGATACGCAGCCACGTCAGAAAATTGGGGAGGTTCATCTGCATAACCAAAAATACTCCATGTCCGGATTCATCACATCAGGTGAGTATTTTACGATTTAATAGGCAGATGAGGTTGCAGGCAGTTTTTTGTCAAAGCACCTTGGTTTCCGGGTGTGTGTAAAAGTGTCTGAATGGCTGTTTGCCAGCCGGCATACAACCGCTTTCTTTCAATTTCAGTCATTTGGGGTGTATAAACCCTGTCCCGTTGCCAGTAGCATTCAGTTGCCTCCAGCCCGGCAAACAGGCCCGCCGTCAACCCAGCCAGAATCGCCGCTCCCAGCGCCGTTGCCTCGGTCACTTTTGGCACTTCCACCGGCCTGTTCAACATATCCGCGAGAAACTGGCACATGAATCCGTTTGCCACCAGTCCACCATCTACGCGGATAATTTCAGCCTGATGGCCGCCATCTTCTTCCATCGCCGCCATCAGATCCAGAGTTTGGTAACCTTGCGCTTCCAGTGCTGCACGAACGATATGTGCCCGTGTCGTCTCACGTGACAGCCCGCTGATCATGCCGCGCACATCCGGCCGCCAGTAAGGTGCACCCAGGCCGGTGAAGGCAGGTACAAAATACACTTCATTACTGTCTGGCACACTGCGCGCCAGTGCTTCGCTCGCCGCCGCATCCCGAAAAAACTCCAATCCGTCCCGCAGCCACTGGATTGCCGCACCGGCAATAAAGATTGATCCTTCAATGGCATAAACCATCCTGCCATTCAGGCGATACGCTGGCGTGGTCAGTAAACGATGGTGCGAAGCCCTGAAATCCGGACCGATATTCATCAGTGCAAAACAACCGGTGCCGTAGGTGGACTTGACCATGCCCGGCTGGAAACACCTTTGCCCGATCAGTGCCGCATGCTGATCACCCGCCATGCCGCCGACCGGAATTTCCAGGCCAAACCAGGCCGGATCAGTCACCCCAAATTCAGCAGCATTATCATGGACTTCCGGCAGAATTGCTGCCGGAATGCTGAATAATGCCAGCAAATCCTTATCCCACTGCTGTTCGACAATGTTGAACAGCAGTGTCCGCGCCGCATTGGTCACATCAGTGGCATGCACCCGCCCGCCAGTCAGATGCCAGAGCAGGTAACAATCTATCGTGCCAAATGCCAGTTCACCCTGCTCTGCCCGGGTACGTGCCCCTTCGACGCTATCCAGTATCCAGGCAATTTTGGTTGCGGAAAAATAGGGATCAAATAACAGGCCGGTTCGAGCCGTTACCATCGGCTCGTGACCCCGCGCTCTCAATTCCCTGCAACTGGCATCAGTACGGCGATCCTGCCAGACAATGGCGTTGTAAACCGGCTTGCCAGTCTTGCGATCCCATAGAATGGTTGTTTCACGCTGATTGGTAATGCCAATAGCGGCAACCGGTTTTACTCTGCCGACAGGATGTTCCAGCACTGCACGACAAACTTCGAGCGTATCCCGCCAGATCGCTACTGCATCCTGCTCAACCCAGCCCTTATGCGGATAATGCAGCTTCAGCTCTTTCTGCTGCACTGCCAGAATATCCAGTTCAGCCGAAAACAGAATGGCACGGGTACTGGTTGTACCCTGATCAATCGCCAGAATCACCGGCTGATTACTCATCGCGGTATTCTTTGAAAAGAACCATCTGGGTTAGCGGTGAAATTCCCCGGAACGCTCGGGTTGGTAAGTCACTTCCATGATACGCACTCGCAGCACGCCGCCACCTGGCTTGGGCCATTCAATTTCATCACCTTGTGACAACCCCAGTAACGCACTCCCTACCGGCGCAAGGATCGAGATTTTCTCACCACTGGTATCCACGTCTTTCGGATATACCAATGTCAGGCAGAATTCTTCAGCAGAGGATGCTACCTTGAACCTGACGGTGGAATTCATCGTCACCACAGCAGGTGGAATTTCCTCCGGATCCACTACTTCCGCCCGGGCGAGTTCAGCTTCCAGATCATCCCTGCCCGGAAAGGCATTATGCGGAAGATCTTCCAGCAACATTTCCAGACGTTCTGCATCGAGCGTGGAAATCATAATTTTAGGTTTGATATTCATTCTAACTCCTCATATTGAATCAGCCACATGAACTGTAGCGAAAAAGATTGTTGTTTCAGGATGTTGTTTCAAGAAAGACCGTACCTTGAAACTGTACTATATGTAGAAATAACTAATCGGGGGACACTGCGGGTTAGCGAGGTACCTTCACAGGGGCCTTCTGAAGTTGAATCACAGCGTTACATGGCGCACGCCGCCCTGTCTGTCTGCTCAGGAATCCTCTGAAAAACGATACGCGCGCTGCCATCACTTCGTTAGAAGCCGGCTAAAAACACTTGCTTACTGCTGGTAAACTGCGCTTTTTCAGCCGGCTTTTACCTTACGCTGACTACTTCACCAACATTTTTCAGAAGGTCTTTAGAGATGCCTCATGAAGAACGGATGCGTTTCTTAAAAAATGAAAAGCCGGGTAACCCTTTGCGGTTACTCGCCACACAACCCGCAAGAACCCGGTACCTGCCGGTAAAGTATAGCCCACCCCCCTGCCATTGACCAGCACAGGCCGGTTCTCAGATCTCGCTCTCATTGCGAATGGAAAAACGATAGCCCGCTCCCCGGACCGTCTGCACCAGATCGGCCTTTCCCGCCACCTCCAGCGCCTTGCGCAACCGGCGTATATGCACATCAACTGTCCGGTCTTCGACAAAAACATGATCCCCCCATACCCGATCAAGCAACTGGGCTCGGGTATGTACGCGCTCGGCATGTGCCATCAGAAAATGCAGTAAACGGTATTCAGTCGGGCTGAGCAGCAATTCCTTTTCGTGAATACCATCGTCCGGATCAGTCACAGTGACACGATGCATTATCGGGTTGAGCTTTACACCCCCGACATCCAGAATGTCATCGGTGGCTTCGGGCAGGCTCCGGCGCAACACTGCTTTTATCCGCGCAATGAGCTCTCGCGGGGAAAACGGCTTGGTTATGTAATCATCCGCCCCCGATTCCAGCCCGGCCACCTTGTCACTTTCATCCACCCGTGCAGTCAGCATGATGACAGGAACTGATTTGGTACGAAGATCCCGGCGTAATGATCGGGCGAACTCAACACCACTTCTGCCGGGAAGCATCCAGTCCAGTAACACCAGATCCGGCAATACTTCGTTAATATGTTTTGCAGCCTGCTCCGCACTGCTCGCACACACAACGATATAACCGGCGTTACGCAGACTATAAGCAACCAGTTCCTGAATTGCCAATTCATCTTCCACCACCAGAACTGTTGCAGACACCTTCTACCTCGATCAAAAAACCCTGTCAGATAACCTGAATCATACAAGGCAAAGATGACATCAGGATGACAAATTGAAAATCATGCAGAAGGTGAGCTTGAGTGAAGGCTGCGGAACACACTGCCGGATTGCACTGACCGTAGTCTTTATACTGTACGAAGAAGACTGTACGGCATTGAGCAATGTCAGAAAGGAGTTAACTGCAGGGGGAAATTATCGCCAACCTGGACATGCCGGCATTTTGGCGGAGAGAGAGGGATTCGAACCCTCGATAAGCTTTTTGAGCCTATACTCCCTTAGCAGGGGAGCGCCTTCGACCACTCGGCCATCTCTCCGTAAATGATACTTTTAGATGACTTACATTTAAACAGCCGACTATACTAACATGTTTTTGTGCTGGTGTTATTCGCCCGATCCAGATCAAAAGCCTTGTGTAACACCCGCACTGCCAGCTCCATATACTTTTCATCTACTACGACAGAAATTTTGATTTCTGAAGTCGCAATCATCCGAATGTTAATCCCTTCTTCTGCCAGCACACGGAACATTTTGCTGGCAATACCGGCATACGAACGCATTCCCACGCCAATCACCGAAACCTTGGCAATTTTATCCCCGCCGATTACTTCTCGTGCACCAATGTGGGGCAACACCTGCTGATTCAACACCTCCATCGTGCGGACGTATTCATTCCGGTTGACCGTGAATGAAAAATCAGTAGTACCGTCATGCCCTACGTTCTGGATGATCATATCAACATCGATATTGGCATCGGCTACGGGTCCCAGTATCTGATAGGCAATACCGGGATGGTCCGGTACACCCACCACTGTAATTTTTGCTTCGTCGCGATTAAATGCAATCCCCGAGATTATGGGCTGTTCCATCTTGTTATTTTCCTCAAACGTGATCAGCGTACCATCGCCTTCTTCAAAACTGGAAAGAACCCTGAGCTTGACCCTGTATTTACCGGCAAATTCCACTGAACGTATCTGCAGTACTTTGGATCCCAGACTGGCCATCTCAAGCATTTCTTCGAATGTAATGGTATCCAGCTTCCGTGCTTCCGGCACCACACGCGGATCCGTGGTGTAAATACCGTTAACATCAGTGTAAATCTGGCATTCATCCGCCTTGAGTGCAGCCGCAAGCGCTACTGCCGTCGTATCTGAACCACCACGTCCCAGTGTTGTGATATCGCCCGCTTCATCCACACCCTGGAACCCGGCAACGATAACAACATAACCGGCCGCCAGATCCTCACGCACAGGATGTTCATCAATCTTCAGGATACGCGCCTTGGTATGAGCGTTATCCGTTGTAATGCTGACCTGAGAGCCGGTATAGCTTTTTGCTTTGATACCCAGCTCCTGCAAAGCCATCGCCAGCAGCCCGATTGTTACCTGCTCGCCAGTGGACAGAATCACATCCAGCTCACGGGGATCAGGGTTGGGCTGAACCTCTTTTGCCAGGGAAATCAGGCGATTGGTTTCTCCGCTCATGGCGGACAGAACCACAACCAGATCATGCCCCTGCGCCCGAAACTCAGCCACACGACGCGCAACCTGTTTAATGCGCTCGGTACTGCCTACCGAGGTACCACCATATTTTTGGACAAGGAAGGTCACAAATTTTTCTCAGAAATAAATGATCAAACAGCCCGAACGGCGGTGAATTCTACACATTTCCCCCAGAAAATACCATTTCCATATCAGGGAAATCAGAAGGCGATTCCCAGCTCACGCAATGTTTCTCTGGTTATTTTCCCCACAGCCAAGCCATGTTTTTTCTGGAATTCAGCCAATGCATTTTTGCTGCGCGGGCCCATCTTTCCATCAGCCGTTCCCGGATTCAGACCGGCGTCTGCCAGAGCCTGCTGAATTTTGCGAATGATATCCGGAGTTACTTTGACTGTTTCTTTACCATTATCCGCGGTTTCTGTGCTCTTTTTAGGTGTGGTCGCCACGATAGCTCCCGTTTCTTCAACGGCATTTTCAGCACTTTTTTTCGATTCAGACTTTACATCACCATTTACCGCACTGGTTCGCTGAATAATTTCATCTGCTTTTGCCAGAATTGATTCCAATGACTCTTCTGCGATATCACCCGACTCATCCGGCACGGATTCAGTTACGACTTCTTCACTTTGCATAATTTTTGCAGTTGCTCCAGGCTGTTTCTGTTTGGCAGCCTCCTCGGACTTATCACCACAACCCGCTGCAAACACGGCCAGAGACAGTACCAGAACGCTCTTTGCAAAACGATCAAGCTTTATAATTTTCATTCCCGAACTCCCTTGTAAAAAGAATAAACAGATTTTCCAGCATCTGAGTCAAAACTGACAGCTCATCCCCGGGCCCGCTAAACCATACCTCAGCCCGGGCAGCGCAGACAGCCGGATGTATTCAACATACACCCCCTTGCAACAGGGTTATTTTACTACGTGATTACACAAGGGCAGCCGATTTGTTACTGTCAGAAACAGGCTCTGTCCTCACAAATCAGCGCGTTGCTTTTACTGTACGCCCCTTTATTTGGAAGCAATTACCTCCAGCAATCCCTGCCAGGAGGTCACGAATCCCCTGGCACCTTCATCCTGAAGCCGGATCGCCAGGGCATCAATATCAATTCCCGCTCTGGAAAACTGCTCCAGCACCTGCTCACAATCTCCACCATCAGCCGGCATACATTCAAAACCCGGGTCATTCTGACCGGCCAGCGTTTTCAAGGTGGCTTCCGGTATCGTATTGACAGTAAAGGGAGCAGCAAGCGCCGCCACATACAGAACGGGTGAAGCAGCAGGATCTTTGGTCCCCGTACTCGCCCATAGCAGGCGTTGCGGCCGGGCACCGGCATTGTAGATTCGCAGCCAGCGGGGTGCATCAAAAAGATCACGGGCAGCTTTATAGGTGCGCCCGGCAATCGCAATACCCAGCCTGTTGCACAATTCCTCCGGAACCTTACCTGCCACCGCAACATCCCACCGGCTGACAAACAGGGAAGCCACCGATACCACATCAGGATTGAGACCGGCATCGATACGCCGTTCAATACCGCGCAAATAGGCTTCAGCCGCAGCCACATACTGTTCACGGCTGAACAGTAAAGTCACATTGATCGGTATCCCCGCAAAAATGGCTTCTTCAATGGCAGGCACTCCCTCCCTGGTTCCCGGAATCTTGATTAACAGATTCGGCCGGGCCGCCTGATTGTAAATCTCCTTTGCAGCAGCAACGGTGCTGGCTGTGTCGTAAGCCAGCAGAGGAGACACTTCCATCGACACCCATCCGTCGATGCCATTGGTCCGATCGTAAACCGGCCTTAACAAATCTGCTGCCTGTGTCAGATCTTCCAGTGCCAGATCAATAAAAATTGCCTCACCCGGTTTACCCTGCGCCAGGCCGGCGCGGATTGCCGCATCATAAGCGCCGCTGTTCCTGATCGCGTGGTTGAATATACTCGGATTGGAAGTCAGCCCTGTTACAGAGAATTCATCGATATAGCGTTTCAGCGTACCGTTGATTAACAGATCCCGCGTAATATTGTCGAGCCAGAGACTCTGGCCGAGATTATGCAAAAGTTGTGTCGTTTTCATGATTCTGCTCCTTGAAAAATCAGCCGGACTGATGCCATACACCGACTATATCCAGTATACGCGCCCCGGATAACTCTGACTGCCAGCTGTTTGATCACGCCCGTAAACCCGGTAACGGCTTGCCACCCCCCGCTCGCCCCCTGCGACAATTTGTCACATTCTCATTTCTGCTTACTGTCTGGATAATTCGGCCGCAATTATTATTCCGGCAAGAGGTTATTGAGTTCATGAAAAAAATTCTTTTTATTTTGATGCTGTTCCACACAAGCCTGAATTTTGCAGATGATGGAAAAATGGCGCAGGCCGAAGAAATCATGCTCGGGAAACTGATTTTCAGGGATAAAAATTTATCCCTGAACAGGAATCAGTCTTGCGAAACCTGCCACAGCCTGAGCCCTGCCATCAAACCAGGCCTGCCGGCCGTACCGGGTTTCGTCGATCCTGACAATGTTGCCACAGGCTCTCCCGTATCGAACGGCTCCGATATCAACCCCGAAACCGGCCTGCCTTTCAGCGGTACACTGAATACACCCAGTGTCGGCTATGCGGCCTTCAGCCCGAAGTTCAAATGGGACAAGAATCTGAACACTTATATTGGTGGATTCTTCTGGAATGGTCGCGCCAGAAATCTCGCAGAACAGGCAAAACAGCCCTTCCTGAATCCGGTTGAAATGGCTATGCCCAACGCTGCTGACGTTGTTAACCGCCTAAGTGAAAATGCCACCTACCGCAAACTGTTTAAAAAGATTTACAGCATTTCGTTGCCACTCAAGAAACCATCAGACAAGATGGTGGAGAAAGTTTTTCAGAGCATGGCCCAGGCTGTTGCCGCCTTCGAACGAGACAGATCATTCAGCAAATTCAATTCCAAATTTGATTACGTCCTGACCGGAGCAACATCATTCACCCCTGTCGAACAACAGGGGTTTGATCTTTTCAAAGATCCGCTAAAAGGTAACTGTGCGGTTTGTCATCCCGTGGATAGCACGCTCGATAAAAAAGGGAATATCGTTGTTCCACCCTTATTCACCAACTTTAGCTACGAAAATATCGGCGCCCCCCGCAACATGAAAATCTCCGGATTACCCGAGCCCGATCCGGGTCTTGGCGGGCGGGCAGACATCCGGAAGCAGGATGAACAGGGCCTGCAGATCGGTAAACATAAAGTCATGACCCTGCGTAACGTGGCGGTTACTGCCCCTTATGGCCATAATGGTGTTTTTGCATCTTTACAAATGATTGTGCATTTTTACAATACACGGGATGCATTGCCGCACGATTGCGACAGCACTTCGCCGCGCTTCCCTTCTCAATGCTGGCCTGTTCCTGAAATTGAACAAAACGTCAGTGACAAATTCGGCAACCTGAATTTAACAGCGGCAGAAAGAACGGCACTCATCGCATTCATGAACACGCTGACAGACGACTATCCCGACTGGGGCAATGACTCGCTGGTACCGCCCGGAACGCCTTCTCCCTATCCGTATATCCGGATGCCGTCCGAGTAAGTCATGACACGGTTCAAGTTTGAAGTAAATTTGATTAACAGGCGGACGGTCCGGAGTATGTCAACATTCTGATCTGTCCGCTGCCCAATCAAGGCTGTCCAAATAGTACTTACCGCCGTGATCTACCGTACAGGCTGCACCGCTTCACACTGCCCGCCAATCCACCGGCCACTTGTATCAGCCTCAATATAAAGCGGGGCGCCCTGCACCGTGCTGTTGAATTCCGTTTTTCCAGTAAAACTCTCAGGGGTGGAAAAAACACCTTCAGCGTGACCATTCCCTTTGAAACGGGGATTATCACAAACAAGTTCCACCTGATAGCGATTCCCGGATCGGCTGGCGTTTACGACCGCGCATCCGGACTGGTTTTCGTAAAAACGGGAGGGAATATCCTGTGCTGCCATCTCCGGGGTGATACACACTTTTGAAATGGCAGCCCCCTCCTGAATACGGGGCATTCTCAACCCGTATTGCCTGGCCAGACTGGTGATCTGCTGCATCTGTTCATGCGGAACATGCGCAACCAGCCCGAGCAGATCCGATCGGGTTGTAACTTCCCACAAGCCGGGCCGGATAGTGTCCTGACACCAGCCGGGGGCACCAATCATTGAGAACACGATAACTGCTATGAGCTTGCGCATGGCTGCCCCGGTCAATAATGTTTAGCGATGTTTGCGGTCGTTTTTACCATCTTCCTTGATTTCAATAATCTCGGCATCTTCTATCAGTTCATTGTTTTTCCCGGCAGCAGCGGACATCGCCTGCCTGAACTTGCGCCGCAACCACCACAGCCGCGCCCCAATCACACTGGCGACGGCCACAAATATCGCCAGCACGATTGAAAAGAAGAATGCACCCAGCACTACTACTACGACCACTGCCGGTATGAGTGTCAGGTAAAACATCCACTTGTTGGCCAATGGCGTTTTCCGGGATTCCCCTGATCCCCCTTCCGGGCCAGGCTGCCCCTGATACACAATTCGCCTGATGATTATCTTTCTGAGATCATCGTACATTGCATCCACTCCTCTATTTCAGCCACATTTTTAGGTGCCAGCGCAGTCAATACCTCACAACCGGCCAGGGTAACCGCCACATCATCCTCAATCCTTATGCCTGTATTCCAGAAATGCTCCGGAACATCTTCGGCCGGGCGAATGTAGCAGCCCGGTTCAACCGTCAACACCATCCCGGGCACCAGTTCACGCCACTGACCGGCCTGTTTGTATTCCCCGGCATCATGCACATCCAGCCCCAGCCAGTGCCCGGTCCGGTGCATGTAAAAACGCTTGTAGGATTCTGTTTCGATGACCGCCTCCGGGCTGCCCTGGCATAGATTCAAATCAATGAAGCCCTGTACCAGCACCTGCAAGGCCGCCTGATGCGGTGAATCCCAGTTATTACCGGGCCTGACCGCATTAATTGCTGCGGTCTGCGCCGCGAGTACCAGCTGATAAATCTCTCTTTGCGCACCGGAAAATTTACCGTTGACCGGAAAGGTACGTGTGATGTCCGCCGCATAACCGTGCAGCTCGCAGGCCGCATCAATCAGCAGCAAATCCCCGTCCTTAAGTCGGGTATCATTCTGGATATAGTGCAACACACAGGCATTGGCCCCTCCCGCCACGATCGATGTATAAGCGGGAGATTCAGCACCCTGCCGGCGAAATTCATACAGCAGTTCAGCTTCTATTTCATACTCATGTCTGCCGGGACGGGTTGCCCGCATGGCGCGCTTGTGCGCTTCGGCTGAAATTCTGCCAGCCTCACGCATTACCGCCAGTTCAGCATCATCCTTGACCAGACGCATTTCATCGAGCACATGGCGAATATCCCGAATTTCAGCAGGCGCTGACACCCCTTTCCTCACCTGCTCCCGTACCCGGTTAATCCATCCCACCACACGCTGATCCCAGGCTGCATCATGGCCGAACGCATGAAATACCACGGGTTGATTAGCCAGCAGCTCACCTGCCAGCTCATCCAGCCGGGTAATGGAATACGCGGCATCAAAACCAAAGGTTTCCCGCGCGGCCTCCGACCCATAACGGAATCCATCCCAGATTTCGCGCTCGGCATCCTTGTCCCGGCAAAATAAAATCTGCTGCGAAGCAGTCCCATCCCCGGCTGCAACCAGCATAAGAACAGCCTCGGGTTCACGGAAACCTGTCAGATAGTAGAAGTAACTGTCGAAGCGATAAGGATATTGCGTATCCCTGTTACGGTATCTTTCCGGCGAAGTGGCAATGATCGCCACACCCTGTTTTATTCGGGACAGCAGATGCTTTCTCCGATTAACGAAAGTCTCAACTGAAATCATACTGCCAGCTTGCCGGTAACAAAAAACCGGCTGCAGATCAACGAACCGGCCCGATCTCTTTCAACCCTTTTTCTCACAAAAAACTGATATACACCCAAAAGCATTATTAACTCCCATTTCCATTTATGGTTAAAATGTGTAATTTCCTTATTGAGGCTAAATCATGTACCGCATTGCTCCGAGTATACTTTCCGCCAATTTTGCCAGACTGGGTGAAGAAGTCACACAAGTCCTGAACTCCGGCGCAGACATCATTCACTTCGATGTCATGGATAACCATTATGTTCCCAATCTGACAATCGGCCCACTGGTATGCGAAGCGATTCGCCCTTTGACAAAAGCAATGATCGATGTACACCTGATGGTTGAGCCGGTTGATCGCATCATCCCTGATTTTGCCAAAGCTGGCGCCAATATCATCTCCTTTCATCCGGAAGCTTCACGTCATATTGACCGCACTATCGGGCTTATCAAAGAACAAGGCTGCAAAGCCGGGCTGGTTTTCAACCCTGCCACTCCACTTTCGTATCTCGATCACGTCATCAATAAGCTTGACCTGATCCTGATCATGTCAGTCAACCCCGGTTTTGGCGGACAGGCCTTTATTCCCGAAGCACTGAATAAACTGCGCCTGGCAAGAGAACGTATCAGTGCAAGCGGGCGCGATATTCTGCTGGAAATCGACGGTGGCGTAAAAACAGACAATATCGCGGAAATCGCCCGTGCAGGTGCAGATACCTTCGTTGCCGGTTCCGCCATTTACGGCGCGGGCAAGGACAGCGATCCCCACCGCTACGACAGTATCATTGCTGCCATGCGTGCAGAACTGGCAAAAGTTGCCTGATCGGGAGCAGATGACGTTTATGACTCAATCCAATATACGGCCATCTGGCCCGATACAATTTCCGCTCCCGCTCCAGGCGGTCATTATTGATCTGGATGGGACACTGCTTGATACTGCAGGAGATCTGGCGCTTGCGGCCAATGAAATGTTGCGTGAGTTACGCATGACTGAGCTGCCGGTATCGACCATACAAACCTTCATCGGCAAAGGTGTTCCCAAGCTTGTCAAACGTGCACTTACCAACAGCCCGGACGGGGAACCTGATCCGGAACTTTTTGAGCAGGCATTGCCGATATATGAACGCTGTTACGCGGAAAACCTGTATGTGCACACACGCCCTTATCCTGGCGTTGTCGAAGGGCTTGATCAGCTCAAACAGGCCGGTTTTCGTCTGGTTTGCATCACTAACAAAACTGAAATATTCACTCTGCCGTTGCTGCGTAAAACCGGCCTGTTTGATTACTTCGAACTGATATTGTCAGGTGACAGCCTGCCAAAAAGGAAACCGGATCCGCTGCCGTTACTGCATGCCTGTCAGTATTTTAACGTGCCGCCCAAAGCAGCATTGCTGATCGGTGATTCATCCAACGATGCCATCGCGGCGCGTGCAGCAGGCTGCCATATCTTCTGCGTACCTTACGGATATAACGAAGGGCACGATGTCCGTAAACTGGATTGCGATGCAGTGGTGGATACCATCGTCGATGCTGCCGGATTAATCACCTGTCAGCACGATATCAGCCGGTAGCGCAGCAACGCTCCGCTGGCATGCAACTGCAATCAGTTCAGATCGACCGGTAGCGTTTCATCCCATTAACCCGACCATCTCAGCAGCCCTGCTTTCTATGAATTGTTGCATAACTGAAAGTGAATTCAGCGCCCTGGCAGCACAGGGGTATAACCGCATCCCCCTGGTGCTGGAAACCTTCGCTGATCTGGATACCCCCCTCTCCATTTATCTCAAACTGGCAAACCAGCCTTATTCCTATTTACTGGAATCGGTAGTGGGAGGAGAACGGTTCGGTCGTTATTCGGTCATCGGACTGCCTGCAAAAACGCGACTGGAAGCCTGCTCCAGCCATATCCGCATCATCAGTGACGATAAAACTGAAGAAGCAGTCGATAGCAGTGATGTGCCAGGCTTTATCGGTAATTTCCTTAACCGGTTCAAAGTAGCCCCCCTTGCAGGCCTGCCTCGCTTCAACGGGGGGCTTGCCGGATATTTTTCCTACGACACCGTTCGTTATATTGAACCAAGGCTGGCCGGGCACGCCCGCCCGGATACGCTAAAGACACCGGATATTCTGCTGCTGCTGTCAGAAGAACTGGTTGTCATGGATAACCTTTCCGGCAAACTCTATCTGATTATTTATACCGATCCGGCGCTGGAGACCGCCTATCAGACTGGCAAAAGCCGGATCAGGGAACTGCTGCAAAAACTGCGGGAGCCGGTTTCGATTCCGGTAGAAAAACCAGCCCCCTCCGGAGCGGCTGTCAGCGAATTTCCCGAAGCTGATTTCATGGCTGCTGTAGAAAAAGCCAAGCGTTACATTCTGGAGGGTGACATCATGCAGGTTGTCCTTTCACAGCGTACCAGCAAGCCCTATTCCGCATCACCACTCGCACTGTACCGTGCACTGCGCAGTCTCAACCCATCCCCTTACATGTTTAACTACCATCTGGGAGATTTCCACGTTGTTGGCGCTTCACCGGAAATTCTGGTCAGACTGGAAAAAGATACGGTTACGGTCCGCCCTATTGCCGGCACGCGTCCACGCGGCGCGGATATCCGGGCTGACCAGGCGCTGGCTGCTGATCTGCTGGCCGATCCCAAGGAATGTGCTGAACACATCATGCTGATGGATTTAGGACGCAATGATATAGGCCGGGTGGCCCGAACCGGCAGCGTAAAGGTTACCGAAAACATGCAAATAGAGTATTACTCGCACGTTATGCATATCGTTTCCAATGTTGAAGGGAAGCTCAAGCCCGGTTTGAATGCGATTGATGTACTGCGTGCCACCTTCCCCGCCGGTACGGTCAGTGGAGCTCCCAAAGTCAGGGCAATGGAAATCATTGACGAACTGGAAATTTCCAAACGGGGTGTTTATGCCGGAGCGGTTGGTTATCTGGGGTTTGACGGCAACATGGACCTGGCCATCGCCATCCGGACCGGCCTCATCAAGGATGGCATGCTGCACGTACAGGCGGGTGCTGGTATTGTGGCCGACTCTGTCCCGCAAAATGAATGGATTGAAACCTGTAATAAAGCAAAAGCACTCATGCGGGCGGCAGAAATTGCCGAAAGCGGGTTAGACAGTAAAATCGATTAATAAAATTCTGATTAACAAAACTGCCTGGCAAGACCGGCCGGCTTAATCGGCTCAGCCGGCTCGACTGACAGCGTCAGACAAACTTGCCACTACCAGCCAGAAACAAAACCGATACAGTAACCTTTCCTTTCAGGAAGGGTCAGAACGCCCCCCTACCCCATATTCGTAGACCAGTTTACCTCCCAGCCAGCCGGCAATACAGAGAACGATCAACCCGGCAACGGATAACGCAATCGCAACCATGCCCGGCTGGCCCAGGCGGGTCCCATCCAGCCGCAGAAACAGACTGACAGCATAAAGTGACCAGCTGGTCATCATCAGCATCATGTGCTGATTGGCAACTTTCATAGCGGGACTCTGCTGGTCAATTTTTCCCAGCTCCAGCATGCCTGCCACCATGGCGAGCAACGCTGTGGTTGTTCCAATAACGAGTAGCACCCCAGCCACCCAGCTTGTCTGCTCATGGGTGAACAGGCCCGCAATATCGCCCAGTGTCGAAAGAAACCAGGTTGCCACCGGGAAATGAACCAGCATCGGATGAATGGGGTGTCTCATATCAGCATCTCCTTTCAGAAACTTACAACACTACGCTCAGCAGCGTCAGAAAACCTGCAACGGCTACGCCTGCGTGAATAATCACAACGCCCTTCGGCGCCACATTACCTTTTGCATGGACTGAAGCGAGATAAAACCCGCCCAAAGCAGCCACTACCAGCAGACCCAGTGCTGCCGTCAGACGACTGTTTCCTGAATCCTGCATCACGGTTAGTATCAGTGTTACCAGACCGGCGGCACCCAGCAGAGCATGTACAATGGAAACCGCCCACGGCGCCAGCTTACCGGTAAGTACTTTAGAAGCCAGGAACACGCCCCCTACTGCAGCAATTGCAAAAATCAGAATCGATGTATTTAACACTTTAACCCCCTTCTTTTGTTGAAAGGATTTCACTATACTGCAAGTTAAAATACTTTTGCAATACAAATATGTCAAAACTTGAAACGAATTCTTCTGCTATGAAAGCAGCCTTGTCATTACTGGGTGAGCGCCAGCAATCCCTGCTCACCGCCCTGTTGCATCATCGTGAAGGGTTAACAGTAGAAGAATTGTCCAGCCAGCTGACCATTTCTCGCAATGCTGTTAACCAGCATCTCACCCAGCTGGGCAGCAGCGGTTTCATTCACAGCACCTTGCAGGAAAGTACCGGTGGCAGACCGGGCCGGATATACACACTGACACCCAACGGCCTGGAACTTTTCCAGCGACGCTATTCATTTCTGGCAAAACTGCTGCTTTCCTGGATAGATAAAAACAGGGGAGAAGAAGAGCTCAATGCCTGCCTGACCGAACTGGGCAAAGAAATGGCAAACGGATTAGCGCACCGTCTCGCACAGCACACCTCCCGCAGCGATAAACTTCAGGAAGCTGCCACCATCATGAGTGAACTTGGTTACGATACTGAGATACATCAGTTATCTGAGAATCAGGCAGAAATCGTTGCCAATAATTGTGTTTTCCAGGAACTTGCTCAACAGCATAGCGAGTTTTGCAAACTCGATATCAGTTTCCTCAAGCATCTGTTGAAAGCAGATATCGAACACACAGAATGTATCGTCAAAGATGGAAAATACTGTCGCTTCAGAATAACCAATTCTGATGAATCTCAGTCCTGATCGCTATATTTACAGCGTTATAATTCCCTCCGCAGCATTTATAACCTTAATTATCAGACCTCCATTTCTCGCGATCCAATCATGCCATCCCGATACAACAAAATTGGCTGCTCTGTTTTTCTGATATTCAACCTGCTTTCCGCCATGCCGGCTCTGGCAGAAGGGGCAGCAGGAACCGGGCTAATCAACACATTGACCGGCTACAACATTAATGAAATTACCCCGGCACCTGCTATCAGACTGAAATTAGGTGGATGGGTGGAGACTGGCGTTAGCGGCAATCCACGCGAGCCGCGCGACAGGTCAAATTATCCGGTGTCATTCAACGACAAGGCTAACCGGGTCAGATTACATCAGGTTTACGGCTACATTGAGAAGGAAATGGATACCAGCGGAGATACCTGGGATATTGGAATGCGTGCTGACCTTCTGTATGGTACGGATGCAAAATTTTCAGCTACCACCAACTTTGATACGACTATTCTTGGGGATACTCCCAAGCACCAGCTGGTATTTCCGCAACTGTATGCAAGCCTGTACGCACCAATCGGGAATGGCGTCAGCCTGACAATCGGCCATTTCTACACCCTCATCGGCTATGAGTCCGTGATGTCCCCCAACAACTTCTTTTTTTCACATGCCTATACCATGCGCTACGGCGAACCTTTTACCCACATGGGCATGCTGCTCTCCTACCCGGTTAACAGCAATCTGACTGTCAAAAGCGGGGTTGTCACCGGTTGGGACAGCCTTTCCCGCCACATTCCAAATTATCTGGGTAGCGTAAATTATGTGACCGATGATGGAAAAACCAACCTGGCAGTAGCGCTGATTACAGGCGATGCACGAACCACTGAACTGCATGAAAACCACAATCGAACCATGTACAGCGTCGTGATGGAACATCATTTCTCTGAAAGATTGCGCTACGTGTTTCAGCACGATTTTGCAATCGAAGCCAAAACAGCTGAATCTCCTTCCGCTGCATGGTACGGCATCAACCAGTATTTGCTGTACGACATTTCAAACCGGCTGGGTGCAGGGCTGCGTTTTGAGTGGTTTCACGACAAAAATGGCAGTCGCGTTATGGTCGATGGCAAAGATCAGGATTTTATCGGTGTGACTGCGGGGTTAAACTACAAGCCGATTGCCGGGCTCACATTACGCTCTGAAGTTCGCTACGATGTGGCAACCCGCCATGAAGTATTCAGGGATAACAGAGACAGCGATCAGATACTGCTCTCAGCCAGCGCCATCCTGCATTTCTGATCCTTCGGGTGTTTTTTATATGGCGACCGGCTGGTTGACTGAACAGGAAAAACAGTCAACCAGCTGCTGCGTTACATTGCTGTTACTTTTTCGGCACGTAAAGATCCGTAATCGTACCTTCGGCCAGCTCAGCAGCAAAAAAAACGGTCTCGGATAAAGTGGGGTGGGGGTGGACAGTCAGCCCGATGTCCTGCATATCCGCTCCCATTTCCAGTGCCAGCACGGTTTCCGCAATCAGTTCCCCTGCATGCGATCCAACCATGCCGGCCCCCACAATTCTTTTTGTATCCTTATCGAAAAGCAGCTTGGTCATACCTTCATCACGCGCCATAGTAATAGCACGACCACTGGCAGCCCACGGAAATACCGCTTTCTCATAAGCGATACCCTGCTTTTCAGCCTCAGTTTCAGTTAGCCCCATCCAGGCAATTTCAGGATCGGTATAGGCAACTGAAGGAATGGTGCGTGCATCAAACGCCACCTTGTGCCCGGCAATCACTTCTGCTGCAATTTTGCCTTCGTACGAGGCTTTATGTGCCAGCATGGGATTTCCGACAATATCGCCAATGGCAAAAATATGTGGCACATTGGTTCGCATCTGCTCATCCACAGCGATGAATCCACGTTCATCCACACTGACACCTGCCGCTCCGGCATTGATCAGCATCCCGTTAGGCCGCCGCCCGACCGCAACCAGCACCCGGTCATAGCGTTGTGGCTCTGGTGCCTGCTCACCTTCGAAAAACACCTGCAAGCCCTCATTATCCGCCTCAATCCGGCTGACACTGGTATTGAGGTAAATTGCTTCACATTCTGTTTTCAGTTTTTTGGTGAGCGGCCTGACCAGATCAGCATCGGCTCCCGGTATAAGCTGCGCCATCCGCTCCACAATGCTGATTCTGCTACCCAGTGCATGATAGACCGTGGCCATCTCCAGTCCGATGATCCCCCCTCCCAGAATAAGCATACGTTCAGGAATTTCTGTCAATGCCAGCGCCCCGGTGGAATCAATAATACGTTCATCATCGGGAAAACCGGGAATACGCACTGCACTGGAGCCGGCAGCAATAATGCAATGATCGAACGAAACTGTTTTGATTCCTTCCGGTGTTTCAATCTTGATCAGATGAGGATTAACGAACTCCCCCGTACCATGAAGGGTAGTTACCCTGCGCTGCCGGGCAAGCGCTGATAAGCCTTTGGTCAGTTTCCCGACCACCGATTCTTTCCAGGCGCGCAGCTTGCTGATATCAATTTCAGGCTGACCAAAACGGATACCGTACAGACTGGCTTCTTTTGCTTCTGTCAGTGTTTTTGCAGCATGTAACAGCGCCTTGGAGGGAATACAGCCCACATTCAGGCAAACCCCGCCCAATATGGAATAGCGCTCGATCAATACAACCTGCCTGCCCAGATCAGCAGCACGAAATGCCGCTGTATAACCACCCGGCCCGGCACCCAGCACAACAACATCGGCATGTATTTCACCACGGCCGGTTAGAGGAGCTGGAGCAGGGGTATTTTTACTGACTGGCACTTTGTCCGCATTTATTACAGCAGGCTGAGCATCTGTTTTTGCCACCACTCCGGGTGATGACGGTAATGCTGCCGGGTTATCCGCCCCCTTTGTTTCCAGTGTAACAATAAGCGAACCTTGCGAAATTTTGTCCCCTACTTTGACATGCAGCTTCCGCACAATGCCCGCCTGCGGTGCAGGCACTTCCAGCGTTGCTTTATCCGTCTCAAGCACCAGCAACGATGCTTCCTGCTCAACCTCATCGCCCGGACTGATGAGAATCTCTACGACCGGGACATCCCTGAAATCACCAATATCAGGCAAAGTTACTTCTGTCAGTTGCGTCATGTTTTTATTCTCTGATATGGCCATCACCCAGCACGATGAATTTCTGGCTGGTTAACCCTTCCAGTCCCACCGGACCGCGTGCATGCAGTTTATCTGTGGAAATACCGATTTCCGCACCCAACCCGTATTCAAATCCGTCCGCAAAACGCGTCGAAGCATTCACCATCACTGAACTGGAATCCACTTCACGCAGAAATTGCCGCGCACGGGAATAATCCTCAGTCACGATGGCATCCGTGTGCTGCGATCCATAAGTGGCAATATGGGTAATAGCCTGGTCGATACCGGCTACGATACGAATACTCAGGACAGGTGCAAGATATTCCGCATACCAGTCTTCCTCCACTGCCGGCTTCATCCCGGTAACAAGTGCACGAGCGGCCTCATCTCCGCGCAGCTCCACTCCTTTCTCCACAAATATTCTGCAGATACGCGGCAGAAACTGCTCAGCGATTCCGGTATGTACCAGCAGCGTTTCCATCGTGTTGCATGTGCCATAACGCTGTGTTTTGGCGTTATCAGCAACACGCACGGCTTTTTCCAGATCGGCCGATAAATCAACATACACATGGCACACACCATCCAGATGTTTGATAACCGGGACACGTGCCTCATTGGCAATCCGTTCGATTAACCCCTTGCCACCGCGCGGAACAATCACATCCACATACTCATTCATGGTAATCAGTGCGCTTACTGCCGCGCGATCCGTCGTCTCCACCACCTGCACCGCCTGCTCGGGCAACCCGGCTGATCTGAGCCCTTCTTTCACGCAGGCAGCAATGGCCTGATTACTTCGTATGGCTTCAGACCCTCCACGCAAAATCGCTGCATTGCCCGCTTTCAGACACAAACCGGCCGCATCCGCCGTCACATTCGGACGTGCTTCATAAATAATACCAATCACTCCCAGCGGCACCCGCATTTTACCCACCTGAATACCGGACGGGCGGTAATCCAGATCTGTCACTGCCCCAATCGGATCAGGCAACGTGGCAATCTGTTCCAGGCCGGCAGCCATATTGGCAACCCCCTTCGAAGTTAAAGTCAGGCGATCAATCATGGCTGATTCGATGCCTTTGTCTCTGGCCCGGATCACATCTGCCGCATTAGCCGCCAGCAACAACACCTCATCACGACGAACAGCCTGAGCCATGGCAATCAGCGCGTGATTCCTGGCCGCCGTATCTGCTTTTACAACTGTGCGAGCCGCTGCACGTGCCGCTCGCCCGAGCGCCTGCATGTCAGCGTGTATTTTTTCGTCTCTTTCCATATCGCTTTAACGGTAATTGAATAATTCAGGCGACCCGGCAACCGGTTACTCGCCGGAATTTTTTGCTGCCCCCCCTTTCCATTTACCTGCCTGAATCAGCTTGTTTCTGAGACCCGGCAACGGATAACCGAGTGCATAAGCCTGCCCGGCATAATGACTGGCCTTTTCGTAGTTTTTCTGCTTGAAATACAGCAACCCGAGGTTATAGAGAAATGTTGCGTTATCTGGCTCTAAATTGACGGCTACCTGCAGCTGTTCGAGTGCTTCTTTATTTCTGTTGTGATGGGATAAAAATGCGCTATAGATCGAGCGAACCTGTGCATCTTTGGCATTCATACGAATCGCCCGGTCGAAGTAACACTCCACCGGATATTTCAATCCTTGAATACGGGTGGATTTTTCCCTGATTGAGTATTTGACAAGTGTTGCCAAAGCACGGTGATGATTGGGCCAGGCATTAAGCGTGTAGCTAAGATCCCCGGCGGGAGTTGTGCTTGTATTTCCGCTGATCAGATTCTCCACATCAGGAGTAAAGTGAGCAATTTCTACAATATCCAGATTATCCTTTAAATTAAACCTCTCCAGATAATCATACGGGCCATACCATGGCCCCTTCAACTCACCGCAATAAATTTTATTTCTGGCCGCTCCCGCCGATGAAGACAGGAAAAAAAATACCATTACAATAAAAATCGTCAGAATCTTCATAGATGTTCCGTACCTCATCAGAGTTCACTGTTTCCCGGCCGTTTCCCTGATACCATCCAGCAACCCGGCCAGTACTTCAGTCCCCGCTTTCCGGGAATTGGATAATATTTTATCCATTGGAGCAACCGGCGCCCTGTTTGCCTTCAATAATGCAAGAAACCGGTTCAGTCCTTCCATGATTGCTTCCTTTGAATCCAGAGGAGCGATCGTATCAATCCCCACATTTTTGAGCTTTTCTGCCGTATCACCGATTGGATCTGTCAACGCCAGAATAGGTCGTTGCGCACGCAAATACTCATACAATTTGGCAGGAATCTGATTGTTACAGTTTGCCGCCTGCAGAATCAGCAATCCGTCAACAGTTAGCATTTCTGCCAGTGCCTTATTGTAAGAAATTGGAGGTGCAAGTGAAACAATGGCTCCAATTTCAAAACGATCAATCAGGGATTGCAGATACGCTTCATGATGTGAAGCACGCAGGATAATATGCAAGCTTTCGGCGCTAATAATCTTCTGCTTCAGCAAAGTGGCCAGTGCTTCAAACAAGCAGGTTGGATCACGCTCCGATGGATAAATAATGCCGCTGTGCAGTAAGGTAATCCGGCCGGTTTGGGCAGTCTGGCTCACAGAACGGGTGACAGCCGTAAAACTGGATTCGTCATACCCGTTTTCTATTAAATGAAACCGGGACGCCGGAGTATGCGGAAACCTGACCTGATAATCCCTTAACGTACCGGGTGTCGTAAAAACCGCACCGGAGCAATATTCAATCGTTTTATTTTCCACCCATTCATAAGCACGATAAGTCAGGGGATGAGGTGGGTAATCCGGTTGTACCATGGGATCTCTGAAATCAGCCACCCATGGAATGCCTGTCAAACGGTGCAGACTCAATCCGATCAGATGCGCTGTTGCAATAGGGTAAGTCGACCAGATGACATCTGGTTTGTATTTTTTAATCAGATACCACCCTGCAGGCACAGCGCCCAGCCACCAGCTCACCCAGCGATCCGGCTGAGCCAGCAGCAGCGGATATCGCCCTTTCAACGAAAGATGTCTCGCCGTATCCAGCGCAAAAGCACGATAGACTCGCACCTGTTCCGGAATATCCGCCAGCTGACCGGAATCCGTCTGCTGATAAGCGCGCGGTGAAGGCGCCAGAACAATCGGTTCCCAGCCGTGATCAGGCAGATACCGGGCAAAACGCAGCGTGCGCTGCATCCCGCTGCTGCCGTGCAAAGGCGGGAAATGGTAGGCAATCATCAATACACGTTTTACCATGACAGCACCCGGTTTCCGGTCAGTTCCGCCACCTGGTCACGCCATTCGCGTGTGGAAAACGTATGGTTGGCGCCTTCCATGTGGAAAAGCTCTGCCTGCTTTGCTCTCATTGTTTCCTGCCAGTCTGCCGATGAATCAATCAAATCCAGAAATTCGCGTGCTGTCAGATCATTTCCACTGGTAATAATCAGTGTTTTTCCCTGAAAATACTTCAGGCCATCCAGCATACGCTCCGGCAAAGGCGCGGCCGGATCGCACGATGAACCGGCCTTCTCTTCTGAAACAACCGCTTCTTTTCTGCTCTGTACGCTGCTCCTGCCAAATTCGTACAGAGACCGGATGGAAGCCAGCAGGTTGAATTGTCCCCCCAGTAACTTCTTCCAGAACGCCGGTTCAGACAAACGCTCCAGGTAATAATGTTTCAGGTACGCCCTGGCAATACCCTGTTCTGTTCGAACCCAGGGATTCAGCAACACCAGCCCGCTCACCCGCTGATCCTGATGGGCATAAAATAAAGCAGCTGATGCGGCATCACACAACCCCCAGATAACAACATCCTCCAGAAAAGGACATTCGCTAAAGAAAAAATCGGTGGCACCGCGCAAATCTTCTTCAACATGTTCAAATGTCCGTATCTCGCCGTCACTGTCTCCCATCCCCCGGCAATCAAATCGCATTACAGGAATGCCACGTTCCGCCAGATAACGTGCAAGCAAAACAAACTGCCGGTGACTGCCGGCACGATATTGCGGCCCGCCAACCACGATCAGCACACCTCGTGTAACCGGTTGCTGCGGCAGATGTAAAATCCCGTAAAGCCAGTCGTGATGGCAGCAGAAACGTACCGCCTGTTCCTGAAAATTCATGGCTGGGTTCCGGCAAATGGCCTGGCAGTGGCTGTCAGCAGTGCCGGACATTCACTGATTTCCTGTGTCGCCCAGAATGGCAGACCGGGGATACACGTTACTTCCGGGTAAATACCGGACTGATTCCAGGCCTCCACGACTGAAACACCGGCTGGAGAGAGTCCGCGCCCGGCATCAGGTGTAATTTCAAACCAGTATACTTCGCTGTTTTTGACGGTAAGCCGACTTAATTTCAATTTATCAATTGCAGCTGCCATCGCAGATGAGAGAACATAACCCGCTACCTCCAGCGGTTTGCCTGTTGCCAGTTTTTCACGAAAAACCTGAACACTCGAGGTTTTTTCCATATCATCCGACAGGAGTTCATTTACCAGCTTCAAACGTAAAAACTGGGTCAACAATGATTTACCGTTGACGACGGGCTGCCAGAGTACAAATTTTGCCGGATCAGTCCTCGTTTTTTTACTTGCTGCATAATCCAGTGCCAGCAGGGCTCCCAGCCGTAATCCCCAAAAATGAACCGATGTAAATCCCTGTTGTATTAACCATCGGTAAGCAGATTCAACATCGTTTTTCCAGATCTCCCAGGTAGCCTCGCCAAAATCCCCTTCACTGTCTCCGCAACCATACAAATCGATCTGCAACACGCCCGCTCCGGCTGCTGCAAACGCTTTGGCCTGCAGCGCAGCCATGCGCCGGGATTTATTCATTTCCTCAGCGAATGGATGAAGATAAATAAATGCCTGATTAAGTAACGTATTCCCGACAGGAGAATGGTAAAGACAAAAACGCTTACCCGGCGAAGCATCCAGAAAAAAAGGTTCAGCCGGTGGACTCAGCATAAGGACTCAGTGTGATAATTTATGTTCGACGAACAGCGCCAAACTTCCAAGTGTTTCAAACGTCTGCGCACTGATTTCATCGTCATCCACTGAAAAATCGAAGTAATCTTCCAGCGCAGTAATTACGTTGACCACCGCCATCGAATCCAGCTCCGGGATATTTCCGAGTAAAACAGAACTGGCTGTCAGTGTGTACTTTCTCTCTCCGAGATTCAGCACATCACCCAAAATATTTCTGACTGCTTCAAGATGCTGCATAATCACTCCATAAAAACCATTATTTAATGTTAGCGGCATTTTAAGGCAGTTTCTTAAAACGTGCCGGCTATTGGGTCTGTATAGTCGCCCCTGAAAAACTCACATTGCTGATTATTATTTTTGGAATCAAACCAGATTTTCTGTTGTTCATTCAGATCAACTTGCATGAACTGAGGCCTTTATCAGAAAACAGAGGTGATTTCTGTATTTTCCGCCCGGGGAAAACAGCCAGAAAATGGCCAATGATGGGTTCAATGGTTGCACGTCTTTTGCACTGCTTGTGTTTTGTCCCGCTGGTAACACAGTTTCGTGCCAGGGAATTACCCTTGCCAGTTGCAGCAGAGAATCTGCAGGATCAGGCTGCCACAAAAGATCGACCGTCAACAGATTGCGCTGATGGAAAGTTTTACTCGGAGTGAGCATTGTCAATCACCATTTCGACCGGGAAAATAACACTAATTTTATCATTCCCAGTCGATTTGATCAGAACAGACAGCGATATATTCCACTAAAATCAGATGCTTAATATGTTTTTCAGGGGAGATCACATAGCAGTGAAACAAAACGGGCACAGAAAGTTGCGCGGTTGATTCTTCAACCAATACAGCAATGTGAGCCCAAATTCAGAGGTCATCGAAACCGTCGCCAGATGACTTGCCGTCGAGTCAGCGGGAGAGTAATCAAGATGGCCGATCCCACCCGCTTCAACCCTGCCTTTTCGATACCTGACTGTGACGCCCGGTTGCCGGACAACGTTTTCATAAAGACACGCTGTACACCGTTTTCGCGTGCTAATCCAAGAAGATTTCGGATGGCAAAACCGTAAATCCCGCGACCACGGAACTCGGACAAAGTCTCACATGCAGTAATCTCTGCTACATCTTCACTCGCACAGATAACGCGCGGCAAATCCTTATTCATCGCTGCAGCCGGCAGAAGCCAGGATACGTGAGCAATTTGGCCGTCAGCAAATACACCGTAGGCATAACTGCATCCGAATCGCTCCAAGCGACCCATCTGACGAGTACGAAATAATGGATCCGTCGTTGTAATATTACGCAGATCCTCATCTGTAAGTGCACGAAACTCCCAATCAACCGACTCCAAGGTACTGCTGGCAGCAGCATCTGCGGCGTAGATCAACATGCGCGACCAGCCACCAGCAAACAGGTGCAATAGCATCTTTCGGTCTGAACGAATCAGTTCCAGCACTCTACCAATACCGTACCGCCAGTCGGGGCCGACATAACAACTGGCGGAAAACAGCGGTATATGAGAAGCGCCAAACCCCTTCTTGAATCGCCCAAGTGTCGAATCTTCATCTGCGCCACCGAGGTTGAATATGTAAGCCCCTTCCGACTTCAACTTAATGGTAATACTGTGAATTAGGAAGTGTGATGCACCTACCGCCATGCCATCCGGTGACGTTCCTGCAGACTGGTAGTAACTTCCTCCCGCAGCTTGCAGAACCAAAATACTGGAGAGAACGCTCCCTTCGTGAATTGCCTGAAACAGTTCTCCAGCACCAGATTTGAGAATCGCTGCAATCTCAGGAGATGGGCCATCAAGGGAGATCTTTTCACCCCGGGATCGCCGTCGATCCATTGACTGGTTCATCAGCTCATGATGTACAACCGCTGCCTCAGCCGACCGTGTTTGCTTCACGACAATACCCGCTTTCTGCGCCTTCTTCACATTCCGTCGGTGGTTACTGCTCAGCATCTCGGCAAGATCGCCGGAGATATCAAGGATAAACTCACAGCGTTTTTTCCGCGTACAACGCCGATCAAACAGTGGTGGGTCAGTTCCGTATGGTGATGCGTATGTGCCTAATTCCAGCTGCGTAATACCACCTCGGCGTGAGAAGTCACGCAAGCCCTGCCAAAATACATGACTGTCCACGCCCAGATTTGGAAGTGAAGTAATCTGAAGCGTGCTATTTAACTTTCCCTTCTTGATAAAAGCCCCACAACCATACACAAGCTTACTGGCTGAGTCCTGCAAGCCCACTACCCATATCGAATAACCGAGTAACCGCATCGATTCGAAATAAGCAACCGTTGCAAACGGATTGGCTGGCTGAAGCTTTTCCAGTACTGCGATTACATCACCTTCAGCAGGGCAAGCAATGAACTTCATCACCTCGACATCCTCTGTTCACGACTGAGTGCATCCACAAAAAACTTGGTAGCCCAATTCAAAATACTTAGCCGACCATAGTCACCCCAGACAGGCCATGACCCAGCGACACCTCCACGTAACCGAATATCAGGATTTCGAATATCATGCCGTGCCATCAGATAACGATTTACCAGGTGAGCTGCTTCACGATATTTTTCTTCCCCGGTAAGAGAGTAAAGTTCGTTCCAAACTATCGATGTCTGTGCTGATCCTGTCAGGCAACACCAGTCAACCGCGGCGGAAAAATCTTCTCGCTGGCGCCCGGGAAGAAACCCGTCAGCATGCATAATCCCAATCTCTGCATCTGCGAGTAAACGTGCACCTTCAATTAAATCCTTGCGGCTGGTCAGGTTCCCGATCCAGAGCAGGCCTTGCATTGCATACGCCAAGGTATGCAAAAGCGGTGCATATGCATCTGACAAACAGCAATCAGGCAACCAGCCATTCGAGCGCTGTCGAAAAAGACAATTCTCCGCATTACGCAACGCTGCAGATATATAACGCTCCTCGCCAAGAGCGAAACCTGCCTCACACAACCCCCAGGCAGCCTTCACGTTGTACAGCGCCATACCGGGAGTGGCAAATTGTGAATGACCACGTATCCATGTACCATCAGGCTCTTGAATAGACACCAGCCAGTCGGAGGCACGGCGTGCAGCTTGTTTGAAACGTTCCTCACCCGTACGATGAATCAATGCGCTCCAGCCGAGGAGAACCATGCCGGTGTTGAATACTGCCGGCGTAGGCTCCAGATTGAACTTACCTCCCATCACAGCACCGGTTGGAAGCTGAACAGCAATCTCCCAATCAGCCATAGCAACTGCACGATCAAGTAAATCTGTATCCCCCGTCAACTTTTCCTGTTCAACAAAAGTCTGACAGATGTAGCCTGTAGTCTCTGGGTAACTAACATCAAAATCCTGTCCGAAAACCACACCGTAGGAAACACCCCGGTCGGTACCAGTATCCTGAGCACGTTTCAGCCATGCAATAGCCTCTTGGAGATGGCGCTCAAGATCAAGGTCGTATTCATCTGGAGAATATAGTGGAGCACGCTGAACTCTCTCACGGTGATGTTTCCACACTGTTAAAATTTCCCGCGCCACTCTTCTAATAAGCCTGGGCATAGTTCAAACTTTCTCCATCTGTAAATAGAAAAATCTGATCAGCTTTCTTGTCGCATAAACAAAGTGTACACAGTCGCAACCCGAGATCGGGTAAATTGTAATTTAATTATTAAGGCTTACCCAATACAACTAACAGTGATCTCTTTTCATAATTACTTTAAGCCGAAGACTTTCAGTACTACATTTATTCATAAGTAGCTCTAACAACACTTCAATCACCTCATTATGAACTGGTCTGAACTTTACTGGCAGCGCATTACTCCGCTGCACCTTTTTCTGTGGCCACTCAGCCGGCTGTTTGTTTCGTTTCAGGCCATCCGGCGTACTCTTTACCGGCGTGCGGTACTCACCCCGGTTCGCTTACCCGTTCCAGTCATCGTTATAGACGGCATTACCACTAAAAGTACAGTCAAGGCGCCACTCATCATTCAGGTTGTCAACACCCTGAAAGCAGCCGGACTGCGGCCCGGGATCATCAGTCGGGGTCATCCCGATAACCACCTCCCGCCCGTGAGAGTGACTCTCAATAAATCACCTCATATCGCCGGCGTAAAAGCACTGTTACTCGCCTATCATTTACGTGAAACCTGTCCCATCTGGATTGGTTATGACCGGATTGAAACAGCAAAGGCTTTACTCAATGCTCACAGGGAATGCAACGTACTGATCTGTGATGACGGTTTACAGGATTTTCGTTTGTTGCGTGATTTTGAAGCCATTATCGTTGACACCGGTGTCATCAACTCGGGAAACGGCCTGATCATGCCGGCCGGCCCGCTGCGGGACAGTTTTACACGCTTGCAGCATACGGATGCGGTCGTGCTGGCCGGACATCAGAAGCAACTGCCGGATATTGAAGAAAAAGTCAGAAAAATAGGTATCTATCCTCTGAAAGAACGCTTTTTTAATCTGTTGCAGCCGCAGCAGACAGTCAGTGCGGCTGAGCTGGCGAACAAACGTATTCACGCCATTGTCTGCAGCTCAGAGATGCAAAATTTTCTGGATGATCTTGAATTTCTAAAACTGGCCGTCACTCCCTGTGTATTTCCGGAAGAGCATCACTTTACTGCAGCAGATTTCCAGCCGGATGAAGCTGAAATCATCCTGGTATCCGAAGAAGATGCAGTAAAATGCCTGAATTTACACGATGAACGCATCTGGGTCTTGCAGCAGGAATATCGTATTGACCTCGGGTTGCGCGAAATCATACTTAACAAGCTGAGAGAAAAATTTATGGATCCAAAACTGCTGGATATTCTGGTTTGTCCGTTATGCAAAAGCCCGCTTATCTATAAAAAAGACCAGAGGGAACTGATCTGCAAGGCAGATCGGCTGGCGTATCCCATTCGGGATGGCATCCCCGTCATGCTGGAAGATGAAGCCAGAAAACTGCCTGACGAAGAAGAAATCAAATAGCGCCACGCTCTTTCATACCCCTTTCCATTCAGAAAATTATTTACACGGCGGATATCCGTCGTGTCTGCCTCTCAGCCCTGAATTTTCCATCGGCTCATAGGCCGATCCCTGTTTCCGGCGGCTTCAATATCCCGGTCATAGCGTCCGCCACCCATAAGTATGGAGCCTGTCTTACAAGGTAATACGATCCTGGCCACCGAATAACAGGGAATTTCCAGAGCTCCCTGGTGATAATACTGATCCAGTCCACCCGGCTCGATACGATCAAACAGTACGGCAGCCGGACCTCTTAGCGCCTCGATGCTCTCCAGATTGGCAGTGTCTAACTCACCTGGCGAACCGCCAAAACCTCCAACCCGGCCCATGACGAAAGATACGGGAACCACTGGAAAACTCGCTTCCGATCACAGATCGCACATCGACAAAATTCAGATGGGTTGGAAAGACTGTTTTTACTGCCGTCAGATTCTGGTGAGAAATCTGAGGAACCTCCGATTAGACGGATCCCCGGGGTAGAATCCATTCCCGCCATTTTCCCAGTAACGGGAAATAAATCGCCAGGCGGATGGGGCGATTTTCCATACGCTGCAACGCTTGAGCATAGCGCTCCAGTTGCGGACGATAGCGCTGCTGCTCCCGGTCAAGAAATTCCTCGAGCCCGCCACCCGAATGGGATCCTGTCTTGTAGTCAATGACCCAGCGCACACCTGCTGTATCCACAAATGTTCGATCAATGATGCTAATGGATGTTGAACCGCCCGCCGCAACCAGCAGCGCCCATTCACAGTGCGCCTCCTGATGCCGGCTGCTCAGAATCCAGCGGCCCGTCTCATCTTCCACGCACATTACCCTGAGTGTTTTCGTAATTTGCTGCACAGCCGTTTCCAGATCCTGAGGGGCAATACCGGACTGCATAAGTAATGATCGCCCGGTCTGTATGAAACCATCCAGATCCTGCTGATTTATGTTCTCAATACCAGCCAGCCCGATACGGTGCAGCAGACGGTGCACCACCACGCCCACCAGCCGGGCCGGCTCTCCCGCCCAGTCAAAATCGACCGGCTCTTCTGTCATACCGGCCTCATGCGCGTGCATGGCAACTGCCACGGCTTCTGGTAACGGCGGGGGTTGCCAGGCAGGTACCAGACGCTTTCGACTGACAAACAGTGGGCTGCTCGCCCTCCCGTTCGATACAGGCAAATTTTCAACCCCGGTTTCACGCAGCCGCTTCTGAAAATCTGCCGCCACCGCGGGCCATAACTTTGCCAGTAACGTATCTGATGGCGGACTAAGCCTATCGCCCCCCTCCAGCGTTCCTGAATCAGCTTTCAGATGTCCCAGCAAATGCAGGCTGTGTTTCGCCCGGGTAACCGCCACATACAGCAGGCGCGCCTCTTCCAGTGCAGTCCGTTTCTTTTCTTCAGACAGAATGTAGGCGGAAATCGGGTTTTTTTCACCCCCTGCTGCACTGATCGGGGCACACAACAAAGCGGATTGCCGTGACTGATCACGAAACACCAGCCAGTTGAGCAGCTTCTCCTGATCCCCCCGGGGCGATTTCCCCAGCCCCGGCAAAATCACTGTATCAAACTCCAGCCCTTTGGCCTTGTGCAGAGTCATGAGCTGTAACGAATCATCTGCGGCCACGTCCGGCAGGGCAAACAACTGTATCAGCCGTTCATCCAGTTCCTGGATATCGGGTCGATAACCGATCACATCGAAATTTTCCAGCAACTGAAAATAGACTTCAGCATCCGCCAGATCTGTTTCATCCTGCACACAGGCCGGCCCGCCCAGGCTGGTCCATGCTCCCTCCACACACCTTCTCAAAGACATCCTGTCGTAGAGCGTCAATGCACATTCCAGAACCGGCAGCACCCTGTTCACCCGCTGACCGCCTTCTTCACTCAAAACACCTGAACCAGCACAGGTACGCAATGCATCGATCAGTACATGCTGTGGCAGCGTATTGGCAACGGTATGTAAATCCTGCAGGGAAAGCCCGCAAAACGGGGCACGCAATAATGCCAGCCAGGCGATACGATCAGCCGGATGTACCAGTGCCCGGGTTAATACCATCAAATCCCGGATCACTGCGCGCTGCGCCAGTTGTTCAATTTCCACCGCCTGGAAACGCAATTTTTTTTGTCTTAGACTGGCAACAATACTTACCAGATGGCTGCGATTACGCACGAGCACAGCAGTTCTGCCATTCGGTCGCGTGGCTCTTGCCTGCTCAATAATCGCCACCACCTGCTTTGCCTCGGCCGGATCATCTCTTTGCAAACAAGGATAAACCCTGACCGCCTCCTGCCCGGAAGCCGCATGGGAAGCCACGGATGGTGCATATGAAACCGCACCGAGGTCCACTTTGTCCGTATCCGGCAATATCTGCGGAAAATAGCGGTTTACCCAGTCGACTATTCCACCCTGCGAACGGAAATTGACTGAAAGACGTAAAAACTTCATCTGAATCTGGCCAAAACAGCCACTATCACGAATATCCAGAAACAGCCCGACTTCCGCCTGCCGGAAGCGGTAAATCGACTGCATCGGATCTCCTACCAGAAACAGCGTCCGTCCATCTCCGGTTTGCCAACCGGCAGTCAATCGCTGCAGCAGCTCTGCCTGGTTGGAGGAGGTATCCTGGAATTCATCCACCAGGATGTGGCGGATACGATAATCCAGTGCCAGCGCCAGATCGGTCGGCGTTTCCGGTTCACCCAGCGCACGGACAGCCGCCATGGCAATTTCGGAAAAATCCACCTGACCATGTTGCCGAAAAACCAGCAGCAAATACCCGGCAGCCACCTTGAGCAGGCTGAACAGGGCCTGCAGTGTTTCCCATTCTTCATCGGTATACCGTTCCGGGGGCAGTTGCCTGAGTAAGCACAACTGCTGACGAAATGTCTCCTCATTCTGCAAAGCCGCCAGCAGCTCACTCATCCGCTGCTTCATTCCGTTCAGATATTCTTTTACGTCAGCATCACGTACTGATGATGGTGCCGGGAACCCGTTTGCCTTCGTTACCTGTTTACGCCAGTCTCCCGTTTGGGTGAGCAGGAAATCCGCTATGCTCTCCCAGGCAAGACGATCTTCAAGTGCGTTACCCGGCCAGTGGACTGTATTGCTGTCGGCGGATTCTGCCTCTGACAGATTGACCGCGGCAAACTGCATCAGCTCGATAATTTCCGGTTGGCAGCCGGCAGGAACAGCATCAGCCAATCGCTCTATTGCTTCCGCAACCCGGCCAGACAGCACGGATTCCAGACGATCACGCATACCATCCGAATTAGCGGCATCAACCACACCGTGCAACCATAAATCGCGCCGCGCCAGCATATCGGCAATCAACTGCTGCAATCTGTCCAGACGGTTGTCCAGATGACCGATCAGATGTTCGATTGCTGCAGTCCACTCACCCTCTTCCTCCAGTGCCTCGACTGTCAAACGGGCTGCTTCCAGATACAATCTGTCCGCATCCTCTGCCACTGATGACAAAGCACCCTGCCGGGAACATACCGGCATACGATCGACCAGCCAGGCACACAAGGAATCAATCGTCCGGATACGTAAACGTGACGGATTTTGCAGCAACTGCCAACCCCGCGCCTGATCATGTGCCAGCACCCGGTTTGCCAGCTCCCGCAACTGGCGCTGGTAGGCATCCTTCGCTACCTCCCTCTCATCAGCCGCTGCACGCAAAGCCTGCAAAATCCGATGCTTCATTTCACTGGCCGCCTTGCGGGTGAAGGTAATCGCAATGATCTCTTCCGGTTCATCCACTGTCGCAAGCAGTACCAGAAACCGCTGCGTCAGCAATCCCGTCTTACCTGATCCAGCGGGTGCCTGAATGATGAAGGAATGCTGTGGATCAAGCGCCTGCAGGCGCTCTACCTGATCTGGAATATCCTGTTGCAAGACTGTGTTCATCGTTCCAGTCCGGATAAAAAGAACGCAGCAAAACAGCTTTTATACATTTTTATGAAACAGACAGAAATGGAAAAAATCCATTCACTCAGAGAAAAGCTTAACGCGATGAAATCCGCTCCAGATCAGGAACAGGCGCGACAGACGAAGTCAATAACGGGACAAACTGGAGGGTGGCGATCATTTAGCAGGCATCTACAAAATTAAGTGACTGCTTTATTTTGCTGCCCCATAAAAAAATAAGGCAACCTGGATTCATAACCCAGGTTGCCTGATATGGTACAGGAGGTCGATTAGAATTAGTATTTACCGCCGATCCCACCAAACCAGATGACACAGCCCAGTGCAATAAAGACTGCTGTAGTGATCAGGGTTACTTTCCAAGCTGCTTTATTTTTTTCGTTTTCTCTCTGTGTTGTCGCTGCATCGTATCCCATGCTTTATCCTCCTAATATAGTTAAACGCTTTATCCTACCTCAGATAAACTCCCATTCGCGCGGGAAACTGATGGTGACTTACTTTTTAGTCCAGATACCCGGCATTACCCGCTTTATACGTTCTTCAAACCCATAAAGCTGAGGGGGATTCTAACCCAGATTTTTTTACAATGGAAGCAAAACTATTTTGGCAACAACGTGGTCTGGCCCGGCCTGAAAAACTGTCATTCCACATACCACACAGGGCATATCAGACAAACAGCAATACACTGTCCCGATCACGACAAGGCTGACTGATTGACCTGACTGGCCCAATTCAGAGCGTCAAGCTCCACTTTCAGCAAATCGGTCTGAGCAAGAAATTCAAGTTCTGCCATGGCTTTCCCGGCCTGTTCCATATCCTTTCTTTCTCTGGACTCGATCAACCGCAATTTACAGCCGAGCCGGCCTTCACGATGTACCAGCGCACGGATAACTTCATCCGGCATTTCCAGCTTATCCACAATCTGCCGGATTTCCATACCAAACAGCGTATCCAGTAAAGACATGATCCCGGTCATAAAGGCCCGATCCTGGTAATTTTTGTCATGCGGGCGGTCAATGATTGCAATCAGCTCCATCGTCCTGCCACGGATGGCGGCAGTCTGCATCAGCGCATTGACCTCGCCCGACCCGCCGGAAGGAGCGGTGGCATACAGCAGCAGCTGGATCCATCTTTTTAAAGGCTGATATCCCATTGCGATGATGGCCTGCCGTATGGAACCGATTTTCTGCGGCAATGCCGCCGCCACGGAATTGATCATGCGCAAAAGACTGTAGCTTAAACCCGGCTCGCGCTTGAGCAACTGCTCAACTTCATCGATCTCCGCGTCGCGCATGATCAGTGACAGTAATCGCAGAAGGGATAACTTGCCTGATTCAATTTTGTTACCGGAAACAATAACCGGTCTGGCAAAAAAATACCCCTGGAACATCTCGAACCCCAAGCTCATGCATATTTTCGCACGTTCCGGATTATCCACTTTCTCCGCCAGCAGAATAACCGGCTACGCTTTCAGCTCATGGACCAATCCTTCGATTTCAGTGTCACTCAATGCCAGCACATCGATCTTGACTACATTGACGATTGACAGTAACGGCCTGATTCTGTCATCAATCCGCGTGACATCATCCAGCGCAAGCTGATATCCCGCCTGTTTCAGTTCGATACAACGCTGCACCACCTCGGGAGTGGCAGCAATCGTCTCCAGCAGCTCCAATACGACATGTTTAGCAGGCAACAGCAGGATCGTATCATCCAGGAGCAACTCATTATTCACATTGATGAATCCACGCAGACTGCCCAGCACCTGCTGGATGCCCAAGTGTCCATAAGCATTTACCACCACATTGGCTGAAGCATGCACATCATCGGAAACCTCTGCCATATTTTCATCTCCTGACCGGAACAGGAGCTCGTATGCGACCAGGTTCTGATTACGATCCAGAATGGGCTGTTTACCAAAAAAAGTGTTTTCCATTAAATATACTCACTGACAGGAGCAATCATTACACGACTTTTACCGGATTTTTTGGCCTGATAAAGCACATCATCCGCACGTTTGAGCAGAGACTTCTGGTTTTCATGAAACTGCCGGGCAGCCACGCCCCCGCTAAAAGTAACCGGAACAGGATTACCCTCGATATCCGGCAACGCCTTCCTGGAAAAATTATTCTGTAAGCGCTGCAGCACCCAGACTGCTGATTCCAGCGTGGTATCCGGCAACAGAATGACAAATTCTTCACCACCGTAGCGAGCGATCACATCACTTGACCGCAGCGATCTTTTCGCAACTTTTACAAGATGGATCAGGACATCATCACCAAACTGGTGACCGTAGGTATCATTGATCTGCTTGAAATTATCCAGATCCAGCACCGCCGCGCACAGCGTATTCTCGTTCCGGTCAGCACGCGCCGCCTCCCGCAGATAAATGGCATCCAGACCACGCCGATTAAAGGCGCCGGTCATCGGATCGTAATGTATCAGCTCCCGCATCTGTTCCAGCTCCAGCTTGAGTGATTCGATCTGCCTCTCAGCCTGACGCACCTGTTCCTGGGCACTGTAAATTTCATTGCTGTAACGAAGATTCCGGGTATCACCCAGCACAGTATCCAGAATATTGATGATCTCGTTTACATCGCTGGTTTCCCGGATACGGCGCGCGTACTGCTCAACCTGCCGGCTGTATTCACCCGCACCGGCCACCGGTTTCTGATCCCCGGCTGCTCCTCTGGTTCTTTTCTTGCCAGCAGCCGAAGGTTTGACCAGCCGCAATACTTTTTCATCATCTGAATTCCGCATGATCGCCCTCCTGGAACTTCGCTGTAATTACTGTGTTCATCATAAAAACCCCGGCAGGTTGCCCAAAAAGCATAACCTGCCCAATCAGCTGAATCTCAATGCCCGCTTTCTGCAGCAGCAAGATTAGCCGATTCCGAACAAAATAAAAGGAAGAATAAAAGGAGGAAAACCATGCCAGTTACAAGACACAGCATAGCAAAAATGAAAGAAAGATCCGGTTGTGAATCATGCGGTACAGCGCGCGTAATAATTCACAACCTTATTTGATGCAAACTGCCCGCACCTGGTGGATATCGGTGATTCCCTGCAGCACCTTCTCGATCCCGTCCTGCTTTAAGGTACGCATACCGTCATGCAGTGCGGTTACCAGCATTTCAGCAACCCGCGCATGTTCCTGAATGTTTTTCTTGAGGGCATCGGTGGCCGTCAGTAATTCATGCAATCCGACCCGGCCGGCATACCCCGTTTCCGAACAATGTTCACAGCCAACCGCTTCATACAGGGTAATTTGCCCGTTTTCATCACCATACTGCTGAATCCAGCGGGATTCTATTTCACGGTAAGCCGCATCCGGATCAGCCTTGAAATCCCCGATATTCTTCAGCTCCTCACAGTATTCCACCAGCAGTGCATGGATTTCTTCCCGGCCGGCAACATGCGGTTTTTTACATTTGCATAACCGCTTCGCCAGACGCTGCGCCAGAATACCAAGCAAGGCATCAGCAAAATTGAACGGGTCCATCCCCATATCCAGCAAACGGATGACAGATTCCGGTGCACTGTTGGTATGCAGGGTTGCAAAAACCAGATGGCCGGTAAGCGAAGCCTCAATCCCGATACTGGTTGTTTCCTTGTCACGCATCTCGCCCACCATAATGATGTCAGGATCTGCCCGCAGGAAGGATTTCATGATTGTGGCAAATGTCAGCCCGGCTTTAGGGTTGATCTGCACCTGGCGCAATCCTTTCTGCGTAATTTCGACCGGATCTTCCGCCGTCCAGATTTTGGTTTCCGGCCGGTTCAGATGCTTGAGAATAGAATGCAGCGTCGTTGTTTTACCGGAGCCTGTCGGCCCGCAAACGAAAAACAAACCGTAAGGTTTACTGATGATGGATTTCAGTTGCGCCAGATTGGCAGGAGTAAACCCCATTTTCTCCAGCGGAATCGGCTCACCTGCTGCCAGAATACGCATCACCACATCTTCCACACCACCGGCTGAAGGAATTGTCGCCACCCGAAGCTCAATATCAAGCGGTGCAAATTTACGGAATTTGATCTTGCCATCCTGTGGTTTGCGCTTTTCTGAAATATCCAGATCACACATGATCTTGATACGTGTCACCAGCGGATTGCGATAACTGGCAGGGACTTCAATATAGGGCGTCAATGACCCATCTTTGCGAAAGCGAATGCCGGTTTTTCCTTTTCCGGGCAGGGGTTCGATATGAATATCAGAAACACCCATTTTGTAGGCATCCATGATGACACGGTTCACCAGCTTCACCAGCTCGTTATCAGCAGCTGCAGAGGCCTCATCTGCTTCTGCCTCCTTTGTCTCCTCCCCTCCTTCATCCAGATTGGAGAGCATTTCATCAATACTGCTGCCAATGTTTTCGGTTTTATTATCGCCATAAAACAAATCCAGCGTTGCCTGAAATTCGTGCCGGGTACAAACCGTATAGACCACCTTGCGCTTTGGGAAAATCTGATTGACGATACGCAGTGCCTTAATGCGCTCCGGATCCAGCGTCAGTACCACCAGTCCGTCAACACCATCATCAATCGGTAACCAGCTGTTGCTTGCAACAAACTCACGCTTGAGATTCTTGAGCAGATCCAGCGGCTTGATCCGATCCGGCCGATAGCGCTCATATCCAACCCCGTAGAAAATCGCCAGCGCCTCACCCACTTGCGCCACGCTTACGCTGAATTCATCAATCAGTACATCCTCCAGGTCACAACCTGATTCACGTGCCTGTCTGGTCGCCAGTTCAAATTCACTGGCACTGATTAAATTATTAATGATCAGCGCATCGTAGCGTGTCCTGCCCAGCAACTGCTGCATCTGACGCTGTTTAAGCGCGGCCGCCAGCACGTGACAGATTTCACCCAGATCCTCCACAACCTTTTGCGCAAAAGGCGCATCTGCCTTGTCCCGGTTATTGATAAGCTGCACCACGCCCAGCAGATCATTGTCACCCGCATTCAGAATCGGCACTACCAGCATTTGCCGGGTGCGATATCCGGTTCGCTTATCCACCTCCTGCAGAAAACGCAAGTGTTCACCCTGCTCCCTGAGTTCATTCCGGTCATAAACATCCCTGAAATTAACAAGTTTTTTATGCAGCGCCACAAAACCGGCAATGCTGTGTTCATTGATTGGCAGTTTCAGATCCTGCCAGGAATCCAGCCCGGTCTTGACGCGTGATGTCAGGCTGACTTTATCCTCACTCAGGGTATAAACAGTCAGACGTTCCGCACTGAAAATATCGCAAATATCCCGACTTACCTCAAATATAACTTCATCCACATTTCCGGCAGCCTGGATCCTGTCAATCACGGATCGCAAACGCCCGGCAGCCTCTGCAGCAACGCCGGGATCGGCTTCAAAAGCCAGAGATATACTCATTTTTCTTCACCTTAAAATTCAAATAACTGATTACTTGCCAATCTGCGCAGATCAAAACGGCTGACTCTGGCGAGAATCTCCCGCATGGTTATGTCTGCCTCATTCTGACGCAAATGAGTAATGTATATTTCGGCATCCTGCTGCAGTTTATTCAGCTCATCTGCGAGCAGGGCAGGATGGAAATGCCCGGCGCGCCCCGCAATATCACGCTGGGCATCACTGAAGGCGGATTCGATAATCAGATAACGCAGGCTGGTAATCCGGTTGAGTGCTTCCCACAATGCCTCACTGGCAGTGGTATCCCCGGTAAATACCAGGCTGGCCCGGCCGGAATCCAGCTGAAAACCGGTGGCAGGAACGGCATGACATGCCGGCAGTGGCGTGATCCTGCGTGAATCCAGCACCACTGTCTCTCCCACCGCAAGCGGCTCATAACGCATGTAAGGATGAACGGCATCAGGAATGCAGGAAAAATCCGGCCAGATATGCCAGTTGAAAATATGCTTCTGCAGGCATTCCAGCGTCTCCGGCAGCGCATGTACGATCAGCGGACGATCGCGCAGGCTGCCAGCCGTATCAACCAGAAAAGGGATGAATGCAATATGGTCGAGGTGAGAATGTGTGACAAAGACATGATCGATTTTCAGCAGATCACCCAGTGCAAGCGTACCCACCCCGGAGCCGGCATCAATCAGAATATCGTCATCCAGCAATAATGCAGTAGTATGGGAGTTGCTCCCTATCCCACCGCTACAGCCCAATACTTTTAATTTCAAGTTTAAAAATCCTCCATCCCGGACTTAACGGCAACTTACCGCAAATCCTTTGCTGTAACAGATGGAGAATTACAGCTGATTCCCGCTATTTGAGCAGTAACACAGGAACAGTCGAAAGCTGAATCAGCTTGCTGGCAACCGAACCGAGCAGCAAACCCTTGATTGCACCCAGCCCGCGCGGGCCAATGACAATCTGATCACACTGTATTTCTTCAGCAAATTGCAGAATCATGGGCACAATCTCACCTGCAACAATATGGTGCCGGTAGGTAATCCCCTTTTTTTCCAGATAATCACGCGCCTGCTGCAGACTTCTGAGACCTTCCTCGCGGTAGTAATCACCGATCTCGTCCTTGTTGACAAACATGGAAACATTGCCGGTTAGTGGCATACGTACGTTCAGCAAATGAATTTCCGGTGTTTCACGATACCAGTCGAGCCTGTTCACAAATTCCTCAACCGCCCGCCCGGAAGCTTCCGAACCATCAACCGGCAATACTATTTTCAACATAACGCCCTCTCCCTCTTATACATACATACCTGTGTTTCATCATAAACCGCGCTCAGTGTACAAACGCTATCAGGTGCCAGCCTCATTCTTTTTTCAGCAAATCCACGGTTAATCGCGCTTTTTTCTGTATCCGGGCTGTCAGCCATTTTCCGGTAACGATCACCCCAAACGAACAGACTGCCGGCACCAGCCACTGCAGATAGGCTGGCTGCGCATCAACCCACTCCCGGCTGACAGTATCACCTGTCAGCAAACCACCGGCAACCCAGCCGAGAAAACCGGCACCGATGACGATAATCACGGGAAAACGTTCAATCCATTTCATCACCAGCTTGCTGCCCCAGACGATGACAGGGACACTGAACAGCAGACCGAATATCACCAGCATAAGATCATCTCTGGCCGCACCGGCAATCCCCATCACATTGTCCAGACTCATCACCGTATCGGCGATGATGATAGTCTTGATCACGCCCGGCAGAGTTGTCGCCCCCCCCTTCACCATCGATTCACCCTCACCCGCCGGGCCGGCCGGCTCCGGCAGCAGCAGTTTAACGCCGATCCACAGCAACAACAAACCGCCGGTAATTTTCAGATAAGGCAGGGTCAACAGCTTGAGTGCAAAAAAGACCAGCAGGATTCGTATCCCGATCGCCCCTGCTGCTCCCCAGAATATTCCCTGATTACGCTTGTGTTCCGGCAGATGCCGGCATGCCAGCGCTATCACCACGGCATTATCGGCGCCCAGTGCAATATCAATGACAACAATCTGAAAAACAGCAACCCAGAACTGCGGATCGGTTACCTCCATGTCTTCTACTCCTGTCGCTCGGAAATGAATGCAAGCACTTCATCCTGCCGCCGTAAGGTATCCCGGTAGCCCAGATCGATCAGTGCCTGGCAGAAAGGTGCTTCAAACAATACATAACTGAGCATGGCAGAACCTTTCGGTCCCATCGCCCCGGCAGCATGAAAAAAATAGCGGATCGTACGCGGTAAACTGCTGGCGTAAGCCTGTGTCAGCTCATCAATTCTTTCGCTGGGTGTAATTACCATGCTGGCAACCGTGCGCAATGAAGAAATATTTCCCGTCTGCATGTCCGGAATCAGGCTCAATGTCTGGTTGATACGTTGCAAACGTTCAATATCAACATCCAGACTGTCAACGAAAATGCTGCTCATCACATGCCCGGCAATCTGTGCCAGTGGCGGATAACCGGTTACCTTGACACGCTCGCATTCAGTCTCTTTTTTCTCATTTACACCAATCACCAGCAAACGGTCTGCCCCCAGATGCAATGCGGAACTGAGCGGCGTCAGCTGCCGCATGGAGCCATCGCCAAAATACTCCCGGTTAATCCGGATTGCCGGAAAAATGAATGGAATCGAAGCCGACGCCACCAGATGCTGGATGCCAATACGTGCCGGAACGCCAATGCGTTGTGCCCGTTTCCAGGGGGTAACACTGGGATTGGCCTGGTAGAAAGTAACCGACTGCCCGGAAGCATATCCCCAGGCTGTTATTCCGAGCGCGTGCAATGTGCCTGCGTGAATGCTTCTGCGTATCCCCCTGAAAGGCAGGTGACAGGCCAGTAACTGCCGAAGTGGCGTGTTATCCAGCAGCGAAACCGGTTTATCCGCCATTTTGCTTGACACGATCGAGCCAAGATAGCGCAGTGTGTTATGCAGCACTCCGACCAGATCAGAGCGGTAGATCTGGCCGGTATGCAGATTGCCCCATACCGCTTCCAGTCGCTTGACGCCTGTGGAAAAATGCGTCGCCGCCATGGCCAGGCCGGCTGCATTGATAGCTCCGGCAGAAGTGCCGCAAATCACAGGAAAGGGGCTGCGCGCATGCGGGGGCAGCATTTCAGCAATCGCCCGCAGCACTCCGATCTGATAAGCAGCCCGTGCACCGCCACCAGTCAAAACCAGACCCAGTCTCGATGGTTGAGGATCCTGTGGAACCATCTCATTTACAGACAATGCACGCCACTCCGTTTTCTACCAGTATCAATGCCAATGCCTCCGCTCCTGCTCAGTTTCGCACCCGCGCGACTATACAGTATCTCCAATTTACACGAGATATTTTCGCTTCCCGACAAAGGCACTCCTGCACGGATCCCTGCGGAAATTCCCAAACACAACCCTGACATGCCATAGTGCTAAAATGCCACTAAAAAAGCACAGCAGTGGATGTTCTCCCTATAACCACAACACATCAATCACCATGACACATACCGGCCTTTTTCCTCCTGTCGAACCTTATGATCACGGCATGCTTCCGCTGGATAACACGCACACCATGTACTGGGAGCAATCGGGTAACCGTAACGGTATTCCCGTTCTGTTTCTGCACGGCGGACCCGGTGCGGGCGCCACACCTGCTCATCGCCGGTTTTTTGACCCCGCCCGTTACCGGATTATTATTTTTGACCAGCGCGGTGCCGGACGTTCCACCCCGCTGGGCGAAGTTAAAGACAACACCACACCGCTGCTGATCGGGGATATTGAAACCCTGCGGCAACATCTCGGTATTGAACAATGGCTGGTTTTTGGAGGATCGTGGGGCAGTACGCTGGCACTTGCCTATGGCGAGGCACACCCTGATCGTTGCCTGGGCTTCATTCTGCGCGGTATTTTTCTTTGCCGGCCCGGTGAAATCAACTGGTTTCTGTATGGTCTGCGCAACCTCTTCCCCGAAGTCTGGCGTGAATTTGTCGCACCTCTTTCTCCTATCGAACAGTGCGATATTCTTTCCTCTTACTATCGCCTGCTGATGGATCCCGATCCTGCTGTTCACATGCCCGCTGCAAAAGCATGGGGGCGTTATGAAGGAAGCTGCTCAACGCTGCTGCCCAATCCTGACACAGTGAATTATTTCACCAGTGATACGGTTGCACTGGGGCTGGCGAGAATGGAAGCCCATTATTTCCGGCACAATATTTTCCTGCCGGAAAACAGCCTGCTTGAGAACATACATAAAATCCAGCACCTGCCGGCGGTTATCGTACAGGGGCGTTATGATGCCGTCTGTCCGATCGCCAGCGCACATGATCTGCATCTGGCCTGGCCGCAGGCAGACTATATCGTCGTCAGCGATGCCGGCCATTCAGCCTGGGAACCCGGCATTCTGACCGAACTTGTCAAGGCTGCCGAAAAATTCAAGCTGATGCTGTAACAAAATACCATGCTGTTCCGATTCTGTTCCGGCCTCATCCCAGGCGGGACAGATCGATCAGCCCGGCCAGCTGTCGTACATCCAGCTGCTCCTGAAACGGTAATACACCCAGTAACGGACAGTCCAGCCATTCAGCCAGCGTTTGCAGGTTGATCTCCAGCTGCAGCATGGCCGGGTCGATGACATTTGCCACCCAGCCTGCCAGCTTCAGCCCTGTTGACTCAATCGCACGAGCTGTCAGTAACGCATGATTGAGGCAGCCCAGCCGCATCCCCACTGCCAGAATTACCGGCAGCCCCAGCACGCTGGCGAGATCGCCGGTATCGTAGCGGCAGTCCGGGATGCCTGCCAATGATAGCGGTACCCTGAATCCACCCACACCCTCAACGATCGTGACTTCTGCAGCCGCCTGCAGCTGCTCACAAGCTTGCCGGATCACTTCCGGATCAATCGTAATACCTGTCTGTTGAGCAGCAATATGCGGCGCTACCGGTTCCACGAAAGCGTAGGGATTGATGAGCGATTGCGGCATGCTGATATTGCTGGCAGCTTTCAGATTTTCCACATCCTGCCAGACACCGTTTTCACGGCCGGCTGCCACCGGCTTCATTCCGATCACCGTATGGCCCTGCGCTGCAAAAGCGTGCAGCAGCGCACAACTCACCACAGTTTTACCGATCCCGGTATCCGTACCCGTAACAAAAAAACCGATTGCCATTACATCAGGATCAGTATTGTCACGGTTACGGCTCCAGCCCCAGCTTGCGCCGCGTTTCCGGTTTTAACCGGGTCTGGCGTGATTCGGGTTTCCAGGCGTGGCCGTAAACCACTTCGTAAGTGGCCGGTAACCTGCCATCCTGACGCAGCATTTCATACTGATCGATCACCTGTTGCCATGCCGCCTTACCGGTCAATCCGCGCCGGCGCCCCTGTGTCACATTACGCGCACCGATCGCCTTGAGATCCAGCATCACACTCCTGACATCCTCGTAAGTCAGCGTGATGTATTCCATATCCATCACCGGCAGCGAAAAACCGCAACTCACCAGCACATCACCAATATCATGCATATCCGTGAAACGGTTGACATGACTGAACGGATCTGCTGATCTGAACGCCTGCCGCAGCTCTTTCAGCGTATCCGGCCCGAATGTACTGAACATCAGCAGCCCGCCATTCTCCAGCACACGGTGCGCTTCTGTAAAAGTTTGTCTGAGATCGTTGCACCACTGGATCGCCAGATTGGACCAGATCATCCCGATGCTGCCTTCACACAGCGGCAGCTGCTCAATATCAGCACAAATATAGCGCCCGGGCTGATGTCGTTTGAACGGCAGCCAGCGCTGCCAGCCGGCTACTTGCCCGGAAATGGCGGTACGCGCACAGGTATGCATGGTCAATGCAATATCCATCGGTATGATCTCTGCCGCGGGATAGCGTTCGCTCAGCCTGCGCGTGCCGTAACCGGTTCCGCTACCCGCATCAAGTATCCTGGCGGGAACATATTTGATGTATTCCAGGCGGGACAGCATGCGATCACCTATCTCCCGCTGCAACACGGCGGACTGATCGTAACCGGCCGCCGCCCGCTCGAACGATCGGCGCAGCATACGCTTGTCAAGTACATGGTCATAATGCATCGAAACAGCTCACAAATTGTTCAGGAAAAGAAAGAAACGGCGCATGGCCGCAATGAGGAAACAGGGTCAACCGCGCCCGCGACAAATGCTGCTGCATCCAGTCTGCCGCACCAACCGGGGTAATCACATCATTCCGGCCGTGAATCAGCAGCACGGGCTGCTCTATCTGGCTCAATTCCGCTCTCAGATCACTGGTTTGCAGAATCTTCAGTCCAGCCTGGAGGGTGATCGGATCCGGTGACTGATCGCACAAAACACGCTTGCGCAACTGTGCCAGCACCCGGGTTTGATCCTCGCTGCCGCTGACCTGTAATGTCAGAAACCGGTTAAGTGTCTGAGCATAATCACGCGCCAGATTCTCCATAAATAAAGTCAGCGTGGCAGCATCCATGCCCCACGGCCAGTCTGCCCGTTTGACAAAACAGGGCGTGCTGGCCACCAGCACCAGTTGCTGTACACGCTCAGGCACCCGCAATGCCAGTCGAATTGCCACCTGCCCGCCAAGCGACCAGCCGCATACGCTATAACGATCAGGCAGCCGGGCAGCGATCATTTCTGTCATCTGCTCCAGTGTACCCAAGGCACAATCACGGCTGGCACCATGCCCCGGCAAATCAACCAAGTGAAGACGAAAACGCTGCGACAGCAGCTCCACAACGCTGTCCCACACGCCACTGTGCATGGCCCAGCCATGCAACATCACCCAATCAGGACCATTTCCGACGGTTTTGATATGGACTCCCGCCATATCAGCACCCGGCCAGCTCATGCAGGGCCACACTCAGCTGTTCCACATCCGCTTCGGTATGCGCGGCAGACAGACTGATGCGCAATCGCGCCATCCCCTGCGGCACAGTTGGAGGGCGGATCGCCGGCACCCGGATACCTCTCTCGCACAACGCCCTGTCGAGCCGGACAGCTTCCTGATTCTCCCCCGCCAGTAACGGCTGGATCGGTGTTTCGGATGGCAGTAACGGCCAGGGAAGGGTTTGCAGCTTTTGCCGCAACAACGCTATCAGCCGGACAAGCCGTTCCCGGCGCCAGACATCCTGGCGGATCAGCTGTAAACTGGTCAGCAGGGTGTGTGCCAGTAAAGGTGGCGCCGCTGTAGTGTAGCCATAGGTGCGGCCATGCTGGATAAGTGTTTCAATCACGGGCGCCTGTGCCGCCACAAATGCACCGGACACGCCGGCCGCCTTGCCCAGGGTCGCCATATAAATCAGGTTGGGCACATCCCGTTCCACCTGCTGCGGATAATACAAACAGCCCCTGCCCTGTTCACCCAGCACACCAAATCCATGCGCATCATCCACCAGCAGCCAGGCATCAAAGCGCCGGCACAATGCCAGTAATTCGGCAACCGGTGCTGTATCACCATCCATACTGAATACAGCATCGGTAATCACCAGCCGGTACCGGGCAGTGGTTGCCTCCAGCTGCCGTGCCAGCACATCGAGATCGAGATGCGGATAGCGGATGAAACGGGCTCGCGTCAGCAGGGCGGCATCGTTGAGCGAGGCATGGTTGAGACGGTCAGCAAAAATTGCATCTTCGCGTCCTGCCAGTGCTGTCACCACTGCCATATTGGCCATATAGCCGGTGGAAAACAGTAAAGCACGCGGCAATCCGACAAATGCCGCCAGCGCCTCCTCCAGCTCGTGGTGCGCACGGGAATGGCCGCTGATCAGATGAGAAGCGCCGGAACCGACACCATAGCGCTGTGCCCCTTCTGCAACAGCTGCAATCAGTGCCGGGTGATTGGCCAGCCCCAGGTAATCATTACTGCAGAATGCCAGAAAATCCCTGCCCTCAATAGTGACATGCGGCGATTGCGGCCCTTCCAGCACCGGACGTAAACGGTACAGCCCCGCCTGTTTACGTTGCTGCAGTGCCTCGGTTAAATCCGGCAGCATTATGGCTGAAGTGCGTGCAATCCCAGTTTTTCAAGCAAAGCCATATCCTGTTCCGTATCCGGATTACCGGTCGTCAGCAGTTTATCGCCATAAAAAATGGAATTTGCTCCAGCCAGAAAACACAATGCCTGAATCGCTTCCGGCATCTGGCGGCGGCCGGCAGATAGCCTGACTTTTGCTGTTGGCATGGTAATACGTGCTGCCGCGATGGTACGGACAAACTCGAGTGGATCGAGCTCAGGCGTCCCGTACAAAGGCGTGCCTTCCACCTGAACCAGATAATTGATCGGGACTGAATCAGGATAAGGATCCAGGTTGGCCAGCTGTGCGATCAGCCCGGCACGGGCAGTACGCGATTCACCCATCCCGACGATGCCACCACAGCAGACATTGATATTGGCACCGCGCACTTCTTCCAGCGTATCCAGCCGGTCCTGATATTCGCGCGTGGTGATGATTTCACCGTAAAACTCGGGAGACGTATCAAGATTGTGGTTGTAGTAATCCAGCCCGGCCTGTCTGAGTTGAGCTGCCTGGCCGGGTTTCAGAATTCCCAGCGTGGCACAGGTTTCCATCCCCAGTCCCTTGACGGCACTGATGATTTCAGTCATGTATTCAATATCACGCTGTTTGGGTCCGCGCCACGCCGCCCCCATGCAGAAACGGGTTGCCCCGCTCTCTTTAGCCTTAGTCGCGGCAGCCACCACCTCCTCGCGCGACAGGATGGTCTGATTCTCCACCCCGGTATGGTAACGCGCCGCCTGCGGACAATAGGCACAATCCTCGGAACATCCGCCGGTCTTCACGGAAATCAGCGTGGACAGTTGCACGGCATTGGCATCGTGATACTGGCGATGTACTGTCTGTGCCCGAAAAATCAGGTCATTAAACGGCAGTCCCAGCAGCGACTCAATCGCCGCAACCGACCAGCGTGGCGATGCTTCCTGCTGCAATACTCCCTGTTGTACTGCCAAATCCGTGCTGTTATGCGCACACCCGCAATGTGTTTCAGAAGTTAAACCGGTTTCGTGTTCCATGATCCTCCTCGGCAAAAGCCTGCTCCAAGCTATAATGAACAGCAGGCGATCATCACGGATAACTCTAAAGTTGTCAATTTTTCCTTCTGTAATTCTGAACAGTCGATTAAATTTCACGCAGCTGTTCAATCATAAATACTGTGTATTGTGTCTTGCACCCGGTCATCAGGCTATCTGTCATGCCTGCCTGCAGGATCTGCCCGGGTTGCCGCCAGCGCATTGCCCCTCCTGCCTGTTACCCACGCCTTCGTCCGAGATTTGCGGAACCTGTCTGCGCAATCCCCCCGCCTGGAATCATATCAGAGCCGCTTTGCGCTATACCTTCCCGGTGGATGCGCTGGTGCAGGCATTGAAATACCGCGCTGATCTGCCACTGGCACCAGTACTGGCCAATCTGCTGCTTACCCGGCTCCAGGGAGATTCTCTGCCCGATTACATTATTCCGGTACCACTCCATCCGGACAGGCTGCGAGAAAGAGGGTTCAACCAGGCGCTTGAAATCAGCCGATACCTGAGCAAACAGACCGGCTGCCGATTGCTGCCCGCCGCCTGTATCCGCACGCGCCGCACACCGTCACAAACCGAGCTGCCGCTTAAAAAACGGCTGCAAAACGTACGCAATGCTTTCAGCTGCGGGCGTGATTTTTCCGGAAAACGGGTAGCAATCGTGGATGATGTCATGACCAGCGGCTCCACCTTAAATGAGCTCGCCGGGGTGATACGCCGCCAGGGAGCAGCTGAAGTCTATGCCTGGGCAGTTGCCCGCGCGTTTCCGGGTAAACCATTCTCCGGCACAAAAACAGATTTGCCAGAAAATTTGCCAAAGAACCAGACAGCCGGAAAAATCACTTAACCAATCTATATGTTCCAGGTCATTCTCCACCAGCCCGAAATTCCGCCCAACACTGGCAACATTATTCGCCTCTGCGCCAATACCGGCGCACAGCTGCACCTGATCAAACCACTGGGATTCAGTCTGAGTGATCGGCAACTGCGCCGTGCCGGGCTGGATTATCACGAATGGGCCAGTCTCACTGTGCATGAAGACCTGGCATCCTGCCTGAAACTTATGGCAGAACGACGAATATTTGCGGTCACCACCCGGGCAATCCAGCACCACACTCAGGCAAACTACACCAGCAATGACGTATTCCTGTTCGGCTCTGAAAGCCGCGGATTACCCGTTGACGTGCTGGAAAGTTTTCCGCAGGATCGCCGTATCCGCATCCCCATGCGCCCCGCCTCCCGCAGCCTGAACCTCTCTAACGCAGCTGCAGTTATCATCTACGAAGCCTGGCGGCAGGCCGGGTCTGATGATGGTGCTCTGGCCTGACACTCCCTGACACCAATCACACAATAACGGTGCTGCTATACGACCCAAGAAATGAATCTGCCTTTTTACACCATTGGACACTCCACCCGCACGCTGGAAGAATTCGTTGCACTGCTGCGTGCAGCTGAAGTGGAACTGATCGTTGACGTACGCACTGTGCCACGATCACGCACCAATCCGCAGTACAACCGGGAAACACTCCCCGGCAGCCTGGCGCCATTCCGGATTGATTACGAGCCCCTCCCGCAGCTGGGCGGTCTGCGCGGCAAATCCAAAACTATCGCTCCCGATGTAAACGATTTCTGGGAAAATCAGAGCTTCCACAATTTTGCTGATTACGCACTGAGTGATATTTTTCACGAGGGCTTTGAAAAACTGATCACACTGGGACGAAAACGCAGATGTGCAATCATGTGTTCCGAAGCAGTCTGGTGGCGCTGTCACCGCCGCATCATTTCTGATTACCTGCTGATACACGGCGAAACCGTTTTTCACCTGATGGGGCATAACAAAATAGAAATCGCCCATGTAACGGAAAGTGCCTGCCCCCAACCGTCAGGTGCAGTGACCTATTCATCACACAATTCCCTGGCTGACTAAGGCTTTTTCTGTCCACAGGCCAGACAATCAGATCCGGGCTGATTCTGAAGCCAGCGCCTTCATTCATTCTGTTCACAGAAAAAGCATCATCAATCCTTTACCTCGAACCGCAGAAAATCGATGAACCGCCGCGACTCACTGATCTCATCATGGGGTACCAGCAGATATTTCCAAGGCTTATTGCCAATCGTTTTTGCATAATCAGATGCTTGTTGGCACCAGCGGACTGCCGCATTCGCCTTGATTTTAACCTCCTGAGTTTCCATGTCGGTACGCGCTTTGGTTTCGACCATCAAGATTGCTGAATCGGTTTCAGCAACGAAATCGGGAATATATTCGGGTTGTTCGGTGCCCAGTTTGTAATAGATCTGGAACTGCCCCTTCGCCGGTTTAATCCACTTAAGAGCGTCACGCTCCAGAATAATGGCGAAGCGCCGCTCGGTGTCTGAATCGAACTTCTGCAGCGGATACAGGCAACGTGCAAAGCCGCCAAACAGCATCGTCTTGATGCGGCTGGTTTCGGTAACGGTTTCGCGGAAATGGTGCGCGGTCTGTCCGGCAATCGCCGTATAGTTGCAGGGCTTGAGTTCGGTAAAACCACGGCTGACCTGTACTTCGTAATCTGCCGCTTTCTCCCAGAAGTGCGCCATCATTTGTGCGTGAATTTCCCGCGCGATCAGCCGGCGATCTCGATCCAGCACACTAATTGCCTCATCCGCCGTCAGGTAGCTTTGCAGGTGCCTCACCATTTGATCCGCCAAATCGTAGAGCAAATCGGCATGGGTAAAGTAGTCGATATCGTCGAAATCCACCAGCGCATGAACGATATAGTCTTCCGGGCGCTGCTCCTTCAGGCCGATCTCTGCCGCCAGCGTAAACTGCTCGTTGGTGCGCAGCATTTGACCGACGATTTCGCGCTCACCGGGCTGGAGATGGAGCTGGCTCACATCCAGCTTGAAGGCGTGGAAGCCGGTCGTGACCTCGCCAGTCGGCACCACGGCGATGCGCGGGATATCGATGGTTTGTTGCACCACGATTTCGGTGGTCTTGTCCACCACGGAAGACAGATCAATCGCCGGTGCTCCACCGTCCACGCCCGCCAGCAAACTGCCCCGCATCGGGCGCAAAAGCTCCGCCACCTCCGCCAGAAGTACCGATCGCACCTCCGGCTTGAGCAATGCACTGCTGGTCGGTACCAAATCGTGCCTGACCTCATATTTGCCAATGACATCCATCACCACACGCGCCGCCTGCTTTTCAGCCTCGGTCGTGAAGATCGGCGCTGGCGCAGGGGCAAATTCACCGCCGCCACGGGCCGCTGCCGAGGCAGGATCGACCGCCGGGGTGTCCACAAGCCCAAGGCGCGCCGCCGCCCCGGACTCAACCCGCACGCTGACCTTCTTGTCATCGGCACCCGGTGCTTCGAGGATCACCTGCTTCAGCCGGATCGGCGAATCGCCACGATTGGCTTCGTCGATGATTTCCTGAAACTTGTCATGAGCGACGATGTTCAGCCGATCCACCGCCGCCACACCAGTGCGTTTGCCATAAGGCAGGCGCAGGCCGCGACCGATGCTCTGCTCGATCAGCGTGCGCGCATTGGCCGCTCGCAGCGGCACAATGGTATAGAGATTGGTCACATCCCAACCTTCCTTAAGCATGTTGACGTGAATCACGATCTCGGTCGGCTCATCCACACTCTCCACTGCCAGCAGGCGTGAGATCATTGCTTCCTCTTGAGCGCCTGTTTGGCTGGAATCGACCTGAATCACCTTGCCCGCATAGCGGCCATCAAAAAAAGCATCAGACTCCAGCAACGTCAGCAATTGCCCGGCATGAGTTGTATCGCGCGCAATCACCAGCATGAAAGGCTTGACCGCCTGCAAACCATTTTCACGAGCGTAGGTCAGCAGCTCTACCTTGGTGGTTTCGTGCAGGCGCACACCATCTTCCAGCTTGATCTTCTCGATTTCCTCCGGCGTATGTGCCTTCGCATCAAAATTACGCTGGGTGACAACGGCAGGCTCCTTGACAAAACCGTCTTCCATCGCCCGCGCCAACGGGTAGTCCACAACGACATTCTTGAACGGGATCGGCTTTGGGTTTGCTTCTACGAACGGTGTAGCCGTCAGCTCCAGCCCGAACAAAGGCTGTAATTCATTGATCGCCCGCATGCCGGCCTGGGCGCGATAGCGGTGCGATTCATCCATCAGCAACACCAGATCGGGCAAATTCGCCAGATGGTTGAAGTAGCTGTCGCCCAGCACCTCACGCATCCGCTTGATGCGTGGCTCCCTGCCACCGCGCACCTCGGAATTGATCTTGGAGATGTTGAAGATGTTGATGCGCACATCGTGCGCAAAGCCCATCGACTGATTGTCCACCGCTGCACCGGTTTGGTCGTAGTTGTCGCCCGTGATGATCAGTGGCGATTGCTGGGCAAACTCGGCGATGCCTTTGAACACATACTTCGGTGTGTTGCGCGTGAAGTCCGCAATCAGCTTGTTGTAAATCGTCAGATTGGGAGCGAGCACGAAGAAATTGTTGATCCCGTGCGCCAAATGCAGGTAGGCGATAAATGCGCCCATCAGCCGCGTCTTGCCCACGCCCGTGGCCAGCGCGAAGCACAGCGAGGGGAATTCGCGCTCGAAATCCGCAAGCGTCGGAAACTCGGCCTTCAGCGTGGCAAGAATGGCAGCAATATCACGTTCATGGCCGAGCATTTCCGGCGCGGCATCCAGCGCTTGCTTCAATCTGGCAAGGGATTCCGCCTGCGGCGCGCGTAGCGACAAGCGGCCCGTAACATGGTTCTGTACGCGGGCGCTCATTTGTCACCGTCCTCTTTGTTTTTTTCTAATTGCAATATCAAACGATCAAAATCGCTTTGAAATAACCTGTCCTGCACGATACGGTATTGCTCGAATTCGCTTTCGGCGTGCAGCTTTACCTGCTCCTGCGATACCTTACCCGGCCCCATCAATATCTCATTGCCATTGAACTCCAGGAACCCATCCAGTCGCTTGGCCCAATCCTGCATGGACATGGGGATTTTGCGCATCGCCTGGAGTTCAGCAAAATCCAGATAAATCGACACAATGCGCTCCAGATACTCCGTCTCTTGTACATTCAGATAATTCTTGGCGATGGAAACATCCGATTTGATAATTTTTCCCTGTGGCGCAGCGGCCCAATGCGTCAGCCCCATATTCGTTCTACCCGCATCAGCGCGTGACACAATCAGCTCGGCTG